>NZ_JBQFZC010000002.1:0-657215 GCF_056542025.1 Ruegeria sp. AF2 | reverse complement strand
CGGTAGCTCGTCAGGCTCATAACCTGAAGGTCGCAGGTTCAAATCCTGCTCCCGCAACCAACTTTAGAAAATCCAAACACAGCCCGTGCAGACTACAATTGATCACCCGGAGCAATTGCTTAACGTCTTCACCTCATCGCGCCACGCTCCAAAATCGACGCGTGAGGAAGAATGGGAGAATAGGGATGACCCTGAATCTATCGCTCTACGTGCTTCTGATCTCAACCCATTAATGGCGCGATATTGGTATTCTGCGCCAAGCGTTCCGATCGCTTAATGCCAATGCCGCGTTCAAACGCAGTTTGTTTGCATGAAAGCCCAATGATCAGCTTGATCCGTCTCGCAGCAGAGACGAATCAATCCGTGCGCTTCATTCCCATATTCAATCTCCTTTGCGGCAAAATGCCTTGAAAGGAGCGGTATCAACCAATCACACGTCCTAGTTTGTTCAAACCTGTAAAAGTAGTTTTGCGACGTCCAATAGTCCTGCTTGCCCAAAAAGCTCATCTGTGCTCGGTGTTGTATATGAGTTCATGGCATCTGGCTGCAAAGATGACCCTGCATCTAACCAATACCAGTGGTCTAGATTTAGTTTATTGGTATCAGCCGAAAAACCTTCGAAAATGTTCTTGACGTCAACACCTGACACCTTTGAAGTCGACTTGCGCTGCATCATCGCGATTGCTCCGGCGACCAAGGCAGCAGCACCCGATGTGCCTCCAAATTCAGCATATAATCCCGAAGGATCGTCGCGCGCACTTTCTCGTTTCTTCACAGGGCCAGCGAATGTTCCTTCCACGTAGCCCCTCGGTCCTGGAACATCCAAGGAAAGTAACCGTTGTGAGGCAAATGAAATTTCAGGGATATCATCATAAGGTGGTTCGCGCTTTTTGTGCACGTTCTCTACCCAGAAGTCGCCTGCTGAAGCAGCGCGACGGTCCAATCGGATTTGGTATCTGTTATATACTTCTCCGTCATCTGAAGGTGCGACTACGGTCAGATCACCCGAGTAGTTGGAATAACCCGATCGATAGCCGTTGTAATTGACGGCGCCTACTGAAATGACACCGTTTGCGGGATTGGATGACAAACTAGCCGGGTAAATCAGTTCACTCCTGCCCTCATTACCTGCGGCGCATACAACAGGCGTCTGCTTGCTTACCCATTCTATGACTTTCTCAAGTAGAGCCCAGGATTTTTGGATATCCAAAATATCTTCATGAACTTCTCCCGCCTTGCTTTTATGAAGGCGGGTCTCTTCATCATCGTCAAAAGAGGTTGGATAGCCGGGCCAATACGAAGGGTCAGCGGCATCGCGCGGAAATAGAATGACATCCACACCTTTCGCTTCTGCATATAGAAAGGCCGCTATCAGTTCTTCAGGGCTAGGAGATATTGAAGTTGTGATAGGAACTACTTTGCTTAGCGGGTCTACGCCAAAGTAAGGGGCAACATTACCCGCATTGCCGAACTGATCCAATTCATAACTGGTACCGCTAGTCAGGCCAGCGCATCCAGTCCCGTGAGCGGCATACCGATCATCATAGGCATCGACGTAACGCTTGACGCCAAAACCGTTACTAATTCTGTTAATTATCTCGGTTTCTTCGGGGTCGAGACCAGGTATGACCAAAGCGCTGATTCCGGTCAAATGTTGTTCTGGTAGCTCGCGGTGTCTGTTTGCTGCAGGATATGCCGATAACTCCTCGTACTTTGCTCCATACGGGTGGCTCGCTAGATCAATTGCGTCATTCCAAATAACTTGATCTGGAGGGGGAAGGGGGGCCTCTGGCGCTTCTAAGTTTGGATGATGCCGGGCCACCCCCATATCAATGAGGCCAATTTTTACATCCCGTCCTGCAAAATCCCATTCGACACCAGTTATCGTCGGGCAAACCTCACCAGATGAGGTGCCAGTTGGTACGGAAATCGCATTGATCGCCACCAGATGCCAAAGATAGTAGTAACGTTTATATAACTCATCGCCAACAGGCATTGGCTCACCTCCCCTTTGTAGCTATCCCAGCCATTCGTCTTGGGCTTCATCCATCAGTTCATCGAGAGCTTCTGTTAGATAAACCACTGTTTTCTTTGCGAGACTTCGTCCTGCAGCTGTATCACTTGGGTAGTGTAGACCTGCCCATTCTCGGTTCTCGGCAATACGCTGGGCGCGATGGAAAAGCGCTATCGTTCCCGGATGCTCTGGAACCAGCCGAGAGAACAGCTCTGCAATCGCGAATGATTGATAAGAATGGTTGGATGGATATGCAGCGTGATAGGGTACGGGGATGTAAGGACGGATAAGCGGCTGCACGATGTTTGGTCGAGGTCGGCTGAACCTATTCTTGTAAGTAAGGCCGATCTCGTTGGTGATTTCCAGCAGGATGACCATCAAGGCCTTCGTCGCATCAAATCCGCCCTGCTCGTCAATCCCTAAAGGGGTCAGGTAATCGTCAATTCCGAACTGCGCTTGCGCAACAATTTCGTCGCGACGGCGCACTTGATCTGGCTGTTTCAGTTGCTCCTGAAGCTCCAGCAGATGAGTGGTTTCGTTCAGGCTTTCATCGGGTCCTGGAGGTGGTAGAAGATCAATATTCTCCCAGATTTTCCCGAGAATACTTGTATCAATAGGAATGCCAATTTTACAGAGATCACGCATTTCGCGCCACCCAAATGAGGCATCGCTCCCACCGAAATCGAACTCAGTGCGGTTTCTGTTTCTATTTCGATTCCTATTTCTGTTTCTATTTCGATTCCTGTTTCTATTGCGGTTTCTATTTCTGTTGCGGTTCAGGGCAAAGGATGAAGACTGACCCATCGCGATTACAGCGGCTCCGAGTGCAGACCGGCTTCCAATTTCTGTGGCAACCGAATTAGCTACTTGTTCGTTCCGCTGAAGACGATCTACCAGAGTCATCTCATCAAAAAACAAATTCAATTTTTCAAGTGTTGGATCATCAATTATGTCGTCCTTGATCTCACGAATCGCATTGATGTACGCCCAGAATGTTTGCTGCTGTTCGTCATAGATTAGCGATACAAGTTCATCCCTATTTCGCTCAGGATTGTCCTCTGCGCCCAAGTTCGCCAGCTTTAAAACTTTACACGAAATCAATTCCCCACGCCGAACGAGCATACCGAAGTTGTTGAGAAAATTAACGTAATTCAATGAATCCCCCTCCCTTGATCGAAATACTAAATTTGTTTTGGCAGCCCGATACGGCTCAGACCATCCTCCATAAGTTTTGCGCTGAAGCGGGTTGGAACCGGAAACCAGTCTTCTCGAATACTTGTGAGAGACATGTCTGGCTCCAATTCGACAAGTCGATGTAACGCTTTCTCACCTTTGGTGTGATCGCCCAAGTGACCGTAAGATGCCGCCAGATAGCGCATAACTGCTTTAAACTGTGGTTGTACCGCCATTACGTTTTCGCCAAATTTGACGGCTTGTTCGAAGTCGCCATTTACCAACGAAGCTACGCAGCTTGCGCCGTCGAATAGATGACGATAAGGGCTGTGCCGTCCGATAACCCTAGCTTTGTTCGCGGCCTCCACTGCAAGCCTCGGACGATCGGTATAGCAATAGAGCATCGCAGCAGAATCCCAACACATTGCACGATATGGGCTCAGCTCCAGGGCTCTGTCAGAAAGGTCCTGAGCAATCGAAAACTCGCGGAACACGTAGGAATAGACGTGAGCGACAAGCCCTAAAACGGTCCCGTTATCTGCGTCAGCTTCGACTGCTCGCCTCGCTAGCTCTCGTGCTCTTTCTTCAAGCTCAATGTCCCACGTTCCGTAACGTTCGCCGATTTGGAACGTCGTAAAATATGCTAGCCAGGCCAAGTAAACAGGCTTGGGGTCGATTTCGTAGGCCGCCAATATGTCTGCCTGCAAATGGTCCAAACCGGGTCCGGACATTGTTAGCAAGTGATGGACTGCTGAGATCGCCGTCTTTGCAGCATGATGGGCAGCGGGGTCTCGCATATGACGCCCATTCACCAATGCCGTGAGGAGCGCATCGGTAGCGTAGCTTACAAAAGCTGCAACGCTGGAGGTCGAGAGCCCAAGAAAGTCGCCCTGATCAGCCACCACATTCTGATTCCAAATAACTTTCCGGTCCTCGGGGCGCATTGCAGTGACAGAAACTTGAAGCATGCTTTCGCAGGCTGACGCTCTGCACTGAAGAAACAAGTCGGGACCAACACCGTGGCTGGGGCTGGAGTTGTATGGCCCGGGCACGTTCGGGGTGCGATAGTCCTGAACAATCAGGGCCTCGGTTTCCGAAAGAGATTTTGATAGCTGCTCTGCGACGATATTTGCTACGAAAGAGGCTTTTTCCGATCCCGCTCCCACATCTGAGGCTAGAAGGCCAATTACGAAATTTGTTCTCGTAGTTTCTACCCATGACGCATTAGGCGTTGGCTGAGTTGTGAGATCGGTTTTACTTACTAGATTAGCACCATCTTGGTTGATGCATCGAACCGCAGACCGTTGATGCTGGAGCCAATCCATGAAAGCAGCATTGCGGCAATTGAAACCCTCCAACAGCTTATTATTCGATAGTTCTGCTGCTGGCTCCGTTACGTCTATTTCCAATTCTTGTTGATTGAGGCAAATGAGATCTTTGTCGCGAACTACACTGATTAGGGTTGCCAAACCCGTGTGTTCATTGGTGGCGTCAACGAGCCGCTCCAATAAAGCAGACCTTTCAGAAGTAGACTGGTCCTCCCAAATAATTTCGCCAGCCCGATGCGCTGAAAAAACACCTTGAGAGCAAGCTAAGAGCGAGAGAAGCATTGTCTGCTCGTTGCTTAGGTCCAGCAAAGTGTTTTGGGAGCCCCAATACTTCGGATACCCAATCAATTCGAGACGAGCCTTTGACAGCGACCCTTGGTCCGAAACCCTGATCACCTTGAATAACTCGAGAGAGTTTCCCAGATTTTTTAGTGTTGGGTAGCCGATGGAGACAAACCGAAAGTCGTTTCCACCCTGAAGCGAATTTCGGACCGCACTGGAGACCAGGACATCACCGGCCGATCCAGCACTTTCGATACGGGCCGCGGTGTTTACGGTATTCCCTATGATTTGGCGGTCTATTTCAAATGTATCACCAACATGCACACCGATCCTGAATCCGCGATCATAGTTCCCGACTTGTTCGGAAAGAGTTTCCTGTACCCTCAACGAGGCTTCTACCGCGATTGAAACACTTCTGAATGTCGCGCAAAAACCATCACCAGCAATACCCGTGACTTCACCTCCAAGAGCGACCACTACTTCACTGGCTAAATTCAGATCCGCGCGAATAGTGGATAGGGTTCGCATTTCAGTTTCGCGAACCGCTAACGAGTACCCACATGCATCAATGAACACGATGGCCATTAGGCGGGCTTCGGGTGTTTTAGTCTTGGAAAACTTTGTCTGGTCTACCCCATATCTTGACCTCAAAGTAAATAGATTAAACGTTTCTAATGCCTAAAATTCGACACCCTGATCGATTGATTTAAATAAAAATAACCCCACAGTTAGGGTCAGTAGTACACTAATCTCAGTAACTCGTCGACACTAAACGCGCTCGACATTTGCAATTGCGAACGCAGGTATTTGTTAAGTGCCAGATATAAATAAATAAATTTAGTGGTGGGTGATATGAACTGATACTTTCCGGTCATTGGTAGATGTTAAAGAGGGAAAGCTTCCGCATTACTTCATAAGTGCTTGATTCCGGTGAATAAGAATGAAACGCACCGTCGCAGCGCGAGATAAGGATGCACATTAAGAGGTCAAAGAGTTAATGCCACTTGAATATCGACAAAAGGCGTTTCTTGACATCTTGTCATTGGCTTCAATTTTTGCATCAACACGTACCAAGACTTCAAGCCTGCTAATTCATCTTTCTCTATGACAACACAACGGTAAAACCCAAGCGTCGTGTTATAATTGAATTAGATCTTTGGATTTCTACCAATTGAAGCATTGTACTATATTTCGTCAAAATGGATGCTTATCAGTTGAAGTATATTGAACTAACCTAGAACTCCCTCGTTTTTGTTTACAACAAATTTTGCTCCCAAGGTTTGATGACTTGACCCGTTCTCTGGAACGAAGGATGCGCGATGGGCACAGATGGGGAAGCAAGATGCATTCCAGTTTAAAGTGTCAGTTCAGTAGCTCGGGAAGTGCCCATCCAGTGTTGGCCGTGCAATTCGGTTGAAGCTTGATGAGGCTATCCCTCATCCAATGAGAGGTATCGTAGTTTCTGCTGAGAAGGACACCAAGCAGCGATGGTCCGCTTATCGAGCCATCTTCATGGGTGGAGAGAGTGACGTCATAGAGTTATCCTTCGAATTCAAACTCTCATCACTGAGCACCTTCGAAGTGCAGGGTTCTCAGTGGCCCCGAGAATCTTTCCGAAACATCTTGTTTCCAATTCACGAACTAAGAGTTTCGAATTTAGCCGTGGACACATTTTTGCCATAATGCCATCTTGGCACAGAGGGCGGCATGTCTTTATTTTAGCACTTTCTAGTTTTTCCAACTGGATTTGAGGGGGTTACCTAGTTCGATATGCCGCCCCACGAGCAGTCTTCTGATCGTCCAATGAATGAAGCGCATTTTCGGTGGCGTTGATACAATGCGCGTTCAAACCTTTTGTATCGCGCATCTGGGTGTAGTTATGATGTACTTCGACAGCGCCATTAGATTCTATGGGCGCAGTTTCAGGTATCTTTCCATTGATCGTTGCGCGCCGAATGATGTGCAATCGGCGATGCAGAGGTGCAACAGGTCAAGATAGAAATGCCATCAGAACGACCCCAACTAACGTCCTGAGAGCGGTATCTGAGCAAGTAAGCGCTACCTGGATAGCAAGTTTCCGCAACGTAAACATAAGCTCACTTTTCGCCTTTCAAGACTTGCTCTATGCCGGGTGCAGCATTCCGGTGGGGGCCGATATGAAACTCAGTGCGTTGGAAATCCTTTGCGTCATTTTGGCAAGTGTTGTGGCAGTGGCTGGTTTTGCCGGAGCCGTGAATGCGCTTGTTTCAGCGATCTAACGTAGCACCGCAAAGCTGTAGGGCCTTTAAGCGCATGTTGTCGCGCTCGTGACAACTGTTCTCTAGGGGCGCCGAAGGCTTTACGATAAGGTTATGAAATTAAACAATTAAAGAAATACCATACACTTCTTTGTCGTCCATCGGTGACGCCGTCGTCGCGGAAAGTGAACAGGTCTAAAGCCCGCATCGTCCAAATCTCGCGATAGCGGTATTAGATTGAAAGCGTCGCCTCGTATTCCATCTAGCAGAGGGGTTGGCGAGGGGGTCGAGCCAACCCCTCTGAAGGGGATACACGGATCAGTGAAAGTGGTCCGTTGAGCTCAGGTTATGCGATGCGTGTAGGCCCGTATATTGGGGGTTCCCCGTAGTTGGGAAAATTAATCTTTCAGACACATTCCGGACATCTCGCCCAGATACCAAAACGATACGGCGCGCCTAGAAGATGTCTGATGATTTCTTGAGGGGGTACGAGTTTGGCGCGTCGTACCTTGAACCTCGATGATTTCCCAAAAACCTCAAGCGAGGCTGATAACGGTGCCCTGCTTCAAGGACGCATCCGCCGCATCGGCCAGCAACTGAGCCCGCAGCCCATCGATGATACCTGCTGCAAGTTGTCCTGATCCGGACACAGCGGCAGTGAAATGGGCCATCTCGGCTTGATAGGCGCCTTCGTAGCGTTCAAGAAAGAAATGCTGGGCGGGGGCTTTGCGGAAACCCGACGGAGTCGCGACCTCAACCGCATTCTCCAACATGTTTTCGGCCCGCAACATGCCCTTCTCGCCATGCACCTCGATGCGCTGATCATAGCCATAGCTGGCGCGGCGCGAGTTGGAGATCTGGCAAATCTTGCCACTGGCTGTCGTCAGGGTTACGGCTGCGGTGTCGACGTCTCCGGCTTTGCCGATCTCGGGATCGACGAGCGATGATCCAACAGCGTAAACGCTGATAGGTTCTTCGCCCAGCAAGAAACGTGCCATATCCAAGTCATGGATCATCATATCGCGGAACAACCCACCCGAGCTTTCGATATAGCTGATCGGTGGCGGCGAGGGGTCGCGGGACAGAATGGTGACAATTTCGACCGCGCCGATCTCACCTTCGGCGATGCGGGATTGAATATTGGCAAAGCTCGGATCAAAGCGGCGGTTGAAGGCCGTCATGAAGGGCACGCCGGTGGCTTCGACCACCTTGATGCAGTCGCGGATGCGGTCAGCGGACATGTCCACCGGCTTTTCGCAGAAGATCGCTTTGCCGGCATTCGCCGCTTTATGGATCAGATCGTAATGGGTGTCGGTCGGAGTACCGATGACGACAGCATCGACATCTTTGCTTTCGATCAGTTCGTCCGCCGACAGGATCTGTGCGCCAGTTTTGTCGGCCAGCATCTGAGCCGGTTCTGTGAATGCGTCCGCCACTGCGCTCACCCGTGCGCCATCAATCTGCCCGATCGAGCGCGCATGAACCTGGCCGATCCGCCCGCACCCCAATAGCCCGATATTCAGCATGTCATGCCCCTTTGAACGCTTTCAGTACCCGGCGCGTCGCCTTGACCACCGGTTCATGTGTATCTTTCAGTATTTGAACGCGGTCGAACCTGTCCGGATCGGCATTCACGGCCGTTCGCAGGGCATTCCCAAAGGCCATTCGCAGCTCGGTCCCGATGTTAAATTTGCAGATTTTTGATCCGCGCGCCAGCGCAGCACGTTGCGCAACCGGCACGCCCGAGCCGCCATGGATTACCAGAGGTATATCGGTCACGGCTTCGATGGCGCGGATACGGGCCTCGTCCAGACCGCCCTCTTTGTTCTGCTGCAAATGGACGTTGCCGACCGAGATCGCCATTGCATCCACGCCGGTCTCTCGGGCGAATTGCGCGGCTTCCTCGGGGTCGGTTCCGTCCGAACCTTCACCACCCGAATAGCCGACAAAACCGATTTCCCCCTCGCAGGAGACACCAGCGGCATGGGCCATCTCGGCAATTGCAGCGGTCTCGGCGATATTCTGTTCCAAAGGCTTGCGTGAGCCGTCAAACATGACAGAGGTGAAGCCGCTGTCGATGGCGATGTGGCATTCGTCATGGGTGTAGCCATGGTCCAGATGTGCCACGACGGGCACGCTGGCACATTCGGCCAGATGGCGGAACATCTTGCCCAGAACCGGCAGCGGCGTGTGTTCGCGGCATGATGGGCCGGCTTGCAGGATGATCGGCACGCCTTCGGCTTCTGATGCGGCCACGTAGGCACGCATGTCCTCCCAGCCCAGCGTCACCAACCCGGCCACGGCATAGCCGTCGCGCAGCGCGGGTTGCAGCACGTCCGATAATGTCACAAGGCTCATTTGAACTTGGCCACCATGTCCATAATCCCCGGGATCGTATGCAGCTGGGCTGCATGGGTCGGTTGGAAATACTGCTTCAGCGAGCGCTGACTGAGCCCGCCAAGGATGGTGAAATAGTACATTTCATACCCCGGCAAAACTGCGCAGGGGTGATAGCCCTTGTCCAGCAGGATCGTCGAGCCATCCATGATGTGATAGGCATCACCCGGCTTGTTGTCTTCGCGCTGCAGCATCTGGACGCCAGAACCATAGTTGGGCCGGAAGCGGAAATTATAGGTTTCGTCATGGCGGGTTTCGATCATTTCGCCATCGTCGCTTTTGCGGTCGGTGTCATGTTTGTGGCTGGGAAAGCCGGACCAGCCGCCCTGACCCACGGTATAAAGTTCAGACACCAGCAAGCGGCCGACCTTGTCGTGATGGTTCGCGCCCAGAATGTGTTTGATCTTTCGATGGGTTTTGGTGTCGTCCGATCCATACTGCACCAGATCCAGCTCGGGTACGCGGACATCAAAGGGTTCAAGCACACGGTCGAATTTTGCGCCCGCGATGAAGGTTTCGGTTTCATCCGTCATGCAGGTTATTCGAACCTTGGCGCCGACGGGAACGTATACGCCCTCGGGCTCGCCATCCCAGACGTCGATGGTGCGGTTGCCAAGGTTGGTATAGATCGCGCCGTCCACATCGACATCCACGGTACCGGTAGCGGGCACGATGCAGGTCTCATAGCCCGGTACGGCATATTCGAACACCTCGCCCTTTTTCAGTTTGACGATGTTGAAATAGTTTAGCGGCACCAGATCATGGTCGGCATCGACGATAGGTTTGTTCTGGTTGTCATGGGGCGCAATATGCATCTGCGTCTCCTTTCAGGTATCCGTGGAGCCCGGGTGTTGGGCCAGAAATTCGTCAAGTTCGGGCGTCGTCGGCATGGCCCCGGCGCAGCCGGGTTTCGACACGACGATCGACGCGCAGGCCGAACCGCGCAGCACCGCATCGCGCAGGTCATGCCCCGCAGCGATCGAGGCCAGCAGTCCGGCCAGGAAGCTGTCGCCTGCGCCGTTGGGCTTCACGGCGGTAACGGGGTAGATGCCGGTGCGGACCTCTTGCCCGTCTGCCAGCGTAATGGCCCCCTCATGGCCCATCTTGTAGATCACCATCTTGCCGTTGGCCGCCAATTCGCGGGCCTTGTCTAAACCTTTTTCGATGCCGCCCGCCATAAAGCCGAACTCTTCATCATTGCCTACGATCAGATCGCTTTCATTCCCTGCGCGGGTCAGAACCTCTGAGGCGACTTCGGGTGATGGCCAACTATAGGGGCGGTAATCGATGTCGAAGATCACCGGCAGACCTGAGGCGCGCGCATTTTCAAATGCGCGGAAGGTGGCCGAGCGTGAGGGTTCCGCAGCAAACACCGTGCCCGCCGTGATCAGGGCTGAGAAGGCGCTGTAATCGACCGCATCCATATCCGCCTCGGTTACCTGGAAATCAGCGGCGCCGTTGCGGTAGATGACATTCTGAAAGTCTTCGATGCAACTTTCGTAGACAGCCAAGGACGTACGCGCCTCGCCACCCACAGCTCGGACATATCTCGTTTCAACGCCATAGTCCCGCAGCCGGTTCACACAGAACCGCCCCACGGCATCATCCGAGACCGAGGTGACCAGCGCCGCTTGCGATCCCAGCTTCACCAGTCCGGCGCAGATATTGGCGCTTGATCCGCCCAGATCGGCGCGAAACAACTGTGCGTCTTCGCTTTTGGTTCCGACCGGATCCGCAAACATGTCCATTCCGACCCTGCCGAACACGGCAAAGCGGTTACCTTTTATACCTTCAATCAGAGTCACGTGCGCCCCTCGGTATTGCCTGCCCGCGCGGCATCCAGCACCTCGGGGTAGGGATAATTCAGGCCCAGCAACTGCCGCAGATCGGGACTTGCCTGATCAAGGAAATCCTGCGGTAGCGCAGCGGGCATATCTTCCATCGGTTTAACCCATTTGGGCAGATACTGGATCAGGATCGCGCTGCGGTCGTGATCCGCTTTGTTCGGCATCGCGCAATGCCACGTTACGCCATAGAACAGAGCAACATCACCAGGCTCACCGGTCATCTGCTCGCATTTGTCATAGAACTTGTCTTCGGGCGTGGGATAACGCAGCTCTTTCTGCGATCCGGGTACATAGCCGGTCGCGCCGCTTTCCTTGGTGAACGGGTCCAGCAAAACCGAGACCTGTGCATTCATCGGAAATGATCCATTCAGACCGACGGGATGCGTTTCGGGGCTGTGAAAGTCCCAATAGGGATAGTCGACATGCGGCTCCTGCCCCGGCCCGCCCGGCAGGATGCGATTGGCAGCGATCGAGCCCATGATGAACTCGGTCCCCAGAAACTTGCGGAGGATCTTCATCAGAACCGGATGCGCAGCCATGCGTGAAAACACGTCGCCCTTGGCCAACAGGTTCCAGACCCGCCGCTGCAGGTTCAGTTTGCCATCTTCTTCCGCAGCGCCTTGGAAATGGGTCACTTTCTCGGCCGCCGATTCGGATTCGGCCATGACGATGGCACGTGCCTCGGCGATCTCTTCAGGGGTGAAAAGGCCCGAGATTGCGACGACTCCGTCACCGTTCAGCAATTCATCCGCAATGACGTCTGGGTCAGCCGTTTCTGCCTTGAATCGTTTCATCAGATGCCCTTGCGTTGTTTTTCGCGGGTCGATTCCCATTCGACATGGGCATCACGAACCTTCTCGTTAGCCGAAGTGTGGGGTGTTCCAACCTCCCACCATGCATGGCCTTCAGTGGTCCAGCCTTCATAGGCGTCCACGTCCATCACAATCACATAAGTCTTGTCGCTGGCCTTGGCGCGCTTGAACGCTTCGGCCAGTTCCGCCGGGTTCGCGACCTTTTCGCTGGTGGCCCCCATCGAGGCCGCGTGGGCCGCGAAATCAACGCCAAAGGCTTCGGGGATGGTGGGGCAGTCTTCCAGCAGGTTGTTGAAGCTTTCGTTGCCTGTGTTGTTCTGCAGCTTGTTGATGACTGCAAAACCGCCATTGTCCAGCACCAGAACAATCATCTTTTTGCGGCTCAGAACCGAGGAATAGATGTCCGAGTTCAGCATCAGATATGAGCCATCACCGCAAAACGTAATCGTGTCCTTATCCGGCTCACGCTCAGATTGGGCAATGCGCGCCCCCCAAGCGCCTGCGATCTCATAGCCCATGCAGGAGAATCCGAACTCAACATCAACGGTGCCAATATCCAGCGTGCGCCAGTTGGCGGTGACTTCAGCGGGCAGACCTCCGGCAGCGGCGACCACGCGGTCACGCGAGTCACAGAGTTCGTTCACAACGCCGATGGCCTGAGCATAGGAATTTGGACGGTTCCCGTAAGACACATTCTCAGCCACGTAAGCATCCCAATTGCGGCGCTCGTCTTGCGCAAGTGAAACCCAATCGGATGCAGCCGTGTAGTCAATTGCCTGTGTTAGAGCCTGAATTGAAAGCTTGGCATCCCCAACAACTGGTAAGGACATGTGCTTACCCGCATCATGCCGCGCAGCATTGATCGAGATGAACTGAGCGTCTTTGGCAAAGGCGGTCCACGATCCGGTGGTAAAATCCTGCAGCCGCGTGCCAACAGCGACGATCACATCGGCTTGCTCCGCAATTGCGTTGGCACTGTCCGATCCAGTGACGCCGATCGGGCCAATGTTCAGCGGGTGGGTCGCCAGCATATTGGCGCGGCCCGCGATGGTTTCGACGACCGGGATCTGAAGCTTTTCGGCGAATTCGGTCAGCTCGGTCACGGCTTTGGAATACTGCACGCCCCCACCCGCGATGATCATCGGGCGTTTCGCGCTTGCCAACGCGGTAGCGGCATCGGCGATTTCATCCGCATCGGGAGATTGGCGACGAATGCGATGCACTTTTTTCTCAAAGAACTTCACCGGGTAATCATAGGTCCAACCCTGCACATCCTGTGGCAACCCGAGGAACGCCGGCCCGCAATCGCCCGGGTCCAGCATTGTCGCTATAGCGGCGGGCAGAGATTGAATGACCTGTGCCGGATGCGTGATGCGATCCCAATAGCGGCTGACCGGTTTGAAGGCGTCATTCACACCAAACGTCGGGTCATAGTAGTTCTCCATCTGCTGCAGAACCGGATCCGGTAAGCGGGTGATGAACGTGTCCCCGCACAACATCAGCATTGGCAGCCGGTTCGCATGGGCCAGTCCAGCAGCAGTCAACAGATTCGCAGTGCCGGGGCCTGCGCTAGCGGTGCAGAACATGAATCGCTGACGCAGCCACTGCTTGGCATAGCCTGCGGCGGCGAATCCCATGCTCTGTTCATTCTGTCCGCGATACAACGGCAGCTCATCCCGGACAGTATTCAGTGCCTCGCCCAGGCAGGTCACATTGCCATGACCAAAAATCCCGAAGCCCCCGCCACATAGGCGATATTCCTGACCATCGATCTCGATGAACTGGTTCGACAGCCAGCGAATGATCGCCTGCGCCGTTGTCAGGTAAACAGTTTCGTGTTGCGCGGACATGTCTGCGGGCTCCTTTAGGAAAATTATGATGCAGTGCCGAATGCAGCTTGCGAGAGTCCTATTCTCACGATACAAGTTTTGCAACCGGTTGCAAATGGTTTTCAAGAAAAAGCGAGGGAGGACGTCGGAATGGCAGAGATCGGCATTGGCATTCTAGGCGGCGGATATATGGGCAAGGCTCATGCGGTCGCCATGTCCTCCGTTGGGGCAGTGTTCAACACGGCCTTGCGACCACGGTTAGAGATGGTGTGCGCCTCGTCATCGGAAAGCGCTGAGCGGTATCGTCAGGCCTATGGATTCGCGCGCTCGACGGATGACTGGCGTGTGTTGGTGAACGACCCGAAGGTCGAGGCCGTTGTGATCGCCACGCCTCCGGAAACACATCGCGAGATCGCTCAGGCAGCGTTTGCGCTGGGCAAACCGGTGCTGTGTGAAAAGCCTTTGGGCGCGTCGCTGGAGGATGGTGCGGCGATGTCAGCAGCGGCCGAGGCCTCGGGCTTGGCCAACATGGTTGGTTTCAACTATATCCGCACCCCGGCCAGCCAATACGCTCGCGCTCTGATAGCCGAAGGAGAGATCGGCGACATCACATGGTTTCGGGGTGAGCATACCGAAGATTTCTACGCGCACCCTCAAGCCCCGGCAACCTGGCGTACAACAGGAATGTCGAACGGAACGATGGGTGATCTTGCGCCTCATATGATCAATGCTGCACTGGCTTTGATCGGCCCGATTTCACGCGTGATGGCCGAGGTCGAAACCGTGCACAATAGCCGCCCGGGTGGCGAAGTTGACAATGACGACCACGCTCAGATGATGGTGCGGTTCGCGAACGGAGCAATGGGATCGATCTATATCAGTCGAATCGCGACGGGGCGCAAGATGGGCTATGCCTATGAGATCAGTGGCACCAAGGGTGCGATCCGCTTTGATCAGGAAGACCAGAACGTTTTGTGGCTCTACCGTATGGAGGGTCCCGAAGCTGAGCGTGGCTTTCGTAAGATCCTGACCGGCCCCGCACACCCGGACTATGAGCCGTTCTGTCAGGGCCCTGGCCATGGCACGGGCTATCAGGACCAGATAATCATCGAAGCACGCGATTTCTTGCGTGCAATCGAGACAGGTAAACCGGTTTGGCCGACCTTCCACGACGGGCATGAGGTCAACCGGGTCGTCGCTGCGGCATTGGCATCGTCAGCGGATGAAAGCTGGAAAAATATCGAAGATTTCTGAGCATCGGAGACAAGACAAGATGAGCATCAGAATTGGCAATGCGCCCTGTTCCTGGGGCGTGGAATTTGCGCAGGACCCGCGCAATCCGCATTGGAAAACAGTTCTCAGCGAATGCGCTGCGGCCGGGTATAAGGGTATCGAACTCGGCCCGGTGGGTTTCATGCCCGAAGACCCTGCGGTGCTGGCCGATGCGCTGGCCGAGCATGATCTTGAACTGATCGGCGGCGTTGTGTTCCGCAACTATCACGACCCCGACGCGTGGGAAGACGTGCTGGACGCCACCCACCGCACCGCTCGCGCATTGAAAGCGCATGGGGCGAAGCACATGGTGCTGATCGATGCGATCTCACCCCGCCGCGCGCCAACCGCTGGTCGCGCCGATGAGGCTGAGCAGATGGACAAGGCCGAGTGGACGGCGTTCCGGGATCGGATTTCTGAAAGCGCGCGGATCGGGTCCGAGGAATACGGGCTGACCGTTGGGATGCACGCTCATGCTGCGGGCTTCATGGACTTTGAACCTGAACTTATCCGTTTGCTGGACGAGGTCGATGAAAGCCTTCTTAAAATTTGCTTCGATACGGGGCATCACTCTTATGCCGGGTTCGATCCGGTCGGCTTCATGAAGCGCTACGTTGATCGGATCTCGTACATGCACTTCAAGGATATCTCTCCGACAGTGAAAGCGGATGTAATTGCCAATCGGACGGGCTTCTATGATGCTTGCGGGCAGGGGATTTTCTGCAATCTGGGTGAAGGCGACGTAGACTTTCCAACCGTTCGCCAGGTGCTGCTGGACGCTGGTTTCACAGGATGGTGCACGGTCGAGCAGGATTGCGACCCAACGCTCGACCCTGATCCTGTAGGGGACGCGCGGAAGAATCGTGAATACCTTGAATCAATTGGTTTCAGTTAAGGAGGTCCAGACCATGACCAAGCTGAAATGGGGCATGATCGGAGGCGGCGAAGGTAGCCAGATCGGACCGGCGCACCGGCTGGGAGCGCTGGCGGACGGGCATTTCCAATTCACCGCCGGAGCGCTGGATCACAGGCCTGACATTGGTCGCGAATACGCCCAACGATTGGGTATCGCGGCAGACCGAGCCTACGGCGACTGGACCGAGATGCTGGAAGGTGAGCGCGGGCGCGAGGATCGGATTGATCTGGTCACTGTAGCCACTCCAAATGCGACGCATTTCGAGATCACCAAAGCGTACCTTGAGGCCGGGTTCAACGTGCTGTGCGAAAAGCCCATGACCATGACGGTGGAAGAGGGCGAAGAGATTGTCAAAGTCGCCGAGAAATCAGGGAAGATTTGCGCGGTGAACTACTGTTACTCGGCTTATCCGATGGTGCGTCAGGCTCGTGCGATGGTGCGCGCAGGTGAGATCGGCAAAATCCGTCTGGTCGTTACCAATTTCAGTCACGGCCATCACGGAGACGCCACTGATGCTGACAATCCACGCGTGCGCTGGCGCTATGATCCTGCGATGGCGGGTGTTTCCGGGCAGTTCGCTGATTGCGGTATCCACGCGATGCACATGGCCGGATTCATTGCGGATGATGAGGTTGAGACCCTGTCTGCAGATTTTGCTTCAACCATTGGCAGCCGTGAACTTGAAGATGATGCCATGGTCAACTTCCGCACGACAAAAGGCGCTGTTGGCCGGTTGTGGACCTCTTCGGTCGCCATCGGTCGGCAGCACGGGTTCGACATTCAGGTGTTCGGAGAAACCGGCGGTCTTCGATGGGCGTCGGAGCAGCCGAACCAGCTTATCTACACGCCTGTTGGTGGTCGCCTGCAGATCATAGAAAAAGGCGAAGGCGGGCTGCATGAAGACGCGCAACGACTCAGCCGGGTGGCGATTGCGCATCCCGAAGGGTTCCCGTTGGCGGTTGCGAATATCTATTGCGATCTCGCAGATGCTATTGCCGGGGAAACCCGCGACGGCTTGCCCAATGCGGCAGACGGCGTGCGGTCGATGGCGGCTGTGCATACAGCGGTCGAGTCGGCGAAACAGGGCAGCGCGTGGATGGATGCCCGGCCACCGATGTTTCGTTAACTCTCAGATACGGGGCGCAATGTGCCCCGTTCCACCACCGAACATGGGAATATCCGCGCCTCCGGATATCGGTCGGGTTCGTTCAGGGTTGCCACCATTAGCTCGATCGAGGAACTCACGATTTGCCGGATCGGCTGATGGATGGTGGTGAGATCAATATTCTCCCACCGTGCCATTTCCATGTCGTTCAGGCCGATGATGCCGATGTCTTCGGGCACCTTTAGGCCACTATCCAGAATTGCGGATAACACCCCGATGGACAACACGTCATCGCCGCAGAAATATGCATCAGCCCGCTCAGATTGCAGCAAGCGTAGCATTTCCTGACGACCTGCATCGAATGAGTAAGCCTCAGCAAACGAGCAGGTCACATCAATGCTAGGATGCCGGGCCATCTCTGACATGAATCCCGCATGGCGATCCTGAGTCGAGGTCGCCGCCTCGGGCCCGCCGAGAAAGGCTACTTTCGTATAACCACGCGCGACCAGCTCGCGGGCCGCCATGCGTCCGCATTCCACATTGTCGATCCCGACCACATGAACCTGCGGTGAAGAGGATGACCGGCCAAAGCTGTGCACCACTGGTACGCCAGCATCCCGAAACGCTTTTGCGAACCCGGGCGGCAAGGTCGACGACGCTACGACAACGCCATCGACCGAATATTGGCGCAGCATTCGTACCGAATTTTCGGGTTCAACCTCGTCGGTCAGATTCACCAGCAACGGGCGCAGGCCTCGGTCCTGCAGCCCCCGGGTAAAGAGGTCGAAAACTTCAAGAAAAATCGGGTTGTGGAAGTTGTTCGAGACCAGCCCGATCAGCTTAGTTCGGCCTGTGGTCAGAGATGAAGCCAGTGCATTTGGGCTGTATCCCAGCTCACGCGCGGCCTTCTCGACTTTTCGGCGCATCTTGTCGGATACCGAGGCCCCATCGGTGAAAGTGCGCGACACCGCCGAACGTGAAACGCCGGCGCGTTCTGCAACCTCTTTCAATGTGACAGCCATGATCCGTCTGACCTTCCTGCGTTTAGTGGCAGTCCTTTTACCTGTATTCTTTGGCAGATACAGTATGAAACACATCTGACACCGTTTGCAACCGGTTGCAAAATTTTGACAGATATGCTCTAACTCGAGTCGGAGAGGTGCGAAGGACTGCCTCAATCCGCGATAACATGAGTTTTGGGAGGACATCATGACTTCACTGACGAAGAAGTTGGCGCTGGCGGCGGCGGTAGCTGCGACGCCTCTGATCGCAGCCACGGGCGCTGCGGCGGAAGGTGAGAAATACATTCTGGTCAGCCACGCGCCAGACAGCGACAGCTGGTGGAACACGATCAAGAACGGCATCGCGCTGGCAGGCGACCAGATGGGTGTCGAAGTCGAATACCGCAATCCGCCCACTGGCGACCTTGCTGATATGGCGCGGATTATCGATCAGGCGGCTGCTTCGGGTCCGAACGGGATCATTACCACGTTGGCGGATTATGATGTGCTGAGCGGACCGATCAAATCAGCGGTTGATGCGGGCGTTGATGTCATCATCATGAACACTGGTACGCCGGATCAGGCACGGGAAGTTGGTGCCCTGATGTATGTGGGTCAGCCCGAATATGATGCCGGATTTGCTGCAGGCCAGCGCGCCAAAGGTGACGGCATCGGCTCGTTCCTTTGTGTGAACCACTATATCGTTCAGCCCTCAAGCCAGGAACGTTGTCAGGGCTTTGCAGACGGCTTGGGCATTGAACTGGGGGATCAGATGATCGACGCCGGCCAGGACCCAGCCGAGATCAAGAACCGCGTGCTGGCCTATCTGTCGGCGAACCCGGATACTGATGCGGTTCTGACACTGGGTCCAACCTCGGCTGATCCGACAATTCTGGCGCTGGAAGAAAATGGTATGGCCGGTGACATCTATTTCGGCACCTTCGATCTGGGTGGTGAGATTGTCAAAGGCATCAAGTCTGGCGTGATCCAGTGGGGAATTGATCAGCAGCCCTTCCTGCAGGCTTACCTGCCGGTTGTTGTGATGACCAACTACCACCGCTATGGCGTTTTGCCGGGCAACAATATCAATTCGGGTCCCGGCTTCGTAACTGCTGATGGTCTGACCAAGATCGAAGAATTTGCTGGCGAGTACCGCTGATTCTTACAGCGCGGGCGCCCCGCCAAAGCGGCGCCCGCCAACAACTATCTGACGCAAAATCACTGCTTAACTCGGAGGGGCGTTCTAATGAGCGAGTCTGCTCAAAACACGGCTGTAACCGACGAACGGATTAAAGAAATATCGCCGCTGCGCAAGGCCTTGATCCGGCCTGAACTCGGCGGGATGGTTGGCACCGTTGCCGTCTTCACCTTCTTTCTTTTGTTCGCTTTTGACAGCGGCATGTTCAACGCACAGGGCATGATGAACTGGTCAGTTGTCTCGGCGCAGTTCATGATCATCGCCGTAGGTGCGTGCCTTCTGATGATTGCCGGTGAGTTTGACCTGTCAGTCGGGTCGATGATCGGCTTTTCGGGCATGATGATCGCAATTTTTTCGGTCACGCTCGCGTGGCCGGTCTGGATGGCAATTCTCGTCACGTTTGCAATGGCGGTGGCAATCGGCGCGCTGAATGGTTGGATCGTGATCCGGACTGGTTTGCCCAGCTTTATCGTAACGCTGGCCTTTCTGTTCATCTTGCGCGGCTTTACCATCTTCCTGCCGCAGGTGATCGAGCGCAAAACTATTATCGGCGGTGTGAAAGACGCAGCCGAAGGCGATTGGCTGGCGCCGATCTTTGGTGGTAAAATTTTGCAGGGATTGTTCCAATGGCTCGGGGATGCCGGGATCATCGCCGTATTCGAGCGTGGCACCCGCGCCGGTCAGCCGGTTGTGGATGGTATTCCAATGCTGATCGTCTGGGCGATCGCACTGATCATCTTTGGACACGTGCTGCTGACCAAAACGCGGTTCGGCAACTGGATCTTCGCCTCGGGCGGGGATGCTGAAGCGGCGCGCAACTCGGGTGTGCCTGTGAACCGGGTCAAGATTCTGATGTTTATGTTCACGGCCTTCTGCGCCACCGTCTTTGCCGTCTGTCAGGTGATGGAGTTCGGATCGGCTGGTGCTGACCGGGGTTTGCTGAAAGAGTTCGAGGCGATCATCGCCGTGGTCATCGGCGGCGCGCTTCTGACCGGAGGATACGGCTCGGTACTGGGCGCAGCGCTGGGCGCGCTGATCTTTGGGGTGGTGCAACAGGGGTTGTTCTTTGCCGGTGTCGAAAGCTCGCTGTTCCGGGTCTTCCTTGGGGTGATCCTGCTGGGGGCTGTGATCCTCAACACCTATATTCGCCGCATCATCACGGGAGAGCGTTGATATGAATCCCGAACATGAACCCATCATCCAGATGAAAAACATCGAAAAGCACTTCGGCAGCGTGATCGCGCTGGCGGGTGTCTCGGTGGACGTGTTCCCCAGTGAATGCCACTGCCTTCTCGGCGACAACGGTGCGGGCAAGTCGACCTTCATCAAAACCATGTCGGGCGTGCACCAGCCTACGCACGGAGAGATTCTGTTCGAAGGCCACCCCATGCATTTCGCCGACCCGCGTGATGCCATCGAGGCCGGGATCGCAACCGTGCACCAGCATCTGGCCATGATCCCGTTGATGTCGGTCTCGCGCAACTTCTTCATGGGCAATGAGCCGGTAAAGAAGGTCGGACCTCTTCACTTTTTTGATCATGACTATGCCAACAAGGTCACGATGGAAGAGATGAAGAAAATGGGGATCAACCTGCGCGGACCCGATCAGGCGGTGGGCACGCTGTCAGGTGGTGAACGCCAGACCGTCGCCATCGCGCGGGCGGTGCATTTCGGGGCGAAGGTTCTGATCTTGGATGAACCGACCTCGGCCCTTGGGGTGCGCCAAACAGCCAACGTTCTGGCGACCATCGACAAGGTGCGCAAGCAGGGTATTGCAGTGGTCTTTATTACTCATAACGTCCGCCATGCGTTGGCAGTGGGGGACCGGTTCACGGTACTCAACCGCGGTCAAACGCTGGGTACGGCGCAGCGTGGCCAGATCACCCCGGAAGAGCTGCAGGACCTGATGGCCGGTGGTCAGGAGATGGTCGAGCTTGAAGGCAGTCTGGGCGGAACCGTCTGATACTTTTTTGCCCCGCTGGCTGTGCTGGCGGGGTGACTACTTCTTCTCGAAGTACAATATGACTTCACCCAGCCTTACGCCAAAACGCGAAACATAGGCTCGGTTCAATAACCGGTCATCCGACAACAACCACATCCAGTCATCGAAATTGACACGCATGGTGCCGTCTTTGACGGGCAGGTCGATTTTGTACTTCCAGTTAAACGTATCGCCCCTTTCGACCCCACTGGCTGTGCCCAGCACACCGGGAGCGGTGCCGGTCCAGGTGTCATCGCCGGTCTTGGTCAGGGTCCAGATCCGTTGTTCGGTCGCACCATCGTCATAGACGAAATCTTCGACAAGCGTCAGAGTCTCTCCGTCCCATGTGCCGTCAATATCGACCTGGAAGCGACGCGGGACATTACCTAGTACATCCTGAAACTGACCATAAGCGACAGTCCTACCTTCGAAGAACTCTTCAAGGTTCAGTTGACGATCTGACAGAAACGTTTTTGGTATACGCGGTTTGGCCGAGCATGCGGCGAGGATGGCCAACCCCACGATCGCGACACCTGCAATAAGGGTACGGCGGGCGATCATTGCAAAACCCTCTGCTCAGAGTCTGCATCGTGGCCGTTTGCGCCATGCAGATGGGTGGATTTCACTTCAGGCGCAGGGCGCATCGTGGCGACCAGCTCGGCCACCTTGATCCCGAATTTTCGCATCTCGGACCGGTTCATGATTACACCGTTCTCCGTCAGATACATCCAGTCGGTCACATCCAGTGTATGCCCGCCCGCGTCCTCGGGCAGGATGATGCGATAGGTCAGCTTGACGGTTGAGCCCGAAATCACGCCTTTGCCCTCGCCGACAATATCGTCCGCTGTTGCGGTGAAAGTGTTGCCCGTGCCCAACGTCAGATGCCATTTGCGGGTCATCTGTTTGCCGTTGGAATAGGTGAAATACTCGGACAGCGTACCGGTATTGCCGTCCCATTCGCCCACCATGCGTGCGACAAAGCTGTTCGACATCTTGCCGTTGGGGCCATAGATCAATCCTTCGGACAGGATTTCGCCATTCAGGTTCTTTTTGAGTGAAAACTCAGGTCCGGTTCCGCTGTAGTCGGAGGGTGATTGCGAGCGGAAACTGAGGAACCGGTTCTTCACAGCAAACAGCGCAAAAATCGCAAGCAGACAGATCAGGAGCGTTTTCATTTGGCAGAGACCTCTGTCGGGAGGGTCAGGACCATGCCAAACGCTCCGAGTTTCAAAATGCAGGGCAGCACCGCATAGGCGAGGGTGAGTGTATTCAAAGCCTCGGCAGAATTGGCCTGTCCAGGTGTAAAGCCGCTGCGTTCCAGTAGCGGCAGTGTGAAAAAGGCGGCCAGAGCTAGACCCAGCTTACCTGCGAAAGACCAGATGCCGAACGCAGCAGATGCGTTCAGCCCGGCCCGGGTCAGAACGACCGAGAACATTGCGGGCAGGACAACCATGTCCGCCCCAAGCGCCGCGCCGGATGCGAGGCATATGATGGCGAAACCGACGAGATTCCCAGGGGCTAGAAGAGCGGCCCCGACAAAGCCGAGAATGGCCAGCGGCATGGCGATCATCAGAGTCTGCTTCGGGCCAATTCGTTTGCTGAGCTTGGCCCAGAACGGAACGCTGAGCCCGGCGCTGAGGAAGAACAGGATAAGCAATGGCCCCGCTTTGCCTGGCAGTTGCAGCCGATCTTCAACAAAGAACAGAAACAGGGTCGAGGTGATGGCGACGGGCAGGCTGTTGACCAACGCAAGGGCAAGCAGACGTAAAGCCCCAGCCTGTCCTAGGCCTGCAAAGGACAGCCCTTGACCGGTGATCGGCGTGCGTCGCCACATTGGCAGGGTAACAGCCAGAGTCACAACGCTCAGAAGCCCGAGAAACATTCCAAAGGCCGGATACCCCTGCGCGGCTGCGCCAAGCGCCACGAACACAGCGGGTGCTGCGGCTGCTATGATAACTCCGGTCAGTTGTCCGCCTTCGCGGAAGGCGGCCAGTGTCATCAGTTCCTTCGCGCTAGCCTGTTTCGCCAGCGTGGCGCTGCGGCCGTAAAGCAAGATGGTCCCAAGGCTGTAGGCCGAGAATAACAGGATCAGAACAGACACTAATGCGGCGATACTTGCCCCTTCTGGCAAACCAAACAGCAATGGGAATCCAATCGCCAGACCCAGCGCAGAGGCGGCGGCAAATAACATTTGCCCTCCGGGCCAGCGATCAATTGCCCAGCCAATCAGTGGATCTTGCACCAGGTCGACCAGCCGGATGACCAGCAGAATGGTGCCAATCACCCCCAGCCCGATACCGAGATTCACGGCGGCAAAGCGCGGCAGGTGGATGTAAAGCGGGATACCTGCTGCAGCAAGCATCAGCGCATAGAGGCTGACACGCGGGTACAGCATCACTGCCCCTTCAACTGCTGTGTGAACGAGGCGGATCGTGTATTGTTACCCAGAAAAATTGACATAAAGCTGCGTGTGATACCCGGATTTGTCAGGGTGCAGGTTTTGCTTCCGTTGCGCCAGAAGCTGACGCTGTTGGGGCCTTGCGCGATGGCCAGATAGCTATCGCCTTTGCTGACCGCCTGAAAACAGCCCTGCAATTGGGCTTCCGTCGGCGCAGAATTGCCTTGTCGGGCCATCTCTTCCAGTGTCGACTCGACCAGCGCTTTTTGTTTCAGGTTTTTCCGATAGGTCAATTGTAGGCCGAAATTCTCGTTCCAGCTGAATGCGGCACCGCCGGGCGTGTAAAGCTTGGCGTCATAGAGCGGCAGCCCCAGAAAACGGAATGTCCCGGTGCCGCGCAGCTTAGGGTCTTTGATTGCATCCGACAAAGGCGAAGCCGCCAGTCCGCCGGGGACCATCAGCGCCAGTGACAGCAGCGCAGCGCAACAGGTTCTATACGCTGGCCGAAACAGCGAGGTCCGTTTCAGGGATACCATTGTCAGCTCCGATGCTCTGCGGGATGGCGGTGAGGCGCTCGACAACATGCATTGCGCTGGCAATCCCGTCTTCGTGGAAACCATGCCGGTTATACGCCCCGGCAAACCAGGTTCGGTTCTGTCCCTGCATCTCGCGGATTTGCCCTTGCGCGCGCAGGGCGGCTTTGTCGAACACCGGATGGGCGAACTCGACCTCGTCATAGATTTTGTCCGCGGGAATGTCTGATGCGGCGTTCAGGGTCACAAACAGTGGGTCACTGTCGGGGATATTCTGAAGCCGATTCATCCAATATGTGACCCCAACATTGCCCTTTTGCGATCGATAGGTCCAACTGGACCAGCAAGCACGCCGCCTGGGCATTTGGCGGGGATCACAGTGCAGGATAGCTTTGTTCGGTTGATATCTAATCGCGCCGAGCGCCGCTTTTTCCGCTTCGGTCGCTGCATCACCCAAGATGGCGAGAGACTGATCGGAATGAGTTGCCAGTATGATTTCCTCAAACAGAGCGGCCTCACCTCCTGCATGGACGGTGACGCCCAGATCATGCCGCTCGATCCGTTGCACGGGTGCGGACAGTCTGATGTCAGCACCGCGCGCACGTAGCGCAGTTTCGATCCGGCGGACATATTCGATGCTGCCGCCTTTCACGGTGTACCACTGGTGCTGATTGGCACGGCCCGAGGCCAGCAGCGCGTGATTGCGGAAGAACTGCACCAGCGAGCGGGCTGGGAACTGATCGACGAACTCGACCGGAGTTGACCAGATCGCGCCGCACATCGGCATCAGATAATTGTGCCGGAACCAGTGGCCGAGACGCAGCTGATCCACGAGCTCACCGATCGTGGTGTCGTCGTCCTGCGCGGCTTCGGGGGCCTCTTTGCCAAACCGCAGGATATCGGCGATCATCTTGTAATAGGCTGGACGCGCGAGGTTGCGTTTCTGCGCGGTCAAAGTGCGCAGATTGTTCAACCCATATTCGATGCGGCCATTGTCGATAGTTGCACCAAAGCTCATCTCACTTTTGGTAACTGGCACGTTCAGCTCATCAAACAGCCGGGTCAAATAGGGGTATGTGACATAGTTGAAGACGATGAAACCGGTATCTACCGGCTGATCTCCGTTCTTTCCGGCCATCACCGTGCGGGCGTGGCCGCCCAGTCTGGGCTCAGCCTCGAACACGGTTATATCGTTGTCCTCGGAAAGGTAATAAGCTGCGGAGAGACCTGAAATGCCTGCGCCTATGACAGCGATTTTCTTGCGTACGCCCCGGGTTTCGTCGAACATTCCATCCTCGTTATTCGGTATTTACAACAAGATACGCAGGGAATGAGCCTTTGGATCAACCGCATTAGAAGTTTTTTTCCGACGCGCTATGTAGTGTTATCTGGCCGAATGCTACGAGCGCTGGGCGTGATCCATTGCTGCTGTCAGAACGTATTCGACCTAGTAGTACAAAAAAAGACTTACGCATGAGCAGTTTTGACGGAAAAACCTATTGGATCATTGGCGCCAGCGAAGGGCTGGGCCGTTGCTTGGCCGAAAAGCTGAGCCGCGAAGGCGCGCATCTGATCCTTTCTGCTCGCAATGCCGAGCGATTGGATGAAATCTGTGGCACCTTGCCTAATGCACGTGCAGTACCGATGGATGTGACTGATCTCGACACTGTGCGCCGCGCTGTGGTGGAGGCTGGCTCAATTGACGCGCTTGTCTACAACGCAGGCGCCTATGAGCCGATCAGTACGTCAGATTGGGACACCGATGCCGCCTTGGCGATCAGCGATGTGAACTATTCCGGTGCGCTTCGGGTGTTGGGTGAAACCGTCCCAGGATTTGTGGGCTCAGGCAGTGGTGATATCACGCTGATCGGGTCGCTTGCCGGGTATCATGGGCTTCCCAATGCGATCTCGTACGGGGCCAGCAAGGCTGCGCTGATCTCGCTGGCCGAGACCATGCGGCACGATCTGGCAGGGTCAGGCGTGACGGTGCGCATTGTCAATCCGGGGTTCATCAAGACCCGTCTGACCGACAAGAACAGTTTCAAAATGCCGATGCTGATGACACCCGAAGATGCGGCCGATCGCGTAGTGCGCGCCATGTCCCGTCGCCGGTTTCGAACCGATTTCCCGGCACCGTTCTCATGGGTTGTGCGCCTGATCGATTATTTGCCCGATATTCTGGTGTACCGGGGAAAGTGACCCTATCCGCAAGTAAGCCTCTGAATTGTGCCTGCGCCGTTCACATAAACGTTCAGCCGGTCGATGCGATAATCCTGCGTGGCAATATCATCCGGGCCCAGAACGCGCGACCGTTCAGGCAATTGGGCTTGTATGGTTGAAACCGGCTCACCAATGGTGTTCGCAAACGGTTCTCCCTTGCAAAATGCAAGATCAACCGGTGCCTCCGCTAGTTCAAGCGCCGCGTCCTGCGGTGCAGAGGTCTCAGAACATGCGGTCAGAAGAATTAGGATCGGAAATAAACGGTACATTGGCGCTGGGCTTTCTGGTGATGTCGTTTCTGAAATATCAAAGATTTAGCCAACCTGTCATGAAAGCGCAGTTGAAAAAACCCTGTATTTGACGCAGGGTCGGGCAAAACAGACAGGGAGACAAGCACCATGCGTACCCGTGCCGCCGTCGCCGTTCAGGCAGGCAAACCTTTGGAAGTGATGGACGTAAACCTTGAAGGCCCCAAAGCGGGCGAGGTTCTGGTCGAGATCAAGGCGACAGGCATTTGCCATACCGATGAATTCACCCTGTCGGGCGCCGACCCTGAAGGCTTGTTTCCCGCCATTCTGGGCCATGAAGGCGCAGGTGTCGTGCTTGAGGTCGGCCCGGGTGTAACCAGCCTGAAACCCGGCGATCACGTCATCCCGCTTTACACGCCCGAGTGTCGTGAGTGCGAATACTGCCTGCATCCCAAGACCAACCTGTGCCAGGCAATTCGCGAAACCCAAGGCCAGGGCCTCATGCCGGATGGCACCTCGCGTTTTTCTACGTTGGATGGCGATCCGATCCTGCACTACATGGGCTGCTCGACCTTCTCGAACCATACGGTTCTGCCTGAAATCGCGCTCGCCAAAGTGCGTGAGGACGCGCCCTTTGACAAGATCTGCTATATCGGCTGCGGCGTGACCACCGGAATTGGCGCGGTGATCAACACTGCCAAGGTAGAAATTGGCAGCCGTGCCATCGTGTTCGGTTTGGGCGGTATCGGCCTGAACGTGATTCAGGGCCTGCGCCTGGCTGGCGCGGATCAGATCGTGGGCGTTGATTTGAATCCAGCCAAGGAGGAAATGGCGACCAAGTTCGGCATGACGGATTTCGTGAACCCGTCCGAGGTTGAAGGTGATCTGGTGCCCTATTTGGTCAATCTGACCAAGGGCGGTGCCGACTATACCTTTGACGCCACAGGCAATGTTGGCGTGATGCGCGCGGCGCTGGAATCGGCTCACAAAGGCTGGGGTGAATCGATTATTATCGGTGTGGCTCCTGCGGGTGCCGAAATCTCGACTCGTCCATTCCAACTGGTAACGGGCCGCTCATGGCGTGGCACCGCGTTTGGCGGCGCGCGTGGACGCACCGACGTCCCGAAAATCGTGGATTGGTACATGGACGGAAAGATCGAGATCGACCCCATGATTACCCACACCATGGGCCTGGATGACATCAACCATGGTTTCGACCTGATGCATAAGGGCGAGAGTATCCGATCAGTGGTCGTCTACTAAGGCTCTATAAGGGCTGAAATGGATTGCACGGCGCGCTGCAATGCGCGCCGTTTCTTATTCTCCGGGCCTCGTCGCTCCAGTATCTGACCGCGGCGACCTGACGCGCAGCACAGGCGTATTAGCAGAGGTAGTGTTCGATCGGCTCTCTCGCCAAACCACGAAAACACCTGATGCGATGATGATACTTGCGCCAACGGCGACCCAGATATCCGGGTGCTCGCCAAAGAAAATCACGCCGAAGATCGTGGCCCAGATGATCTGGCTGTATTGACTGGGCGCAATGACGCCGGCGGGGGCGGCGCGATAAGCAAGGATGATCAGGTGCTGTGCGATTACCGAGAACACCCCGACAAACGCCATCATCGCCAGATGCAGCAATGATGGTGGTTGATAGACTGCCGGTTGGGCGACGCTCATGACGGCGATGGCCAGCAGCATAGGATAAAGGATCAGGACGGCAGAGCGTTCTTCATTCCCGATTTTGCGGACAAGAACCGAAGCAAATGCGCTGCAGAAGGCTGCTGCCAGAGCCGCTAAATGGCCCAGGGTGATTTCGGTTGCGCCAGGGCGCAGGACGATCAGGACGCCGATCAGGCCGACGCCCACGGCCGCCCACCTTTGGGCTCGGACCACCTCACCCAGAATCGGAATCGACAGAACAGTTACGATCAGCGGGAAGGAAAATAGCAGGGAATAGACTTCGGCCAGCGGCAGCACCGAAAAAGCGTAGAAGGCACAAGACATGGCCATGATCATCGTCGCTGATCGCAACAGCACCAACCACGGATGCCGCGGCAGGAAATTCCCAGTGGTCCGATCGGCTAGAATTGTTACTGCCATAGGGACAAAGGAAAACAGCGTCGCAAAGAAGATGATCTGCAAAACCGAATAGGTGCCACCCAGCACCTTGATCAGCACGTCATGCGTCGCGAAGACGGCAAAGCCTAAGAACGCAAAGGCAAGCCCACGAAGGGTGGAGTTCTGAGCGCTCATGACAAAAGCCTCAATCATAGATGGATCGTTTGGGGTGTTTGATGTTTGCTTAGACCCAAATTGGTCTGACGGGTAGCCCTTATTTTATCGCTAACATTCTTTTGCAAGCAGGGTTGCAGATTTTGCAATACGCAGGAAACGGGTCGAGTCCAAAACAAGCGATTGCCATGATCATCTCAAATCAAGGAGAAACATCATGCACGGAATTTCAGCCCTACCAACACAGCAGGTTCAGGCATATCGCGCCGGTGCGCCGGATGGATATGGAAACCCACCAGAGCGTGCGATTTCCAATGGGGCGGGCAACCCATGCCGACATTGTTTGAAATACATACCGGAAGGCAAAGAGATGCTGGTGTTGGCGCACCGACCCTTCCCGGAAACGCAGCCTTATGCAGAGACTGGACCGATCTTCCTTTGTGCCGACCCCTGCGCGCGCTATGAAAGTGAGGATGTGCTGCCCGAGGCGTTGACCGACTCGCCCAACTACCTGATCAAAGGGTATGGTCCGGACGACCGAATTGTCTATGGAACCGGGATCATCACCCCACAGGCGCAGTTGCATGAGGCGGCTGAAAAAATCTTCTCCCGCGCTGATGTCGCTTACATCCACATCCGATCTGCTCTGAACAACTGTTATCACGCACGGATCGATCGTGTCTAAAGCTTGACGCGGTGCATCCCCCGATGTGGTTGGTTCGGGTCGTTGACAGTTGCGTCGTCGACCCGACTGGAGGTCAACGCAAGGAACACATCCTCAAGATCAGCTTCTTCAGTGCGGACGTCCTGGATGCGAATATCGGCCTGACGTACAGATTCCAGCACCTGCTCGGCTGTAGTTAGGTTGCTGTGGTATTGCAGCACAAGGTCGCCGTTCTCACGTTGCGCTGCAATCACGTTATCCGCTACAGGCAGAGTCTGTATGGGGCTATCCGGCACGATCACCATGGTTCGGCTGTCCATGCGGCCCAGCAGATTGGCCGTGCTGTCTTGTGCGATCTTTTCGCCGTGATTGATAATGGCGATCTCGTCACACATCTCTTGCGCTTCTTCCAGATAGTGCGTGGTCAGGATGATGGTCATGCCCTGTTCGTTCAGCTTGCGCACATTGGCCCAAAGCATCTGTCGCAGTTCAATATCCACACCCGCCGTGGGTTCGTCGAGCACCAGAATCTTGGGATGGTGCACCAGCGCCTTGGCCAGCAGCAGACGCCGCCGCATTCCGCCCGAAAGCGTGCGCGCATAGGCCTCGGCCTTGTCGGCAAGGCCAACGAGGTCGAGGATCTCATCGCTTCGCCGATCAGACTTGGGAACACCGTACAGCCCGGCCTGAACTTCTAATGCGCCTCGAGGTGTAAAGAACGGATCAAGGTTCAATTCCTGAGGCATCACGCCGATGGCGGCGCGGGATTGGCGCGGGTTTTGATCCTGGTCGAAGCCCCAGATCGAGACGCTGCCAGACGTTTTGACCACCAGCCCCGCCAGAATGTTGATCAGGGTCGATTTGCCGGCTCCATTCGGGCCAAGCAGACCGAAAACGGACCCCTGCGGTACCGTCAGGTCGATCCCTTTCAAAGCCTGTTTCTCGGGCTGGCCCTTGCCGCCGCCATAGGTCTTGCGCAGTGATCTGATTGTGATTGCCGCATCGGACATGTGGCCCTTGCCCCCGGTTTACTCATCGCCCATAAACGCACCTAATACATGCCCGCGAGGCCGACAACCAAAGAAGGATCGCCAGCCGTGACCATCGAAGCGCCGGAAACCAAGATTGTCGATAATACCCGCGTCGCCTGCGATGGTGGCGAGGGTGCGCTGGGCCATCCGCGCGTCTGGCTGCAGATTCCCGAAGACACTGGTTGGGTCGAGTGCCCCTATTGCGATTGCAAATACATGTTGCGCGGTGAGGACACTGGTCAGGACGCGTAAGGGCGACCAGGACGGCAGGCGGTCGTAACTGGCGAGGATGGATAATGCTGTTCACAGCCAAAACGATTGACCTTTCCGACAACCAGCCAATCGCGAGCGGGACTGTGCGCAGTGTCTATGACTTTCCCGGTCATCCTGACCTTCTGATCAAAGTTTTTACCCGGTCCCAAGATCGTGTCTCGCACAGGCTTGGCAAGCGACTGGCATGGAAACTGTTCCCCGAGGCGCAGTATCGCAGCACGCTAAAAGAGCTGGAATGCGAGCTGCGGGTATCGCTGAAACTCGGGACAGAAATTGAGCGTTCACCCCTGTCCAGGATGTTGGGCGTGGTTCAGACGACGCATGGGGCGGGGGTTGTGGTTGAGCGCATTTCTGGCCTTGATGGCGGGCTTGCACCAAAGCTGTATGAAGTCTGCCGTAGTGGATTGGACGCCCCGGTTTTAGATGCGCTGAATGCATTCGTCGGGCAGATGTTTGACCTTCACATCGTCGCGCGCGACGTCAAAAGTTCGAATATTGTCTACGGGACAAGGGGCGCTGGTCCGGCCTGCTTCCTGATCGATGGATATGGTGAGCGGAACCTCATCCCACTGCGCAGCCTGTCCCAACGTCTGAATGATCGCTCGCTGAACAAACAGTTCTCGTTGATCGCGCAAAAAGCAGGCTTGGCTTGGAATGCGGATAAGCGCACCTTTTCGAATAGCTAAGGCCAGACCACGGGCAAATTAGGTCGCAACGAATTGGCCAGGTGGCCTCGTCTTTCGTGCAGCCCTTCTGTACAACTTGGCGCAACCCAGCGCAGGAGCCTCATATGACCACCACCCAATTCGGAAAAGGCTGCCATCTGCATCTGATTGATGGATCAGCCTTTATCTTCCGCGCCTATCACGCTTTGCCGCCGTTGACGCGGAAATCAGATGGGCTACCGATTGGGGCGGTATCGGGGTTCTGCAATATGCTGCAGAAATATGTCGAGGGGAACGCCGGGCCGGATGCGCCGACCCATGTTGCGGTGATCTTCGACAAGGGCTCGCATACGTTTCGTAATGATCTGTATGATCTCTACAAGGCCAACCGTGAAGCGATGCCCGAGGATTTGCGCCCGCAAATGCCGCTGACTCGCGAAGCCACCAAGGCGTTCAACATCGCCTGCAAAGAACTTGAAGGCTATGAAGCCGACGACATCATCGCGACCCTCGCCGTTCAGGCGCGTGAGGCCGGTGGGCGGGTGACCATCGTCAGTTCTGACAAAGACCTGATGCAGCTTGTGGGTGGCGGTGTCGAGATGCTGGATGCGATGAAGAACAAGCGCATCGATCGCGACGGGGTGGTTGAGAAGTTCGGCGTCGGGCCCGAGCGTGTGGTCGATGTGCAGGCTTTGGCCGGGGATTCGGTGGATAACGTACCGGGCGCTCCGGGCATTGGTGTGAAGACGGCAGCGCTGTTGATCAATGAATATGGCGATCTGGAAACCTTGCTGGATCGCGCTGAAGAGATCAAACAGCCCAAGCGCCGCCAGACCCTGATCGAAAAGCGCGACCAGATCGAGCTATCGAAGAAACTTGTGCAATTGGACGAAAACACACCGTTGGATTTCACTCTGGATGACCTTGAGGTGAAGGATCCCGATGCTGAGACTTTGATGAAGTTTCTGGCAGAGATGGAATTTCGTACGCTTACCAAACGCATTGCTGACAAGCTGGGCGTCGAGTCCCCCGTCATCCCCGAGATATCCACGCCTGAGGCGGAGTCACAGGCCGAAGACGTCCCATTTGATGCATCGAAATACGAATGCGTGCGCGATGCAGCGGCATTGCAGAAATGGATCGATCAGGCCTACGAGCGCGGCTGGGTTGCGGTGGATACCGAGACCACCGGCTTGAATGAGATGATCGCCGATTTGGTCGGGATTTCGCTATGTGTCGAGGCGGGTGAGGCTTGTTACATCCCGTTGACTCACCGTGAAAGCGCGACCGATGATCTGTTCGGATCGGATGCGCTGGCCGATGGACAGATGCCGCTGGATGCGGCTCTAAACTTGCTGAAACCGATGTTTGAGGATCCGTCGATCCTGAAGATCGGACAGAACATGAAATACGATGCCAAAATCTTTAAGCGATATGGCGTCGACGTCGCCCCCATCGACGACACGATGCTGATGTCCTACGCCATGCATGGCGGTGAGCATGGGCATGGCATGGATACGCTATCTGAACGCTATCTGAGCCATACGCCGATTCCCATCAAACCTCTGCTTGGCTCGGGCAAGTCTGCAATCACTTTCGACAAGGTGCCGATTGACGAGGCCACGGCCTACGCTGCCGAGGATGCGGACATCACCCTTCGCCTGTGGAAATTGTTCAAGCCGCAGTTGCATCAGGTGCAGGTGACGACGGTGTATGAAACACTTGAACGTCCATTGGTGCCGGTTCTCAAAGAAATGGAGATGCATGGCATCAAGGTCGATCGCGATGTTCTCAGCCGAATGTCAAATGCATTTGCGCAGAAGATGGCCGGATTAGAGGCTGAAATCCACGAATTGGCGGGTGAGAACTTTAACGTCGGTTCGCCAGCGCAACTGGGTGAAATCCTGTTCGACAAAATGGGGCTTGAGGGCGGCAAGAAGGGCAAGACCGGTAAGTACTCGACCGGGGCGGACATTCTTGAGGACCTTGCGACCGAACATGAACTGCCGCGCCGGGTGCTGGACTGGCGGCAACTCTCCAAGCTGAAATCGACCTATACGGACGCGCTGCAGACCCATATCAATCCTGATACGGGCCGGGTGCATACGTCATATTCGATTACGGGGGCGAATACGGGCCGTTTGGCCTCGACCGATCCGAACCTGCAAAACATTCCGGTGCGGACTGAGGAAGGTCGGCGCATACGTGAGGCGTTCATTGCCGAGCCGGGCAATGTGCTGGTCAGCCTTGATTACAGCCAGATTGAGCTTCGGATTCTGGCCCATATCGCCGATATTCCGACCCTGAAACAGGCGTTTGCGGATGGTTTGGACATTCACGCAATGACGGCGTCCGAGATGTTTGATGTTCCGTTGGACGAGATGACGCCGGATATCCGTCGTCAGGCCAAGGCGATCAACTTTGGTGTGATCTACGGCATTTCGGGCTTTGGGCTGGCGCGCAATCTGCGCATTCCCCGGGCGGATGCGCAGGGTTTCATCGATCGCTATTTCGAACGTTTCCCCGGTATCCGCCGTTATATGGACGACACGATCGCGTTTGCCAAAGAGAATGGCTATGTCCAGACCCTGTTCGGCCGGAAAATCCATACACCCGAGATCAATGCCAAGGGGCCGCATGCGGGGTTCTCGCGTCGTGCTGCGATCAATGCTCCGATCCAAGGGACGGCAGCAGATGTGATCCGGCGCGCGATGGTGAGGATGCCGGATGCGATCAACGGCTTGCCCGCCAAGATGCTGTTGCAGGTGCATGACGAGCTGCTGTTCGAAGTGGCTGAAGAGGCTGTGGATCAAACCATTTCGGTCGCGCGCGCGGTGATGGAAGGGGCAGCAGATCCGGCAGTGAAGCTGGATATTAAGCTGGTCGCGGATGCCGGACAAGGCGCGAACTGGGCCGAGGCCCATTAGGGGCGGCGCTGCTCATCAAGCCCTGCGGGCCCTCTTTGCAGCGGGTCAGGCTTCTGGCCTGACCAGGCGGGCGATCAGGCGTTTTACGAAAGGGCCCAGCGTCAGGATGACGGTAAAGGCGATAGGCCAGCAAAAGGCCCAAGAGGCCATCCAGTCTCCGAGTGTTGAAGGGCTGAAGCCGATAGCTTTGAGCGTGGCTATGCCGGTGACGACGCAGGACATCAGGCCGGACATGATCAAGGCGAACAGGGCATTGGCATAGCGGGCAGATATCATGCGAGGCATCCTTGGCGTGTCGATGCCCTCAATTGCGCCATTTCAGTCTGAAAATCCAGCGTTCATGCAGGGTTTAATACTGTAGCCAAGCCAGTGAGTCCTCAGTCCGCCGAGTTGAGGAGTTGTATTCGGCGCTGACCCAGCCGCTGTAATCCGACTGGTCCATCGCAGCAAACAACGCGGCAAAGTCCATTGTACCCAGCCCGGGTTCCGAGCGATCCGGCGCAGCCCCGATCTGTGCATGGACAATACGGGGCTGAAAACGGTGCCAAATCGCCAGCGCGTCGCCGTGGATCATCTGCGCATGAAAACTGTCATATTGTAGGCCGACATTGGCGCGGTCGACGCGGTCCAGCACTTCGGCGGCCAGATCATAATTGTTCAGGAAGTAACCGGGTTGCGATACGGGGTTGAGCGGTTCGATTGTAAACCGCTGTGCCGGCGCGAGGTCGGCGGCCCATTGCAGGTTCTCGACAAAACAACGCAGGGCCTCGGGGCCGGAAGCGTATCCGGCCATAACGTGAATCATCTCTGGCCGCAGCACATCCGCGTAGCGCAGAACGCGCCGGATATCGGACTTAAACCGGTCGGAGCTGCCGGGCATGGCGGCGTAACCCGGTTCACCGCCGGTATAATTCGGGGGCGGGGCGTTGATCAGCACCAGATCAAGCCCGCTGGACAGCAGCGCGCGGCGGGTCTCTTTTGCCGCGAGGTCGTAGGGGAAGAGAATTTCAACAGCCGTAAACCCGGCCTGCGCGGCGGCTTGAAACCGGTCGAGATAGGGCAGTTCTGCAAACAGCAGTGAAAGATTGGCGGCAAATCTGGGCATCGGGCATCCGGTGTCGAACTTTGCAGAGCCTAACGATCACGACGGCCACGTGAAAGAGACTGAAAACGACAGATTGTCGAAAATCGGCCAGATAAAGGCTTTCGAATCAGGGACCATCAGGCTCAAGCGGTATCCCGTTGCGAGGGCCGCGCCAACAATAAGGTCTGATCACGATGGCCATGAGCCCTGAACCCGCGCGCGGGACCGCTATAGCTGTATCCGACGGTCGACAGACCGCGTTCACCGGCAATACGCTGGCGGTGGCTTCGATGCTGACGTGGGCGGCGGGTTTCCCGGCGGCTGAGATTCTATTGCAAAGCTGGCCACCTATCGCACTGTTCGCGGCACGGATGTCTCTTGCGGTGTTGGTCATGGTACCAATCTGGCTGATTCTGGACGGACCGGCTCAGGTATTGCGCGCCCGTTGGGGCCATGCCCTCCTGGTCGGCGGTTTGGGGCTAGGGTCGGGGATGTTCCTGATCCTTGTAGCGCAGAAGCTGACCGACCCAGTTACCGTTGCCATTATCGCCTCGTGTGCGCCTTTGATCGCTACGATCATGGAGCTTGTGGCGGGAACGCGGCGATTGCGCTGGAGCTTTGCGCTGGGATTGGTGATTTCAATCATTGGCGGCCTGATTGCCACCAGCGCGGTGGCACCGGCACAATTAGGACTGGGCGCGATGTGCGCAGTGGTGTCTACCGCGCTGTTCTGTTGGGCCAGCATGGCCACTGCGCGCGACTTCCCCGAGCTTAGCCAGTTGGGCCGTAGCACCATTACATTGGTCGGAGGATTGTCGACCGCAGCCATTCTGGTGCCGTTAGCCGGATTGCTGGGGCTAGAGGTCTTGCCTACACGCCCCGTAGATGTGGCGCAGATGGGTATGTTGGTGTTCTACGCACTGTTCTCACTGGGCCTGAGCCAATTTTTCTTCATAGCATCAGTGGGAAAACTAGGGGTCGCCCTGGCGTCATTCCACATCAATATCGCACCATTTTATGTGATGGTGATCATGATGGCGCTGGGCGAGGACTGGAACTGGACCCGCGCGCTGGGCGCGTCGCTGGTGGCGCTTGCAGTCGTGCTGGCGCAGGACCGCAAGCCGCGACCGGTTCAATCCTCTAGCACATCAGATGCGATCAGTGGGAAAAACTGGCCGTCCGACCAGACACCAAACCAACCGTCGTGATGTCTGGCGATCTCGACCAACCGGTAAAAGCTCTTGCGATCAATGCGCGCCTCAAGATTCGCGCGCATCAATATGTAGGGTGAGGGCTCATCAGTTTCCGTATTTAGGACAATGCGGATCGGGTGATCGGGCCCGGCGATGGCTGTATCGCCCACTTGCGTCGTAAAAGTCAGACGTTGGGCTTCGCCTTGTCCCTCATGCTCAAAATCAACGGCAACAAACGGCGCATCCTCGACGGTGATTCCCACCTTTTCAGCGGGAGTGACGAGAAAGTACCCACCCTCTTCTTTCTTAAGAATTGAGGAAAATAGCTTAACAAGCTCGACCCTGTTGATCGGTGACCCTAGATAACTCCAAGTGCCATCTTTGGCGATCCGAATGTCCAGATCGCCACAAAACGGAGGATTCCATAGGTGAACGGGCGGCAAACCCCGCGTTTTGGCCGCTTTGACCGAAGCCGCCAGACCGTCTGGTGAAGGGGTCACGGGTTTTTGTCCGCTCATTGCTTTTGCCATTTCCTCTCAGCGCGATACACTTCAATCATAACAGTCCACGGAAGGGAACCTCATGTCCGAACCTGCCGACCTCGTGTCCGAGATCGAAGCGCTGGAAAACAAGCTGCAAGAGGCCAAATCCTCGATCACCCGCCGCTTTATCGGGCAGGAGAAGGTCGTGGACCTGACCCTGACCGCGCTTTTGTGCGGCGGTCACGCGCTGCTGATCGGTCTGCCGGGGCTGGGCAAGACGCGGTTGGTCGAGACGCTTTCGACCGTGATGGGCCTGCATGGCAACCGCATCCAGTTCACGCCGGACCTGATGCCTGCTGATATTCTGGGCTCGGAAGTGCTGGATACTGCCGAAGATGGCAGCCGCCATTTCCGGTTCATCTCCGGCCCGATTTTCTGTGAGTTGCTGATGGCGGACGAGATCAACCGTGCCAGTCCCCGGACCCAATCGGCGCTGTTGCAGGCGATGCAAGAGCGTACGGTGACAGTCGCGGGCGAAGACCGCGAATTGGGCGTACCGTTCCATGTGCTGGCAACGCAGAACCCGATTGAGCAGGAAGGGACCTATCCATTGCCCGAAGCTCAACTGGACCGGTTTCTAGTGCAGGTCGACGTGGAATATCCGGATCGCCAGACCGAGCGTGATATTCTGCTGGCTACCACGGGTGTTGAGGAAGCCGAGGCGCATCAGATTTTCACCAAAGAAGAATTGCTGGCCGCACAGGTTCTGTTGCGCCGGATGCCTGTAGGAGAGTCGGTTGTCGAACTGATCCTCGATCTGGTCCGCGCCTTCCGCCCGGATGAGGCAGGTGTGTCAGAGCGGGTGAAGGAAACTGTTGCCTGGGGTCCCGGACCGCGCGCTGCGCAGGCTCTGATGATGACCGTGCGCGCAAATGCGATGCTGGAAGGCCGTTTGGCCCCCAATGCCGAGGATGTTCTGACCATGGCGCGTCCGGTTCTCAGCCACCGTATGGCGTTGAACTTCGCGGCGCGGGCACGTGGTGACAGCCTCTCTGACCTGATTGAGTCCACCGCTACTGGGCTGGTCCGAACTGAGGCCGCGGCGTGAGCGCCGCCCAGACCCTACGCGAACGCTCCGAGGCCGAAGCGTCCCGGTTGCCGCCGTTATTGGCGCGGGCCGAGCATCTGGCCGGAACCGTTTTATTGGGCGATCACGGGCGGAGACGCTCGGGTCTGGGGGATGATTTCTGGCAGTACCGCCCTGCGCAGATTGGCGACAGTCGCCGGTTGATCGACCATCGCCGTTCGGCCCGTGGTGATCAGCAGTTTGTACGTGAGCGCGAATGGCAGATTGCACAGTCGATCATGCTTTGGGTCGATCAGGGCGCGTCGATGCGGTTTGCTTCGGACAAGAACTTGCCGACCAAGGCCGATCGTGCGCGCCTGCTGGGGCTGTCGACCGCTATCCTGCTTGTGCGTGGTGGCGAGCGCGTTGGTCTGACTGGCACGACGCTGCCCCCGCGCAGGGGGAATGCTCAGATCATTCGGCTGGCCCAAGCCTGGTCTGAAGATGCGCAAACCGATTACGCGCCACCCGAACACCGCGCCATGATCCCGCATGCGCGTGCGGTGTTTATCTCGGATTTTCTTGGGCCGCTGGACGAGGTCGAGCTGGCCCTTACCAAAGCCGCTGACCGGGGCGTGCGCGGCGTGTTGCTGCAGGTTCTGGACCCCAGCGAGGAGTCCTTTCCCTATTCGGGACGTACCATTTTTGAAAGTGTTGGTGGCACCGCTCGACATGAAACCTTGAAGGCCGCTGATTTGCGCGATCGTTATCTGGATCGCTTAGCGGCGCGCAAGGACGCGCTGACCCACCTGTGCCGCGCGACTGGCTGGCAGATGGGGCTCCATCACACCGATGACAGCGCTCAATCGGCTCTGTTGTGGCTTTATCGCGCCTTGGATGGGGGTGCGCAATGACGGTTCTTGCCGGAATCGGATTTACCGCGCCTTGGGTGCTGCTGGGTCTTCTGACCCTTCCGATTTTGTGGTTGATCCTGCGTGCCGTCCCACCTGCACCGATCCGACGTCTTTTCCCGGCGGTCACCTTGCTGCTGGGATTGAAGGATGATGAAAGTGTTTCGGACCGTACACCATGGTGGTTGCTGCTACTGCGGATGCTGGCAGCCGCAGCGATCATCATCGGGCTGGCAGGGCCGGTGTTGAACCCCTCACGCGATGAGACCGGATCTGGGCCGCTTCTGCTGGTGCTGGATGCAAGCTGGGGGGGCGCGACACGTTGGTCCTCGACACTTGATCAGATCGATGCGCAATTGACGGAAGCCGGGCGGGCGGGTCGTCCTGTGTCGATCTTGCGTCTGACTGAGCCTGAGGCACCTGTGTTTCAGGCCGCCGAGGCGTGGCGTGGGCGTCTGCCGGGCCTTACACCGATGCCGTGGCAACCAACCCAAGCGCAGATTGACCAAACTCTGATCGCGTTGGGACAGGTCGAAGGTGGCTTCGACACCCATTGGTTCAGCGACCGTCTGTCCTATGTCGGCCATGATCGTTTGACTTCTGCCCTACAGGCGCGTGGGGACGTGATTGTCTACCAATCCTCTGCACCCGTTACCGCGATCTTGCCCGCCACCTATAAGGACGGCGCAATCCGATTAAGCGTACAGCGCGCTAATCCAGGACCAGAGGAAAGAGTCACCGTTCTGGCGCAAGGGCGCGACCCGGCAGGAGCAATGCGGGTGCTGCAATCGACCAATCTTGAGTTCGAAAACGGCTCTACGCAGGCGGAAATTGATCTTGCGCTCCCATCGGAACTGCGCGCACGCATTACACGGTTCGAGATTCAAGGCCAGCGCTCTGCCGGTGCCATTACACTGACAGATGACAGCCTGCGTCGGCGCGAAGTGGCATTGATCGCAGGCACCCTGAACCGCGAAGGGTTAGAGTTACTGTCGCCGCTTCACTACCTGACACAGGTGCTGATTCCGACCGCTGATTTTGTCGAAGGCGGCCTGGCCGAGGTTCTCCCCGCGAACCCGGATGTGATCGTATTGGCGGATGTGGCCAAGCTGTCCGATTCGGAACAGGTTGAAGTCGTCGAATGGGTTGAACAGGGCGGCCTACTGCTGCGCTTTGCCGGCCCACGCATGGCCGCCAGCGATCTGGGGCGCGATACTGAGGATGCACTGTTGCCGGTTCGACTTCGTAGCGGTGGCCGCTCGGTCGGCGGCGCCATGAGCTGGGGTGAAGCGAAGGGGCTTGCTCCGTTCACTGAAAACTCGCCGTTCTATGGGTTGGAGATTCCTGCGGACGTCTCTGTGACCACTCAGGTCATGGCACAACCAGATCCTAATTTGGCGGATCGGGTCATTGCGTCACTGTCGGATGGCACACCATTGGTGACCCGAAAACCGCTGGGGCTGGGGCAGGTGGTTCTGTTCCATGTCACGGCTGATGCGGAATGGTCCAGCCTGCCGCTGTCCGGGCTGTTTGTCGAAATGCTCGACCGGCTTGCCGTTGCCTCTGCTGCCAAATCGCGTCAAGAGGCTCAGATGCAGGGCACCGTATGGGAGCCGATTCAAATAATGGATGGCTTCGGTGTTTTGACTGACGCAGGAACGCTGCCCGGTGTCGATGGAGTCGAACTGGTTTCTGGGCAAATCGGGCCGGACCTGCGCCCGGGGCTTTATGAAAACGGCAAGCAGAAACTGGCGCGGAATGTTCTTGCCGAGGATGCTGTACTATCCCCGGTGGTCTGGCCGTCTGACGTCCCAATCCGGGGTCAGGAGATCAGCAATGAGACTCCGTTGGAAGGGCTGTTGCTTGGCCTTGCACTGTTGTTGCTGACAATCGATGTGATTGCGTCTTTGGCGTTGTCGGGGCGCTTGGCCAAGGCAACCCCTGTTGCATTTGCGCTTGCTGCCGTGTTCCTTGCCCCCGAGGCGCGGGCGCAGACCCCTGAAGACACCGATTTTGCATTGAACGCGACGCATGAGCTTGTGCTGGCCCATGTACTTACCGGGAATGCTCAGGTCGACGATATCGCGCTGGCCGGGCTGCGTGGGTTGGTGCAGACGCTGCATTTTCGCACTTCGGTCGAACCCGCCGACCCGATTGGCATCGACCTTGAACGTGATGAGCTTGCATTCTTTCCGCTGCTCTATTGGCCTGTTACTCCGGACCAGCCGCAGCCCTCGGTTGAAGCTTATGCAAAGCTCAACGCCTATCTGCGGTCGGGTGGGATGATCCTGTTTGACACGCGCGATGCCGATATCGCCGGTTTCGGGGCGTCCAGCCCCAATGGGCGCAAGCTACAACAGCTGGCGGCACCGCTGAATATCCCCTCGTTAGAGCCTGTTCCGCGTGACCACGTGCTGACTCGCGCCTTCTACCTGTTGCAGGATTTTCCCGGACGATATTCTGGCACCGAGGTCTGGGTCGAAGCCGCGCCACCCGATGCCGAGCAGATCGAAGGAATGCCCTTCCGAAACCTCAACGATAACGTGACCCCGGTGGTGATCGGCGGTAATGACTGGGCCGGGGCCTGGGCGGTGGATCGCAACGGTCAGTCCCTGTTGCCCGTGGGTCGCGGTTATGCCGGAGAACGACAGCGCGAGTTGGCCAATCGGTTTGGGGTTAATCTGGTAATGCATGTGCTGACCGGGAATTACAAATCCGATCAGGTTCACGTGCCCGCGCTTTTGGACAGGTTGGGACAATGACCGGAACCGTCATCTTTGACCCGCTAATCCCGTGGCCGTTTCTGGCAGCCGTGGCTTTGATTGCCATGTCAGGTGTGGTTCTGGCGCTTTGGCGCGGTCTGTCGGGCTGGGCCCTTCGCGGCTTGGCGGCCTTGGTCATCCTCGGGGCGCTTAGCGGTCCTGTCTATCAGGTCGAAGATCGCGCGCCGCTTACCGACATCGTGTTGATGATCGAAGATGAAAGCGCCAGTCAAACCCTATCGGATCGTGCCGAACAGACTGCTCAGGCTGCCAACGACCTCGCGACCGAGATCGAAGCCCGAGACAATACCGAGCTGCGCCACATCCAGGTTGGTGACGGCGATGGTGACGAGGGCACGCAGGTCATGGCTGCGCTGAACGCGGCACTGGCCGAAGAACCCCGTGCGCGGATTGCGGGCATTATCGTTGTGTCAGACGGCATCGTTCATGATGCAGACCTGGCACCCGACCTGCCTGCTCCAATGCATCTGTTACAGACCGGGCGCGAAGGCGATTGGGATCGGCGCCTGATCGTGCGTAACGCCCCAGCCTTCGCCATTATCGGTGAACCCGTGACCCTGACCCTGCGCGTCGAAGATACTGGCGCTGCGCCTGCCGGAGTTGCAAACGCTCCGCTTGAGATTTCCGTCGATGGAGGTGAACCCGAGCAGTTCACCATTCCAATCGGTCTGGACGTCGAGCTCCCGATCACGCTGCCGCATGGTGGTCGGAACGTCATCCAGTTCACGGTCCCGCAGGCCGAGGGTGAGCTGACTGACCGCAACAACACGGCTCTGATCCAGATGAACGGCGTGCGGGATCGCCTGCGTGTTCTGCTGGTTTCGGGCGAGCCGCATCCGGGCGGGCGTACGTGGCGCAATCTGTTGAAATCCGACAGCTCGGTTGATCTGGTCCATTTCACCATCCTGCGGCCACCGGAAAAGCAGGACGGCGTTCCGGTGGACGAACTCTCATTGATTGCCTTCCCGACGCGGGAGTTGTTTCTGGAGAAGATCAATGATTTCGACCTGATCATCTTTGATCGCTACAAGCGGCGCGGCATCCTGCCTGCGATCTATCTGGACAATGTTGGCGACTATATCGTCAATGGTGGCGCGGTGCTGGTCGCTGCTGGTCCTGATTTTGCCACGGCTGACAGCCTGTACCGATCCCCGCTTGGGCCGGTCCTGCCCGCAAAACCCAGTGCGCGGGTTTACGAGGAACGGTACGTGCCCATGGTCACCGATCTGGGCCAGCGTCATCCGGTTACCGCTGATCTGGGCGATGCTGAGACTTGGGGCGCTTGGCTGCGCCAGATCGATGTCAGCCAGCTGTCCGGCAATATGCTCATGACCGGCGTGGATGATCGTCCGTTGCTGCTGTTGGATCGCGTGGGTGAAGGCCGTGTGGCGCTGATGGCATCAGACCACGCCTGGCTATGGAGCCGCGGCTTTGAGGGCGGTGGCCCGCAGTTGGAACTACTCCGCAGGCTGGCGCATTGGATGATGAAAGAACCCGAGCTTGAGGAAGAGGCGCTGTGGGCCGAAGCGAACGGCCAGTCCATGCGTATTATCCGTCAAACGCTGGAGGATGAGGTTGGCCCGGTCACCGTCACCCTCCCCAACGGCGACACCTTGGAGATTACGCTAAACGAAGTCTCGCCCGGTCGGTTCGAGGCGCAGTACTTCGGCCCTGAAATTGGCCTGTACCGTCTGGAAGAGGGTGCGCATTCTGCCGTGATCGGTCTTGGTCCTGCTGCACCAAAGGAATTCGAGCGCACGATCGCGACCGATGAGATTCTAAGCCCCGTTCTGGCCAGCCTGCGCGGGGGAACGATCCGGTTGGAAGAGGGTCTGCCCTCAATCCGGAATGTCCGTGCGGGCCGACCGGCAGCAGGTCGGGGCTGGATCGGTCTGACCCCGCGCGACGCCTATGAAACCCGCGATGTTACACAGGCCGGGTTGCTTCCACCCTGGCTGGTGCTGTTGCTTGCCGGTGGGTTCCTCTTGGCCGGTTGGTTGCGTGAGGGACGTCGCTAACGCTGCTTAAGCACTTTTTCATGCTCTACCGCGATGCTCTGAGCAGATTATCGCGGGAAAACTTTACATGAGTCTTGCTGAGAAACTGGCGCAGGAACGGCGCGCACGACTGGCGGCCGAGCGGTTGTTGCATCTGAAACAGGCCGAGTTGTCTGCTGCCAACCGCAAATTGGGACGCCATGCTATCGCATTGACACGTCAGATCGATGAGACTCAGGCCGAGGTTGCGACGGTTCGCGATGAAAACGAAAAGGTCAAATCCGATCTGACCGTAGCCAATGCCAAGATCGAAGTGGCTGAACGCCGCCTGTGGCATTCGATCCAGACTATCCCTGACGGGTTTGCCTTTTTCGACGGCAACAACACGCTGATCGGTGCCAACGCCGCTTACCTAAGCGTTTTCGATGGGCTGGAAGAGGTCGCGCCGGGGATCAGCTACACGCGTATTCTCGAAATTCTGACCCATGAAGGGATCGTGGACATCGGCGCGGAAAATATCGCGGACTGGCAGGCGCGTATGCTTGCACGCTGGGCGCAACCGCACCCCGAACCCGAGGTGATCCAGTTGTGGAACAGCCAATATATCCGGCTGATTGATCAGCGGGGCCACGGCGGTGACGTGCTGAGCCTGGCGTTGAACATCACAGCCTCGGTCCGGCATGAGGCCGAGCTAAACGCTGCACGTGAACGGGCCGAGGCCGCAAACCGCGCCAAATCCGCCTTTCTGGCCAATATGAGCCATGAGATTCGCACGCCGATGAACGGGATCGTCGGTATGACCGAACTGCTGACCGAAACCCCGATGAACGAAGAACAAAGGCTCTATGTAAGCACAATTCGCAATTCGGGCGAGGCTTTGCTGGTCATCATCAACGATGTTCTCGACTATTCCAAGATCGAGGCCGACAAGTTGACGCTGCACCCCGAACAGTTCGATTTGGAGCGCTGTATCCTTGAGGTCGCGATGCTGTTGCAACCCAGCGTACGCGACAAGGGCCTGACCTTGCTGGTGGACTATGACCTGTTCCTGCCGACGCTTTTTGTGGGTGATCCGGGGCGGATTCGGCAGATTCTGACCAACCTTGTCGGCAATGCAGTGAAGTTTACCGCGCAGGGCCATGTCCTTATCCGGGTGACCGGTGTTCCTGACGCGACAACTGAAACCTGCGACATCCACGTGGCCATCGAGGATACGGGTATCGGAATCAAAGCCGACAAGGTCCCGCACATCTTTGGTGAATTCAATCAGGTTGAGGATGCCCAGAACCGCCAATTCGAAGGCACGGGTTTGGGGCTGGCAATCACCAAGCGGCTGATCTCGATGATGGGCGGTGCCGTCTGGGTCGAAAGCGACGCGGGCAAAGGATCTTGCTTTGGTTTCCGTATCACACTGCCCACGGCCGAAGGTCCGCAGCCCGTTCCGCCCGATCTGGCGGGGCAGTTGGGCCAGGTTCTGGTGGTCGAGGATATGGCCGTCAACCGCGCCATTCTGACCAAACAACTGAGCCGCCTTGGGTCTCAGGCGCTCACCCGTTCAACAGGGGCTGAAGCGCTTTCTGCAATGGACAAAACTATTGATCTGGTGCTGTGCGATCACGATCTGCCGGACATGGACGGTCTGGAACTCGCCACAACACTGCGCGACAAAGGATGGGGTGATCTGCCAATTGTGGTGATGTCGGCCAATCCGGGTGTGATTCATGCCGACCCGGCCCATCGCCTGATTGACGGCGTGTTGCAAAAGCCCATTCCTCGCGCCGAGCTGTATTCACGGCTGATGGCGCTGGGTGCTCCTGTATTCAAGTCGGATCGCAGTGACGACCGCGTCGCTGATCCCGAGACTCATGCGCGAGTTCCGCAGAATCAGAGGCTGATGCGGGTTCTGGCAGCCGAGGACAATCGAACCAATCAACTGATCCTTCAAAAGATGACCAAAGATCTGAATATCGATTTGAAATTCGTCTCCAATGGGTTGGAGGCGGTCGAAACCTTCGCCAGTTTCGACCCGGACCTGATTTTCATGGATATCTCGATGCCCAAGATGGATGGGAAAGAGGCGACGGGTGAAATCCGGCGGCGCGAGATCGGAACGGATCGACATGTTCCCATAGTGGCCCTGACGGCCCATGCCATGACAGGGGATGATCAGGGCATACTGGCAGCCGGGCTTGATCATTACATGACCAAACCGTTGCACAAGAAACTGATCCACAAGATGATACTGGAACATCGTCCAGCCGATGCCCAATTGGTCGGTGCAGAAGGTGAATGTACGGAATAGGATCGATTTATGTCAGATGAGCGCGGTTTTCGCCCCCGGGGATTGGGTGAGATTGCAATTCGCTGCGCCGATATGGCGGCAATGGTGTATTTCTATGAGAAGGTGATCGGGTTGCAGCGATTGCAAGGCGACCATAACAGCGCCATCACCTTTTTTCGGATTGCCGAAGGGTTTGGTGGACATACACAGGTGCTGGCCCTGTTTCACCAATCTGTTGGCTCTGAGCGTGGATCGGGCCAGACTGGCGCGGCAGTGCCAGTAACAGGGGGCGCCTCGGCCCTGCACCATATCGCGCTGTCGCTGCCCTTTGTCGAACAGGATGCTGTCATGCGCTGGTACGACCAGATCGACCAGCCTTATCGGGTCGAGCATTTCGGCTGGATCGGCTGGCGCGGTATCTTCACCCAAGACCCCGAAGGGAACACCGTTGAGCTTGTAGCCTACGACCCTTCACTGCTTGATCAGGCCTGATAGGGGCGAACAAACACAGGTTTGTAGTCGTCAGACAGATCTGCCCTGTATTCATAACCACCGCTGTCGAAATCCAACAGGCCACTGGGATCGGTCAGGCGGTGCTGGATGATGTAGCGTGCCATCGCACCGCGCGCTTTCTTGGCGAAGAAGCTGACGATCTTGGGGGTGCCGCCCTTGTCCTCCATGAAGACCGGGGTCACAACGGGCAGCTTCAGTGCCTTCAGGTCGACCGCGCCGAAGTATTCCTGACTGGCGCAGTTCACCAGAACCTTGCTTTCAGTTTCGGCGGCCTGCGCGTTCAGCACCTTGCTTAGCTGATCGCGCCAATATTCGTACAGGTTTTTTCCGCGTCTGGTTTTCAGTTTACTACCCATCTCAAGCCGGTAGGCCTGTATGGCATCCAGCGGGCGCAATACGCCATAAAGCCCGGACAGAATGCGCAGGTGATCCTGTGCCCAGGCCATTTCGTCGGCATCCAGCGATGCGGCTTCAAGCCCTTGATAGGTATCGCCCGCAAAAGCCAGTGCGGCAGGGCGCGTCGTCTCCGCATCGGGCGCGTCCGAGAACATACGATACCGGTCGCGGTTCAGGCGAGCCAGATCATCGCTCAGATCCATCAATTTTTTCAGATCGCCCAATGTCAGATTGCGTGCTGTCTTCGACAAGCGGATCGCGTCATCCTGAAAATCGGGTTGTGTCACTTCGACGTTTCGTTCAGCCCAATCCAGCCGCTTGGCCGGGGAAATCACTACCAGCATATCCGTCCTCGTTTCTCGCCTGCTCAGGCGTATCTAGCCCGCCTGTTGCAGCACGTCCAGAAACGCCGCGCCAAACCTTTCGTGACGACGGTCACCCAGAACCTGCTCCATCGCTCGTGGATCATCCGGGTGCAGTTGCGCCACTTTCGCCAGTTGCGAGGCCGTACAGCTTAGCGGTTTGTCGATCCCGTCGGGGCCACGCGACAATTGCGATTGAACCTCAAGCAACTGATCGTAAATGTCGCCCTGATTGCGGCCGGCAAGCTTGCGCCGCGCCGGGTGCAATTCTTCTACCGCGCCGGTCAGCACCTCAAGGAAAGTGGAACCATAGCGCTCCAGTTTCTTTGACCCAATACCGCTGATCCGCGCCATGTCGTCCAGATTTGCAGGTCGGGTTTCTGCCATCTCAATTAGGGTGCGATCAGGAAAAATAACATAAGCCGGGACCCGAGCGGCCTCGGCCAGTGCGCGCCGCTTGGCCTTGAGCGCCGAGAGCAGCGGCGCGTCTTCCTCGGACACCATCGCTTTGACAGCGGGTCGTCGGGTGGCTTTGCGGATGGTATCCTTGCGCAGATCGATCAGCGCCTCACCTTTCAGGATGGGTTTGGCGGTTTCTGTCATACGCAGCGCGCCGTGGCGTTCAGGGTCGGGGCGCACCAAATCATGGCCCATCATCTGCCGGAAGATCGCTTGCCATTGTGGGCGCGACCAGTCCTTGCCGATGCCGTAGGTGGACAGATTGTCGTGTCGCCGTGCGCGAATTTTATCAGTCTCGTTGGCAAGCAGAATGTCGATCAGATGACCTGCGCCGAACCATTCCTCGGTGCGTAGAATGGCGGACAGAGCCATGCGGACGGGCGTTGTGCCGTCGAAGACTTCAGGCGGGTTGTCGCAGAGATCGCACTTGCCGCAGTGTTCAGCCTGTTCCCCAAAATACCCCAGCAAGCTCTGGCGGCGGCATTTCAGTGCTTCGGCCAATCCCAGCAGCGCGTTAAGACGCGCATGATCCGCCATGCGCCGTTCAGGTGGGGCCAGCCCTTCGTCGATCTGTGAGCGTCGTAGTCGGATATCGTCAGGCCCGAACAAGGTCAGGGTCTCGGCTGGTCCACCATCGCGCCCGGCGCGACCGATTTCTTGATAATAGGCCTCGATCGATTTCGGCAAATCCGCATGGGCGACCCAGCGGATGTCCGGCTTGTCGATACCCATGCCAAAGGCGACCGTAGCGACGACAATCAGCCCGTCCTCGCGCGCAAAGCGAGCTTCCACGATGCGGCGATCCTCGGCCTCCATCCCGCCGTGATAGTGGCAGGCCGTGTGACCTTCGGCGCGCAGGGCTTGCGCCAGCACCTCGGTCTTGTTGCGGGTCCCGCAATAGACGATGCCGGATTGGGTTTTGCGCGCGGCAGCGAAATCGAGGATCTGTTTGCGCGGTCCATCCTTGGCGGCAAAAGCCAGATGGATATTGGGCCTGTCGAACCCCCGCAGGAATTTGCGCGGCGCGACACCGTCGAACAGTTTTTCGACGATCTCGTCCTGCGTTTCCGCATCCGCTGTCGCGGTGAACGCGGCGAGGGGAACATTCAAAGCGCGCCGCAGCTCTCCGATCCGCAGATAGTCAGGGCGGAAATCGTGGCCCCATTGGCTGACACAATGGGCCTCATCCACCGCGATCAGATTGACGTTGATCCTGCGCAGCATCCCCAGCGCCGACCCGGCGGCCAGACGCTCGGGCGCCATATACAGAAGCTTGAGCCGCCCAGCCTCTAATGCGTCCCACACCGCATCAGTTTCTTCGGGGGTGTTGCCCGAGGTGAGCGCGCCCGCCTCGACACCGGCTTCCTGCAGCCCACGCACCTGATCGCGCATCAAGGCGATCAGCGGAGAGATCACAACAGTCACGCCGTCTCGCAGCAACGCAGGTAATTGGAAACATAAGGACTTGCCCCCACCAGTGGGCATGATCGCCAGCACGTTTTCACCTGCGGTCACGGCGTCGACGATCTCTTCCTGACCGGGGCGGAAGTCGTCGAATCCGAAAACGTCTCGCAACAAGGGTGCGGAGTCGAACATGCGACGGAGGGTCCTGTTTTATGGTTTATCTGCTCTTAAGACAGGACCATCACATACTAAGATTCGGTGAACAAGAGGTCAGTAGAAATAGACCGCGTTGTTGATCAGAATGATCCGCAACGCATAGACCCCGATCAGCACCACCAGAGGGGTCAGATCCAGACCGCCCATGGCGGGTAGAATGCGGCGAATGGGGCCGTAGATCGGCTCTAACAAACGGTTCAGTCCGTACCAGATTTGCGCCACCAGTTGCTGGTGCAGGTTCAGCACCTGGAAGTTGATCAGCCAGCTCATGATCACATGGGCAAGGATGATGAACCAGACAATGTCCAGGATCAGCAGAAGGATTTGGATCAGCGACAGCATGGGCACTCCGTTCGTCAATTGTCCTGAGACCTAAGCGTCACAGCCGCAAAGAGCAAGTGCGCCCCAACAGAACGCTTGCGAATTGACCCAAAGCCCCGTCTTATGATCGCAACAATAATAATATGGGGCAGAGATGGCGGAGATTTCCAAGCGTAAGCGCATCTGGGGCTGGTGGTTTTTCGACTGGGCCAGCCAGCCGTTCCATACATTGCTGGTGACCTTTGTCTTTGGCCCCTATTTCGCCGGGGTGGCGGCTCAATACTATGCGAATACCGGATTAGACACCGATGCTGCGGCGGCGCAGGCGCAGACCGTCTGGGCGAATTGCCTGACCATAACTGGGCTGATCATCGCGTTCGGAGCGCCCCTGTTGGGCGCGATGGCGGATGTTTCGGGTCGGCGCATCCCGTGGATTCTCGGGTTTTCGGTGATGTACGCGGTGGGGTCTGCCGCGTTGTGGTACACGATGCCCGATGGCTCGAACATGTGGTTGATGCTGTCGGCTTTTGGTCTGGGCTTTGTGGGCGCAGAATATGCACTGATCTTCATCAACTCTCAGCTGCCCGATCTGGGTGACGATAGAGAAGTGGGCGAGATTTCAGGTTCGGGCTTCGCCTTCGGCTATTTCGGAGGCCTGTTGTCGCTGGCCATCATGCTGGCGCTGTTTGTTGAACAGCCCAACGGCAAGACCTTGATTGGTATGAATCCGTTGTTCGGGCTAGATGCGGCAACGCGTGAAGGGACGCGGTTTGTCGGCCCCTTCACCGCGGGATGGTTCGTGTTGTTCATGGTGCCGTATTTCCTGTGGGTTCGGGATGATCCTGAGACCAACAAACAGGGTAGCGTGGGTGAGGCGCTGCGCTTGCTGGGCAAGTCCGTGGCGGCGCTGCGTCACCGGGTCAGTCTGGCGACCTATCTGGGGTCGTCGATGTTCTATCGCGACGCGTTGAACGGGCTATACAGTTTCGGAGGCGTCTATGCACGGCTGGTGCTTGAATGGGACCTGATAAAAATCGGCGTATTTGGAATCGTCAGCGTTCTGGCCTCGGCCATCTTTGCGTGGATCGGGGGCAAGATGGATCGCAAGTACGGCCCTAAACCGGTGATATTGGTTGCGATTTGGGTTCTGATCTTTGTCTGCGTAACGGTTGTGTCGATGGATCGAACACAGATCTACGGAATTTCATTACCCGTAGGCTCGGGCCTGCCGGACATGGCGTTCTTCGGGTGCGGAGTTCTGATCGGCGGCATGGGAGGTATTCTGCAATCCGCCAGCCGTTCAATGATGGTACGCCATACTGATCCCGCCACCCCGGTCGAGAGTTTTGGGCTGTACGGGCTTTCGGGTCGGGCGACCGCCTTTGCAGCGCCGCTATTGATCGGAATAGCAACAGCAGCAACCGGTAGTGCAAGACTGGGGGTGTCACCGATCATTCTGTTGTTTATTCTGGGCCTAGTCCTGATGCGCTGGGTGAAACCGGAAGGGGATCAGAGCAGATGATTTTACTACGTTTTTTGGCCGTTCTGGCCGCAATAGCACTGGCAGGCGTGGCTACGGCACAGCCCTTGGCCAAACAGTTATTCGGAGCCCAGAAGGTTGGGTCGCAGCAAAAATCTGCCGCATTCGGCAGTTATTCGCGCGGGTGCGCCGCCGGGTCGGTGCAACTCCCTGAAACCGGGCCAACTTGGCAAGCCATGCGCCTGTCGCGCAATCGCAATTGGGGGCATCCTCAGGCGATCGACTATGTGCAGGATCTCAGCCGGTTTGCCGCGAAACAACCGGGGTGGAATGGTCTCTATATCGGGGATATCAGCCAACCGCGGGGTGGGCCGATGACCTCGGGCCATCGTTCGCACCAGTTGGGTTTGGATATCGATATCTGGATGCTGCCGGGCGATAACATGCGCCTAAGCCGCAAAGCACGCGAGAATATCTCGTCTATATCCTTGCGCCGCGCGAACGGCGCGTATGTAAACGGCAACTGGACCAAGCAGCACCATGCGGTATTGCGCGAAGCCGCCAAGGACAAGCGCGTTGCCCGGATCTTCGTATTCCCGGGTGCAAAGGTGCAGATGTGCAATGACGAGAAGGGCAACAAAGCCTATCTGCGCAAGATCCGGCCATGGTGGGGACATCACTATCATTTCCACGTGCGGCTGAAATGCCCGAAAGGATCGAAAGGCTGTGTAAATCAGGACCCGCCACCCAAGGGTGATGGTTGCGCCGAGGCGCAGCAATGGGTGCGCAATATTCTGAACCCACCGCCACCTGATCCAAATGCGCCGCCGCCCAAGAAACGTCGTGAATATCGAATGGCGGACCTTCCCCAGCAATGCGCCGCAGTCTTGCAATCCAACTGATTGTTGCAACGCTGTTGGCCAGTGCCGTTTCGGCAGTTGGTACCAGCCCGGCAACGCTTCTAGCCCGATTTGACTGGAACAACAGTGCCGGTTGGTTTGGCGGGTTCTCGGCCCTTCATTTGTCGGAAAACGGCCGGCAAATGATCGTGCTCGGCGACCGGTCGAGGCTTGTGACCGCTCGGATCAACCGGGATGGAGACCAAATCAGGAATATCCAGATACTGAGATACGGACCCATCTTCTCGAGCAAAGGGCGCAGCCTGAGCGGTCGGGCAGGGGATTCCGAAGGGATCGCTGTCGCTCCGGATGGGAGCCTATATATCTCGTTCGAAGGTGTGCACCGAGTGGTCCATTATTCCACACCGGGGGCCAAAGCCAAGGTATTGCCCCGCCCGGAGGCTTTTCATGATTTAGAGCGCAATGGCTCTTTCGAAGCATTGGCGATCGATGATCGGGGCAGGCTTTACACCCTGACCGAGAAATCCCGCACCGCAGACGGTAAAATCCTCGTCTATCGGTGGGATGGCCACCACTGGACAAGGCCGTTTGTTTTGCCGCCGAGTGGAAGGTTCCTGCCGGTTGCGGCAGATTTTGGGCCCGATGGGCGTTTGTATGTGTTAGAGCGCGCGGTGTCATTTTTCGGCTTCCGCTCGCGACTGCGGCGCTGGGTGATCGCAGATGATGCACCCGTGTCACAAGAGATTCTGTTCGAAACCAGCACCGGGACGCATGACAATCTCGAGGGCCTTTCTGTCTGGCGCGATGTGCAGGGGCGGCTGCGCGCAACGATGATTTCCGACGACAACTTCTTCTTTCTGCAACGCACTGAATTGGTCGAATACTTGCTGCCTGATTGACAGGCGGCAGACAAAGGTCTAAACGCACGGCCTGCCTCGGGATGAGCCTGAGGCCAAGTCGCCGCTACCTTGTCAAAACGGGCATCTGAAAATGCAACGCAGCTTTATTCCCGGCATCCTTGCCATGGCCTCGATCGTCGTGGCCTCAAACATCCTGGTCCAGTTCCTGATCCTTGACGGCCTGTTGACCTGGGGTGCCTTCACCTATCCGTTGGCCTTTCTGGTCACCGACATCATGAACCGCGTCTACGGCGTGGGTCCGGCCCGCAAGGTCGTATTCGCCGGATTTGTCACCGGTATCATCTGCTCGCTGATCGGCAGCCAGATCATGCTGCAGGGTGACGGCTTCACCTATGCCGCCGTGCCGCTGCGCATCGCAGTCGCTTCGGGCACCGCCTTCCTGATCGCGCAATTGACCGACGTCACTGTGTTCAACTCACTGCGTGGTGGCCGCTGGTGGCGCGCGCCGCTGGTGTCGACACTGGTCGGTTCAGCGCTGGACACCGCGATCTTCTTTACGCTGGCGTTCTCGGCCTCGGTTACCGTCTTTGGTGCCAATGCAGACGCTGCGATCAACTGGGCGTGGGAGCCTGTGCCCTTCATGCTGTCCGGCCCGATGGCCCCGCTGTGGGTGACGCTGGCCTTCGCTGACTGGCTGGTGAAACTGTCGCTGGCACTAATCGCCCTGATTCCGTTCAAGGTGATCGTCGCCCGTCTGACCGCTGCACAGCCTGCGTAAAAAAGTTCTTTGAGATTGGCACAACTTGTGTCACGCTCCTTGTTAACCGCAACAGATAGAAAAGGAGGTGATCCAGTGTCGAGAAAGAGATTGGAGAGAGGTGTTGGAACAACCGGGGGGATCGCCTGTTAAGGCAGCCCTTGGCGGAGCGCTCGCTCCGGCTGGTCGATTGATCTAACCGACCCAACCTCCTGAACTTTCGAAGGGCCGTCCCGCCGGGGCGGCCCTTTTTGTTTTCAACTGCGCCCTGTAAGGTCCGATCCATGTTGCGCATCACCGACGATATCGCCCTGCAAGACTGGGAAATGACCGAAAGCTTCGTGCGGTCCTCTGGTCCGGGTGGGCAGAACGTCAACAAGGTCTCCACCGCCGTTGAGCTGCGGTTCGAGGCCGCGCGCTCACCCTCCTTGCCTGATCCGGTCAAGACACGTTTGAAACGGCTGGCCGGACGTCGCTGGACCAAGGACGGCGCCATCATCATTCAATGTGAAGAAACACGGTCTCAGGCCCGCAACCGCGACATCGCGCGCGCCCGGTTGGCTGAACTGATCACGCGGGCTTTGGTCAATCCCAAGCGCAGGATCGCGACCAAACCCACTTATGGTTCGGTCAAGCGAAGGCTTGCTGCTAAGAAAGCCCGCGCGGATGTCAAAGCCCTGCGAGGCAAAGTGTCCGAAGATTGATCTGGCAGTTTCGCTGCACGTTGCTACTCTGCCGGTGCAAGACGCAGGGGAGGTAAAGCCATGAGGCTTGAGGGAAAAACCGCCATCGTAACCGGCGGCGCATCCGGGTTCGGCGCAGGGATTGTGCAAAAATTCTTGGCCGAAGGTGCCCGCGTGATGATCGCAGATATCAATGGCGAAGCGGCTTCCGACATGGCGTCCGCGGAGGGCACGAATGCCATCGCACAGCACGTTGATGTCTCGGATGCGGCATCGGTTCAGGCCATGGCACATGCGGTATCGGAAGAATTCGGAAAACTTGATATTCTGGTGAATAATGCGGGCGTGACGCACCTGCCGGCCCCACTTGAGGACGTCGATGACGATGAATTCGACCGCGTCTTCGCCGTGAACATGAAATCCGTCTACCTGACCGCGCGCGCCTTTGTTCCGCAGATGAAGATACGCGGCGCGGGGACGATCCTGAACGTGGCCTCAACGGCAGGCCTGTCGCCGCGCCCTAATCTGAACTGGTACAACGCCTCCAAAGGCTGGATGATCACCGCGACCAAGACGATGGCCGTCGAACTTGCCCCCTCGGGCCTGCGCGTTAACGCGATCTGCCCGGTGGCGGGTGAAACCCCGCTGCTGAAATCCTTCATGGGTGAAGACACCCCGGAAATCCGCGCCAAATTCCTGTCGACGATCCCGCTTGGTCGCTTCTCAACTCCCGAAGACATGGCAAACGCCGCCTGTTTCCTCTGCTCGGACGAGGCCAGCATGATCACCGGCACAGCCCTGGAAGTGGACGGAGGCCGATGCATCTGATCCGCCCTTCATTTGGCCATAAATATCTCCGCCGGAGGCAGCGCGCGCCAGCGCGCTTTCCGGCCCAGTGTGCGAGACGAAAATGAACCCCGGACCCAGAAACCTGATCACTGATGTCGCTGGCCTCAAGGTTGGCAATGCGCACGATGATACGCTTAAATCAGGCACAACTGTCCTGACGGCGGACGACCCGTTCACAGCTTCGGTTCATGTGATGGGCGGCGCCCCCGGCACGCGTGAGACCGACCTTCTGGCGGTCGACAAAACTGTTGATCGGGTCGACGCGATTGCTTTGTCCGGCGGATCGGCCTTTGGACTGGATGCGTGCTCGGGCGTTTCAGACGCATTGCGCGCTCAGGGGCGCGGGTTTCAGGTCGGTTCGGCCGTCGTGCCCATCGTGCCGGGCGCGATTCTGTTCGATCTACTCAATGGTGGAGATAAGAACTGGACCGAAAATCCTTATCGCGATCTGGGGAAGTCTGCGTATCTCACCGCCTCACCAGAATTTGAACTGGGCTCGGTGGGGGCTGGTACCGGCGCATTGGCCGCGATGCACAAGGGTGGCTTAGGCTCGGCTTCGTTAAAGCTTGAGGGTGGCGTAACCGTCGGTGCGCTGGTTGCGGCCAATCCGCTTGGCAGCGTAACCACACCGGGTGATCGGCATTTTTGGGCTGCGCCGTTTGAGATCGATGACGAGTTCGGTGGATTGGGGCCAGACCCGGCCTCGGGCCTTGGTTCCTCTCTTGTCAGCCGCAAGGCGCAAATGATGCATTCTGTTCCGCCAGATCGCGCAAACACCACGATTGCTATAGTTGCAACTGATGCAGCGCTGACCAAACCGCAATGCCAGCGTCTGGCGGTAGCAGCCCATGACGGCATCGCCCGCGCCATCGTGCCTGCGCACACGCCTGGCGATGGAGATCTGGTATTCGGTCTCAGCACCGGCGCGCGCACGGTTGGCCCCGAGGCGATGGCGATGATCGGCCATGCGGCCTCGATCTGTCTTGCGCGCGCGATTGCACGGGCTATCTATCTGGCTTCCCCCCGCGCTGGCGACTTTCTGCCGTGCTGGTCGCAGTTACATGACTTCGGTTAAGTACGACACCGATCGCCTGTGACACAGTGCCGTCGCGCGGCAATCTGCGCGTTGACTCTCTGCTGTGCCAGCGATCCATTCGGTGCAGCCAATTCATATCGGAGCAAAAGCTATGAATCGTATCCTTGCCACCGCAATTGCCGGTCTGCTGGCCCTTCCTGTCTATGCAGAAGGTGATGCCGAAGCGGGTAAGAAGACCTTCAACAAATGCAAATCCTGTCACATGATTGCTGACCCTGCGGGTGAAGTTATCGTTAAGGGCGGTAAGACGGGTCCGAACCTGTACGGAATCGCAGGCCGCACCGCCGGCACTGAAGAAGGCTTCAGATACGGCGACAGCATCGTGGCCGCGGGCGAAAATGGGCTGGTCTGGGATGAAGAGACTTTCGTGGCCTACGCCCAAGACCCCAAAGCATTCTTGAAAGACTATTTGGGGGAAACCTCGGCCAAGTCGAAAATGACCTTCAAGCTGAAGAAGGGCGCCGAAGACGTTTACGCCTATATCGTGAGCGTTTCGGGAGAGTAACTCCGCCAACAGGTTTACAGACGAACTTCGAAATGCCGCAGCCCCTGCGGCCTTTCGTGCGATTGATTGACATTGTAATCAGCGCCACTTTGGTGAAAACCGGTAAGGCCATGTGCACCGGAGATCGCCAACAGGAGACGACAGATGGGAATCTTGATCCCGGCTTGGGTTGAGGGCGAACTGACACCCGTCGACAAGCTGGAGGCGCATGAAAAGGGGCTGCGACACAAGGCTGTGTCCGTGTTTGCCGTGCGCGGGACCGAGATATTGCTGCAACGCCGGGCGATGGGCAAATACCACACGCCGGGTCTATGGGCGAATACCTGTTGTACGCATCCGGATTGGGACGAAAGCGCTTCGCATTGTGCCGTCCGGCGCCTGCGCGAAGAATTGGGCATCACCGGACTTTACCCCGAATACCGGCATCGATTGGAGTATCACGCCGATGTCGGCAACGGAATGGTCGAGAACGAGGTGGTCGATGTCTTTCTGGCCCATGTGCGTGGGGCCCTAAAAATCGAGCCTAACCCGGAAGAAGTGATGGATATCCGCTGGGTCGATTACCACGATCTGCTGGCCGAGGTGAAACGGCATCCCGACCGTTTTACCCCGTGGCTCAAGATTTATCTGCACAATCACGCTGACACGATATTTGGACCTGACCTGATAATCTCGGCCAATTCGTAACCCTGCCTTGCAAGGCGGACGCAAGCGGCCTAAATCAACGCGTCATGGCCAAGCAGAAGCAGAATACTGACCCGAATTACAAAGTGATCTCCGAAAACCGGCGTGCGCGCTTCGATTATGCGATCGAAGACGATCTCGAATGCGGTATTGTCCTGGAAGGGTCCGAGGTCAAATCCCTGCGTGCCGGTGGGTCGAACATTGCTGAAAGCTATGCGTCGGTTGATGACGGAGAGCTATGGCTGATCAACAGCTATATCGCGCCCTATGAGCAGGCCAAGGTCTTCAAACATGAAGAACGCCGCCGCCGTAAACTGCTGGTGTCACGCAAGGAACTGTCGAACCTGTGGAACGCGACCCAACGCAAAGGCATGACGCTGGTGCCGCTGGTGCTTTATTTTAATCACAAGGGTCGGGCGAAGCTGAAGATCGGCATCGCCAAAGGTAAGAAGCTGCACGACAAGCGCGAAACGCAGGCCAAGCGCGACTGGTCACGGCAGAAACAGCGCTTGATGAAGGACCACAGTTAGAACGCCATGGCCGCCTGAACTGCGCGTTGCCAGCGTGCATAGGCCGCGTCTCGGTCAGCTACGGGTTTTGCAGGCTCAAACCGCCGGTCCAGATCCCAGGTTTCGGCGAATCCGGCCTGATCCGGGTAGACACCCGCTTTCATGCCTGCCAGCCATGCGGCACCAAGCGCGGTGGTTTCCTGCATCACCGGGCGGTCGACCGGGGCGCCCAGAATGTCAGAAAGCCCCTGCATGGCCCAGTCCGAGGCGCTCATTCCGCCGTCGACGCGCAGGATCACGTCAGTCTCTGCGCCCCAATCGCCCTGCATGGCGTGCCACAGGTCGCGGGTCTGGAACGCGATGCTTTCCAGCGTGGCGCGCGTGATTTCGGCGCGGCCTGAATTGCGAGTCAGGCCAAAGATTGCGCCCCGGCAATCGGGTTTCCAATAAGGCGCGCCCAGCCCAGTAAAGGCAGGGACGAGAACAACGTGCTGGTTCGGATCAGCTTTGGCGGCCAGTTCACCGCTTTGCGGTGCGGTTTCGATGATTTGCAACGCATCGCGCAGCCATTGCACCGCCGCACCGGCAATGAAAATCGAGCCTTCAAGCGCATAGGTTTTCTGCCCGTCCAACTGATAGGCAATTGTCGTTAGCAGCCGGTTTTTCGATTCAACTGGCTGCGTACCGGTGTTGAGTAGTGCGAAACAGCCCGTGCCATAGGTGGATTTCATCATGCCCGGCTGGAAACAGGCCTGTCCGATGGTGGCAGCTTGCTGATCCCCCGCCACGCCGAGAATTGGAATATTACCGCTAAACAGGGAGGTCGATCCGAAGTCTGCGGCGCAATCGCGCACGTCGGGCAACAAAGCTTGGGGGATGTCCAGCAAGTCGCAGATCTCGGTACTCCATTCCCCTTTGTGAATATCGAATAGCAATGTGCGGGCCGCATTGGTGGCGTCGGTGGCGTGCACGCGCCCTTCTGTCAGTCGCCAGATCAGGAAGGTATCGATTGTGCCGAACAGCAGCTCTCCGGCGGCAGCACGGTCGCGTGCGCCGGGGACGGTATCAAGCAACCATTTGACCTTGGTGCCTGAAAAATAAGGATCTAGCAGCAGACCGGTCTGGGCAGTTACGTCATCCTCGCATCCGGCTTTGCGAAGACGCTCGCAAATCTCAGCGGTGCGACGGTCCTGCCAGACGATTGCGTTGTGAATGGGGGCCCCAGTTGCGCGATCCCAGATGACAGTGGTTTCGCGTTGGTTGGTAATCCCGATACCAGCGATCTGTGCCGCGGATACACCTGTCGTTTGCATCACTTCACGGCAAACCGTCAGAACGCTGCCCCATATCTCCTCGGCATCATGCTCAACCCAGCCTTCCTGTGGGAAATGCTGTGTAAACTCGTGCTGCGCAGTGCCGACGCGCTGCATTTGCGCGTCGAACAGGATTGCACGAGACGATGTGGTGCCCTGATCGATTGCCAGAATATAGGTCATTCCTGCGCCCCTCCCGCTTTGGTTTTGCAGGACTTTAGCGCAAACACAACCAAACGTGCCAGAGGGGAAATCAGACCGGAGACACCGGTAGATTGTCGATCAGCCGCACGCCGTCGACCAAGGCTGCCGCAAACAGTCGTGCGGGTCGTTTGGCATGGGTCATAGGCTCCAGCGTTTCAGCGCAGCGTAGTTGCAGATACTCCACTTCGTTGAAGCCGGCGGCCAAAAGATCGGCCTGTGCCTGAGAAGCCAAAGCTTCGAATTCTTCGCCGTTTTCCAGCGCCTGAACAACTGCACGCATGATACGATGTTTTTCGGCTGCGATGGCCAGACCATCCTCGGATAGCCTTTGATTGCGCGAAGACATTGCGAGGCCCGAAGGTTCACGCACCGTGGGGCAACCAATCACCTCGATAGGGATATCGAGGTCGCGGGCCATCCGGCGGACGATCATAAGCTGCTGATAGTCTTTTTCCCCGAAATAGGCTCGATCCGCTTGCGTTTGCAGGAACAGCTTGGCGACAACTGTTGCCACACCATCGAAATGACCCGGGCGGAATTCTCCCTCCATCGCGTCGGTCAGACCCGAGACCGAGACTGTGGTGGCGAAGCCATCTGGGTAAATCTCATCCGGGTCGGGCGTGTAGATCGCATCGACGTTGTAAGGCGTGAGTTTTTTTGCGTCTTCTTGTTCGGTGCGCGGATAGTTGGCGAGGTCTTCGGGGTTGTTGAACTGCTTGGGGTTTACAAAGATCGTCACGATCACCCGGTCGCAAGCCGTCTTCGCGGCTTCGGCCAGCGACAGATGCCCCTGGTGCAGCGCACCCATGGTGGGGACAACTCCGATCACCTCACCATTAAGATGCCAATCACGGGTCAGAGCGCGCAAGTCTGCCAGTCGACGCAGAATAGGCGCGGTCATGACTTGGGTCCTTTGACGGGTACGGCATCGGCAAAGACATGTTCGTCTGCCGGGAAGCTTCGCGCACGAACCTCGGCTGCGTATTCAGCAATGGCGGCTTCGGCCAACGGGCCAAGATCAGCATAGCGTTTGACGAATTTCGGTTTGAAGGCGGTGAAAAAGCCAAGCATATCGTCCACCACCAGAATTTGCCCGTCACACCCGGCCGAGGCACCAATGCCGATTGTGGGGATCGCAATCTCAGCGGTAATCCGGTTGGCCAAACCCTGCGGAACTTTCTCTAACACGACCGAGAACGCGCCTGCTTCGGCGACGGCCTGGGCGTCGGCCAATACGGCATCGGCCTGTTCGTCGCGCCCTTGTACCTTATAGCCACCCAAAGTGTTTATCGACTGCGGTGTCAGGCCAATATGTGCCATCACCGGGATCCCGCGTTTGACCAGAAACCGGATGGTTTCAGCCATCTCGACGCCACCTTCCAGCTTAACCGCCCCAGCTCCTGTTTCCGACATCAGCCGGGCTGCGTTGCGGAATGCCTGAGCCGGATCATGCTCGTAGCTGGCGAAAGGCATGTCGATCACCATCATTGCCTTGTCCAGACCACGGGCAACGGCCTGACCGTGCATGATCATCATCTCCATCGTCACACCAAGAGTCGACGTCAACCCGTGCAACACCATGCCGACGCTGTCACCGACCAGAACGAAGTCACAATGCGCATCCATCAACTGCGCCATCGGTGTTGTGTAGGCGGTCAACGAGACCAGAGGATCAGTACCTTTCCGGGCGCGGATATCCTCGGCGTTCGGGGCTTTCTTGCGGGCGGTGGCGCTCATGCTCGCTCCTCGCAGGGTTCATGTTGCAGCGCGGCATAGCAGATGCGGCAGGCGCAAAGAAACCCCGGTTGCGCCAACAATTCCTTGATTGACCCCGGGTTTGCGAGGACATTGGTCGCAGATCGGCCCGAAAAAAGCAGGGCTAGCCAATTTCAGTGGGGAGAGATTTTCATGACAAAGCAGCGCTTTCGCTCGTTCGCGTCGGCCCTGGTCCTTGGCGCGGGCCTGTTTGCCACGCAGGCCATGGCCAAATCTGACATCACCATCGCCATGCAGCTTGAGCCACCGCATCTGGACCCGACCAGCGCTGCGGCGCAGGCTATCGATTCGGTTGTCTACACCAATATCTTCGAAGGCCTGACCCGGTTCATGGGGGATGGCTCGGTGGTGCCGGGGCTGGCCGAAAGCTGGGAAATCTCGGATGACGGTACCGTTTACACATTCAAGCTGCGCGACGGTGTGACATTTCACGATGGCACAACGATGGATGCCGAGGACGTCAAGTTCACCCTTGATCGCGCCACGGCAGAAGACAGCGCCAATGCGCAGAAGGCTTTGTTTGCGGGCATTAAAAGTGTCGAGGTGGTGGACCCTCTGACCGTTCAGGTGACGTTGAATGAGCCGAACGGGAACTTCCTTTTCAATCTCGCCTGGGGTGACGCGGTGATCGTTGCGCCCGAAAGCATCGAGAATATCAAGACCAACCCGGTTGGCACGGGGGCCTTCACCTTCTCTGACTGGCTGCAGGGTGACAGCATCATCCTGAATCGCAACCCCGACTATTGGGGCGAACAGCCCGCGTTAGAGACCGCAACGTTTAAGTTTATCTCGGATCCGACCGCCGCCTTTGCCGCCATGATGGCCGAGGATGTAGACGTGTTCGACAACTTCCCCGCACCCGAGAATCTGCCGCAATTCGAGGCTGATCCGCGCTTTCAGGTTCTTGTCGGCTCGACCGAGGGGGAAACCATTCTGTCGACCAACAACAAACAAGCCCCGTTTGATGACATATTGGTCCGACAGGCATTGGCCCACGCGATTGACAGGCAGGCCATCATTGATGGGGCTATGTTCGGCTATGGCACACCCATCGGTACGCATTTTGCTCCGCATAACCCGGCTTACGTCGATCTGACCGGCAATTCGGCCTATGACCCGGAAAAAGCCAAGGCGCTGCTGGCCGAGGCCGGGTATCCCGATGGGTTCGAGACCACGCTGCACCTGCCGCCGCCTTCCTACGCCCGACGCGGGGGTGAAATCATCGCTGCGCAACTGGCCGATATTGGCATCACCGCCGAGATCATCAATGTGGAATGGGCGCAGTGGCTGGAAAGCGTGTTCAAGGGCAAGGAGTTTGGCCTGACCATCGTCAGCCATACCGAGCCGATGGATATCGGTATTTATGCCCGGCCCGACTATTACTTCCAATATGACAGCACCGACTTTCAGGCATTGATGGACACGCTGAATTCGACCACGGACCCTGATGAGCGCACACGTTTGCTGGGTGAGGCACAGCGCTTGATTTCGACCGATTACGTCAACGGGTACCTGTTTCAACTTGCCAAGCTTGGCGTGGCCAAGGCCGGTGTTGAGGGGCTATGGGAAAACGCACCCACGGCAGCGATCGATCTAACCGGGATCAGTTGGTCCGAATAGAAGAACAGAGTTGGACCGGGGCGATGGCCAGCGCCCCGGCGCGAACTGTTGCACCATGAAACCCACAAGGATTCTGGTTTGGCGGGTTTCTTTTTGTCTATCTTCTCGTGCCTTAGGCGCTGGACCCTCACGGGATGTGACCCTAACGTTTCCAAATGCTCCGCTACGCCATCAAACGTCTGCTGTCGCTGATCCTGAGCCTGGCCGTCGCCTCGGTTGTCATCTTTGCAGTGATCGAGGTCGCGCCCGGCGATCCGGCGTCGTTCATGCTGGGCGTGAACGCGCAGGCCGATACATTGACTGCGTTGAGAGCTGAACTGGGCCTCGATGTCTCGAAGATCGAGCGGTACTTCAACTGGGTCGGCGGGATGCTGGTTGGGGATTTTGGTACGTCCTACACCTATCGCACACCCGTGTCGCAGATGATCGCAGATCGATTGTGGGTGTCATTGCCGCTGGCTTTATACGCGCTGACCCTGTCCACGCTGATTGCTTTCCCCGCCGGTATCTACGCAGCCTCACGGCGCGGCAAACCGGGTGATCTGACCGTGATGGGTGCGACTCAGCTTGGTATCGCGGTGCCAAATTTCTGGTTCGCGATGATGCTGGTGTTGGTCTTTGCCATCAATTTGCGCTGGTTCAATGCCGGCGGTTTCGCGGGTTGGGAGAACGGCATTTGGACCGGTCTACATTCGCTGACCCTTCCAGCCATTGCATTGGCCCTGCCGCAAGCGGCGATCCTTGCGCGGGTTATGCGCTCGGCTCTGTTGGATATTCTGGCTGAGGATTTTATGCGCACCGCACGCGCCAAGGGCCTTTCGCGTCGGCAGGCGCTTTGGCGACACGGAGTGCGGAATGCTCTGATCCCGGTACTGACGATCATTGGACTCCAATTCTCCTTCCTGCTGGCGGGTTCGATCATCATCGAACAGGTGTTTTATCTACCCGGCCTCGGGCGGCTGGTTTTTCAGGCCATATCGGCGCGCGATCTGATCGTCGTGGAATCGGTAGTTATGCTGCTGGTCTTTGCCGTCATCATGGTGAACTTTTTTGTCGATCTGGCCTATGCCGCAGTCGATCCAAGGCTGAGGAGCAGGACATGAGCCGCAACCTGATCCTTGGCGCGACGCTGTCCTCACTGGTGGTGCTGGCAGCGCTGGTGTCCTTTGTCTGGACCCCATACGACCACGCCGCGCTGAGCATTCCGGCCAAGCTGCAGCCACCCAGCGCACAGCACTGGTTCGGTACCGATCATTTCGGACGCGACATGTTCTCGATGATCATGGTTGGTGCGCGCACCTCGATTGCGGTGGCGCTGGTCGCGGTCGGGATTGGCATGGCGCTGGGCGTTCCCTTGGGTCTGGCTGCCGCTGCGCGCAGTGGATCGTGGCTAGATGAATTCATCATGCGCGGCAATGATCTGGTCTTTGCATTCCCCTCTCTCGTCATCGCCATTCTGATCACCGCCGTCTTTGGTGCCGGGGCCATAAACGCGATCATCGCCATCGGTATCTTCAACATCCCCGTTTTTGCCCGCATCACCCGAGGCGCAGCTTTGTCTCTTTGGGAGCGCGAGTTTATCCTTGCCGCCCGCGTGTCAGGCAAAGGCGCGGCACGGATATCGGCTGAACATATCCTGCCCAATGTCGCCAATCTGCTGATTGTTCAGGGAACAATCCAGTTCTCACTTGGCATTCTGGCCGAGGCTGGGCTGTCCTATGTCGGTCTTGGTGCGCAACCCCCTACGCCAAGCTGGGGCAGAATGCTGGCCGATGCGCAGACGATGGTTAGTTTTGCCCCGCATTTGGCTCTGATTCCAGGTCTTGCCATCATCGTGACGGTTCTGGGCCTGAACCTTCTGGGAGATGGCTTGCGCGATTGGTTGGACCCTCGGATACGGGTGGCCCGCGCATGAGTCTTTTGCAAATCAAGGACCTCTCGTTGGCTATCCATGGCACGCCGATTTTAAAGAAGATCAACCTGTCGATTGCCCCTGGGCAGATCGTGGCTGTGACCGGAGAAAGCGGTTCGGGCAAATCAATGACAGCCTTTGCCGTGATGCAGCTGCTGCCAAACGATGCCGAAGTAGATGGGGTGCTAGAGTTAGAGGGCCAGAACCTACTGAACCGGTCTGAGGCCGAGATTTGTGCGTTGCGGGGCGCTGCGATCGGAATGGTTTTCCAAGAGCCGATGACTGCCCTGAACCCGGTGAAGACCATCGGCGATCAAGTTATGGAGACTATCCTGATCCACAAGGCCATGCCCCCGGCCAAAGCGCGCGCTCGGGCCGAAGAGGTTCTGGCCCGGGTTGGATTGCCAACCGACAGGTTTCCGTTGAAGCGTTATCCTCACGAACTGTCAGGCGGTCAGCGCCAGCGAGTGGTGATCGCCATGGCGATTGCACTGCGCCCCCGACTGTTGATCGCGGATGAGCCGACAACGGCGCTTGATGTGACCACGCAGGCGCAAATCCTTGATCTGCTTAAAGGGCTCGTGTCGGAGTACGGCATGGGTCTGCTGATGATCACGCATGATTTGGCGGTGGTTGCAGACATGGCGGATCAGATTGTGGTCATGCGGCATGGGGAGGTTGTTGAAACGGGCGCAACAGATCATCTCCTGCGCCATATGCAGCACCCTTACACCCGTATGCTGTTCGAAGCTTCGGGGCATCAAGTCAACCTGCCGACCTCTCCTGCACCGCGAGCGTTGCTTGAGGTCGAGAACGTGGTGCGGGACTACCGTCTGCCCCGAACGCGCCTGTTTGCCACGCCCGGTCATCATCGGGCCGTCGATCATGTCAGCTTTACCCTGAATCGGGGGGAGCGTTTAGGGCTGGTTGGAGAGTCCGGTTGTGGAAAATCGACCCTAACACGAGCTATTTTGGGCTTGGAGGAGGTGCAGCAAGGCCGCATTTCCCTTGATGGTCAGCCTGTTTTCACCGGCCACAAACCCAATCTGGCAGTGCGACGCAAGATGCAGGTGGTGTTTCAGGACCCTTATGGCAGCTTCAATCCTCGCCACCGGGTCGCGCGCCTGATCACCGAGCCATTTCATTTGCTGGACACCCCGCCAACCGGTTCTGAACGGCAGGATCGCGTCGCTGAGATGCTTACCGCCGTTGGCCTAAGCCCCGATGATGCGGGCCGCTACATTCACGAATTCTCAGGTGGGCAGCGGCAACGTATCGCTATTGCGCGCGCTCTGATTATTCGACCCGAGTTGATCCTGTTTGATGAGGCTGTCTCGGCGCTGGATGTCTCGGTCCGCGCCCAAATTCTCGACCTGCTGGCCGAGCTTTGTGCGGCTTACGATCTGACTTACCTGTTCATCAGCCATGACCTGAGCGTGGTTCGAACCATCACCGACCGTGTGTTGGTGATGCAGGCCGGCAAGATTGTGGAACTGGGTGAAACCGAGCAAGTCTTCACAGAGCCTCAGCATCCTTACACAAGAACTCTGATCAATGCGGCACCGAAATTGCCGGAGACTGGACGAGGCGCTGCATGAAAAACCCTTGTATAGAGCCTGATATTGGAGCTTCCGATGACTAACCCCCTCTGGTTCGATCCCAACCTTTGCCTGATCGGCGGAGAATGGAAAATGCCCGTGTCAGGTCAAACCTTGCCGCTGGTGAATCCCTCGGACGGTTCCGAAATTTGCCAGATCGCTCGAGGTGGCGAAACCGAAATCGACGCTGCAGTGCGGGCCGCCCGATCCGCGTGCGATGGCGATTGGGGTCGCATGACGGCCCTGGAGCGAGGGCGTATTCTCACCCGACTGGGGCAACTGGTTCTGGACCGAGTGGATGAACTGGCACAGCTAGAGGCGATGGATGTCGGCAAACCGCTGACCCAAGCGCGGGCAGATGCGGTAGCATTGGCGCGGTATTGCGAATTTTATGGTGGTGCTGCGGATAAAGTGATGGGCGAGACCATTCCCTATCTGGATGGCTATACCGTCTACACGTTGCGCGAGCCGCACGGTGTGACCGGCCACATCGTGCCGTGGAATTATCCGATGCAGATCATTGGCCGTTCTGTCGGGGCGGCGCTGGCAATGGGTAACGCCTGTGTTCTGAAACCGGCGGAAGAGGCCTGCCTGACCGCACTGGCCTTCGCGCATCTGGCGATACAGGCGGGCCTTCCGCTTGAGGCCCTGAATGTGGTGCCCGGCCTGGGGGCTGAGGCGGGCGCGGCCCTGTCGGCACACCCGGGTGTGGATCACATTTCATTCACCGGTTCGGTCGCGACAGGCGCGTTGGTTCAGCAGGCGGCGGGACGAAACGTTGTTCCGGTGACACTGGAACTGGGCGGCAAGTCGCCGCAACTGGTTTTCGAAGACGCCGATCTGGATGCCGCGCTGCCGTATCTGGTGAATGCGGGTATACAGAATGCGGGCCAGACCTGCTCGGCCTCGTCGCGCATTCTGGTGCAGCGCGGTGTATATGATGCGGTGAAATCCCGTATGGCGACTGCCTATCAAGAACTCACCGTTGGACCGGCGGTCCAGGATTTGCGCGTCGGTCCGCTGATCTCAACACGGCAAAAAGAAATCGTGACCGGTTTCCTTCACCAAGGCTCGGACTTGGCGATTGCCGCCGAGGGCCAGATTGCGGCTGGCGCACCCGAATCCGGCGCATATGTCAGGCCCACATTGTTCTCGGATGTGCCGCCCGATCATGCCTTGGCGCGGGATGAGATCTTTGGCCCCGTACAGGTTCTGATCCCGTTTGACACCGAGGAACAGGCTCTAACCATAGCAAATAGCACCGAATATGGCCTTGTTGCCAGCGTCTGGACCCGAGATGGTGGGCGGCAGATGCGGCTGGCCAAGGGTTTGCGTTCGGGGCAGGTGTTCATTAACAACTACGGCGCGGGCGGAGGTGTCGAGCTGCCTTTTGGCGGCGTTGGAAAATCCGGCCACGGCCGCGAAAAAGGCTTCGAGGCACTTTATGGTTTCTCACAACTGAAAACGGTTGCGGCCCACCACGGCTAAACGATCACTTCGATCGGCTCCTGCGCTCCAACGCCAAAGACGCGCTTGTACCGCTCAATCTGCTCGGCGGGTCCCATCGCCTTTTCTGGGTTGTCAGATAGTTTGACCGTCGGGTAGCCATTGGCCGAGACCGCCTTGCAGACTAGCGAAAAGGGAGCCAATGCGTCATTCGGTACAAGTTCGCGGAAGTCATTGGTCAGCAACGTACCCCAGCCGAACGAGACATTGGTTTGATCCGCGAACTGAGCGTGCAATTCGCGTATCTTGTCCACATCTAACCCGTCCGAGAAAATAACCCGCTTCTGCGTCGGGTCTTCGCCGCGTGATTTCCACCAGTCTATTGCGATTTTTGCGCCGGTAGCGGGGTCGCCGCTGTCAACGCGAATGCCGGTCCAGCCTGCCAGCCAGTCAGGCGCGCGGTCCAGAAACCCTTTGGTGCCATACGTGTCGGGCAGAATGATGCGCAGATTTCCATCATGTTCCTCGTGCCAGTCGCTAAGGACGTCATAGGGCGCCTGCGCAAGCGCGGCGTCGTCTTCGGCGAGCGCAGAATACACCATAGGTAGTTCATGTGCGTTGGTGCCAATAGCCTCAACTTCGCGTCGCATTGCGATCAGACAGTTGGACGTTCCGGTAAAGGACGAGCCCAAACCTTCAATCATGGCCTGCACACACCAGTCCTGCCAAAGGAAGGAATGCCGCCGCCGCGTGCCGAAATCCGCGATCCCAAGCCCCTCAATAGTGCGAAGCTGGGCTATCTTTTCCCATACGCGTGTCATTGCACGGGCATAGAGCACCTGTAGTTCGAACCGGCGCATATCGTTCAGAACCGCGCGTGAGCGTAATTCCATCAGTACGGCCAGCGCCGGGATCTCCCATAGCATGACCTCGTGCCACTTACCCTCAAAGGTCAGCTCATACTGATCACCCTTACGCTCCAGGTGGTAAGGGGGCAGGCGCAGGTTCTCGAACCATTCCATGAAATCCGGGCGGAACATCTGACGCTTGCCGTAGAATGTATTGCCCCGCAACCACGTGCTTTCCCCACGACTCAGACTTAGCGAGCGGATGTGATCCAACTGCTCGCGCAGCTCGCCTTCATCGATCAAACGGGCCAATGGCACGTGATTCGACCGGTTGATCAGCGAAAACACCACATCGGTTTGGGGCTTATTTCGAAACACTGACTGGCACATCAGCAGTTTGTAGAAATCTGTGTCGATCAATGACCGGATAATCGGGTCAATCTTCCATTTATGATTGTAGACCCGCGTCGCGATATCGACCATGGGGACCTCCTGCAATTTCCGTTGTTAGATCAATCGGAGCACGAAATGGCAAGAGTCGCGGAATTGGGAACAATGCCCACGACAGAACACATTACGGGCTTATTGTGGGTTTCCTTCACGCTTTAGTGAGGGGTGGGGATGGAACTGAAGGTTGAAGTTAGTGAATGAGTCTCGAGTACGATTTTGACATTGTTGCAATAGCTCCGGATGAGGTTGATCCTGAGCATGGGCAAACATCGATAACTGGGCGGCCCCCGGTGCGGGCGCGGTTCAGGGATATCAAGACGGCAGACGCTTTGCGCGCTGCATCGCCCAAGATTCGCAGAATATTTCTGGAATCAGGATTTAGCCTGGACGAGTCGGATGGGCATCTTGCCCGAGGTTATTTTCGGCCAGAAGAGGCTGAAGATCGCCTCCTGATCCTAAAGCGGCTTTTTGCGAATATCCGGAATATGGGTGTCCAGGGAGAGTATAGTGGTGAGTTCGATTTCCATCACTTCTTGGGCCATATCAGGACCGCAAAGCCCGGGACCGTGAACCGGAAAATACCCGAGCGACCATTGCAAGCGCCACGCCCAAGAACAGTGCGTCCAAAGCGTCGCACGGTTTCTGGGCGTATCGGTTTCGCGTTAGGTCTTGCCGTGATCCTGTTTGTGTTTCTGAAACTGCTGGCCGAGCATGGTGCTGCGCTTTGATCCTCAGGCCAGTGTCACACCTGCTGCGCGCATTGCCTGTTCTGCGACAGCCAAAGATCCGTCCATATCAATGGCGCGGCACAAGTTGCTTAAGACAGTGACATCAAACCCCAGCTGTGCCGCATCTACCGCCGAATAATGCACGCAGAAATCTGTCGCCAAACCGACCATGGTCAGCTGCGTGATCCCGCGCGTCTCAAGATAGCCTTTTAGACCAGTGGGCGTGGAATGGTCGTTTTCGAAAAACGCGCTATAGCTGTCGATAGCGCTGCGAAATCCCTTGCGGATGATCAGATCGCCATCTGTTCGCAAATCCGGATGGAAGTTCGCGCCTGCGCTGCTCTGAACACAGTGATCGGGCCACAAGACCTGAGGGCCATAAGGCATGTCGATCATCTCGAACGGCGCTTTGCCAGTATGAGAACTGGCGAATGAAGAATGCCCCGCCGGGTGCCAATCCTGTGTCAGGATCACCGTATCGAAGGTATCCATGATCGCATTGATCGGTGCGACGATCTCGTCCCCTCCGGCAACGGCAAGCGCGCCGCCGGGGCAGAAGTCATTTTGAACATCGATAACGAGCAGGGCGTGGGACATGCTGGCCTCCTAAAGTCGTGTTATCGGTATGGTGCGCAGCGGGTATCGTCAATGCGGTCTCTTGTGTGTTTTTGCCAAGGGCATTAGATCGCCCACATGTACACAATCGCTGCCCTCTATCATTTCACGCGTTTTCCCGACCCCGATGCGCTACGCCCTGCCTTGCAGGAGCTTTGCCGCGCGCAGTCGGTGAAAGGCACCCTGCTGCTGGCGCAGGAAGGGATCAATGGCACCATCGCCGGTCCTCGTGCCGGGATTGACGCGGTTCTGGCGCATATCCGTGCGCTGCCAGGATGCACTGATCTTGAGTGGAAAGAGGCGACCTCGGACCATCCGCCCTTCGGCAAGATGAAGGTGCGGTTGAAGAAAGAGATCGTGACTATGGGCGAGCCCGATGTCGATCCCCGCGCAAATGTCGGGAATTACGTCGAGCCTGAGGACTGGAACGCGCTGATCAGATCAGATGATGTGGTGGTGATCGACACCCGCAACGATTACGAGGTGGCGATTGGCACGTTTGAGGGTGCAATAGACCCTAATACAGCCAGTTTTCGCGATTTCCCGGCGTGGTGGGAACAGAACAAGGACCGCTTTCACAACAAACGCGTTGCGATGTTCTGCACCGGTGGCATCCGGTGCGAAAAATCCACCAACTACCTGCTGGGGCAAGGGGTCGAAGATGTCTATCACCTGAAAGGTGGCATCCTGCGGTATCTGGAAGAAACGCCACCCGAAGACAGCACTTGGCAGGGTGAGTGTTTTGTCTTCGACAACCGCGTCTCAGTTGGTCATGGTCTGGTCGAGGGGCCGCACAAGCTATGCCATGGTTGCCGTCGCCCGATCCTGCCCGAAGATGTGAAACGCCCTGAATACGAGCATGGCGTATCCTGCCATCGGTGTATCAATGAGACTTCAGAACAAGACAAGGCGCGGTTTCGCGAGCGGCAAAAGCAGATACAGCTGGCCCGCGCGCGGGGCGAGGAACATCTGGGCTCTGACTGAAATCAGCTTGCAGGCCGCGTTTGAAATCGGATGATTGTGCGCAAGCCCAACCGACGGAGCGCTCATGACCCACGAACCCAGAACCCTGGAAGAATGGAAATCAACTTTGCTGGCGGCGCTTGGGCTGGTCTTGGCAAGCTTTCTTGCGTGGTACGGTCTGTCGCGCCTGAACGAAGCCACTGCAGGCGACACCATTGGCACGCTTTCCTCGGTAGGCCTTCTAATCTGGATCGCCTCGCAGTCCTGGTACTACATGACCCAGGTGAAATCCCCCCGGAGGTTGTTGTTCCTGATGGGGGTGTCCTTCATCCAGGTCGTGCCATTCCTGTTCGCAGCCGTCTACGGCGCGTTTGGATATAACGACCATTGTGTGATCGGCGCCGAAGGGCCAGCCGATATTCTGTATTTCTCATACGTCACCTTCACAACGGTCGGATATGGGGACATGTCCCCAACTGGCTTTTGCCGTGGGCTGGCTGTGGCCGAGGCTGTGACGGGTTACATCCTGTTGGGCATGTTTGTGGCCGCCGCCGTCGCGCTATACGCGCGCAACCACGGCAAATAGAGCGATCTATTTATTATGATCGATCCAGCGCGACATCATTTGCTTGTCGCGGAAACATTCGGACGGGATCGGGCGGCGCTTGCTGCGCGAGATACGTTCGGCAAAAGCAACCTGCTTACCTGTTGGGTAGTTTGCAAAGGGCGACGGATCATGCGGTTTATGGGCTGAAATCCAGTCCGACAGGGATTTGCGGTCACGCTGTGCCTCGACCGGAATCTCAAGCGCTGATTGTTGCGCGATGGCGCGGGCAAAGCGCATCTGCCGATCTGTAACTGGCAGCAGATGATAGTCGTTTGTCGGGCCGCTCAGGGCGGAATTTCGCATGTTCTGGGCCATCGGGTAATCCTCTGACTATGTAGAACATAAATAGAACATTAACCTTTCGTTTCAAGGGAAGACCCTTTGGATTAGGCGAGAACCTGCCAATCTGCGGCTTGATTGACTGATCAGTCAATAATCGATAATTCGATCCTCAACGCACGCGATCTCTTTGCCTAAAGAGATTTCTGAACACAGAGGGTACCGGCATGAAGTTTCAACCTAAGGCCAGCCATTTCATCGATGGCGAGTATGTCGAGGACACCAATGGCGCGCCCATCGACGTTATCTACCCCGCCACCGGAGAGGTCATCGCACGGCTGCATTCCGCCACGCCTGAGATTGTTGAAAAGGCTCTAAACAGCGCAAAATCGGCCCAAGCGGCCTGGGCTGCCCTATCGGGCACCGAGCGAGGCCGTGTGCTGAGACGCGCGGCCGACATCATGCGGGATCGCAATCGTGACTTATCGATCATCGAAACCCATGATACCGGCAAACCTCTGCAGGAAACGCTGGTGGCCGACGCTACCAGCGGCGCGGATGCGCTGGAGTATTTTGGTGGTCTGGCGGCCTCGCTGACCGGCGAACATATCCCTCTGGCAGACGGGGATTTTGTCTATACCGTCCGCGAGGCGCTGGGCGTTTGTGTGGGCATTGGGGCATGGAACTACCCGACGCAGATCGCTTGCTGGAAGGGTGCCCCGGCGTTGGCGTGCGGAAACACAATGATCTTCAAGCCTTCCGAGACTACTCCGCTGTCGGCATTGCAAGTAGCCGAGATTTTGATCGAGGCAGGTGCACCCAAAGGCGTCTATAACGTTGTTCAGGGCTACGGTGATGTAGGCGCCATCCTGGTGACCGACCCCCGAGTGGCCAAGGTCTCGCTAACAGGGTCGGTTCCAACGGGCCGCAAGGTGTACGCTGCTGCCGCCGATGGCATGAAACATGTCACCATGGAATTGGGTGGCAAGTCCCCGATGATCGTGTTCGACGACGCCGACATCGAAAATGCCGTGTCAGGCGCCATCCTGGGAAATTTCTACTCCTCGGGACAGGTCTGTTCCAACGGCACTCGAGTTTTTGTGCAAAAGGGAATCAAGGAAGCGTTCCTTAAGCGCCTGTCTGAACGCCTTGCTACGGCGAAAATCGGCGACCCGATGGATGAAGAGGTCAACTTTGGCCCGATGGTCAGCGAAAACCAGATGAATATCGCGCTTGGCTATGTCGAAAAGGGTAAGGCCGAAGGCGCGCGGCTGATCTATGGCGGCGAACGGGTCGAAGGCGATGGTTTCTACATGCAGCCCACGGTTTTTGCCGATGTTAAGGACGATATGACAATCGCGCGCGAAGAGATTTTCGGCCCCGTGATGTCGGTGCTAGACTTCGACACCGAAGAAGAGGTTCTGGCCCGTGCCAATGACACCGAATTCGGTCTGGCCGCCGGCGTCTTCACGAACGACCTGACCCGCGCCCACCGCATCGTGGCAGGTTTTGAGGCGGGGACTTGTTACATCAACACATATAACCTGGCCCCGGTTGAGGCGCCTTTCGGCGGCTCCAAGATGTCGGGCGTCGGTCGCGAGAACTCGAAACTGGCAATCAACCACTTCAGCGAGATGAAGACAGTCTACGTCTCGATGAATGATGTGGAGGCTCCATACTGAATAAATCCGGTTGAATAGTCTCTGTTCTTGACAGTTCACGTCGGGGACAGAGCACATGCCGGTTCGTACATATGGCTAAATTCCTCAAGACGACTCGTCCGCAAACCGGAGATCAGCCTGTGAAAACACACGCCTAAGCTTATGTGATCGGTGCAGTTTGATCCTTTATCAACTGGCCAAGTTTGGTTGGATTGACGTGGCGATGCTGGAAAGGGTGAGCTATTTTCGGGCCAACCCCAGACCATGTCCCCGGCACAATACGCAATGCCAATTGTAGCGATTGTTTTGGCGGAGCATGTTCGCATCTGGGCTGAACACATCTCTGGGGCGGGTCTGCAGGATCCCGATGTGGCAACCGTAATGCCCCGGATCACGGTTTTAGAAAGTCTGAGTCACTCGGCCCGGTTTACCAAGGGCAGATGTGGTGATCGTAATCTCAGATGGAGTTGTCCGAGAACCAGCACACTTGAACGCGTGCGGTGGTCATGAATGATCATTGAGCCAGCTGAAGATCTTCGACACGTTCACTGAGTTTGACGCCACTGTCCTATGGGCATCATGGATTGGTGCATAGGAAGTCCAAATGAATTCAATACCTTTGTTAGAGGCTGATTTTGGCGTCTATCAGCCTACAGGCCAAAGCAGTTACACTTGTCTCTGCAAGAACAGACTTCCAAGGTTCAATTCGGGTCGATTGCGCGCACTGTCTCAAGCATTTCAGTGATCTGCGCGCGTGCGATGGTGCTGTCCTGTAATAGCGTTGCGGCGTCCGACAACGGCTTGTCCGGCTGCCGTGCAACGGGCTTGATCAGGGACGTTCGGATGCGGGACAAATCGGTGAAGGTGTTTGACCTCTCTTCATCCGCACCGCCGGAGCCCGCCAACCAGTTGTATCGATCGGCCATCTCGTGCTTCCCGCCTGCCTGTAATGCGCGCGCGGCGGCATCGAAATCCTGTGTTTGCATCATGGCCTGGGCGCGTATCTCTTGTGCGGTGTCCGAGGAATCGTCCGCGATTTCCAGCAGCGCCTGACGGGGACGGTTCCCCAACAGAGCCGCCTTTGCCCGAAGCCGAGCACGATCACGGCTGCGTTCCCGATCTTGCGGTCGGTTTGCCAACGCGTAAGCCTGCGCTGAAAACCCAAGGTCAGCCAATCGCTCTGCCATGGACACGGCAGTTTCGACCGCCAGCGCGTTGCGTCGCTTGTCCTTCAATTCCATCACATGGCGCAGGAAAGTAATGTCGTCCGCCCGCTCCGCCAGCAATTGGAACACCTGATCTCGTGTCCTCTGCCATTCGTCGGAATCCGAGACATCCTCAAAACTGGCAAGAGCTCCGGTAAAATCCTGCGACAAAGCCATCGCCAAAGCGTGCGCACGCGCCAACATCGGGCCAAGATCGGACTTCCGAAGCTCGCGCGCATAACTTGCAGCTAAATCGAGGTCGCGGGGCGAGACCGTACCCCGGTCAGACCACCGCTTTTCGATCAACCGCGCAAGTGCCAACGGCGCATCGGTCGCGGCATCGGGCGCCGATATGATCTCGGTCAACAGCGTTTCTGCGGTATCGGTATCCCCTGCAGCATCCGCGATTTTGGCTTGGGCAAAGGTTACATCAGCGGGTTCGTCCTCTAAGATCCGTTCGACCGCACGCAAGATCCGGCGCGATGCTTCAAGCCGGCCTGCCGAGACAAACATCTCGGCGATATCCGGGCCGAGATGTTGCCTGAGATGCCACGGCAACCGACCAAAACCGCGTTCGATCGCTTTCACATGCGCATCGGATTGAAGTTTACCCTCACTCAAAAGCGCCCAGAGTGCGGCGGCACCATCACATCTTTGCTGCCCTGCCAAAGGGTTCGGCGTCGGTGCAGGCAACCCGTCCATCACTGATGCGATGGCCGCTACTCTGCGCTGCTCAACCGAGGTCTCCGACAACAAAGACAGGGCTTGGTGCGCTTCTACACCGAACCCGAAATACGTATAGAGCTTCGCCAAATCCATTGCATAAGCCTGGTCGACACGATCGAACTCCTGAAATAGCCCGACCCGCAATTCGGCCACATCCTCGGAAAATGATCGAGCGCCCGACCATGTCTCAAAACCTAGTTCGCTGTTCGTGATACATTCCGGTTTGCTATCAATCTGAGGAACTGCCAGATTGCCCAGCCCCGAAACCTCATCGAGCACCGAAGACAGTCGCAGATTTGGCACCAGCTTTTCCGAAGATCGCAGCGGACCAAAACTGGACGATTCCCTGCGTCCGACACCCGCCAGTTCAAGATCAACAACCTCTCGATCAGCGCTTTGCAATATACGTGATGCCAACTGCTCCTCGAAATTTCGTTGATTTAATTGCAGCAAAGGCAAGGCCAGTTCGGTGGCTGGAATATCAGTAGGTAAGGGTTTTTGGGCCGTGATACTCGCAGTCCTGGGAAGTGCCTCTGGCTCTACCGGGTCACTTGCAGGTGTACCCTGGCCGGGTGCGATATCTATGACAACCATAGTTTGGCGATGCAGAAATGCCGTTGCCACGCAGTCGCACCCAAATGTCATCTCCAACGCTGCACCTGGCCCGGCCTGTTGAAGCGATTGCAGACGGTTCCCCGACAGGCGGTCGAAGACAGCTGCAGTGTTGAATGTCGCATTATCGATGCCAATGCTCAGCCGCGCGCCGTTCTCGACCGGATCCAACATCCAACCGGTGCCAGAGGGGACCTGTACCACCAGTCGCGTGTACCCCTCATGCTCGCCCGATCGCACGGTCAAAGCCTGTGCTGACGCGCTTGTGCCCCATGCGAGCAAGACCAAAGACAATGCGCGGATCATGCTGCAGCCTGCTTGAGTTCCTTAAGCGCGTCTTCAAGTTCCGAGAAACCGGGCCGGTTGTGGGTCGGTGTGTTCTGGCGGCCGACCTCAATACACATGGCCGCGTTGTGGTTGTGAAGATTAGCCACCAGAACCTCTTTGATGAGTTGGTAAAAGTGGTTGTCTTCTTCAACAACAGATTTCAGCTTGCCCGCGAAAGGACCCACCAATCCATAAGCCAGAAAAACCCCCAGAAACGTCCCAACCAACGCGCCGCCGATCAGCTTACCCAGAACTTCCGGTGGTTGGTCGATTGATCCCATCGTCTTGATCACACCCAAAACGGCGGCCACGATCCCCAGGGCGGGCAACCCGTCAGCAACGGTTTGCAGCGCGTGGCTTGAATGCATGGCATGGTGGAAGTTCGCCTCCATCCGCTTTTCCAGCACCTCCTCAACCTGGTGCGGGTCGTCATAGTTCATCGCCGCCGAGCGCATGGTGTCACAGATCAGGTCCACCGCTTCTTTGTCGGCTTGAATCTTGGGATATGCGGAAAATAGCGATGAGCTTCCTGGCTCTTCAATGTGCTGCTCTACCTCGACCGGGTTCGCGCGTGCGATCCGGATCAGAGAGAATAACAAGCACAACAGATCGCGATAATCCTCGGGCTTCCATTTGGGTCCTTTAAAAACTTTCGCGATATCCTTGGCGGTGTGTTTTACGCCGCCGATATCATTGCTGATCAGAAATGCGCCGACTGCGGCCCCTCCGATCATCATCATCTCGAAGGGCAGTGATTTCATAATGATGGCCATCTTGCCGCCTGCGGCAAGGTAGCCGCCGAATACCATGACAAAGATGACGGCAATTCCGATGAGCCCGATCATGAAAGGTCTCCAGCGTTGAGGGTGCAGATAGATATGGCCATGAGGGTCATTCCTGTGGGGCACGTGCATTGCGCCCGGCCATGATCACGCTGATGGTGTAAGCAGCCTCGGGGCTGAGACCGGCCATAACTTCAGCGGCAGCTTCCGGTGGCATGCGAGACAGGAAGCCAGCGGCGAATACCGCGTCCATCGTTTCGAACAACGCGGCGGCATCTTTGGGCTTCATGCTCTGATACACGTCAGTCAGTTGTGTCAGATCGTTTTCGGCGGCCTTTTCGGCAATCGCCACCGTTTCACGGAGAGCGTTCTCGGCGTCCTCCAGCATGGTGAGCCGGGTTTCGATGGCCTGATCGGCAATGTCGAGCGCCCGTTCCCGGTCCAAAATCGTGCTTTCACGCTGGTTTAGAGTCTTTTCACGGCGCAATAGTTCCGTAAGCAGCAATTGTAGATCTGCCGCATTCGCCTCTTTGCGTTCACCACCGACCGGCGAGGCCATGTTTGGTTCTGCGCCGCGGGCAAGTGCAGGCCCGGCCTCAAGCCCGATGCGAATAATCGCAGAGCCGACCATCAGCAAGGAAATGACGGTCAGAACACCGCCGCGCGCTCGGCGATCAGGCGCTTTTGCTCGGTTGCGACTCATTTCGCTGCTCCGCCAGATGGAGCGGCGTGCCGAAAAAACATCAGGCCTTCTGGTTTCTTTGCGGGCGGCTCTGGTGGTGCTTCCGATGGCTCAGTCGAGACCTCAGTTGGTTCACCAGACGGATCGGATGCAGTTTCTTGTGCTTCGCCGGGCTGCTCAGACCTGTCCTCAGCAGGTGCGTCATCTGGCTGATCCTTGGGAACGTCCGGCTCAGAGGGCTCTTCCTGAACGACATCGTGCATCGAGGCCATCATAAGCTCCAATCGTTGTGCGACGGTTTCCGCCCGTTCGGTCAGCGCCTGCAACGCGGTGCCGGAATCATCCGAAGCCTGACGCGCGCTATCCAGCGATTTTCGCAACTCTTCTGCTTGCGAGGACAGCACGGAAACGGCGCCACCCACACCCTTCTCAAGATCGGTAAACCGCTTCAGGCGTCGCGACAGAACGAAACAATACAGACCAGCCCCAAGAGCGCCCGCAACCAGCAGAATATCGGCAATCAACTCCACCATCGCCTCCTAATTCAGTACAAATTCCATGACCAGAACGTCACGCACGCGGCCTTCGCCCACGACGATCCCAATGCGTCGTAGCAGGTGTCCGCGGATCCTCATCAAAGCCAGAGAATCTTCCAGATCGGTTAACTCAAGGGCGCGCAAATAGCTGTTCAGAACGTCCATGATTCGCGGCTGCATCTTTTCAACCTCGGCGGCGTAGCCCGCATTCACTTCAAGCTGCGCGTGAAATTTCAAATGTCGCGAATCATCTGACTTGACCGAGATGATCACCGGCGGAAGATCGACAAATTTCACATCGGGAAGTGCCTTTACGGAAGCGTCTTCGCCTTTCTTTTTGGCCTCTTTCACCATCTCGGACCCACCTATGGGAAGCAGGCCGGATGCAGTTATGAAATAGCCACCAACACCGCCCGCGATAGCCAGAGTCAGTCCAAGCAGAAGGCCCTTTTTCCCTGATTTTTTAGCGGCTTCCACCTCATCTGCAGTTGCGTCGGTCATGCCGTCCTCATGAATCTGTTCGGCAACCGTCATAACCCCTCAGGGACTAACCGATTGTTAAGGGCAATCGTCCAAACAAGGGCAGAGCCGCACAGAATGTCGGTGAGTCGGAGGTAAGCGTGCAGCAGATCGGAACTGTCTGGGCAAGTTTGGACAGGCGCAAACAAATTATCGTGGCCGGTGCCGTGGCACTGGTGTTTCTGGGTGTGCTTGCGATGTCACGGATTGTGACAGCGCCGTCGATGACGCTGCTTTATGCGGGGCTCGAAAGCGGTGCAGCTGGGGATATCGTGCGGGCGCTGGACCAGCGTGGTGTGACCTATGAAATAAGGGGTGGCTCGATCTACGTCCCCGGCGTTCAGCGGGATGAGTTGCGGATGACTTTGGCTAGCGAGGGCCTGCCTGCGAACGGCAATCGCGGTTACGAACTGCTGGATTCGCTCAGCGGCTTTGGCACTACGTCGCAGATGTTTGATGCCGCCTATTGGCGCGCAAAAGAAGGAGAGCTGGCGCGCACGATTGTGGGCAGCCCGCATGTCAGCAAGGCCCGGGTGCACATCGCCAACAGCTCCTCCAACCCGTTTCAGCGCAGCATAGCACCAACCGCTTCGGTTTATCTGGTCCCGTCGGGTGCACCGATTAACGGAGATCAGGCAAAGGCAATCCGGTTTTTAGTGGCGTCGGCGGTTAGCGGGCTGGCATCGGAAAACGTCACTGTGATTGATTCGAATGGGGCCGTGATTGGCGCGCAGGACACGGCGGTGGCAGCCGATACTGCAGATGATAAGGCGCGCCAATTGCGTGAGAAAGTACTACGTCTGGTCGAAGCCCGGGTCGGGGCCGGCAACGCGGTGGTTGAGGTCAGCGTAGATACGGTGACCGAAACCGAGTCTATCCGGGAACGTCGCTTTGACCCCAAAGGCCGTGTTGCGATCAGCACGGATGTTGAAGAACGGTCGGACAGTGCGCGTAATCAGTCGGCGGATGTGACGGTGGCGTCGAATTTGCCGGATGGCGACGGGGCCGGAGGCGATGAATCCAATTCGAATGCCACTCAGACCCGCGAACGGGTGAATTATGAGGTGTCAGAGACCGAGTTGGAAGTTCATCGCGCGCCAGGTGCGATCAAACGTCTGACTGTCGCGGTGCTGGTCAACGGTGTTCGAGCGGCAGGTACAGATGGCGTCGAGATTTTTGAACCCATGCCGCAGCCCGAGCTTGATGCACTGCAAGAGCTTGTGGCTTCTGCGGTCGGGTTTGATGCTGAACGCGGCGACGTCATCACACTGAAATCGCTCGACTTGCCCATCGTTGAACCCCAGGGCGAGTTAGTGTCCGGGTCGATCTGGCAGAACATGCATATCGACGCTATGTCGCTAATCCAGATGGTGGTTTTGGCGCTGGTTTCCCTTGTTTTGGGTCTGTTTGTCATAAGGCCAATTCTGACGAAATCTGCAGCATCGGCGCTGCTGCCAGCAGGTGCACCGGTCGAGGTCGCCCCAGCGCCTTCCCTGACCGGGGAAATTGCGACCGCAGATGTGCAGGACTTTGCACCGCTCGCGGATGCGGCGCAGCCGAGTGTTCCGGCGATTGCCGCTGCCCGCGGCGAGGATCCCGTTGACCGTTTGCGCGCCATGATCGGCGACAAGCAGGAAGAGACGGTTGAGATCCTGCGCAGCTGGCTTGAAGAAGGCGAGGAGAAGGTGTGATGTCGATCGCTCATCTTCTTGAAGACTTCACCGCCCCTGCGGCTGGGGTGGCCGTACATCTACTGGATGAAGACGCACTGGAAGAACAGCGGCTTGCTGCATTTGAACAAGGCTATGGGGCGGGCTGGGAAGATGCGGTTCAGGCACAGGAACAGACTGGCACACAGCTAAGCTCCGATCTGTCGGCGACGTTATCCGACCTGTCCTTTACCTATCAAGAAGCATTGACCCGCATGACCCTGTCGCTGGAACCGATGTTCCAGAGCCTGGTTCAGACTATTCTGCCTGAGACGATCGAGCATGGCTTTGCGAAGCGATTGACCGAGCAGCTTTGCGACATGGCGCGTGAGCAGGTCGGCCAGCCACTGCAGCTGACTGTTCCGGCGGGCACTTCGGATCAGGTCGAGGCGATGCTGCCGCAGGATATCTCGCCGCGTCCCCAGGTCATCGAGGATGTCTCGCTCCAGCCGGGACAGGCGCGATTGCAGGTGGGGATCGCCCAACGCGAGGTGGACTGCGCTGCCTTGCTCTCATCCATTGCTGCAACATTCGACGCATATCTGTTTGAAGCAAAAGAGGCTTTGTCAAATGAGTGATCCTCGACCACCGAAACCCGAAAAACCCAACCCGTTCGAGACTGTTCCGATCGAAGTCACCGTCTCGGTCGGGCGTGCGCGGCCTTTGATCCGTGACCTGTTGAGCATGGGCGAAAATGCCGTACTGACACTGGACAAGCGGATCGAGGATCCGGTTGACCTCTATGTCGGGGACCAATTGGTAGCGCGCGGTCTGTTGGAAGAGATGGAGGGCGATCAGGCCGGGCAACTGGCTGTACGGCTGACCGAAATCTCAGATCTACAGAACGGGATCGGATGATGCGCCACCTGTTTTGGCTGGCATTTTTGCTGGTCATACCCTCCGGTGGCGCGGCGCAAGAACTGTCGCTGTCCCTGGGCGAGGGCGGGTCGATCTCGGCCCGGACCATCCAGTTGATTTTGCTGATCACGGTGCTCAGCCTGGCACCGGGACTGGCGATCATGATCACCTGTTTCCCGTTTTTGATCACGGTTTTGGCGATCCTGCGGCAAGGAATCGGCTTGCAGCAGTCACCGCCAAATATGTTGATCGTCAGTCTGGCGCTGTTTCTGACCTATTTCGTCATGGAGCCGGTTTTTACCGAGGCGTGGGAGACCGGGATTCAACCGATGGTCGAGGAAACGCTTGACGTAGAGCCCGCGCTGGAACGCGCGCTGGTGCCGTTTCGCAGTTTTATGGCAGCGCGTATTGACGCCGACACGTTTCAGGCCATGGCAGACCTGCGCCCAGATGATGCTGCGATCCAACTATCGCCCGAGGCCCCGTTATCCGTGCTGATGCCGTCCTTCATGTTGTCGGAAATCGCGCGGGCCTTTCAGATCGGGTTCCTGATTTTCCTGCCTTTCCTGATAATCGATCTCGTTGTCGCAGCGGTTTTGATGTCGATGGGAATGATGATGGTGCCCCCGGCTACGGTCTCGCTGCCGTTCAAATTGGCGTTTTTCGTCATCGCTGATGGCTGGGCCTTGATCGCCAGCGCCTTGGTTCGCAGCTATGCGCCATGACTATTGCCGTGTGATCTGTAGTCGGGCGCGCAGACCCTGATCTCCGGCCTCGAAACTCAGCGTTCCGCCATGTTGTTCGGCAACGGTGCTGACAATTGTCAGGCCCAATCCGAACCCGTCCGAAGATCCGATGTTTGATCCGCGCTGGAACGGTGCCAACAGCGCCTCGATATCCGCGACCGATAGGTCGGTGCCCTTGTCTTCGACGATGATCGTGGCGGTCTGAGCATCAGTTTCCAGTTCAACCTCGGCGTGACGACCGTATTTCAGGGCATTATCGATCAGATTGGACAAAGCTCGTTTCAATGCGATGGGCTGACCCGTCACCAGGATGCGCCGCGTTTCCGGCAGCGACGCATGCCCACGGCGTGACATGAAAACAGACGACGCGCTTTCGACGACAACCGGATCAACGGCTTTCAACGACACAGGCCGGTCCATATCCTGATAATCGGCCACAAGCGATTCAACCAGCGAGGTCAACGATATCTGGCGCGGTTCCTCGACGCTGAGTTCCGATCGCGTGTAAGTAAGCACGCTTTCTATCATGCCGGTCATCTGGTCCACGTCGGCCTCGAGCTTTTCGCGCAACTCGCCATCGGGAATCAGCGCCGCACGCAGCCGGACGCGGGTTGCAGGGGTCCCCAGATCGTGGCTGACACCCGACAGTACAATGGCGCGTTTCTCAAGCTGCGCACGTTCGGCATCCAGGTGATCATTCACCGCAGTCACGATATCGCGCAGCTCTTCAGGCCCGTCCGCGTCATAGCTTTGCGGCCCGCCGCGACGTCGGCGGTCACCAAGTGCCTGAGCAAAGCGTGCGAAACTGTCAGAAACATTCCCGACCGAGGTCAGAAGCACCGCCAAGGACACAATGCCCAGCAATATTGCGGGCAAACGCAGATCAACCGGCGCAGCCTTACAGCCCCAGATTTCGGTGCCGTCGACTTGCTGCCAGACTCCGCGCCCGAATTGCGCGATCAGGATAGGTTCGCTGCAATATGTGGCCAACAGACGGGTCAGGTTCCCCATCTTCTCGGGGCCGGTCTGATCGCTGCCAGATACGATGTCTGAAACCGGATAGACCAGTCGATCCGATAACACCGCAAGCGTCAATTCGCGGCCACTCAGGGGGGCTGAACTGTCGGTCAGAATCGACAGATTGGTGACAAAGCGGCGATCCGCAAAGCCGGGCATTTGCTGGAACGCTCCCCTATCAGCAAGCGCGGCTGCCTCGGTTGGCAATGGGTTGATCAATAGGCCGGGTGGCGGCGCCATCCCCGTTCGCAAGTCTTCGTATATGGTGAAACCGGCAACAAATGCTGCGGTCTGATACCGGTTCCAAGCCTGTGCCGAGGTGAACCACATCCCGGCAGCCACCAGCCCCGCGACAAAGGCGGACAGGGTCCAGAGCCACCCAATACTGCGCAGGCGCAGGGTCATGCGTCCTCATCCACCATAACGTCAGCGGTAAACAGATAGCCAACACCGCGCTCGGTGCGCAGCATCTGGGGGTCTTTCGGGTTGGCCTCGATTTTCGACCGCAACCGCCCCACCAGCATATCTATGGCACGGCCTTGCGCCTCAGGCTTGTCGGCCTCACCGGTTACATCCAGTGCGGCGGCGATCTCATCACGGGTCAGCGGAATATGCGGGTTCGCCAGCAAAACCTTCAACAGGGCGGTCTCCCGTTGGGACAGGGAAACCAGATAGCCTTCGGGCGAATGCACCTCGTCCCGTTTGCCGTCAAAGACCCAGCCGTCGAAGTGAAAGGTGCGCGTGCGGCGGCGGTATGCCAGCGAAGGCGTGCGTCGGGCGCGTTGCATCACCGCACGGACGCGGGCCAGCAACAGTTGCGGGTTGAATGGTTTGGCGATGTAATCGTCTGCTCCAACCTCATATCCTGCCATGCGCTGATGATCCGCCGACAGGGCCGAGACCAGAATGATCGGTACATCCTGTTCGGCCCGCAACCGGGCACAGATCTCGACGCCGTTTTCATCGCCCAGCATCACGTCCAACAGGATCAGGTCGATCCGCCCCGAGGTTAGATGCGTGCGTATTTCACTTTCGGAACTGGCAGGCAGAGCAATATACCCGTTCTGCTGAAAGAACTGGGTCATCATCGACCGCATCTCCGAATCGTCGTCCACCACCAGGAGCCGGGGAATGCCCACTCTGTTTCTCCTCCTCAGGGTTCTCCGTCGCCGCCAATTGTAACGAATGGAAACGGATTCAAGGCCAACGTAACACGGGGTAACAAAAGCGGTGAAAATTTCCACCTTGTCAGGATATTGCATCGCATTCTGCGTTGCCATGCGGCAATCCGTTAGCGCTATATCACCTATGGCCGCCCTTGGGGTGGCACCGAATTCTCAGGGAGGAGAACAAAAAATGAAGCGTTTTGCATTTGCCACCGTGTCGACCTTGGCCGTAGTGGCCGGGTCGGCTGTTGTGGCTGAACCAAAGGCCGAAGTTCTGCACTGGTGGACGTCCGGTGGTGAGGCGAAATCGGTCGCGGTTCTGCAGGAAGAGTTCGCCTCGAACGGCGGCACATGGACCGATATGCCGGTCGCAGGTGGCGGCGGCGATGCGGCCATGACTGCGCTGCGGGCCCGGGTTCTTGCCGGTAATGCGCCGACTGCTGTTCAGCTGAAAGGACCTGCCATTCAGGAATGGTATGAAGAAGGCGTTTTGGCTGACATTTCATCCGTGGCAGAAGCCGAAGGCTGGGCCGATGTCCTGCCAGCATCGATTGCAGGCCACATGATGTGCGAAGGTACGTGGTGCGCAGCACCTGTGAACGTGCACCGCATCGACTGGATTTGGGCCAATGCTGACGTTCTGGCCGCCAACGACATTGAAATGCCCACAACATGGGAAGAGTTCAACGCCGCTGCCGAAAAACTGCAGGCTGCCGGAGTGATCCCTTTGGCCCATGGTGGCCAGGCATGGCAAGACGCCACAGTGTTCGAAGCGGTTGCGCTGGGTCTGGGTGGCCCCGAGTTCTACCAGAAAGCCTTTGTCGATCTCGACCCCGAGGCGCTGACCTCGGACACCATGGTGCAGGTCTTTGACCAGATGCGCACCCTGCGCGGTTATGTGGACGAAAACTTCTCAGGCCGCGATTGGAACCTTGCCACCGCTATGGTTATGAATGGCGAAGCAGCCTTCCAAATCATGGGTGACTGGGCCAAGGGCGAATTCCTGGCGGCTGGTAAGAAGCCCGGCGAAGACTTCCTGTGTGCCTCGACCCCCGGCGACGGATATCTGTACAACGTCGACAGCTTTGCCATGTTCGAAGTGGAAGGTGATGACAACCGCGCTGGTCAGGAATTGCTGGCCAAGCTGATCGTCGCGCCGAAATTCCAGGAAGTGTTCAACCTGAACAAGGGCTCGATCCCTGCGCGGACTGATGTGGCGCTGGATGCGTTCGACATCTGCGCGCAAATCTCGGCCGAAGATATGGGTTCGACCTCGGCAGGCGGTTCGCTGCTGCCGTCTTATGCCCATGGCATGGCGCTGCGCGGGTCGCAGGCCGGTGCGATTACGGATGTTGTGACCGCACATTTCAACTCGGATATGTCCTCGGCTGACGCGGTTCAGCAACTGGCGGACGCGGTAGCAAACAGCTACTGATCCAATACGCTCTGCCCCCTATAGTGAGGGGCAGAGCATCTTTCCCCGGAGGCTAAAATGTCCGAATGGCTGGAAAACCACCTGCCCAAGGTGGTGCTGGCACCGTCGTTCATCGCCGTATTGATCTTTGTCTACGGATTTATCGGATGGACCGCATGGGTGTCGCTAACCCGATCGAAACTACTGCCGAAATACGAGATCAAAGGCTTCATTCAGTATGAACGCCTGTTCGACTCACCCCGCTGGGATACGGCGATCAACAACCTGTATATCTTTGGCGCGCTGTTCATCGTGATCGCGATGGTACTAGGCCTGTTGCTGGCCATCCTGCTGGATCAGAAGATCCGCGTGGAAGGCGCGATCCGGACGATCTACTTGTACCCGATGGCGTTGTCGATGATCGTGACCGGTACGGCGTGGAAGTGGATTTTGAACCCGGGCCTGGGCATCGAATCCATGGTGCAGGGCTGGGGCTTTCCGAATTTCGAATTCGACTGGCTGGTGAACCCTGACTATGCGATCTACACTATCGTGATCGCCGCGATCTGGCAGAGTTCCGGCTTCGTCATGGCGTTGTTTTTGGCCGGTTTGCGTTCGGTCGATGGCGAGATCATCAAGGCCGCACAGGTCGATGGTATCCCCACGTGGCGCATCTATACGGCGATCATCATCCCTTCGATGGCCCCCATTTTCCTGTCTGCTTTCATCGTGCTGGCGCACCTCGCAATCAAAAGCTTCGACCTTGTCATCGCCCTGACTGGTGGCGGTCCGGGCTACGCAACCGATCTGCCCGCTACTTACATGTACGCCATGGCCTTTTCGCGCGGCGATATTGGTCAAGCGGCATCGTCCGCGATGATCATGATGCTGGTCGTCTTTGCCATCGTGGTCCCCTATCTTTACTCAGAGCTGAGGGCGAAAAATGACTGATCTGTCGATGCCCCAAACACAAACCCGCACCCAAAGCGCTACGGGCAAGATTGCCCTGCGTTGGTTGCTTTATATCCTGCTTGGCCTGTTTGCACTGTATTATCTGATGCCGCTCTTCGTGATGTTGACGACATCATTGAAAAGCCTTGAGGAAATCCGCACCGGCAGCCTGATTTCGCTGCCGCGAGAGGTCAGCTTCGACGCCTGGAAAACCGCATGGTCCGGCGCTTGTACCGGTATCCAGTGTGAAGGTTTGCGACCCTATTTCTGGAACTCGGTTCTGATCGCGGTGCCTGCGGTATTTTTGTCGACCCTGTTGGGTGCGCTGAACGGCTATGTCGTGGCGCAATGGCGGTTCAAAGGGGCCAATATCATCTTCTCGCTGATGCTGTTCGGTTGCTTCATCCCGTTCCAAGTTGTTCTGCTGCCAATGGCACGTCTGCTGGGTATGATGGGGATTGCGGGTACCATTCCGGGCCTGATCTTTGTCCATGTGATCTACGGGCTGGGCTTCACCACGCTGTTCTTCCGCAACTACTATGTCACCATTCCGGCCGAGCTGACCAAGGCGGCGCGGGTTGATGGGGCTGGGTTCATGCGGATTTTCTGGTCGATCTTTCTGCCGCTGTCGCTGCCCATCATCGTGGTGACTGTGATCTGGCAGTTCACGCAGATCTGGAACGACTTCCTGTTTGGCGTGTCGTTCAGCCAGGCGGGGACACAGCCCGTGACTGTTGCGCTCAACAACATCGTAAACTCCACCACCGGCGTCAAAGAATACAACGTCGACATGGCTGCCGCGATCATCGCGGGGCTGCCGACGCTGCTCGTCTATGTCGTTGCCGGTAAGTATTTCATCCGCGGCCTGACCGCTGGCTCTGTGAAGGGATAAGACCCATGGCTCCCATCCTTGATATCAACAAACTCTACAAGAATTACGGCGCGACCGAGATTCTGAAAGACATCAACATCTCGATTGAACCGGGCGATTTCCTGGTGCTTGTCGGCCCCTCGGGCTGCGGTAAGTCTACGCTGCTGAACTGCATTGCGGGACTGGAAGAGATCACCGGTGGCACATTGTCCATCGGCGGCAACGACATGACCCATGTCAGCCCCAAGGATCGCGACATCGCGATGGTGTTCCAGTCTTACGCCTTGTACCCGACCATGTCGGTGGCCAAGAACATCACCTTCGGCATGAAAGTGCGCGGGGTCGATCAGGCCACGCAGGAAGCCAAGCTGAAAGACGTCGCCTCCTTGCTGCAGATCGAGCCATTGCTGAACCGCCGCCCCAGCCAACTGTCGGGTGGTCAGCGTCAGCGGGTCGCGATGGGCCGGGCGTTGGTGCGCGACCCCAAGCTGTTCCTGTTCGATGAACCGCTGTCGAACCTTGACGCCAAGCTGCGGGTCGAGATGCGGACCGAGATCAAGAAGCTGCACCAGACACTGGACGCATCCATAGTTTATGTTACCCACGACCAGATCGAAGCGATGACGCTGGCCACCAAGATCGTAGTCCTGAAAGGCGGGGTCGTGCAGCAGATCGGTACTCCGGCTGAGATCTACAACAACCCGGCCAACCTGTTTGTGGCGGATTTCATGGGCTCACCTGCGATGAACCTGATCCCGGCACAGGCATCGAACAATGGCTCGGGGACGCAAATCTCGATCGCGCGCGAATCCGGTGAAACGCTGGTTCTGAACGATGCACGCGACTTGTCTCTGCCGCAGGATGTCATCCTTGGTCTACGTCCTGAAGATATCGCCGAGGCCGGGTTCCGCGCTGGCGCAGGCGTGCAGGAAGCCGCCTGCATGGTCGATATGGTCGAACCCGCAGGGGCAGATACCTACGTGGTGTCGGAATTGGGTGGCAAGCAGGTCACGGCGCGGCTGCATGCTGAAACCAGCGCGCAGGCCGGTCAATTGCTGAACCTGGCGTTCGACATGAGCAAGGTGTCCTACTTTGCCAAGGAAACGGGTGAACGGCTGAACTAAGGGACCGTTGGCCCGCACCAACCCGGGGTGGGCCATAGCAATCACGGTCGGTTTTGGCCGGTTAATTTGAAATATGCTATCTTGGGACGTAGCGAAGGGAGGCGCGCTATGTCCGATCCGTATTCCGATCTGGCCGGGCAGGATATCTCGGTCCAAGAGCGTATCGCCGAAGCTATGGAAGCGCGGTGTCTGGAGCCAGCGCAGAAAGAGATCAGGGATAGCTATCTAAGTGATTTGATTGTCCCTGAGGGCGGGCTCGCGGTTGAGCTGGGTTCAGGCACCGGGCACATCACGCAAGAGCTGCTGTCTGTCGGCGGGGTGGAGCGCGCGCTCGGCATTGAGCCCTCACCGGTTATGGTCGAACGTGCGAGAAACAGCTTCGCCAGCGAGAGCAATCTTGTTTTTGAAACCGGCGATGCAAAGGCAACCAGGCTTGAAGATAGCTCAGCAGACCTTGTTCTGGCGCATACACTGTTGTGCCATGTACCCGGCCCCGAGGATGTGGTTTCCGAGGCCTTTCGGATACTGAAACCGGGCGGGATATTCGCGATTTGCGATGGGGACTACGATACCGCCACAGCGCAGATTGCCGATTTTGATCCTCTGGATCAACTCATTCGGTTCATGATCAATCAGAACGTCACAAACCTCTGGATCATGCGCCAGATTGGCGGTGCACTCTCTCAAGCAGGTTTTGAGTTGGGCCGTCGCCGGGGACACGGTTATGTGGCCGAAGGAGAGGCGACTTACTTTCTGACCGTTATCGACCGTGGCGCGGATCGAATGGCCGAGACCGGGTTGTTAGCGCCTGAAACGGCACAGGCGCTGAAATCCGAGGCCCGGGCGCGTGTGTCTGCAAACACGTTTTTTGGCTACATGTCTTATGTCAGCCAGATCGCGTGCAAGCCTGCAAACTGAACAAAAAAGCCACCGCGCGAACGGGTCGGGCGGTGGCTGGTGTAGGGCAATCCCTCAGATCAACCCGTCTTTTTCAGGTCCTTGATCAGGCGATTCAGATCGCCGCCGCGCGCATCCAGCATCGCGCCGATTTCGGTGCGCTCAGTCAGCAGCAGGTTCACGCCTTCGATGAACATGTTGTAGAACTTGCCGCGGCCCGATTTGTCGGACACCAGGAATGTCACTTCGAACGGGGATGAGCCGCGCAATTTGACCGAGGTTCTGACCTCGTATCCGGTCTTGATCTTGCGCGCGTTACGCACGGTGACCTCACCGCCGATGAACTCGCGGAACCGGCGACCATATTTGCGCGAAATATAGCCTTCGAACGCTTTGGTGAACTGACGCAGCTGTGCGGATGAGGCTGTACGTGCATCCGCCCCCAGCGCATAGCGGGCCATGATCGGCACATCACCGTATTGCACAAAAATCTTCTGAAAATCACGCAGCATGGCGTTTTCGGATTTACCCGAGTCAATGATACGCGTGATATCGGCCACAACGCTGTTGACCAGCTGTTTGGCCTGCGCTTCGGTCAGCGCGAACGCGGGCAGAGGCAATGCGGCAACTGTCATCCCGGTCAGGGCGGTGGCCACAAAACGGCGTCGGTTCAACAGGTTATTCGGCATAGGGGTCCTCGTACGGGTCAAGATAGGGGTCTCTGACAGGGTCGGTCCCGGTGGTGGCGTAGGGATCGTCATACAGACCCAGATAGGCGTCTTCATCATCCCTTGCCAGTTCAAAGCGGCGATTTTGCAGGTAGATCGTGCGCGCTTGCGCGTAACTGTCTGCACTTTCGTACAGAATCGAATCAACTGTATCCGAGAACCGACCGCGATCTCCCATCCGCCGCACGACCTCGGCATAGACACCAATATTGTCGACCGGGCGGGTCGGGCTAAAGTTGATCGGATTCGAGAACAGGTTGACCACAACGCCGACCGCATCGCGCGCGGTGGACGGGCCGTAGAAGGGCAGTTCCACATAAGCACCTTCGCCCACGCCCCAGACATGCAGGGTTTCGCCGAAATCAGTATCAACAGGCGGCAGGTTCAGCTCATCCGCCGGGGCTGACAGGCCAAAGCCGCCCACGGTCGAGTTGATCAGAAAGCGCAGCAGCGCATTGCCGGACTGTTTCAGATTGCCTTGCAGCAGATAGTCCAGCGCCTGCCCGGGCATCGTCAGGTTTTCGGCAAAGTGATTGAAACTGGTAACCATCGGATCTGGTACGATCTTCACATAGCCTTTCGAGGCCGGTCGGAACAGGAATCGGTCCACACCCAGATTGAACTTGTGAATGCCCCGGTTGGTCCCTTCATAGGGGTCAAAAATCTCACCCCGCGCCGCTGCGTCCTGAGGCTGCGTCGCGCATGCCGATAGGACCGTCAGGATGCCGAATATGATCAGGTGCTTCAGACGAATGTAACTTGGCACTGTCTTCGTTACTCCGAAAATTGCCCAGCGGTATCCGGGCCTTCAATCAATACAGCCTTTGCACCCTTGGTGGCGCAATTGGTCTCACATAGAGGTTTCGCGCAGGATTTGAAACAACAACTCGCGTTTACCTCAGCCGATGGGGCGACGTAAAGTGACACGAATTCAACACTTCCTGAATAAGAGAAGACCTGCCCAGTTTGCAGGCAATGGGAAAAATCCCGCTTTCACGCTTTCGGAAACAGGTTTTCCCGGGTAGCGTCCGCGCTGAATCACTACGAGATGAGGATCAATCATATGAGCATCGCAGCAAAACTGGACAGCCTTGGTGTCAGCCTGTCGGACGCACCTGCTCCGGCAGCGAACTACGTTCCTTTCGTGCGCATCGGCAACATTGTCTACGTGTCGGGCCAGATCTCCAAGGCGGATGATCTGATCACTGGCAAGCTCGGTGATGATATGGATGTTGAGGCAGGCGCCGCTGCAGCCAAAGTCTGCGCCATCAACCTGTTGGCTCAGGTCAAAGCGGCTTGTGGTGGCGATATCGACAAGCTGGTGCGCGTGATCAAGCTGACCGGTTTTGTAAACTCGACCGCTGATTTCACAGAACAGCCGAAGGTGATCAACGGGGCCTCCGACTTCCTGGTCGAAGCGCTGGGCGACGCCGGTCGTCATTCGCGCTCGGCCGTCAGCGCAGCCTCATTGCCTTTGGGTGTTGCCGTTGAAATCGAGGGTATTTTCGAGGTTCAATGAAACCGTCCCTTCCGTCTGAGTTCCTGCAGCGCCCGATAGCACATCGCGCGCTGCATGACATTTCTGATCAGCGGCCCGAGAATAGCCGGGCCGCCATTCGTGCCGCAATAGACGCCGGTTATGGGGTCGAGATTGATCTGCAACGCACCCGTGACAATCGGGCCATGGTGTTTCACGACTATGACATGACCCGTCTGACTGGGCAGCCCGGACCGATCCAACAGATCACCGAAACACAAGCGCGGGCCCAGACGCTTCTGCATTCTGACGGTGAAGGTATCCCCTCGCTGGAAGAGGTGCTGGCCATTGTTGCAGGACGGGTGCCCTTGCTCATCGAGTTGAAGGATCAAGATGGTGCAATGGGCCCCGATATCGGTGCTTTGGAAGCAGATGTTGTAAGCGCACTGAAAGACTATGAAGGCCCGGTCGCGCTGATGTCGTTCAACCCGCATTCAGTCGCAGAGATTGCACGCCTTGCGCCACATTTGCCGCGCGGTCTCGTTACCAGCTCTTACGAGCCCAAAGTCGAGCTTCTGCCGCAAGCCGTCTGCGATCATCTGCGCAACATCCCGGATTTCGACCGCGTTGGAGCCAGCTTTATCAGCCATGAAGTCATCGATCTTGACCGCCCCCGGGTCGCTGAGTTGAAGGCACACGGTGTGCCGATCCTGTGCTGGACCGTGCGCTCGCTTGAACAAGAAGCAGAGGCACGCAAGGTTGCCGATAATGTCACGTTCGAAGGCTATCTGGCCGAACATCCCGCTTGATCCCGGCGTGCGCGATCACAGATAAAGGTGCAGCGCGGAGGGGATATGGATCAGGCACAGATTGAGGTTCGGGTTCTGACATCGGTCTCGCAGATTTCCGCGAGCGACTGGGACAGTTGCGCCTGCCCCGAGGTTGCCGATGGCGGGCGACCGTTTGACCCGTTCACGACACATCGGTTTTTGCATGCCCTGGAAGAAAGCGGCTCGGTCGGGCGCGGTACTGGCTGGCAGCCGCAATACCTGACGACCTATCTGGACGGGATGCTGATTGCGGCAGCCCCGATGTTTGCCAAGTCGCACTCCCAGGGTGAATACATCTTCGACCATAGCTGGGCTCATGCCTATGAAAGCGCGGGCGGGCGATATTATCCCAAGCTGCAGATCGCGGTGCCCTTCACACCCGCGACTGGCAGGCGTTTTTTGGTGCGACCCGGCTACGATGCTGTCGGGATCTCGGCGCTGGTGCAAGGAGCGGTGCAACTGGCCGCCGAGAATCGAATTTCATCGCTGCACGCTACTTTCTGCACCGAGGCCGAAGCGCTGGCAGGTGAGCAGATGGGCCTGATGGTCCGCCACTCGCAGCAGTTTCACTGGCTCAATGATGATTACGCCGATTTTGACGAGTTTCTGGCTGCGCTGTCCTCGCGCAAACGCAAGAATATCAAGAAGGAACGCACGCAGGCCTGTGATTTCGGTGGGCAGATTCGAACAATCACCGGCGATGATCTGCGACCCGAGCATTGGGACGCGTTCTGGCGGTTCTATCAGGATACCGGCGCGCGAAAATGGGGCTCGCCCTACCTGACGCGACAATTCTTTGATATCGCTCAGGAAACCATGACGGATGACATCGCCTTGGTGCTGGCCGAACGCAATGGATACCCCGTCGCCGGTGCGTTAAATTTTGTCGGGCGGGAAACGCTGTATGGCCGGTATTGGGGCTGTGTCGAACATCACCCCTGCCTGCATTTCGAACTGTGCTATTATAGGGCGATCGACTTTGCCATTGCGGAAGGTCTGGCGCGGGTTGAGGCCGGTGCGCAGGGCGAGCACAAGCTGGCGCGCGGCTATCTGCCAACCCGCACGCATAGCTTGCATTGGGTTGGCGATCCGGGTTTTGCTGATGCGGTTCAGAAATATCTGGACGCCGAGTCCCACGCAGTGGGAGAAGAGATCGAGATTCTGACGGATTATGGCCCGTTCAGGAAATCGAACCCGGAGGAACAGCAATGACCGAACTTCTGTCAACCGAGACCCGCGGCCCGCTGCTGGACCCGCTGTTCAGAAATGGCTGGACCATGGTCGAAGACCGCGACGCGATCACCAAGACCTTCATCTTCGATAATTTTGTCGCCGCCTTTGGCTGGATGACGCAGGTGGCGATCTGGGCCGAGAAATGGAACCACCACCCCGAATGGTCGAATGTCTACCGCACGGTAGAGGTGGTCCTGTCGACCCATGATGTTGGCGGTCTGTCTGCACAAGACGCCAAGCTGGCGCGTAAGATGGACAGCCTGCTAACGGTCTCCGCGTGAACCCGTCCCACCGGCCAGCAATGTTGCCGTTCCCAGCTGCTTGAATTCTGCCGGAGTGATCGTGCCGTCGCTGACATTGATATTGCCCGGAATTCTGATCGTACGGGTGCCGATGGACCGCACGCTGCGGGCCGCCGGATTGATGTCGAGACACCGATTTTCATAACAGGTCAGACCGCTGGTATTGATCTGAATCTGCACCTGACCATCAGGGCCGCTGATCACCGGGGATTGCTGTACGTCACATGCGGCCAAAGCCACCAGGCTACCGAGGCAGATCCATTTATTCATGACACGCTCCTGCCAACCAAGTTGGCGTTTAATCTAAGAGACCGTTGCCATCCTTATCCGCAGCGTCAAAATCGTTCTGCATCTGGCTGACATACTCTGCCTTTGAGATAAGACTGTCGCCATCCCGGTCAACGGCTTCGAACTGTTTGATATCCAAGAACGGTTTTGCTTCGCTCAGGCCCAGAGTGCCGTTCTTGTCTTCGTCCATTGCCTGAAATGCATAGTCCGAGAAGGCGTTGAATTCGTCCTTGGACAGGAAGCCGTCATTGTTGGTGTCGATGTTATTCAACTCGGCCTCGTGCAGTTCTGCGACAGTCTCTGCGTTTGCAGCAGCAGCCATCACGAATACGGTGGTGATAATCAATACTCGTTTCATCTCAAATCTCCTCAGCACGCGTAACGTTCGCCAGACACGCCACCCGCAGCGGCGCCCGCCGCCGTCAGGATGGTCTTGCCTGAACCACCGCCAAATTGATTGCCGATCACTCCACCGATCAGGGCGCCGCCTATGGTACCACTCAGGCAGGCGATCTCGTGCTGTCGCGCAGCCTGTTGTTGGGGTGTGGGTGCAGGTCCGCACGCCGCCAGGGCCCCGGCGGTGCCAAGAAACAATGTAAGAAATTTCAGTCGCATCAATGAACTCCCCAGTTGTATGGGCCAAGTATTGGCGCATCGGGGCGTTGCATCAAGTTAAATGCGTTTCACGTGGCCCCGGTCAAACCGGGGCCGACAGGGATCAGATACTATCAAGCAGGCCTTCACCAGCCGAGACCTCACAGACACCGGGGTTTTCTTCCAGATTCATCGCCACAACCTTGCCGTCTTCAACCAGCATTGCATAGCGTTTGGAGCGTGCAATCAGGCCTACGGGCGGGGCGTCGAAATCCATGCCGATGGCCTTGGTAAACTCGGACGCTGCATCGGCCAGCATGGTCAGCCCGGCCGCTGTTGCACCGGTGCTTTCTCCCCAGGCGCCCATCACGAAAGGGTCGTTGACCGAGATACAGATGATTTCCTCTACACCCTTGGCATCGAACTGGTCCTTGGTCCGCATGAAGCTTGGTACATGAGCGGTTGTGCAGATTCCGGTGAACGCACCGGGTACAGCAAAGATCACAACCTTGCGCCCTTTGGTCTTGTCTGAAATCCGAACCTCCTCGGGGCCTTCGGCACCCATCTGGATCAGCGTGGCCTCGGGCAGCATGTCACCTGTTGCAATCATTTTTACGCTCCTGTCATTTGGATTTGCAGAGTCGGGCTTTGCCGCAATATAGGTGGTCGAAACAAAGTAACCACGTGAATTCTGCAGGGTGAGCGAAACATGAGCCATATTGTCGTGATCGGGGCAGGGCAGGCCGGTGCTTCTTTGGTAGCACGGCTGCGCAAGGACGGGTTCGAAGGTGACATCACCCTGATCGGAGCCGAGCCGCATTTGCCCTACCAACGCCCGCCCTTGTCCAAGGCTTACCTGTTGGGCGAGATGGAGCTGGAGCGCCTGTTCTTGCGGCCCGAGAGCTTCTATGCCGAAAACAATATCACCCTACGGTTGGGTCAACGTGTGACGGCGATTGATCCAAAGGCCAAGACGGTGACCCTCGGCGATGAGGTGATCACCTATGATGAACTGGCGCTGACCACTGGGTCCGACCCACGCCGCCTGCCCGCAGCGATCGGGGGCGATCTTGAGGGTGTCCATGTGGTGCGAGATCTCGCCCATATCGACGAGATGGAACCTCGGGTATCGGATGGCGCCCGCGCGCTGATCGTTGGTGGCGGCTATATCGGGCTTGAAGCCGCCGCCGTTTGTGCCAAGCGCGGGGTCAAGGTGACTTTGGTCGAGATGGCCGACCGCATCCTTCAGCGTGTCGCGGCCAAAGAGACAAGCGACTACTTTCGCACGCTGCACACCGAATACGGGGCCGACATTCGTGAGGGCGTCGGGTTGGATCGTCTGGTTGGTGAAAGTGGCAAGGTGACGGGCGCCGTCCTGACCGATGGCACCCAACTTGAGGTGGATTTTGTTGTCGTCGGCGTCGGCATCGCGCCGTCGACTCAACTGGCTGAAATGGCCGGGTTAGAGCTGGATAACGGCATCAAGACCGACGCCCATGGCCGCACCTCAGATCCGTCGATCTGGGCGGCGGGCGATTGCGCGTCGTTCCCGCATGGCGAAGGCCGTATCCGCCTGGAAAGCGTGCCGAACGCCATTGATCAGGCCGAGATCGTGGCCCAGAACATGTTGGGCGCGGCTAAGGATTACACTGCAACGCCATGGTTCTGGTCCGATCAGTATGACGTCAAGCTGCAGATCGCCGGGCTGAATACCGGCTATGACCGTGTGGTGACTCGCAAGGGTGAGGGCGCGACGGTGTCTTTCTGGTACTACAAGGGAGATCAGCTGATCGCGGTCGACGCGATGAATGACCCGCGCGCTTATATGGTTGGCAAACGCCTGATTGATGCCGGCAAGACCGCTGAACCGGCTGTTGTTGCCGACCCAGAAGCGGACCTGAAACCGCTGCTCAAAGCGTGAGGATCATCGCCGGAGACTTCCGGGGCCGGGCTCTGACTTCGGTTGGCAAAGGCGATGCCGGTGCGCATCTTCGGCCAACCACTGACCGGGTAAGGGAAAGCCTGTTCAACGTTTTGAATCATCAGATCGACTTCGACGGCTTGCAGGTTCTCGACCTTTTTGCGGGCACCGGTGCATTGGGACTAGAAGCGCTGTCTCGCGGCGCGTCCCACGTCACGTTTGTCGATGATGGGAGGGTCGCGCAGGGTCTGATCCGCAAGAATATCGCCCTGACCGGAAGCGCCAGCCAGACCACTTTGATCCGGCGGGATGCGACCCGTTTGGGCGAAAACCCGGGCACTGTTTGTGATCTGGTTTTTCTGGATCCGCCTTACGGAAAAGCTCTGGGTCAAAGGGCACTGGCCGCGGTTACCCAAGGTGGTTGGTTGTCTGATGACGCTCTGATCGTCTGGGAAGAAAGCACCCCCATGCTCGCGCCCGAGGGCTTCACGCTGCACGACGCGCGGAAATATGGCGACACGCATATCTCGCTGATGTGGCGCACAGGGGGCTGAGATGCACGATCTGGTTATCTTTGATTGCGACGGCGTTCTGGTCGATAGCGAGGTTTTGTCCAATCAGGTCATGGTCGACAATCTCGCTGGCCATGGTCTGCACTTGTCCTTAGCCGAATGCATGTCCCTGTTTGTTGGCGGCACCATGACCGGTGTGCGCGACAAGGCGCGCGAGCTGGGGGCTGATCTGCCGGATGACTGGACTGATCAAATCTATGCGGAAATCTACGAGACGCTGAAAGCAGGGACGCCTCTGGTCGCGGGTATCCGTGAATTGCTGGCGCAACTGGATGCAAGCGACATTCCCTACTGTGTCGCCTCAAATGGGCGGCCTGAGAAAATGAAGATCACTTTGGGCCAGAATGGTCTTTGGGAGCGTTTTCAAGATGTGATGTTTTCGGCGCAGGTGCTTGGAACGGGCAAGCCCGACCCGACCCTGTTCCTGACCGCTGCACAGCATTTCGGCGCAACGGTGCCGGTTGTGATCGAAGACAGCGAAAACGGTGTCACCGCAGCAATCCGCGCCAATATGCGCTGCCTGGGCTACGCGGCCCATGATGATGGTGTGCGATTGGAAGAACTAGGGGCCGAAGTGTTCTCCGACATGTTACATGCGCCCAAGCTTTTGGGACTTTGAGCCATAAACGTGTTATGCTTGGTCCATGGACCGCGCTATCACACCTCCGCTCTGGGCTTTTTCGAAAGACGCCGACACCACAACTGGGCCTCCGCCCAAACCGATGCGCGCGCCGGTGTTCATTCACGACGCGGTCATCCCGTGGCGGGATGAAACCTTGCTGCTGAAGCTATTACGCGATCAGGCGACCGATCAGGACGAATAGGTCGGGTGATATTTGCCGCCCGGTGACAAGGTGAAAATCTCAACCCCATCTGCGGTCACACCGACCGAATGCTCGAACTGCGCCGACAGCGATTTGTCGCGGGTCACGGCAGTCCAGTCATCGGACAGTGTCTTGGTTTCAGGACGCCCCAGATTGACCATCGGCTCGATGGTAAAGAACATGCCCTCTTCCAACACAGCTCCGGTACCCGGACGACCATAGTGCAGGACATTTGGTGGCGCGTGGAACACCCTGCCCAGACCGTGGCCGCAGAAATCGCGTACAACGCTCATCCGATGCGCCTCGACATAGGCCTGAATGGCGTGGCCGATATCGCCGAAGGTATTGCCCGGCTTGACCATCTCGATACCCTTGAACAGCGCGTCGTGGGTCACCTGAATCAGCCGTTCGGCCTTGCGCGGCAATTTACCCGCCACATACATGCGCGACGTATCACCGAACCAGCCATCAACGATGACGGTCACGTCGATATTCAGAATGTCGCCATCCTTCAGCTTTTTGTCACCCGGAATGCCGTGACAGACCACGTGGTTCACGCTGATGCAGCTGGCGTGCTGATAACCCTTGTAGCCAATGGTTGCCGATTCCGCGCCTGCATCCTCGACCATCTGAGTGATCAGCCCGTCAATCGCACCGGTGGTCTGGCCGACAAAAACATGTTCAGCAATGTCATCCAATATCCGCGCAGCCAGCGCCCCTGCCGCATGCATGCCGGCAAAGTCACTCTGTTCATAGATGCGGATACCGTCTTTGGTCAGACGGCCACGATGTTCTTTCATCGGTGCGGGACTCCAAATATTTCACGCAGCACTTCTTTTACGCTGCTTGTGCAGAAAGTACCAGAGGGCTCGGTTTTCAACTAGTAAATAGGGTCTATCAAAGAAGTTTCTAGCCCGCGCCCCATTGCCGAGCGGGCTCAACCCAGACGCCTTCGGGCGTGATCCGAGTTCCAACGACAAAGCGTTCAACCCCAATCGCTGCCTCAAACGCCGCCGCATAGGCTGGGTCAATATCATCGGCCAGTGCAAACCGATCGCAATCGGTCCTTTGCACCAGATAAAGCATGATCGCCCGGTGGCCTTGTACGGCCATCTTTGCCAGTTCGCCCAAATGTTTGGTGCCGCGTGCGGTGACGCTGTCGGGAAACTCGGCGAGGCCCGCTTGGCGAGAGAGGGTGACGCTTTTGACCTCGACATAAGCATCGGGTAGGCCCGGCCCGGTCAGCAGGAAATCGATACGGCTGTTTTCACCGTATTTGACCTCGGGGCGCACGGTTTCATAGGCGGCCAGCTCGGGGATTTCACGCGCCTCTAGCGCCAACCGAAGCGCCTTGTTGGGGACTGATGTGTCGACCCCTGTGAAATGCCCGTTCTCATGATCGACCAGCCGCCAGCCGTATTTCAGCTTTTTCTTCGGATCGTTGTTGGGCTCCAGCCAGATTTTCTCACCCGGTTCTGCCAGCCCCATCATTGAACCCGGATTGGCGCAATGGGCTGTCACCTCGCGCCCGTCTTCCAGCCTGCAGTCTGCCAGAAAGCGTTTGTAGCGGCGGATCAGTCGAGCGGGGACAAGGGGGGTTTCAAATTGCATGGCCAAGGGCCTATACCTGCCCTAACGGTCGATCAAGAGGGAGGGCGCGTCATGGCCAATCCAACCGCTGCAATGTTGGTGATCGGGGATGAGATCCTCTCGGGCCGCACCCGCGATGCCAATATGCATTATCTGGCTGGAGAGCTGACCAAACACGGCATTGACTTGAAAGAGGTGCGCATTGTCAGCGATGATGCACCCGCGATTGAGGCAGCCGTAAGGGCGCTATCAGAGGCCCATGGCCATGTGTTTACCAGTGGTGGTATTGGTCCGACCCATGACGACATCACCGCTGATTGCATCGCCCGTGCCTTTGGCGTGCATATCGATGTTCGCGACGACGCGCGTGCATTGCTTGAGGCGCATTACGAGAAATCCGGGCTGGAGCTGAACGACGCTCGCCTGCGCATGGCGCGTATTCCGGAAGGGGCCGAATTGATCGACAACCCGGTCTCGACCGCGCCCGGCTTTACCATCAACAACGTCCATGTCATGGCCGGGGTGCCTTTGGTTTTTCAGGCCATGGTTGCAAGTGTTCTGCCTTCGCTCATCGGAGGTAGCCCGCTTTTGTCGCAGACGCTGCGTGTGGATCGGGGTGAAGGCGATATTGCAGCAACTTTGGCCGCACTGGCCAAAGACTTCGGCGATCTTTCGATCGGCTGTTATCCGTTTCAGACGAATGGCGTCTTCGGAGCCAACGTCGTCGTGCGCGGCACCGAGGGTGGACGGATCGATGCCGCCATGACCCGCCTTGCGAAAGAGATCGAGCTTTGAATCCCGATTGGGCCGCCGTTGTCGATGGCACATGGCCTGCCGCCGGCTATCAAACACAAGGCCCATTTCGACTGCGGCAAGGACAGGGCGGAGGTTCACGCGTCTCTGCCGCCAATCGCACCGGGGACGTCACCAGCGCCGATATCGATGCGGCCGAAAGCGCCATGCAGGCGATGGGTCAAAAACGCATCTTCTGCCTACGGCCCGGAGATGAGGCGCTGGATGCAATGCTTGCGCAACGCGGCTACGACATCCTTGATCCGGTTAATATCTATTCCTGCCCGGCGCAGCAGTTGACCGATATCCCGATCCCGCGCGTGACTGTTTTCAACATCTGGGAACCACTGGCCATCATGCGTGAGATCTGGACGCAGGGCGGTATCGGCCCCGAACGGATTGCGATCATGTACCGGGCACCGGGCCCAAAGACCGGCCTTTTGTTGCGCCACAGCGATCAGCCCGCAGGAACCGGCTTCGTGGCGATCCATGAAGGTATCGCGATGGTTCACGCGCTCGAAATCCTGCCGGATCACCGCCGCAAGGGGTTGGGCCAGTGGGCCATGCGCGCCGCGGCCTTTTGGGCGCTGGACAATGGCGCGCAGACGCTTAGCGTGATCTGTACCAAGGCGAACGCGGGGGCCAATGGCCTCTACCACTCGCTTGGGATGAAGATCGTCGGAGAATACCACTATCGCCAGCGCGTCTGAGGAGGACGAATTGACAAAACAGGACATGCCCACTGCCCTGGATCTGCCAATGGTGGACCCACTACCGTCAGAGACGCAGAAATACTTTGATATCTGTGTTGAGAAACTGGGAATGGTGCCGAATGTCCTGCGCGCCTATGCCTTCGATATCGACAAGCTGAATGCCTTCACTTCGATGTATAATGATCTGATGCTGGCCGATAGCGGGCTGGCCAAGCTGGAACGCGAGATGATTGCGGTCGTGGTGTCCTCGATCAACAAATGCTTCTACTGCCTTGTGGCTCATGGCGCAGCGGTGCGGCAGCTTTCGGGCGATCCGCAGCTGGGTGAGATGCTGGTCATGAACTACCGCGTCGCCAAATTGGACGCGCGCCAACGTGCAATGCTGGATTTCGCAGCCAAGATGACTACCGCCAGCACCACAATCGAAGAGCCCGATCGCCAGCTTTTACGTGATGTCGGGTTTTCGGATCGCGATATCTGGGACATTGCCAATGTCACCGGTTTCTTCAATATGACCAACCGCGTGGCCAGTGCCACTGCCATGGTCCCGAACCCCGAGTATCACGCACAGTTCCGATGATCCGTTTCCTGTTCCTTAGCCTCCTTTTGGCCGTGCCTGTGCAGGCGCAGGAACTGACGTTGCCCGCCAGCGCCCGGCAGATTTCGGATCGCACCAGTGCATTGGACAGCTACGACCTGCCAACCGGCGTGTTTGCCGACGGCGCAGTTCCATCCCGCACTGTCGAAGGGCGTGTCGAGCGGCTAACATGGCGTCTGCAGGCCGGGTCTAGCACGACGCTGCAAATTCTTGCACCGCTTCGGGATCAGCTTCAGGCGCAAGGTTTCGAGATCACGTTTGAATGCGAGGCACGCAATTGTGGAGGGTTCGATTTCCGCTTTGGCACCGAAGTGGTGCCGACGCCTGACATGTATGTGGCGATCCACGATTACCGTTTTCTATCCGCCTCCCGCGGTGACGAAGTGCTGAGCCTGCTGGTCAGCCGCAACCCGCCGGATGGCTATGTGCAGATGATCCGGGTAACCCCGCAAGGTACGCAGCCTGCGCAGCCACTTGTGATCGAGGAAACCGTTGAGGGCCCTGCCGGGTTGCTAAACGATCTCAGCAGTACCGGACATGTCATCCTTGATGACCTGCACTTTCGCACCGGCGAAGTCGCGCTGGGCGAAGGGCCGTTTGCCTCGCTTGCGCTGCTTGCGGGCTATCTGGCCGACAATCCTTCGACCCGTTTGGCGCTGGTAGGGCACACGGATGATACGGGCGCATTGCAGGCCAATATTGCGGTCAGCACCAAACGGGCGGAAGCCGTGCGTGCGCGCCTGATCGAAGCGCACGGTGTTGCCGCCGACCGGATCGAGGCGCAGGGCGTAGGCTATCTTGCGCCCATCACCTCTAACGCTACGCCCGAGGGCCGCGATCTCAATCGCCGGGTCGAGGCGGTGTTGCTGGTCAACTAACAGGCGCGAGCACCGCGGACGCCCTGTGTCCCCCTTGCCCTGATGGCGCGGCCTGATGCACACTTGCAGCTAATCGGTGCGTCTGTCTTGCCATCAGGCCTGTTGGCAGGCAGTCCCACCAGTCACCATGCTTTGGGAGGAATGCGTCATGGCATCCAAAACCGAAGATACCACTCCGCCGGATAACACGGTCCCACAGCAATCCATGCCCGAGGTTAACAGGCTGACGGCCGAGGATATTACCGCATCGCTGAAGGCCGGGTTTTCCGACTTCCTCGCACACCCGGTCATGAGCGGCTTTTTCGGCCTGTTCTACGCAGTTTTCGGCATCCTGTTCGTTTGGTGCCTGGTCGGGCTTGGCAATATCTGGATGATCATTCCTGCCGCCGTAGGCTTTCCGCTGGTCGCCCCATTTGCGGCCGCCGGGCTTTATGAAATGTCCCGTAGGATGCAGAAAGGGGAAAGCTTCGGCTGGTCCGAAATCCTCAGCGTCATGGCCCATCAACGCAAGCGCGAGATGGGTTGGATGGCCTTTGTCACCCTGTTCATTTTCTGGGTATGGACCTACCAAATCCGCCTTTGGCTGGCGATCATCCTGCAAAAGGCGTCCTTCTCGGATTTCGAAGGGTTCATGAACACCATCTTCTTCACACCGCAAGGCTGGATCTTTCTGGCGGTCGGCACCTGTATCGGCGCTTTTTTGTCGGCGGTCCTGTTCTCGGTGACTGTGGTGGCCATGCCCATGCTTCTGGATCGGGAAACCAACTTTGTTTCCGCCATGCTCACTTCCATTCGCGTGGTCGCTGAAAGCCCGGTGGTAATGCTCAGTTGGGCGGCGATCATCTCGATCACCATGCTGTTGTCGCTGGTTCCGGCGTTTCTGGGGCTGATTTTCACGCTGCCGATCCTGGGCCACACCACGTGGCACCTGTATCAGCGGGCCGTATCACCAGAGACTAACTGATGCATCGCTAGACAAAAAAAGACCCGTGCCATTCAGCACGGGCCGTTTAGGTGCCACAGGGAGAATTCTACCAATCCATCGGACCCTTTTCAGCAAAGGACTCGACAAGAAAATCAATGAAAGCCCGCACCTTGGGCTGGGTGAACCGGCCCGGCGGGTAGACCGCATAGACGCCCTGAACCTCATCCGGCAGCGATGGCATGGCGTCTACCACCTCGCCCGATTTCAGTGCTTCGGCATATAGATAGCTGGGCAGATGCGCGATCCCAAGCCCCGAGATCGCGGCGTTCAGTAGCGACTGCCCATCATTTACGCTCAGCCAGCCAGCAGTGCGGACCTGACGCTTCTCGCCCGAAGGCGCCGTCAGCTTCCACACGCTGCCCGAGGATTGGCTGGAGTAATGCAGCAGTTTGTGTTCGTTCAGATCGTCGATCTTCTGCGGGCGTCCGAACTGTTCGATATATCTCGGCGACGCGACCATGCGTTTCACTGTTTCGGTCAGCTTACGGGCGCGCAGCGTGCTGTCTTCCAGCTCGCCAATGCGCACGGCCACGTCAAAGCCTTCGGAAATCAGCTCAACATAGCGGTTGTTCAGAACCATATTCACGGTGATGTCCGGATAGGCCGACAGGAAGTCCGACAGGACCGGTGACAGGTGATTGACGCCAAAATCTGTTGCCACAGAGATCCGCAGCAGACCAGAAGGCGCAGATTGCATCGAAGTCACCAGCGCATCCGCTTCGCCTGCGTCGTTCAGCACGCGACGGGCGCGATCATAATAGGCCAATCCGATCTCGGTTGGCGAAACCCGGCGCGTTGTCCGGTTCAAAAGCCTTGCCCCCAACCGCGCCTCGAGGCTCGAGACGTGTTTAGACACGGCTGATTTGGAGATGCCCATTTTCTTGGCCGCGTCGGTGAAACCACCCTGGTCCACCACGTTGGAAAAGGCCTCCATTTCAGTTAGTCGATCCATTCTCGTTCCCCAGGTCTTCCGTTCGTTGTCTCTTTATCGCGATCAATCTGGGCAAGAACTGGGCAGACATGGGATAATATCAGGGTTTTGAATCGGATCGTTTGCAACTAGGAAACGCCCGGCCCTATATGCCGCGGACCATGCCTTTCGATACAAAACCCCGTTTTCTGGACTTTTTTCCAATCGTGCTATGATGAGAATGGCATTTTTGTGACCACGGAGGAGACTATGAAAGCCCTATTTGCTGTCATTACCCTGTGTCTGACCGCCAGCCTTGCGTGGGCCGGAGGGGAAACACCATCGAATCCAGATGCGAAGGTCTATTTCGTCAACCTGTCTGACGGTGACACCGTGCAATCACCTGTGACCGTAGTCTTTGGCCTCAGCGGCATGGGCGTTGCCCCCGCTGGAACCGAGAAGGAAAATACAGGGCACCATCACCTCCTGATTGATCGCCCACCACTTGGGCAGGGAGAAGACGGTGCGGACGAACTGTCATACGGTCTGCCCGCAGACGACAATCACATTCATTTCGGTGGCGGTCAGACTGAGGTGACTTTGGAACTTGCTCCGGGTGAGCATACTTTGCAGCTGGTGCTTGGGGATGCAGGCCACGTCCCTCATGCGACGCCCATTGTGTCCGAGGTGATTACGATCACAGTGGAGTAACAATTCACCTTCGCCGCAAAACGCGATTATACGGCGGCAGGCAGCAGGAATATATCGCGGGCAAGCTGCGTGTTGAGACGTTCCGCAGAATACCATTGGTTGAGTACTGACTTGGCCATCAGGTCGGAATTTTCCTGTGCGAAACTCTTAAAGTCAGTAGCTTGCGTGTTGGCCAGCCGCTCTGCGATCAGGCTCATGAATGCGTAGGTGATTGTCAGATTGAACTTGTCCGGTGCGCCTGCGTTCGCTGCTAACGTGCGAATTCCCTTGGCGTAGATCTCTGCGGCATCGATGAAATCATACTTGTGTAGCAGGTCATAAGCGACTTGCACATGTTCGACGTGTCCGAACCTTGCGTTGTCGATTGCGTGTGCTTCAAATGCGATGGTGACGTCGGCGTATCGAGATGCGCTCATTCTTCATCCTCCTTGAAACGGTGGCTGTCTTCAGCTGTCCAATCGAAGTCGTAGACACTTTTGAGCTGTTTGATCTTCTTCAGTGTCTCTTCAGAGAAGGCTGGCTTGTTCTCAAAGCTGTGCAGCGCGATGCCCTCAATCAGGTCGCCAAGGGTCATGTCCAGCGATTCTGCCAGCCCTTTGAGAACTTTCAGAAGCCGCTTCTCGATTCGAATTCCTGTTTGGGTGCGTTCTATTTTCTGACTCATGTGGTACATATGTACATTGATAACAACTGAGTCAAGGAAAACGAAAAAAGCCGCCTCTTCCGGGGCGGCTTTCTCCAGCGCAGTGGCACTACAACGTCAGAACGCTGCCGCCAGACGTGTGCCCTGATTGATCGCACGTTTGGCGTCCAGCTCAGCTGCCACATCTGCTCCACCAATCACATGCGGGGTCATTCCACGTTCGATCAGCTCATCCGCCAGCGACCGGTCCGAGACCTGCCCGGCACATAGGACGATCGACTCGGCTGCGATCACGGTTGGATCATCGCGGGTTTCACCAAAGCTGACATGCAGGCCGTCCTCGTCGATGCGCTCATAATTCACACCACCAACGAAACTGACGCCCTTCATCTTTAATGTCGCGCGGTGGATCCAGCCCGTTGTCTTTCCCAGCCCCTTGCCGTGACGCTGCGCCTTGCGCTGCAGCAGCGTGACCTGCCGTGCTGGTGCTTCGGGCTGCGGGCCCTCGGGGGCCAGGCCCGAGCGGTGTTCTGCGGGGTCGGTCACGCCCCATTCCTTCATCCACAATGGAAGGTCCGTGGTTGGGCTGTGACCGTCTTCCAGCAGGAATTCGGAGACATCGAACCCGATGCCTCCGGCCCCGATTACGGCAACGGTGCTGCCGACCTCGGCCTTGTCGCGCAGCACGTCGATGTAGCTGAGCACATTGTCCCGATCCTGGCCGGGAATCTGTGGATCACGTGGAGTGACACCGGTGGCGATGACCACCTCATCATAACCGGTCAGATCATCTGCGCTGACCTCTCGGTTCAGTTCGACCGTCACGCCTAGGTCGTCCATCATGGTACGGTACCAGTCGACCAGTCCCCAGAACTCTTCTTTCCCTGGCACCTGTTTGGCCATGTTCAACTGCCCGCCTATCTCGGCGGCGCGATCAAACAGGGTTACATCATGGCCGCGCTGGGCAGCTGTCATCGCGGTGGACAAACCTGCAGGGCCAGCGCCGACAATGGCCACGGTCTTACGTGTCTCGGCCTTGCCGATCACCAATTCGGTCTCATGACAGGCGCGCGGATTGACCAGGCATGAGGTCAGCTTACCGCTGAAAGTGTGGTCCAGACAGGCCTGATTGCATGCGATGCACGGGGCGATCTTCGCGGCTTCATTTGCAATCGCCTTGTTCACGAAATCCGCATCGGCCAGCATCGGCCGCGCCAGAGACACGATATCGGCGCAACCGGTCGATAGAACTTCTTCGGCAACCTCAGGCGTGTTGATCCGGTTCGAGGTGATCACTGGAATCCCGACTTTACCCATCAGCTTCTTGGTAACCCACGCAAATGCAGCACGGGGAACGCTGGTGGCAATCGTTGGAATCCGCGCCTCGTGCCAGCCGATACCGGTGTTGATGATCGTTGCCCCGGCCTGCTCAATCCGCTGCGCAAGTTCAACGACTTCGTCATGGGTCGACCCATTGGGCACAAGATCAATCATCGAAAGGCGATAGATGATGATGAAATCGCTCCCCACGGCTTCCCGCGTGCGGCGTACCACCTCGATAGGCAGACGCATCCGGTTCTCGTATGACCCACCCCAGCGATCCTCGCGCTTGTTGGTGTGGGTCACGAGGAACTGGTTCAGGAAATACCCCTCGGAGCCCATGATCTCGACCCCGTCATAGCCCGCCTGTTGGGCCAGAACAGCCGCGTTTACGATGTCGCTGATTTGCTTCTCGATACCCTCTTCGTCCAACTCATGCGGCGGAAACGGAGAAATTGGGGATTTCACCGGGCTGGGGGCCACGCATTTCGGACCATAGGCATAGCGCCCCGCATGCAGAATCTGCATCGCGATCTTGCCGCCTGCCTCATGCACACGTTTGGTCACAATGGAATGGTTCGCCACCTCTTCATCATTGGTCATCATCGAGGCCCCGGGCAGCACCGAGCCCTCAAGGTTCGGGCCAATCCCACCCGTCACCATCAAAGCAACACCACCGCGCGCGCGATCCGCGTAGAACTCGGCGACACGGATCCAGTCGCCGGTCTCTTCCAGACCGGTATGCATCGAGCCCATCAGCACGCGGTTCTTCAACGTGGTAAAACCCAGATCCAGCGGGGCCAACATGTTTGGGTACGCAGTCATGGCAAACTCTCCCTCCCGACTTTGACCGTCAGATTGACCTTCGCGTCACCTTTGTCACGTGAAACCTAACGTCATTCCCTTTGCCTTTATCGCGGCGCTTGCTAGAGACGCAGCAAAGCTTAATCACGAGGCCGCGCATGACCCCTGATGAAATCGCCAAACTGCCCTATCGCCCCTGCGTGGGACTGATGTTGATGAATGCCGAGGGTCTGATCTTTGTCGGTCAGCGCAATGATCGCCACAAGGACGCCTGGCAGATGCCTCAGGGTGGCGTGGACAAGGGCGAAGACCCGCGTGATGCGGCCCTGCGCGAGCTTTGGGAAGAAACTGGTGTAACCAGCGATCTGGTCGACATCATCGCCGAGACCGACGGTTGGCTGCCCTATGACCTACCGCATGACATTGTGCCGAAAATCTGGAAGGGCCGGTATCGCGGACAGGAGCAGAAGTGGTACCTGATGCGGTTTCTGGGCCGGGATGATCAGATCGATATCGCAACCGAGCACCCCGAGTTCACCCACTGGAAATGGCAAGACCCCAAGAGGCTGGTCGATGAGATCGTGCCGTTCAAAAAGGACGTCTACCAGCAGGTGCTTTCTGCGTTTCAGCCGCATCTCGGGTAGTTCGGGTTAGGAACCAAGCGCCGTAATCACCGCTTTGGCCAGCGGCAGCGGGGAATAACCGGTATCGGACGGTGTAAGCCCCAATCGCACGATCACCAAATCACGCGAAGGGAATATCCCGACCGATTGCCCATCATGTCCGGCCATCCAGACCGCATCTTCGAACGGGGGTTCTCCACCCGGCACGTCGCGCCACAAGTGACCTTTGGCATATGCCCCGCCCGAGACAGCAACCGGTTCGAACATCCAGTCAGTGAACCCTTCGGGCAGAATTTGCTGCCCGTCCCATGTGCCGCCCTGCAGCAGGAATTGCCCATATCGTGCCCAATCCCGCGCTGTGGCGTACATATAGCTTGAGCCGACAAAGGTGTCAGAAACATCAGTTTCAAGTATGGCCGAGGTCATGCCCAGTGGCAGCAGGAGTGCGCGCTGCGGATAGGACAAGCTGTCATCTTTGACCTGATCCTGCCAGACCCGCGCCAAGACGGTGGATGTGCCCGACGAATAGTTGAATTCAGTATTTGGCTCAGCCTCGGCTTCAAGCGAAGTGACAAACCCCACCATGTCGTCGCTCAGGTATAACATCCGAGTCACGTCCGAGACGTCACCATAGCCTTCGTTCCATCGCAGGCCGCTGGACATGGTCAACATATCCTCGACGGTAATGTGCTGCCGGTTGTCCTCTGCCCAATCGGGAAATGAATCGACCAGTGTATCCGTCAACTTCATCTGACCGGATTTTATCAGCGTTCCAATCAATCCAGAGGTTATGGTTTTGGTCATTGACCAGCCCAGAAGAGGGGTATTTTCGTCGAATCCATCCGCATAAGCCTCACCAATGATCCGGCCATCATGCACCACAACTACGGCGCGGAAGCCCTCTCCCAGAATGGTCGGGTCCGACAGAACCATTGCCAATTTGGAGTTCTGCGCTGGGGCCACTGTGGTGCCTTCCGGCCAAAGTGCATCAGACAGCGCGTGCAGAGTGTTTAGCTGGGCGTTGACCGGTTGGGCCTCATGCGTATTCGCACATCCAAGCCCCTCGCGATATTGGCTGGTCGCAGGGGCGAAGATCCCGAGTAGCTTTGCAGATACTGATTGCGCCTCGGGGTCAACCGAGACCGAGACGTGTTTCAGCAACGGATGCCCGGGCGCCTGCACATCAACCGCCAGTACCTCCTGCGCATCCCGCCCAGCGATGAACACGTTAGAACAGACGATCTTGGCCGAATAGTTGGTCCCGACTCGCAACAGGTCGGGCGGAGAGATCAGCAGGTACCCAACGCCGGCCACAAGCCCCAACGCCAATGTTCCTGCGGTGATCCTGATTGCTCTGCCTAACATGAATTGGCTCCCCCCTTACATCCAAAAAAAAGGGTAGCCATCCCGAAATGTGACGCACCAGCGTTACGTTGCGTTTCGCGGGATCAGAGCAATCCCTCAGCCCGCAGCAATTCCTGCATGTTCGCCTCAGGGCGCGGGCCGATATGGCTGATCACCTCGCGGGCACAGACATTGCCGATCCGCGCACAGGTCTCGTAATCGCGGCCTGTTGCCATGCCATAAAGGAACCCGGCGGCGAATTGATCGCCCGCGCCGGTCGCGTCCACGGGGACGATCTTTTCAACTGGTACGTCGATGCGCGCGTCGCCGTTCAGAACAGTCACCCCGTCGCCCGACCGGGTGCAAACGACCAGAGGGCAAATCTCGGCCGTTTTCGCCAGCGCCTCCTCAAGATCGTCGGTTTCGAACAGCGATTTGATCTCGGCCTCGTTGCCGATTACAAAATCCAGCTCATTCTCGATCAGCAGCAGGAAATCGACCCGGTGCCGTTCTACACAGAACGGGTCAGAAATGGCGATGCCCGCCTTGCCGCCACCCTTATGGCAGTTGCGCGCGGCTTCAAGGAACGCGGCTTTGCCCTTTTCCTTGTCGAACAGATAGCCCTCGAGGAACATGATCTGGCTGTTGCCCGCGACGTCTTCCGAGACATCCCGAGAAGACAGCTCGGACGAAATACCCAGATAGGTGTTCATCGACCGCTCGCCATCCGGTGAGACAAAGATCATCGAACGCGAGGTTGGCAGCTCGCCCCCCGGCACCGGCGGGTTCACAAAATCCACCCCGTCTTCGTTCATCGCATCCGCATAGAACCGGCCCAGAGCGTCATCATGCACCCGCCCGATAAAGGCCGAATCCAGACCCAACGCACCCGCCCCGGCGATGGTGTTGGCAACCGAGCCACCCGGAGTCTGCACCCGGCCTTCCATCGAGGCATACAGTACCTCGCCGCGCTCCTGTTCGATCAGCTGCATGATGCCCTTTTCGATGCCCATCAGCTCAAGGAAACTGTCATCGGCTTGGGAAATCACGTCCACAACGGCGTTTCCGATGCCGGTCAGTTGGTAGGTTTTCATAGAGTCTTGTCCTCAAATTCGCAGAGATCGCGGATGATACAGGTCGGGCACTGCGGTTTGCGTGCCTTGCAGTGATAGCGGCCATGCAGGATCAGCCAGTGATGCGCATGCAGCTGAAAGTCGGTCGGTATATTGTCTTCGATGGCGCGTTCGACGGCGTCCACATTCTTGCCCGGACAAATGCCGGTGCGGTTACCGACGCGGAAGATATGCGTGTCCACCGCCTGCGCCGGATATCGCCACCACATGTTCAGGACAACATTGGCTGTCTTGCGCCCCACACCCGGTAGCGATTGAAGCGCCGCGCGGGAGTTGGGCACCTCACCGCCATAGTCTTCGACCAGAATGCGACTCAGCTTGATTACGTTCTTGGCCTTCTGGCGGAACAGGCCGATGGTCTTGATGTGCTCGATCAGACCTTCTTCGCCCAGATCCAGCATCTTCTGCGGCGTGTCGGCGATCTTGAATAGCGCGCGCGTAGCCTTGTTGACGCCGGCATCGGTCGCCTGCGCTGACAGTGCGACGGCAACGACCAGAGTATAGACGTTTACATGCTCCAACTCGCCCTTGGGTTCAGGGTCGGCGTCGTGAAAACGCGTAAAGATCTCGCGGATCTTGTGGTATCCGAGTTGTTTGGCCATCCGAGCCTTAATGCCCTGCCAGGCAAGCGGTCGCAATTGAAAAGGTGCGTTTTGGTTTTGCCTAGGCGCGGGTCTTGGTCGATTTATCCCTATGCCTCACGCCTGCAGTCGGAAATCCACCCCCGCCGTTGCAAGTTGATCCCTGATCCTCTGCCACCGGTTCGGATCAGCTGCCAGTACAGCCGCCGGATCGATCTGAACCCGATATCCTCGATTGAGCGCGCCCTGCGCGGTCTTACTCACGCAATGACACCCGTCCAACCCTGTCAGAACCAGCGTTCCGATCCGTTTGTCTTGCAGGAACCGTTCAAAGCCCGGCGAAGAAAAGGCGTCACCTACGGATTTTACAAACTCGGCATCGGGATTCAGCGCAAGACGCGAATCCAACCCAACTCCGTCGGAACCTGCGTTGCCGCGCCCCTGATTGAACCACCCGTTCAGCAAGTTCGCCAGCCGTCCCTTGAATTCATGACGGATGGCAATCACGGACCAGTCAGACTGGCGGGCGCTGTCCGTCGTTGACCGGATCGTCGACAAGGCACCCTCAATTTGTGCGTCATCCCAGGTGGGTATCGAGGTAAAATCTGTTTGCATATCGATCACCAGCAGCGCCGTTTCAGGCCGCGATGCCAGGTCTATTTTGGCTCCGGTTGTCGGAGTGCCAATCTTTCGGATTTGCAAGAGGATGTACAACACGGCGATCATGATGCTTGCCGCCATTATCCAAAGGACGGTCATGTCAGGCCTCCTTGGCGAGTTCTGCGAAATAGCGGGTCAGGGCCAGCTGAACCTTGTGGTAGGCGGCAAGCTCTGACGCAGAAAAATCCTGTGCAAAGCGTGTCAGCTTGGCCATCTCATCCGCTCTGATTGCCGTGATCGTCTCTTCGCCCGCAGGGCTCAGCCGGTAGCAGTAGGTGCCTGCACGTTTGGGATTGGGCTGGCTTCCGATCAGCTGTGCGCCCATCAGCTCTTTTAAGATGCGCGAGACATATTGTCGTTTCAGCTGCAGCTCGGCGCATAGCACCGGGGCTGTCGCGCCGGGAGATAGCGACAGACCTTCCAAAAGGGCACGTTGCCCGACGGTCACGCCTTTGCGCTGGCTGCCCTGCTCAACTGCTGCCGTGATGTTCCGCAGCAAAGGCCGGGTGGCCTGAACTGCCTGATAAAGCTGATCCAACCTGTGTCCCATACCTGAATGGTAAGAGAAATCGATTTGATTCGTCAACTCAGTTGACAAGATAAAGCGCAGGTTCCGGGTCGCAAGATCGACAGGGGCAAGTTACTGTTCCTGTAACTGATGAGGTGACTGATGAACGTCCAGACAGCAGAAAGCGGATATCATTATAACGTCATGCGGCGCGCGATCGAATTGATCGATCAAGGCGGAGAGAGTCTCAGTCTTGATGAGTTGGCTCGCCAGATGGATATGAGCCCTGCCCATTTTCAGCGTCTGTTCTCACGCTGGACCGGGGTCTCACCGAAGCGATACCAGCAATACCTGACTCTCGGCCATGCCAAAGCTCTGTTGCACGAGCGTTTCACCACGCTGGAAACCGCTCATAATGTGGGGCTGTCCGGCAGTGGGCGGCTTCATGACCTGTTCCTGAAATGGGAATCCATGAGCCCGGGTGAATACGCCCGCAAAGGCGCAGGTCTCACGATCTACTGGGGCTGGTTCGAGTGCCCCTTTGGCCCTGCGCTGGTTATGGGAACTGACAAGGGAATCTGTGGAATCGCCTTTGGGGCCGAGACAGGCGAGGAGGCGGCGATGGAAGACATGATCTCTCGTTGGCCCAATGCTGATTTTGTCGAGGACCCCATGCGCCTGCGGCCTTGGGTGCTCAGCGCCTTCGGTGCGGCCAGCGACCGGTTGGAGCCGACCCCGCTCTACCTGATCGGCTCACCACTGCAGATCAAGGTATGGGAAGCGCTGATGCACATCCCTTCGGGCCAGGTCACCACCTATTCCGAGATCGCGCAGCGGGTCGGCTCACCCCAAGCGGTGCGCGCCGTGGGCACCGCAGTTGGGCGCAACCCGGTCAGTTGGCTGATCCCCTGCCACCGTGCCTTGCGCAAATCGGGCGGCTTAGGCGGCTACCACTGGGGGCTGCCCGTCAAGCGCGCCATGCTGGCCTATGAGGCGGCGCAGGCCGACGCCTGATTGACATTCTGGCGCGTCGTTGCCATATGCACGGCAGGTTCGGGTCCCCTGCCGTTCGCGGCCTTAGGCTTTGGTGAAACCCGATTGAATCACATCTGTTGCCCTTTCCAGGCGCGCGGATGGCAATGCGAACCCCGTCCAGATTTCGCGCCCGTTTCAGGAAACGAGGCACACCATGACACATACTCAGAACATCGCTCCGGTTGCGGAGCTGAAAGAGCAGGCAAAACGCCTGCGCAAACGCCTGCAGGACGCCGGAGTGAAGCTATCGCATAGCGAGGCGCTGGAACTGTTGGCGCATCAACTCGGTGCGCGGGATTGGAACACGTTGCACGCGATGGCAGGAAATCGAGTGCAGTTGCGCGTCGGTGACCGAGTTGAGGGTCGATATCTGGGTCAGCCCTTCACCGCCGAAATCCGCGGTCTGACCATGATTGGGGATGGCGGACATCGCCGGGTGACCCTTCAGTTCGACGTGCCCGTAGATGTGGTCCGGTTCGACAGTTTTTCGTCCCTTCGCCAGCGGGTGACAGGTGAGATTGGCTGGGATGGTCGATCCACCCGTCACACGTCGGACGGAGAGCCGCAGCTTATCGTCCGACCTGCGTAAGAAACAAAGCGAGGCACCCTAAGGTGCCTCACATTTTGATATTTCCAGACAGGGTTATTCGGCGGCCCAACCGCCAACGGCTTTGACCTCAAGGAAGTCCTCCAAGCCCCAAACCCCGCCTTCGCGGCCATTGCCGGACTGTTTCATCCCACCAAACGGGGACCCAGCGCTGCGCGACTGGCCGTTCATCTCAACCATGCCCGACCGCAAGACGCGAGCCATTCGGTTGGCGCGTGCACCGTCTTGGGTCTGAACATAATTGGTCAGCCCGTAAGGTGTGTCATTGGCAATCTCGATGGCTTCTTCTTCGGTGTCGAAGGGGATCATAGTCAGAACCGGGCCAAAGATCTCCTCGCGCGCGATCGTCATCTGGTTATTGGCATCGGCAAAAACCGTTGGGCGCACATAATAGCCCTTGTTCAGCCCCTCTGGCCGACCCGTGCCGCCTGCAACCAGACGCGCGCCCTCATCAATTCCTTTCTGGATCAGGTCCTGAATTTTGGTCCACTGCACTTCGTTCACCACCGGTCCGATATGTCGGCCTTCCTCGGCGGCACTGCCGACGGTGACCTTGTTCGCCACTTCGGCGGCTGTCTCAACCGCCTGATCATAGATCGGACGCTGCACCAGCATCCGGCTGGGCGCGTTACAGCTTTGACCGGTGTTGTTCATCATGTGCAGGACGCCGCGTTTTACCGCCTTTTCGTCGGCATCGGCGAAGACTACATTGGCCCCTTTGCCGCCCAGTTCCAGATGCACTTTCTTCAGTGTATCCGCCGCATTCTTGGAAATCGCCGTGCCCGCGCGGGTCGAACCGGTGAAGCTGACCATATCAACATCTGCGTGCCCCGAGAGCTGAGAGCCCACGCCCACGCCATCGCCATTCACCAGGTTGAAAACACCAGCCGGGAAGCCAGCCTCATCCATCATCTCAGCAAAGATCATCGCGTTCAGCGGGCTTTGCTCGGACGGTTTCAGCACCATCGTGCAGCCCGCAATCGCCGCCGCGCCGACCTTGAGCGTGACCTGATTCATCGGCCAATTCCATGGGGTGATCAGGGCTGCCACACCCACCGCTTCATAGATGATCCGGTCATTCGGCGCATGATCGCCCAACGGACGTTCGAATTGGAACGCCTTGGCGGCACGGATGAAGTTTTTCAGGTGATAGATCCCCGCGCCCGATTGCTGGCTGCGCGCCATATCGATCGGTGCACCCATCTCCATCGACATCGCCTGGGCCAGATCCTCTGAGCGGGTGGCGTAAATATCGACCAGTTTCTCGACCAAAGCGATGCGCTCGTCCACCGGGGTTGCCATCCAACCAGGCAGAGCAGCTTTGGCCGCAGCAACCGCGGCGTTAGTGTCAGCCTCTGACCCTAGCGAGATCACCGCGCATGGTTCTTCGGTCGACGGGTCGATCACTTCGAAATCATTCGGCTCTGATGGGGCGACCCATTTGCCGTTGATATAGAAATCGCGTTTTTCGATCATGGCTCATCCTCCGGATCAGGAATCAATCGACCGAACGGTCGGTTTTCATTCGCACTCTGTCACCCACCCGGGTGTCGGGCAAGGGTAAAACATAATTTGATCAAATTATCTACCTACTGAATCTTCTGACAGCGCAACATGAATGGTTTAACCTCTGCGCAAAGTGATTAGGTTGGCAGCAATCGACTCGCGATTTTTCACAGGAAAGGAGTTTCCCAATGGGTTTGCGCATCAATGATACGGTCCCGAATTTCACCGCAGAGACAGATCAGGGCACCGTCCAGTTTCATGACTGGATTGGCGATAGCTGGGCCATCCTGTTCTCACACCCCAAGGACTTCACTCCTGTTTGCACGACCGAGTTTTCGGCAGTTGCGCAGCTGAACGATGAATGGGCGGCGCGGAACACCAAAGTGATCGGCGTGTCGGTCGATGGTGTCGAAGATCATAAGAAGTGGAAAAAAGATATCGAGGCCTATGGCAACGCCAACCCCGGCTTCCCGATCATCGCCGATGACGGTCTGGCTGTTTCCAAAGCCTTCGACATGCTGCCGGCCGAGGCCTATCTGCCCGACGGCCGCACGCCTGCCGACAGCGCAACTGTACGCTCTGTCTTTATCATCGGACCCGATAAGCAGTTGAAACTGTCCATGACCTACCCGATGACCGTGGGCCGCAACTTTGCCGAGATTCTGCGTGCGCTGGATGGCCTGCAGATGAGCGCCAAGGGCGTGGCAACCCCCGCAAATTGGGTGCCGGGTGAGGATGTGATCATTCCACCTGCGGTCTCCAACGATGAGGCAAAAGAGAAGTTCGGCGAGTTCGAGACGATCTTCCCCTATCTGCGCAAAACCAAAGCGCCGTCGTAATCGGATCAACGGGCAGGGGGCGAAAGCCCCCGCCTTCTTCTAATGCGCAAACGCCGAGGTTGCGCCGCAAGGGGCAGATAGCTCTGGGCGCAGCATCTGCACTTCGTACGGTTTCAGAACCGGCAGCACCGTATCACCATAGCCGCCTGTGTCGGAACGAAGCTCAGGGAACAGCTCGAATAGTTCCTCCTTCACTGCACTGCTCATCGCGTCCAGCGTATATCCGCCGGGATAAAACGATTCCGACCACAATCCTTCGACATTCACCAGCTCATGCTGGTCGAATAGAATGTGAATGTACTCGACGCCCCCGCTTGGCGTTACTTGCGTGATAGACTTGCCGTTGAGCAGAGACTTGGCCGTCGCCAACATCATCGGGTGATTATGATGCAATTCCAATGCAGGTGAGGACACGACAACCCGATGCTGAGGTGACAGCAGCAGATCTCGCGATGGTGTCTGCGGCCCAAGACTGCCCGCACTGATCTGGATCGGGCAATGCTTAGGGGTCTGTCTCAGGTCCGCATCACTCAGCCGTCGCCGACCCACCCAGCGCACGGCCCGACCGGTGCCATCTGCGGTGATCACATGATCGCCTGCTTTGACTTCTTCGATCAGACGCTGGCCCGACAGTGTCAGAATATGTGACCCCGAAGTAAAGCAGACAAAGCTGGGAAGGTTATCATATTCGACCGCAGGTGCAGTACTCTGGGCCAGTGAGTTGCCTGTCAGTACATCGTTAACAGCAACGTTTCCCGAGGTCACAACGATGTATTGCGTACCCGAGAATTGCAGCAGTGTGTAGGTGACCGGTGCACCTCCGACCGTCGCGCTGTAGCCTTCAAATATCTGAAAGCTGCCGGAGTTGTTCAGCCCGGGGATTGGGAGGGTATCGAACTGTTGGCTGCCGTTGTTGTCCGGATTTTCGAGAAAATTATCATCATCAGTAATGGTGACCTGAAACCCCTGGGTCACCGTCACACTGGGGTTGCCAAACGGATCTCCGTCGATCTCAAAGATGGTGATAGAGGCCAAAGCGCGGCGACGTCCCAGATGATTTGGATTTCCTTAACTTTGAGCCAACTCAACTTAGAAGTGTTAACATATCGTTTACCGTGACGCGCAGGGCTCGAAAGCGGCACTGATCGAAAAAGGCAGATTGGCTATGGTTGGATCGACTGTGGGCACGCCTGCCGAGGCGGTGGTTGGGATCGGATACGTCAGTTGAACGCGGTCTCGCTGCCAAAGGATTGTAGCTTCTGATGGAAACTGAAAGCCGCGCTGACTGCGTTGACCAGGCGAAACATTGCCATGATGTTCGATACCACAGAGGCTGCGTATCTCGAGGCGATTAACTGGGATCCGATTTTGGACGTCGAAAGGTTGCGTTGAAGGCAACCGTGACGCGGCTTTCTTTACTTTGGTTTGGGTGGACCCAATGAGTCAGATAGGATGGAAAAAGGATCATTTCGCCGGCTGCCGGGCGCAGCTTCTTTTTGTTCCGAAACGCACTCGCCTGAAGTATGCGCCAGTGAGGCAACTCGTTTCGGGGGTCGAGAAACTCAATCATTCCAGACGAACCTTCTTCGATCTCGGGTTGAGAAACATAGTACACTCCAGACCAATGCGCGCCGGGATGAGTATGCGGCGCATTGTACCCGCCGGAAGGATTGTCGTTTATCCACCCGAACAGTTTCAGGCGAAGTTTATCCGGTTCAACCTTGTCTGAGACCTTTCGTGTTATTTGAAACACCGCATCTTCGGCCGCGTCTCGCAAATTCTGAATAGCGGGCGTATCGCGATCAAAGAGGTTTCCGTTTGAGTGCCATCCGCCGCGATTGGATTTTGAGGCACCCTCGTCTTCCTCACGCATCTTTTCGGCCTCAAACAGAATCGCCGCATTAAGCGCTGCACTGTTAGGCACCACAAATCGCATCATTGGAGTAGAGAAGAGCTTTTCGAATTTCTTGGCTTCGGGCATATCCTCGGTGTCACCTTCAAAAACTACATGGCTGTAAATTCAGATCGGTCCGAGATCAAATTCAGGAATTTGCTCCTGATAAATTCTTCGGCGCTCTCCAAATCCACGTTCCCGCACATTGCGCGCATTACCCAGTACCGTTGAGGATATAGTTCTTTGGTTCAAGTCTGGCCTAACCAACCTAAGTTATATTCCCATCGCAAAGCGCCGATGTTTTAGTTCAATTGGCAATTCCTTTGAGGATGGGAACATGAACAAGAAAACTATCGGTCTGACATCAACTTTCGTTCTGATGGCCACCACGGCGCTTTCGCAAACCACCAAGCAAGACATCATCGACGAACTCACAGAACAAGGTTTCCAACGAATCGAAATAACCAACACGCTGTTTGGGAATCTTCGCTTTGAAGCAACTGGACCTGGAATCGAGAGAGAAGTGGTGCTGGGGAAAGACGGAACCATCGTTCGGGATCGTTCAGAGCGAGACGATGAGTTCGACGATGAGGAAGATGACGACGAAGATTTTGATGACGAAGATGACGACGAAGGATTTGATGACGAAGGTGACGATGACGAAGGCGATGGGGAAAACGATAGCGAAGGCGACGATGGTGAACGCGACAGCGAAGGCGACGATGGTGAACGCGACAGCGAAGGCGACGATGGTGAGCGCGACAGCGAAGGTGACGATGGCGAGCGCGATAGCGAAGGCGACGATGGCGAACGCGATAGCGAAGGCGATGACGGCGAACGCGATAGCGAAGGCGACGATGGCGAGCGCGACGGTGAAGGTGACGATGGCGAAGGGGATGACGAAGGCGACGATGATTAATTCAGCTTCCAACTTGAGCCCAAGCGAGATTGGGGTTTGAACAAATGGTTTAAAAAAGAAGCCATGTTCAAAGCGGGGATCGCTGTATATGCGATCTCTGCTTTGACGTTTGTGATCGAATTGATTGGCGAAATAACAGGGTACTACATTTTTTCCGCGAGTTGGGTGGTCCATGAAATCACGGCTCTCATCACCCTATTTGGGTTTATTCTTGGGGGGCTTTTGATTTGGCAAAGCCACAGGCTGTTTTTGCGACGTCACCAAGAAGTCAAACAGAACCTGCGAAAGGCTCAAGGCGAGTTTTTTCGGATGCTGGAACTACAGTTCGACCGTTGGGGCCTTAGTGCTGCGGAACGAGATGTTGCACTGCTCACCGTAAAGGGCCTGTCCCTCGCAGAAATAGCTAAACTGCGCGAGACCAGCGAGGGAACAATCAAGTCCCAGAACAATTCAATCTACAAAAAAGCTAAGGTCAAATCGAGGACGCAACTGTTAGGCGCGCTCATAGAAGAGCTTTTGATCGAAGAAAAGAAATAAACCAAGAAACGATCGGATATCGTCGTAAATTCATTCATTTATCGGCAATGAGTAGAAAAGAACGCCCAAGTAGATGCCTCGGGCCTGTAAAGCCAACGTTTTAAGTGGTTGCGAGGCTCTGTTTCAGGGCAATGCACTCAGCGATTAAAACTGTATCCTCATCTAAATTGAAGCCTACCCCAGCACCAGCTGATGATCGGCACATTCCACAGTATCGCTACGGCACTCGACATTCGCCCAAAGAAAAAGGCCCCGGCAGATTACCGGGGCCTTCGTTCTTGCAAAAGAGGCAGATTACTCTGCGCTTTCCTCTTTCTTTTCTTTCTTCTCGGGAACGATCTCTTCGCCGGTTTCCTGATCGACAACTTTCATCGACAGGCGCACCTTGCCGCGATCGTCAAAGCCCAGAAGCTTGACCTTTACTTCCTGACCTTCTTTCAGAACATCCGACGGATGGTTCAGGCGGCGGTTTTCGATCTGGGACACGTGTACCAGACCGTCGCGCTTGCCAAAGAAGTTCACGAAGGCACCGAAGTCGACGATCTTGACCACTTTACCGGTGTAGATCTGGCCCTCTTCCGGCTCGGCAACGATCGAGTGGATCATCTCATAGGCCTTCTTGATCGATTCACCGTCGGGCGACGCGATCTTGATGACGCCGTCGTCATTGATGTCGACCTTGGCACCCGAAACCTCGACGATCTCGCGGATGACCTTACCGCCCGAACCGATCACTTCACGGATCTTGTCGGTGGGGATGTTCATGGTCTCGATGCGCGGGGCGTGGACCGAGAATTCGTTGGTCTCGGACAGGGCTTTGCCCATCTCACCCAGAATGTGCATCCGGCCGTCCTTGGCTTGCGCCAGGGCTTTCTCCATGATCTCAGGCGTGATGCCCGCAACCTTGATGTCCATCTGCAGCGAGGTGATGCCGTTTTCGGTGCCAGCCACCTTGAAGTCCATGTCGCCCAGGTGGTCTTCGTCACCCAGAATGTCCGACAGGATGGCGTATTCGCCGTCATCTTCCAGGATCAGGCCCATGGCCACACCAGCAACCGGTGCTTTCAGCGGAACGCCTGCATCCATCATCGACAGCGAACCGCCGCAGACCGACGCCATCGAGGACGAGCCATTTGATTCAGTGATCTCCGACACGATGCGGATCGTATAGGGGAAGTCGGTCGCCGCAGGCAGAACCGCCTGCAGGGCACGCCATGCCAGCTTGCCGTGGCCGATCTCACGACGGCCCGGACCACCCACGCGGCCAACTTCGCCAACCGAGTAGGGAGGGAAGTTGTAGTGCAGCAGGAAGTTCGATTTGAAGTTGCCGTGTAGCGCGTCGATGAACTGTTCGTCGTCACCGGTGCCCAGCGTGGTCACGGCCAATGCCTGAGTCTCACCACGGGTGAAAAGGGCAGAACCGTGTGTACGCGGCAGCATCGAGGTTTCTGCGACGATCGAACGGATATCGGTGGTCGAACGACCGTCGATACGCTTGCCGCCTTTGACGACGTCACCGCGCAGAATGCCAGCTTCCAGCTTCTTCATAGCGGAACCGAGATTGCCGTCTTCTAGTTGCTCTTCGGTCAGAGCTTCCTTGATCGCTTCACGGGCCGCGGCAACAGCGGCGGTGCGCTCTTGCTTGTCGGTGATCGCGAACGCGGCGCGCATTTTCTCTTCACCGGCAGCCGAAACAGCGGCGGACAGCTCCGAGTAATCGGGGGCGACAAATTCGAACGGCTCTTTCGCGGCTTCTTCGGCCAGCGAGATGATCAGGTCGATCACGGGCTGAATTTGCTCATGCGCGAAGTTTACTGCGCCCAGCATTTCCGCCTCGGACAGTTCGTACGCTTCCGATTCCACCATCATCACGGCGTCTTTGGTACCGGCGACAACCAGGTCCAGACGCTGTTCAGGGTTCAGGCGCAGGTCCTGCATGTCGTCGACGGTCGGGTTCAGAACGTATTCGCCATCCTCGAAACCAACGCGGGCACCGGCGATCGGACCCATGAACGGCGCGCCGGAAATGGTCAGTGCGGCAGAGGCTGCGATCATCGCAACGATGTCGGGGTCGTTGACCAGATCGTGGGACAGCACGGTGCACATCACCAGAACTTCGTTTTTAAAGCCGTCAACAAACAGCGGGCGGATCGGACGGTCAATCAGACGCGCGGTCAGCGTCTCTTTCTCGGTCGGGCGCGCTTCGCGCTTGAAGAAGCCACCCGGAACCTTACCGGCGGCATAGTATTTTTCTTGATAGTGCACGGTCAGCGGAAAAAAATCCTGACCGGGCTTTTGAGCACGGGCAAAGGTCACGTTTGCCATGACGCTGGTTTCGCCCAGCGTGGCAATCACGCTGCCGTCGGCCTGACGGGCAACCTTGCCGGTTTCCAGTGTCAGCGTCTCTTCGCCCCACTGAATCGATTTCTTTGTTACATCAAACATATGCGTATCCTAGAACGGAGCACTCCCGCCCCTGCGGGTCTCCGGTTTGCATGGCGGCCCCATTGCCGCCGACCCCACTTTATCTTCCATTCGAGTGCCGGGGTCAGGGCACAACGTCTCAGATGACAGGCCCATACATCAGTTTGCAAGCTTTGGAAAGTCGGGAGTTTTTGGGGGGCAGGGGATTGCCTAACCCCCGCCCAAGCTGGGCAGGGGCCGATGTATCAAAGGATAGCGTGCGCCAATATCATCACCACGCCGCAGCCCAGCGCATATCCGGTGTCGACTGCGATGGCGAAGCCGCTTTTCTGTGCCCATGCCCCGACCGATGCGGCCTGAGCAGCCACTGCAAGGATCGCCAGCACCGCAACGCCAAGGCTGTTGTTGGTCTCGGTCACCGCGATCACAGCGGCTAGCAGGATCAGGAAAACGATCTGGGCCGCCATCTGCGGCAGGGGTGGAGATTCGGGCGGGGTGGGGTCGATCCGTGTTCCCTCGGCCCAGCGTTTCTGAAAGCCGACGGGTCCGTAGACCAGCCAGCCCAGCAGAAAGGCCGCGATCACACCCACGCCAAGGGCGAGCCAGTTGATCACAGCGCACCCTCCAGCGTCTCAAGGATTCGGGTCCAGCCACCTTCGTGATTGTTGCGGCTTTCTTCCGAAGGGAAGCGGATGTGGTGCAGGCGCAATTCCGTACCCTTATCGGTGGGCGTGAAATCTAGCGTCACGGTGGAATCGTCCTGACTGTAAGGAGAGTTCCAAGTGAATTGCAGCCGATTGGGCCGGTCGATCACCTTGTATTCGCCCTCATGCGGAAGGTCCCCGGCCTCGGGCGCGCGCATGATGATCTTGAACCGGCCCCCTACCTTGGCATCAGAATAAGCTTCGGGCACTGACATGTTGGGACCGGGCAGCATGAACTTGGCCAGCATTTCCGGGTCTAGCCAAGCATCAAAAACCTTTTCCGGCGGGTGCGGAATGGCGCGGGTTATTTCAAGGGACAGTTCCGTCATCTTCTGGGTCCTCCAAAGCAGTTTCCAAGGCGTCCAGCCGAAGCGCCCAGATCGAACGCAGCCCGGCGAACCAGTCATCCACGGCTGACAAGGGGGCCATCTGCACCTCGATCAGATGCTCGCGCCATTCCGTCCGACGCCGCACCAGCCCGGCATTCTCCAGCACCTTGATGTGCTTGGATACCGAGTTGAGGCTCATATCGAATTGCTGCGCAATATCCGTCACCCGCAAGGGGCCCTGCTGCGCGAGCATCGTTAGGATCACGCGGCGGGTTGGGTCGGACGCGGCCTTCAATATAGCGCTTAGGTCATAGCGATTCTCTCGTTCAACCATTTGGATGAATTACATGCCTTTTCTGCTTCAGTCAACCATTTGGTTGAATAACAGGATATTTGCAGCTCTGAAAGCTAATTCGGTCGCTCCCACCGCCTAATTATTCGCGAAATCGAATATATTTGGTGAAAATTTAGTATCCGTATAGGCTGAAACCACCATACCTGCGGTCGAAATGACGGAAACGCGCCAAGGGAATACGAATATCACCTCCGTCCGCCGGTCGAATACCTTGGCGTTTGCACGTAGCGAACAGAAGGGCAGACGCATGGCACAAACCAAAAAAATGCTGGATCCGGATCCCCGGATTTATGACTTTGAGACTGAATATGAGCTGGGGCAGGATAATGTCCGGCCCTTCGGTCTGGACATCCATAATCCGGTCTTTTTGATCTCAAGCATCTTGATCTTTGCGTTCGTCCTGATCGCATTGGCCAATCAGGAATCCGCAGCCGCGTTCTTTGGCTGGCTTCGGCCATGGCTGACCAGCACGTTTGACTGGTTCCTGGTGCTGTCGGTTGACGCGATCACCCTGTTCTGTCTGGTGCTGATCATCCTGCCGGTGGGCAAAGTGAGGATCGGCGGCAAGGACGCCACCCCCGACTATTCCTATGCTGGATGGATCGCGATGATGTTCGCGGCCGGCATTGGTATCGGGCTGCTGTTCTTCGGCGTGATGGAGCCGGTCTATTACAACTTTGCAGAAGACGGCAACGCGCGCCCGCTGGGCATCGATATCGCGGTGCCAGGCAATGAATATATTGGCATCGTTGGTACGATCCACCACTGGGGTCTTGAAGGCTGGGCGGTTTATGCTGCCGTTGGTCTAGCGCTTGCGATCTTCAGCTATAATCTCGGGCTGCCACTGACCCTGCGCTCGGCCTTTTATCCGATCCTGGGCGAACGTGTCTGGGGCTGGTGGGGCCACATCATCGATACTCTGGCCGTGTTTGCCACGTTGTTCGGCCTGACCACATCTCTGGGTCTGGGCGCGCAACAGGTCGCTGCGGGGCTCTATGAGGTGTTCGGCATCGAACCCAGCCCCACTGTCACCGTCCTGCTGATCATTGGTATCACGATGATCGCGCTGGGCTCGGTCCTGTTGGGCATGGATGCGGGCGTCAAACGGCTGAGTGAAATCAACATGATCATGGCCGTGGGCTTGTTCATCTTTGTCATCGTTGTCACCGGCGTGGGTACGGCCATCGCGCGGTATTTCAACGTGATGGTGGACTACGTGACCCATCTACCTGCCCTGTCCAATCCGTTCGGTCGAGAAGACACCAGCTATTTCCACGGCTGGACAACCTTCTACTGGGCGTGGTGGATCGCGTGGTCACCCTTCGTGGGTATGTTCATCGCCCGCATCTCCAAGGGTCGTACGGTGCGTGAGTTCGTCATTTGCGCCTTGTTGGCACCCACTGCGGTTTGCGCCCTGTGGATGTCGACCTTTGGTGGCGCAGCAATCGACATGCTGAATGCAGGCGGCGCAGAAGGCGTTCGCGCCACGGTGATCGACAGCTATGCACCCGAGGGCGCGCTGTTCGGCTTCCTGAAAGAACTGCCGCTCTACGGCATCATCGCCCCGATCGCCCTGATCCTGATCGTAGTGTTCTTTGTCACATCGTCGGACTCAGGCTCACTGGTGATCGATACGATCACGGCGGGCGGCAAGATGGATGCGCCAGTGGTACAACGTGTGTTTTGGTGTACGCTCGAAGGTCTGGTTGCCATTGCGCTGCTATTGGGCGGAGGCCTATCCGCGCTGCAGGGCGCTGCGGTCTCGACTGGAATTCCGTTTACCTTGGTGGTTCTGATCATGTGCTATTGCCTGTGGCTGGCACTGAAATCAGAGAGGGCCAAGATGTAGCAGGGCAATCCCTAAAAAATCAAAACGCCCGCCAGATCGGCGGGCGTTTTTTATGGATCGGTCTTGGCAACTCGCACCCATGCGCTAGACATCGTGTACGCGCCAAACGGCTGCTAGTGCAGCGAATCCTCGCGTTTGCGCTGGGTCGGATGTTCCATTTTTTCATCTTCCAGAATCCCGCGAAGAACCGCTGCGGTTTCGACTTTTGAAATGGTCCTCTTCCGCGCAAAAGGATCATCCAGGATCGACGATGCATTTGCGGCGTTGGATGACTCGGGCATCTTGGTTGCAAACACCCGGTTTAGAATTGTCTTCAAAGGCATCATTCAACTCCCGCAACATATGGTCATCAAATTCATGCCGCTGCGGGTCGGGTCCAAGCCACTTGAGGGAAGGGCTCAAAGACCAACTTCCGTGAGTGTGAACCCGCAGCGACACCGCCCATGTAAGGAAAATAGGTTGCCGAGAAAGGGGGAAGAAATCCGTAGTTTGCGTCATTTTTTGACCGCTCGATCAAAAAAATTAAGCACGGCTTACGCTTACGTCAACTTTCTAACCCAAGGCTCGGCTTTCGCGACGCGGCGTCACAATTCGAATCCCAAGGCCAGCCGCCCGGATACCGCCCGTTGCCGTGCCAAATTGGACAGAAAACAAATCAGCCCATACTCTGATCCAGGGCAATTCTTGGCGCAGCGCGTGTTTCTGGCGATGTGACCTGCCCCTCGACGTTTTTGAAATTGGATTTTTCCGGGACCGTAATGAGGAAGGTATTATGAACCTGTCGCGATTGTCTCTGTTGCTGGTCGTATTCATTGACGTGATGGGGTTTGGATTGATCGTACCGATTTTCAACACGATCCTACTGGACCCACAACAGGCTTTCCTTCCGCAAGGAACAGCGACGAATATCCGCCAACTCGACTATACGATACTGATTGTCGTCTTCTTTCTGTTCTACTTTTTCGGGGCGGCCTTTATCGCCAAGTTGTCGGACTATATCGGGCGCAAAACAGGCATCATAATCTGCCTGACCGGTGCGCTGATCGGATATGTTCTGACCGTGGCCGCGATCATGACATCCAGCTATTGGCTGTTGCTTATGGGGCGCGCCATTTCCGGGTTTACAACGGCCAACCAACCCATTGCGCAGGCCGCATTGATCGACATCAGCCATGACGATCAGGAGAAATCAAAAAACCTCGGGATGATTGTTGCGGCATCCGCGCTGGGCCTGCTCGGGGGGCCACTGATTTCAGGATTGCTCAGCGACCAAAACCTGATGGGATCATTTGCGTCACTGGAACTGCCTTTCTACGTCGCCATTGCCCTGATCCTGATCAACATGGCACTGATTCTGTTCTTCTTCTCCGAACCCGGTTTCAAAAGACAAAAAATTGACTTCGGGCTTTTAGATGTTGTTTTGAACTTGTGGAAAGTCTTCTCGCACCCGGTCGTTTTGCGGCTTTCGGTCGTCATGTTGTTCTCGCTGATGTGCCTGAATGCGTTTTTCTTCTTCATCGACACGTATCTGCTGACCCGGTTCAAGTTCAGTACGCTTCAAAACAGCATGGCCCTCGCCGTGTTCGGAGGCTCCATGGCCTTTGGCAGTGCCTACCTCACCGCACCGCTGCACGAGCGCTATAAAAAGTTCCCGATTCTATATGTTTCCATTGCCGCAATGGCGCTTGGGATATTGGCCTTCATGCTGAACCCCATGGCCGATCTGTCCTATGTCCTGATTGTTCCGATAACCATCGCGTTCGCGATCATGTACCCGACCATGCTTTCGTTGTTTTCCGCGAGCGTCGGCCCAACCGAGCAAGGTTGGGTCATGGGTGTGACAGTCGCCATCTACGCGTTGGGCTCCGGGACCATTACGGCCCTCAGCGGGTCCCTCATGGCTATCAATTTGCGGATGCCTTTCGTGCTCGCGGTCATCTGCGGTGTACTGGCACTGATTGCGATGGCGAAACTGTTTCGCCATCCCGGCGTTCAGGCGCTTGATACCAAAGGCAAGTAGGTTTCATCAGTGTGTCCCGAACGAAAATGGGCGCGCCCGCTACAGGCACGCCCAGTAAAAAAGGGAGGACTATGAAAAACCTGACGCTCGAAACAAAAGAAGCGCCTACTCACTAACATCCTCAGAATGGCGCAATCTTTGACCGCGTTCAGTGAAGTGGTTCACAGGAAGTTAAAAAAGTTTGCGCTTCTTTGCGTAGCGGTAAGGTTTGGGCCGCAGGTATGTGTGTGCCGTCTCTCATGAACATGGCGGGAAATTCGCGCGCCGCACAGTTCACTAGATTAGACAGTGACCAAAACAAATACGCCCACCAAATGGCGGGCGTACAAGATGTACAATTTGTACGAACAGGGCCTCAGCGCCTGTACAACATGAACAAAACGCGTTTAGCGGCGGATGCCCAGCTTTTTGATCAGGTCCTGATAGCGTGCTTCTTCTTTGCCCTTCAGATAGTCCAGCAGCTTACGGCGCTGAGCAACCATCTTCAGAAGACCACGACGACCGTGGTTGTCTTTCTTGTGGGTTTTGAAGTGCTCGGTCAGGGTGTTGATGCGCGAGGTCAGGATAGCAACCTGGACTTCAGGCGAACCAGTGTCGCCGTCCTTGGTTGCGAATTCTTTCATGACGCGTGCTTTATCAGCGGCAGTAATCGACATCGGGGTCTCCTTTAAAGGTTAGAGTTGATGGCGCAGGCCGGGATGTCGTCCAGCACAGGCCCATGGAGAAAACCGCACCGACTCCGATGCGGATGGGCGCGTATAGGCGCATTCACCGCAAATGGCAAAGGGATTCTGCAGGCTCAACTGGTGAAGGCGTACTGCTCCAACTGGGCTTCGGTCACAAACTGAATATCTTCAACAGTCAGACCCTCTGCGCCAAAAAGCTGAGCGACGTCTTCGCCATTGACCCGAACATGGGTCAAGCTGTTGTTTTCACTGTCCTGTTCGATCGTCAATTCCGGTTCTTCCGGGTTGTCCCAGGTGATCAGAAGCTTGTCGTGACCGATCTGGAAATCCATGATTGTCGTGGCTTCCTGCTCGGGGTCGGACTGTACGACGATCTCGTCCTCACCCTCTCCACCTGTGACCACATCGCCGTCTTCGGCAAGAATGACGTCGTCCCCAGAGCCCCCGTTTAGGAAGTCGCGCGCAGGCTCGTCCGGGCCATCTTCTCCGGACAAGATGTCATCACCATCTCCGCCAAACAGGGCGTCTTCACCGGCACCCCCAACAAGGTAGTCGTCGCCATCTCCGCCTTGTAGCGCGTCGTCGCCGTCATCGCCGCTTAACGTGTCATCGCCCTGACCACCAAAAAGCCGGTCATTCCCATCACCGCCGCTCAGATCATCTGTTCCGAAATGACCATACAGGTCGTCATTTCCTGACATTCCGTCCAGCGCGTCGTCACCATATTCACCATGGAGCACATCATTCCCGAGGTTGCCAAACAGGACGTCCCTGCCACCACCGCCATACAACACGTCGTTGCCGGCGCCGCCGTCGATCCAGTCGTCCCCGCCATATCCGTTGATCTGATCGTTGCCTTCTTGCCCGGTCAGAACATCCGCATCCTCATCGCCCGCAATGACCAGATCGCCTTCATACTCGGACACAATCTCACCAGTGTCAGAGTGGGTTTCCTCGGCAGAGCTGGGCTCGTCGACATTCTCGTCCGCGTCAAGCAAATTGCCTTCCGACAGGTCGTCGTCGGTCGTTTCCTCGATGCGATCGTCTTCCTCCTCGTCATCGCCTTTGTCTTCTGGCACAAGTACGTCGCTGATTGCGTAGGCCGCACCACCCATGGCGGCCATTCCGAATAATCCGATCAGAAACATATCTACCCTCCGCAAGCACAATGGCTCCGAGTGTAAAACATCTCATGCAAACAATGGCTTGGTCAAAGCGAAGCTGAGAGCTTGGTTAACCCTTTATCACCAGGGTTCGGGCTGCTGAGTGTACGCAATGTAGAGAGGATGCTTCGGATGCCCGTCCTTGGTCAGCCCGAGGTGGAACAAGGGCTGGCCCGTGCCGCGCAGCAATTCCTCAACTGCGGGGCCGCGTTCCAGATGTGCGCCATGGGTGCCCCAGGCGGCGATGACCTGATCCGCCCATTCCACGCCGTCCAGGATGGCTGCGTCATTCTCAGGCCCCACCGGATCTGAAGATGCACGCATCTTGCGCGGATCAGTGTCGCGCCAGGCAAAGATATTGGTGACCTGAAAAGCTCCGAAACCCAGTGTGCGTGCGCGACGCTCGCAACGTTCTACCGTGGGGTCGTTCTGCACCTCGGTCGCCGTCGACGGATTCAGCATCACAAACAACGCCTTGCGGCCCGCCGGGTTCCAGATACGGGTCAGGCTATAGCGGTATTTTTCGCAATCGGAGTAGATAGCAGTCGAGGGCGCGTCGCCCTTGGTATGAGAACGGGTGATCATGCAGTCGGGTTTGGCTGGAATTAGGCCCGTTTACAAGGGGCGATGTCCTGATCCTTAACTTGTGCTATACCTGCCTTCATTTGAACGGCTTATTCTGGGGGAAGACATGACATTCGAGACATTGGATCCGGCGGATTGGGAGCAGACCCGCAAATTAGCACATGAGATGTTGGATATGGCGTTGGATCATACGCGTGATGTGCGTGATAGGTCGATATGGAAAGATATGCCGACTGCGATACGCAACGGGTTCGAAACGCCTGCACCTCAGCAGGGTATGCCGTTGGGTGATTTGATGGATGATGTCCAGTCTCAGGTCATGCAGTATCCAATGGGCAATATTCATCCCCGGTTTTGGGGCTGGTATATGGGCGCGAGCAATTTCACAGGCGCGATGGCGGATTTTCTGGCTGCGGTTCAGGGATCGAACCTAGGGGGAGGGAATCATGCGGCAGCCCTGATCGACCGACAAGTCGTCGACTGGCTACGCGAGATGATCGGTCTGCCGGAAGGAGCCAGTGGGACATTGGTCAGCGGCGGCAGCGTGGCAAACTTGATCGGGCTGACGGTGGCCCGCAACTTTAAATCCGGGATCGACATGCGCGAAGAGGGCATCGCCGCCATGGATAAGCCGATGCGGTATTACGGATCGGATCAGATGCACAGTTGTCACCAAAAGTCGCTCGAAACACTGGGTCTGGGCAACAAGGCGCTGCGGCGTGTTCCTACGCAAGACGATTTGACGATGGATCTTGAAGCGCTTGCCGGCATGGTCGCGCAGGATCGCGCAGACGGCCTTAAACCCGCTTGTGTGATTGCCACCGCCGGAACCGTGAACACAGGCGCCATCGACGACTTGTCGGCGATTGCCGATTTCTGCCGCGAGGAAGGCCTGTGGTTTCATGTTGACGGCTGTATCGGTGCGTTAATTGCAATCGCCCATGATAACAGTTGGCGCGTGTCCGGCATCGAAAGCGCGGATTCCGTCGCGCTCGACCCACACAAATGGTTACATGCGCCTTTCGAAGTGGGTTGCGCGTTGGTGCGAAGCCATGATGCCCACCACGCGACATTTACTCTGACCCCGGAATACCTGGAACCGCAATCCCGAGGCGTCGCCGGGGCGGCGTTTTTGCACGATTACGGCATTCAGACTTCGCGTGGGTTTCGAGCGCTCAAGGTCTGGATGTCCTTGAAGGAGCACGGCGTTCAGAAATTCGGCAGGCTCATTGATCAGGATATCGAAAAGGCGCGTTATCTGACTTCGCTGATCGAGGCAGAGGATGACCTCACCTTGATGTTCCCCACCAACATAAACATCGTTTGTTTCCGCTATGACCCGGGCGGTCTCAGCCCCGAAACTCTGCGTGCGATTAACAGCGAAATCATGTTGTGCCTGCAAGAGGAAGGCACAGCGGTTTTATCGGATACAACGGTTCAGGGAGCGCATTGCCTACGGGTGGCGGTCAACAATCACCGCACGCAAAAGCAGGATCTGGATCTACTGGTGTCCGAGATACTTCGACTGGGTCACAAATTGCGTATCGCCGCCTGAACAGTCATCAGTTGGCGGCAAAGACGCGGCTTGGGTGCAATTCGCCCGACTTGTAAATTCCTACGGCCACGGCCTTGCCATCCAGCGAGGCCCAGGCCTCGTCTCCGTATTCCACGTCAGAGGCCAGCACCAGGCCCGGATTGCCATTCCGCAGACGGGTGGCTCCTTCAGAGGTGCATTTCAGCTCGGGCAGGTTCGACAGGCCGGTTTCCAGCGGATGCAGATAATCATCCAATGCGGTGGTTTTGGCCATTTCGTCGATCTGTTCGATGGTCAGGCCATCCTCGGCCTCAAACGGGCCGGACCAGATGCGGCGCAGTTTTTTCACGTGGCCGTGGCAGCCGAGCGCCTCACCCAGATCACGCGCAATGGAACGGACATAGCCACCTTTGCCACAGGTCATCTCCAGCACGACGTGGTCTTCGTCGGGGCGGTCGATCAGCACCAGTTCCTCTACCCAAAGAGGGCGGGCGGTCAGCTCTACATCCTCGCCATCTCGGGCCAGCTTATAGGCGCGTTGACCGTCGATTTTCACGGCCGAGAACTTGGGCGGCACCTGTTTGATATCGCCCAGAAACGGGCCGAGCGCATGTTTGATATCCTCATCCGAGGGGCGCGCAATGCTCTCAGCGATGACTTCACCCTCAGCATCATCGGTGTTGGTGGCCTGCCCCAGCCGCACGGTGAAGGTGTAGGCCTTCAGCGCATCGGTTATGTAGGGGACGGTCTTGGTTGCCTCACCCAGCGCAACGGCCAGAACGCCGGTCGCCTCGGGGTCCAGCGTGCCCGCATGGCCGGCTTTCTTGGCGTCCATCGCCCAACGCACCTTGTTGACCACCGCGGTCGAAGTCATGCCAGCGGGCTTGTCCACCACCAGCCAACCGGAAATGTCGCGGCCCTTGCGTTTGCGTCCCATTCTACACCTTGAGTCTTGCTGAGGCGCGCGAGTTAGCGGATCGTTTCGATGCTGTCAATTTGCCGGAACGTCCTCGACGACACCCACGATGGGTCCCAGCGAAAACCCGATATCCGACCGGTTGCTGGCGCGATCATACATGCGGGAAATGTTGCCATCTAGAAACAGCGCATTCGGTGTTTTCAATACATCGCGGAATAGGCTGCCAAATTCAAAGAAAGTGACGTAATCGTCCGAGATCGCAAACACTGCACGCGTGCCATCGGCGCTGGTGCCCACCCCGTTTCGGGTGTAGCGCGAGGTTGAATCCGGCAGAAAGCGAGGGTGCAACTCTCCGTTGATCACCAGCATGGGGCCCGATTGTGTCGCAAAGCGGCACCGCGGCGCCTGATCGACGAAATCCAAAGTCTCGAACACATCGGCACGGTTTTCACGGATGCAGAACACACCGTTGGGCAGCAGTCCGAAATTGCCGGGTCCGGCATTCGGTATCACGCGCATCTGCTCTTCCCCGTCTTCGACATAGTGGCCGACGGGCGAGCGGTCGTCATGGTACATGCCCGCATTCATCGCAAAGACGAGCCTTTTCCCCTGAGGCTCCAACGCCTCATTCACCGAAGAGAAATGACCCAGCAGATCGCCATTTTCATCGTTCAGAAACAGGCGCAAATCTTCCGAGGCATCGACCTCGCAAATGGTATAGCGCTTGTCCTCATGAGTCAGCTTCTCGCAGGTGACTGCAGAGACTTGCGCGGCCCAAAGGACAGCACACAGCGTGACAAGGGTACGGATCACTCGTCCAGATCGCGGCGTACCGCGTCCTGATTAAACATACGGCGGGTGTCGTCCAGTCGATCAAACGTGTCGTCCAAACGGAACCGCAGGTCGGGTGAGAATTTCAGGCCCACCTTCTTGCCCACTGCGCGCCGAAGCTCACCCTTGTTTCGAGCGAGCAATTCGATCACGTCCTCCTGCCCCTTGCCGCCCAAGGGCAGCACATAGGCGGTGGCGATCTTCAGATCGGGCGAGGTGCGCACCTCACCCACCGTGATCGACATGCGGTTCAGGTCGGGGTCGTGGATATCTCCGCGCGCCAGAACCTCGGACAGAGTGCGGCGGATGAGTTCGCCGACGCGCAGCTGTCGTTGGGAGGGGCCGGGGCCATCGTGGAATTTGTTCTTTGCCATGCCCCCGATCTAAGCGCAAAGCGGGGCTTTGCCAAGCGGGCGCGAACCGGGTAGGAGGCTTTGAGCCGACTTTAGAAAGGACCAGCGCAATGACCCATATTCCGGGGATCGTCATCACAGGGGCTTCGGGCCGTATGGGGCAGATGCTGATCAAGACCGTGTCTGAGAGCGATCAGGCGCGTCTGGTCGGTGTGGTCGAGCGTAAGGGCCATGACTGGATCGGTCAGGATGTGGGTCAGGCGATGGGCGGGCAGGCGCTCGGTGTCACCGTCACTGACGATCCGCTGGAGGCATTTGCACAGGCGCAGGCCGTCATCGACTTTACGGCGCCCGAGGCGACACTGGAATTTGCCGCACTGGCCGCGCAGGCGCGGTGCGTTCACGTGATTGGCACGACCGGCATGAGTGACGAACAGATCGCCGCGCTGGAACCCGCCTCGCGCCATGCCGTGATTGTACGGGCCGGGAATATGAGCCTTGGGGTCAATCTGTTGGTGCAGCTCACCAAAAAGGTTGCCGCCGCGCTGGATGAGGATTTCGATATCGAGGTCATCGAGGGGCACCACCATCACAAGGTCGATGCGCCTTCGGGCACGGCTTTGATGCTGGGCGAAGCTGCCGCAGAAGGGCGCGGTGTCAAGTTGGCGGATGTGGCTGATCGGGGCCGCGACGGCATCACCGGTGCGCGCAAACGCGGCGACATCGGCTTCCACGCCATTCGCGGCGGAGACATTGTTGGCGAACACGATGTCCTGTTCGCGGCCCCCGGTGAGCGTATCGTGTTGCGCCATCTGGCTACTGACCGTGCGATCTTTGCCCGTGGGGCGCTTAAAGCCGCGTTGTGGGGCCAAGGCAAGGCACCGGGCCAATATGACATGGTGGATGTACTGGGGCTTTAGGTTTCAGGATCACGTGCCAAGAAAATTCGGCGAATTTTCTTGGCTGTATCGATCGGGCGGATAAAGGCTGTCTCAGCTCGCCTGAAGGTGCCGGTCGACCATCCGCTGCACCATCGGCGCGAAATGGGCGAACTCCGGGGTCTCCATATCGGCACGTTTTCCCGCTTCGTCCAGATAACGGACCTGAATGATCTCTTTAAGGTTCGGATTGGTCTCGAACTCGGCTATTTCCTCTGCACTCATCGGACCGCCCTGCAGCTCCAGCGTATGGACCGACGCTGCGGATAGGCGGTTGAAATACTCAGGCTTGGTCGCGCAGAGATACCGCTTGGCGGCAACGTGATACCGGCAGCAATCGGTGATGACCGACGGAAAGAACTGCTCCAACACCTCGGCGCCCGCATCTTCATGATGCCGGTCTTCGGTATCGTCCGGATGATAAGTGCCGAATTCCGAAGTAAAATGGCCGATGTCGTGCAACAGCGCACCGACGATGATTTCGTCGGACTGCCCGTTCTGCTCCGCAATCGTGGCACCTTGAAGCATGTGCTGGGCCATGGTGACGGGTTCGCCCAGATATTCCTCACCCCCCCGACGATCGAAAATGTCACTGATAAAGGCCACGATATTGTCCCGGTTCAGGGTCGAGAAATCGGGTTTCATTCCGCCGCCTCCGGTTGTGTCATCTGCATGGCGGCCAGTGTCGAAAGCAGCCCATCCTTGTCGGCGTAGCACCCTTGCAGCCAGCGAGATCCGGCCCCGGAATAGCCCAGCCGTGCATGCATTACGCGGGTGTTGTCGACGATGAAACTTTCGCCTGGTTCCAGCTTGAAAGACACGCCCATGGCGGGATCGTCAATGATCTCGCCCAGCTGGCGATAGGCAGCATAGTAGGCTTCCATCTTGTCAAAGGGCACATCCACGAACGGCGCGGACGAGCGGTTGTTGAAGCGAATACCGATCAACTCGCCATCGGGGGAAAGCTCGATCATCGGGCGACGTGACCGCAAGCATACCCCGTCCGAGCCTTTATATTCGAACCGCGCCGGATAGCCCGCCAGCAAGGCAAAGCCTTCAAGGTTCTGGTCGCGCAGACGTTCTGCCGCGCGGAAACCATCGACAACAATGGAATCGCCGCCCTCGGCCGAATTCTCAAGGCAATAGAGGATTTGCAGCGTCGGCACCGGGTCGCGATAAGGGTTGTCAGTATGGGCCTGCAACCCCAACCCGGTATAGGCGAGGTTGGTCGGGTTCACCTCGGTCCGAACCTCGAAATAGGGGCCATAATTTGTCTGGCGCACGTAGCCGAATAGATCGGCCACTTTCAGCAGCGATTCCGGCTCGGTCGGGCCACCTGTCAGCTTGGCAAAGCCGTACTCCGCGACGGCAGCCAGCCAGCTGCGCTTGGCCTCAGGGTCGGTGTGCACCCTTTCCCAGTCACCGCTGGGGGCGCTGATACCACGCTCCCATGTGGTGACGCCGGATGCGGTGCGGCCAACTTCTTGCGCCTGTTCGCGGTCATAAACGTGATCGGCCAGCCAATCGGCAGGGAACATCACGGATTTGTTTTCGGGCTGAAAGGTAACACTCAGATCGCCATTTTGGATCTCGGCAGCGCTGACCGAGATATCGGTGGGGATATCGCCGATGGTAATCAGGCGCTGCCCGTTGCCGGGGGCGCGGGTCTCGGGGTCCAGCGCATTGTCGCGCAGCCAAATGGCGTGAAATCTGGCCTGGGTACCATCGGAAAACGCGATAGTGACCACAGATGGGTCGAAAGTGGCTGAGCGCAGCATGGGGTCTCTCCTGTTCGGCGCGGGCTTTGCTTGAGGAGATACGCGCTCCGTGGCATTACTACAATTAAACCTTATTGCCACTGAGGGCTGGAAATACTTATGGCTAAGAAGAAGATTGGACTACCTCCATTGGACTGGCTGCGTGTGTTCGAAGCCGCCGGGCGGCTGGGTGGTTTTTCTGCTGCTGCGCGCGAATTTGGTTTGACGCAGGCGGCGGTCAGTCAACGGATAGGCAATCTTGAGGCGTGGCTGGGCCGGTCATTGTTTGTGCGCGAAGCCCGCGGTGTTTCGCTGACCATCGAAGGCGAAAGCTATCTGCCATTGGTGCAGGACAGCCTGCAAGCACTGGAACGCAATACCGAGGATCTGTTCGGCAAAACTCCGCGCGAGCTTCGGGTCGCGGGACTTTCGTCGCATATCCACGCGCTGGTTCTACCAGCCTTGCCCACGTTCCTTGAGGCGCAGCCAAATGTGCGTGTAATGACAGATTCGATGGCCCGCCGCGCCTCGCTGGAGGAAGAACGTACTTGGCTGCAGATCCGCTATGGCAGAGGTGTCTGGCCTGGACGAAAGGCAAAGCTTATTGCGCCCGAAGTGCTGGCACCGATGGCCGCATCCGGCATCAACTGGGGTGCGCCGCTGATTGATTTGCGCGGAGAACGCCCCGGTTGGAAGGACTGGGCGCAAGTAGCGGGGGTTGATGAATTACCGGCTGGCCGGATCAGTTTTGATTCGGTAGGTCACGCGATCACGGCGGCGCGTCAGGGCATGGGGATCGCGTTGGGTTCACTACCGTTGGCTTCGGGCAGCTTAAAGACTGGTCAATTACACAGATTGGATATGCCCGAGCTTAGGACAAAGGATGGCTATTGGCTGACATGGCCCGAGGATCGGGCAAGGTCGAAACGGCAAAGGGCGTTGATAGACGACTTTCTGCAAGCGCTGCGGGGCGGGGCCTGATCAGAAGTCGATGGCGATGCCCTTTTTTTCCCAATCACCATAGCGGGCCGGATCGGGACCGTCGCGCCCACCCAGTTCCTTGGGCTGCGCCTTGGCTTCCGCTTCGGCCTTTTTGCGACGTTCCTCAGCCTCGGCCAATGCGCGCTGGGCGGCGGGGGGCAAGTCTTTGCGCTCGTCACTCATGACATCGGGTTCCTTTCCGTTCTGGGCCTTGATATACGCCCTCGTCCGCCCAAGGCAATGCGGGCAAAGGTCACGAGAGGCACTCAGCATCATGTCAAACTCTGCAACCGCCGCGCGGCGCAGTGCAATCTATCTGCTGGATCAGATATTGGGCGAGGGGCGGCTGTTACCTGAGTGTCTGGCGGCCGGCGCATTGGATCGTCTGGTACCCGAGGATCGTGCGCGCGCACAGCGGTTGACGATTGAAACCCTGCGAGGGCTTGAGCGTGCCGACCGGCTGTTGGCCGATCACCTGCGGCAGACACCAGCGCTAACGGTGCATAACGCACTGCGGCTTGGAACGGTCGAGCTGTGTCAGGGCGAGGCCGCGCATGGCGTGGTCAATTCGATGGTCGAGATCGTGGGACGCTCGCGCAAGCATGGGCGGCTCAAGGGGTTGGTGAATGCAGTCTTGCGCAAGATTGCCGCCGATGGACCGGATGCTTGGCCCAAGATGCGCGTGCCCCGTCTGCCCGACTGGCTGCGCGATCCTCTGATCATGGCGTGGGGCGATGACGCAGTAAAGGGTATGGAACAGGCCCATTTCAATGGTGCACCGCTGGACGTGACGCTGAAACCGGGCGCCGAGGCGCCGGGCGGAGAAGCCCTGCCCACCGGCTCAGTCCGTTTGCAGGATGCGGGGCAGGTGTCGGCTTTGCCGGGCTACAAGCGTGGAAACTGGTGGGTTCAGGATGCGGCAGCGGCGCTGCCTGTGCGCGTGCTGGCCCCGAAAGCCGGGGAAAAGGTATTGGACCTTTGCGCCGCGCCCGGTGGCAAGACGTTGCAATTGGCTGTGGTAGCGGCAGAGGTCACGGCGCTGGATATCTCCGAAACACGGTTGGAGCGGGTGCGCGAGAACCTGAAACGGACAGGTTTGAAGGCCAAGGTGATCGCTGGTGATGCGCTGGACCATCAGGGCCAGTATGATGCCATCCTGCTCGACGCGCCATGTTCGGCCACGGGCACGATTCGCCGCCATCCTGATTTACCCTTCGCCAAGGATGGCTCGGAATTCGGGGGATTGATCGAACTACAGGCCCGGATGCTGGCCCATGCCTGGACCCTGCTCAAACCCGGAGGCCGATTGGTATATTGCACCTGTTCCTTGTTGCCGGACGAAGGAGAGGTGCAGATCGAAGAGGCGCTGGATCAATACCCGGATATGCAGATTGACCGTGCGGCGCTTGAGATTGCGGGCGTTGAACCGGACTGGATTACAGAAGAAGGTGGCTTGCGTTTGCGTCCGGATTTCTGGGCGGACAAGGGTGGCATGGACGGGTTCTATTTCGCCTGTCTGAACAAATCCGCTTGAGGCGACGCTTTTCGATGACTTGACGCGCGGACCGGTCTATCGTGTGTTCAAGCGCCCGCAGAGCGCAAGGGGCAGAGTCGCAAGCGTCATGTCAGAATCGGACACAATGGCCAATCGCTGGATGCGGTTTCAGAACCGCCTTTACGCGCGCCTGAGCCAAAGGCGGAAGGCGGTTTCGGGATTCGTCAGCCAGCCTGAGCCGCGCACCGTGGGTTCGTTTGCACGCGGGCGACAACTGGTGGCCGGGAATCTCCTTTTCGCTGGATATCTAGTCGAGGCGGATGACACCGATCTATGGGATGTTGCTGCGCCCAGTCCGGATTTTGATGATGAACGCCACGGTTTCATCTGGCTGGATGATCTGGCAGCCGTCGGCGATATGCGCGCCCGTGAAAAGGCGCAGCGATGGGTCTGGGGCTGGATCACCGCACATGGGCGCGGGAAGGGACCCGGCTGGGCGCCGGATCTGACCGGGCGTCGGGTGATGCGCTGGATCAACCACGCGCAATTTCTGCTACGCGGCGCTGATGAGGCGCAAAGCAGAGCTTTCTTCCGCTCCTTGGCACAACAAACATGGTTTCTTTCCAAACGCTGGACAGCAGCAACACCAGGATTGCCGAGATTCGAAGCGCTCGCAGGGCTGGTTCAGGCTGGTTTGGCCCTGGAGGGGTTGGAGCAACTGGCTGATCCCGCATTGCGCGCACTGGCCCGGGAATGCGACCGCCAGATCGATGCCGAGGGCGGCATTCTCACCCGCAACCCTGAGGAATTGCTGGAGGTCTTCACTCTGCTGGCCTGGACTTCTGCTGCACTTGGTGAAGTTGGCCGGGGCACGCCTACCTCTCAGACCGGGGCGATCAAGCGCATTGCACCTACTCTGCGAAATCTGCGTCATGCAGATGGATCTCTGGCCAGATTTCACGGGGGCGGGCGTGGGCTTGAAGGGCGGCTGGATCAGGCACTGGCACAAAGCGGTGTCAAGCCGCAGCAGCATTCGGACCTGTCAATGGGTTATGCACGATTGGCCGCCTCGAGAACCACGGTTCTGGTGGATGCCAGCGCGCCCCCCAAAGGTGCAGCGTCATTCAACGCACATGCGTCCTCGCTTGCGTTTGAGCTGACCTCGGGGCGCCGTCCTCTGATCGTGAACTGTGGATCAGGCGGCAGTTTTGGGCAGGAATGGCGCAGGGCAGGGCGCGCGACCCCGTCGCATTCGACCCTATGCGTCGAAGGGTATTCCAGCGCCCGGCTCGCAGAAGGCGCAAATGGGTCGTCGCAGGAAGCATTGGTGGATGGCCCGCAGGATGTGCCCGTGGATTTCGAGGATGCATTCGAAGGCACCCGCTTTATGGTGGGTCATGACGGCTACGCCAAAGTGTTTGGCCTGACCCATGCCCGCACGCTTGAACTGCGCTTTGACGGGCGTGAGCTGGTGGGTGAGGATATTCTGCTGACCGCAACCGACAAAGCCAAACGGCAGTTCGATCGCGCGATGGACGGGGCAGGTCTGCAGGGGATCGCCTTTGACATCCGGTTTCACCTGCATCCTGACGTTGATGCGGCACTTGATCTGGGTGGCGCTGCGGTGTCGATGGCGCTCAAAAGCGGTGAGATATGGGTTTTCCGCCATGATGGCGTTGGAAAGTTGTCAGTTGAACCAAGCGTTTACCTTGAAAAAGGCCGTTTGAAGCCACGCGCGACAAAACAGATCGTTCTATCTGGGCGCGCAATGGAGTATGCGACGCGCATCCGGTGGACGCTCAGCAAGGCTCAGGACACAGCCTATGCCGTGCGGGATACGCACCGGGACGAGCCCGTTTTCGACTGACGCCAAAAGGACCTTTGGACCCATGACCGACCTTCACCCCGTGCGCCGCGCGTTGCTTTCCGTTTCCGACAAAACCGGGCTGATCGAGCTGGGAACGGCGTTGGCCGAACGCGGGGTTGAACTGCTTTCGACCGGCGGTACCGCGAAGGCGCTACGCGATGCGGGGTTGGAGGTGAAAGATGTCAGCGAGATCACCGGCTTCCCCGAGATGATGGATGGCCGGGTCAAAACGCTGCACCCGATGGTCCATGGCGGGCTGCTGGCTCTGCGCGATAATGACACCCATGTCGCCGCGATGAACGAACATGGTATCGGCGCAATCGACCTGCTTGTGGTAAATCTCTACCCATTTGAAGCGACCGTGGCCAAGGGCGCTGCCTATGATGAGTGTATCGAGAACATCGATATCGGCGGCCCAGCCATGATCCGGGCGGCATCCAAGAACCATGCCTTTGTAAACGTGGTTGTGGATGTCGAAGATTACTCGTCGCTGCTGGATCAGCTGGAAGAGAATTACGGTAAGACTTCTCTGGGCTTCCGTCAGTGGCTGGCGCAAAAGGCCTATGCCCGCACTGCCGCCTATGACACAGCCGTGTCCAACTGGATGGCCGATGCGCTGGAGCTTGAGGCCCCCAAACGCCGCGCCTTTGCCGGTGAGCTGAAACAGACCCTGCGCTATGGCGAGAATAGCCACCAGTCGGCAGCGTTCTATGTAGATGGCTCGGGTCGTCCGGGCGTGGCGACGGCGGTACAGCATCAGGGCAAGGAACTGAGCTATAACAACATCAACGATACCGATGCCGCCTTTGAGCTGGTGGCCGAGTTCGACCCGGCCGAAGGGGCAGCTTGTGCGATTATCAAGCATGCCAATCCGTGTGGTGTAGCGAAAGGTGCGACGTTGCTTGAGGCCTATAAAGCCGCGTTCGACTGCGACAGGACGTCGGCATTCGGCGGTATCGTGGCGTTGAATCAACCGCTGGACGCGGAAACCGCGCAGGAGATCACGGGGATTTTCACCGAGGTTGTGATCGCTCCGGGGGCGTCAGACGAGGCCAAGGCGATCTTCGCCGCCAAGAAGAACCTGCGCCTGCTGACGACCGAAGCTCTGCCGGATGTGACCGCCGGTGGTAAAACTGTGCGACAGGTGGCCGGTGGCCTGCTGGTGCAGGACAAGGATAACGGCTTTGTTGGTATGGATGATTTGAAGGTGGTCACCAAAAAAGCGCCATCTGAGGAGCAGATGCGCGACCTGCTGTTCGCGTGGAAAGTGGCGAAACATGTCAAATCCAACGCCATCGTCTATGTCAAAGACGGCGCGACCGTGGGTGTCGGCGCGGGGCAGATGAGCCGCGTTGACTCGGCACTGATCGCGGCAAAGAAAGCCGAGCGTATGGCTGATGCGCTGGGCTTGCCCCAGCCGCTGACCATCGGTTCGGCCGTAGCTTCTGATGCATTCTTCCCATTCCCCGATGGGCTTATGGAGGCCGCCGAGGCAGGCGCAACATGCGTTATTCAGCCCGGCGGTTCGATGCGTGATGATGAAGTGATCGCGGCGGCGGATGAAGCCGGTCTGGCCATGGTCTTCACCGGCATGCGGCATTTCCGTCACTGATGCGCGGTTCGTTCATCCTATGGGCCGGATTGGCGGCGTTTTTGATCGACCAGATCAGTAAGTATCTGGTCGTCCACGTAATGCGCGTGGCGCAGGGCGATATCGACGTGCTGCCACCGCTTCTGGTTTTCAGATACGGCGAGAATCGCGGCATCAATTTTGGCCTGTTTCAGGGCGACGGTGACGCCGCCCGCTGGGTGCTGATCGGGGTTTCCGTGGCGATCTGCCTGGGCGTCCTGATCTGGCTGGGCCGCATCGCTCCTACGAAGCTTCAACAATTCTGCGGCGGTCTCCTGATCGGCGGTGCGCTGGGAAATGTTGTGGACCGGGTGCTTTACGGCTATGTTCTCGACTTTTTGAACATGTCCTGCTGCGGGATCAGCAACCCTTTTGTGTTCAATCTGGCGGATGTGTTCATATTTGCGGGAGCTTTGGGATTGGTCCTGTTCGATGGCAAAAAGCCCTCGTGACCTGCCGGACGATATGCGATAAAAGCGCCTGAAACTGGCTGGAGACACTGATGCGTATGCCACGCGCCATTCTTGTTCTGACACTCGCCGTTGTCGTTGCGGGCTGTTCCGATATTGGTTTGCGCAATCTTGATCCGCCCGGAGCCGGGCCGGATGAGTTTTCGGTATTGCCTGTCAAGCCACTGACCCAGCCCAAGGACTACGCCTTTCTTCCAGCGCCGACCCCCGGCGGTGCAAACCTGACCGATCCTAACCCCAAAGCGGATGCCGTTGTGGCGCTGGGTGGTAGTGAGGCAGCGCTGAACCCGAATACCTCAATACCGGCCAGCGATGCCGCGCTTGTGACGGCCTCAAGCAGATATGGCGTTCCTGCCAATACGCGTCAGGTAACGGCCGAAGAGGATGCGGCTTTCCGTAAAAATCGCGGTCGCTGGACCCGCCTGCGCCTGTTCCCGGTTGATCGGTACTCGCAGGTCTATGAACGTCAGTCAATCGATGCGAACGCGACCAATGAAGCGGCGCGTCGTCGTGGGATCGAAACGCCGTCGGCCCCGCCGCTGGAATGAATTCTTCTTAACTTTCCGTCATTGGCCTTGAACCCCGGCGGCACCACCGTAGTTTGAATATCAGAAATGAAACGGAGGATGCCCCATGTTTCGGGCCCTGGCATTGTCGGCTGCCCTGATCGCCGCCACCCCCTTGTTCGCGAAAGAGGGGCAAGAGGCTGTCACCACATTTACGCTGGAAAACGGCATGGACGTCGTAGTGGTCGAGGATCATCGCGCTCCTGTTGTGCAGCATATGGTCTGGTACCGGGCCGGATCCGCCGATGAACCGATCGGATCCTCTGGCGTTGCACATTTCCTGGAACATCTGTTGTTCAAAGCCACCGACACAATGGAAGCGGGCGAGTTGTCAGCCACTGTCGCGGCCAATGGCGGCAATGACAACGCTTTCACTTCTTACGACTACACCGCCTATTTTCAGCGTGTCGCCGCTGACCGGTTGGAACTGATGATGCGGATGGAGGCAGATCGCATGCGCAACATCCGCCTGACTGAGAATGATATCACCACCGAACGCGATGTGGTTCTGGAAGAGCGTAATCAGCGGACCGAAAACAATCCACGCGCTCTGTTCGGAGAACAGATGAATGCAGCGCAATATTTGAACCACCGTTACGGAGCGCCGATTATCGGCTGGCGCCACGAGATGGAGGCGTTGGATATGGACGACGCCCTGTCCTTCTACCAGACCCATTATGCACCCAATAACGCCATATTGGTCGTCACCGGAGATGTTGACCCGGACGAAGTCAGGGCGTTGGCCGATCAGTACTACGGTGTTATCCCAGCCAACCCTGATTTGCCCGAGCGGGTACGCTCGCAAGAACCACCCCAGACTGCCGAACGTCGCCTGACCTTCAAGGATGCGCGTGTCGCACAACCCTACGTGCAGCGCAGCTATCTGGCCCCTGAACGGGACGCCGGTGAGCAGGAGAAGGCCGCTGCCCTGTTCCTTTTGGCGGAATTGCTGGGAGGAAGCACAACTTCATATCTGAATGAAAAGCTGCAATTTGAGCAGCAGAAGGTGGTCTATACCGGTGCGTTCTACAAGGGGGTCTCATTGGATGACACGACCTTTGATCTGATCGTTGTGCCGGCTGAGGGCGTTTCGCTTCAGGATGCGGAGGATGCCATGGATCAGGCCGTTGCGGATTTCATCGCGGAAGGTGTCAAGGATGAAGACCTGGAGCGCATTAAGATGCAGCTCCGCGCCGCGCAGACCTATGCGCGCGATAACGTGGACGGTATTGGAAACCGCTATGGTCGTGCGTTGACCAGCGGGTTGACGGTCGAGGATGTGCAGGCCTGGCCCGACATCCTGCAGGCTGTGACGGGTGACGAGATCATCGCGGCTGCCCGTGAAGTGCTGCAACCTGAAACCTCGGTCACTGGCTGGCTGATGCGTGACGATGAGGTGACACAATGAAACGGTTTGCCGCAACGCTGATTGCGCTGATCATTGCCCTTCCCGCCTGGGCCGAGATTAAGATCAAAGAGGTAACCTCGCCCGGTGGTATTACCGCTTGGCTGGTCCAAGATCATTCGATCCCCTTCACTGCGCTGGAACTGCGGTTTCGTGGAGGAACGTCGCTGGATGATCCCGATAAACGCGGCGCGGTCTATCTGATGAGCGGCCTGATTGAGGAAGGCGCCGGCGACATGGATGCCCGCACCTATGCGCGCGAACTTGAATCTCTGGCTGCGTCCTTCAGCTACAGGGCAACAGATGATACGGTCTCCATTTCGGCGCGGTTCCTGACTGAGAACCGGGATGAAGTGATTGATTTGCTGCAGACCACAATTCATGAACCGCGTTTCGATGAGGATGCCATCGATCGGGTGCGCGCTCAGGTGATTTCGGGTCTGAAGTCCGACCAGACTGATCCAAGCGATATTGCCGGACGTAGCTTTGCTGAAATGGCATATGGGGATCATCCTTATGCGTCGGACGGTAAAGGTACGATTGAAAGCGTTTCAAGCCTGACCCGCGACGACATCGTCGCTGCCTACGACAATGTCTTTGCCAAGGACAGACTGTATGTCGGGGCTGTTGGCGACATCACGGCAGAAGAGTTGGGCGTACTGTTGGACGAATTGCTGTTGGATCTGCCAGCAACCGGGAAACCCATTCCAGACAAGGCGAAGGTCACCATTGACGGCGGTGTCAGCGTAGTGGACTTCAACACTCCGCAATCCGTCGCCCTGTTCGGGCAAAGTGGCATTGATCGCGACGATCCCGATTTCTTTGCGGCCTATATCCTGAATCACATTCTGGGCGGCGGCGGATTCGAAAGTCGCCTTATGCAGGAAGTACGTGAGAAACGTGGCCTGACCTATGGCGTGGCGACCTATCTGGTGCCCAAGGATCTGGCGTCAGTGTATCTGGGCTCGGTCTCATCTGCCAATGACCGCATCGCCGAAGCGGTCGAAGTGATCCGACAGGAATGGGCGCGCGCGGCTGCGGAAGGTGTGACGCAGAAAGAATTGGATGACGCCAAGACCTATTTGACCGGGGCCTATCCGCTGCGTTTTGACGGCAATGGCCAGATTGCCGGAATCATGGTCGGGATGCAGATGGAAGATTTGCCTATCGACTACATTGCGACTCGCAACGACAAGGTGAATGCAGTGACCTTGGAGGATGTGAACCGGGTGGCGTCTGAACTGCTGGACCCCGAGGGTCTGCATTTCACCATCGTCGGCAAACCGGAAGGGGTGGACGGCTGACGTCGTCCATTTACCCGCTGCCGAACAGAATTATTCGTTGTTATTGAATAATTTTTCTTGGAATTGACGGCAGTGGGTGATGCGAACCACTGGCGAAAACAACGAGTTTGTGAACTCTTCCAGGGCGCAGCGCCAGACAGAAGATCGGCAATTCTCCGCCTTAAGTAATCGTTAACTCGTCTTGGCCATACTTTGGCCAGAAATGTCGAGAATTCTATGTTAGTCGGGAACGGAGATGGGATTCAGAAGATCAACATCTCCTGAGACGAGGCTTGGGACGGATAGCGGCACCATGATAGTTGCGATAATGGGATTGGGAATACTTGCAGGGTTGTTAACCTTTGCTGCCGCTTTGGTTGTCGGTCAATCTCTGCTCAGCGCTTTCGCACTTTACGTGGTGGCTGGTACGCTGACATCGCTTTTGGTAGCAGCGGGTATCTATTTCAGAAGCTCTTGAATTTGGTAGGTTGGAAATAAAGCCCAGCGACTGAAAAGTTTGTCACCAATCGGATCCCTGTGTTCTAACCTAAGCTTGGTCCTTTTTCGCTGCGCGCAGCATCTGACCCATCATCTGGCCAAACTTGCCCGAGCCGCGCTGATACAAAGCCCCGTCAACGGCCATGACTGTTCCGCTGATATAGCTCGCCATATCAGAGCTAAGGAATAGGCAGGCATTTGCCACATCCTGGGGTTGACCCCAGCGACCCAGCGGGACGTCCCGACGCAGCTCTTCATGGGCATTTTCGGTAGGGGCCAGCCGTTTTGCGCCTTCGGTTCCTTCGATAAAACCCGGAACGACCGAATTCACGCGAATCCCTTCGACGCCCCATTCCATTGAAAGGGTTCGGGTGATCTGATCAACGCCCGCCTTGGCGGCGCAAACATGGGCCTGCCCTTCGTAAGGCAGATAGGATTGCGGGGCCGAAATGTTGATAATGCTGGCACCGGGACGTTTGAGATAGGGGTAGGCCCCTTTCATGACGTGGATCGTGCCCATCAGATCGATATCTATGACCGCCTTGAATGCATTGACCGACATTTCAGATGCCAGCGCTGGGAAGTTGCCGGCAGCACCAGAAATCAGGACATCGAAATCTCCAAAAGCGTCGTGGAATTGCTTAAGGCCTTCGGCTACGGCCTCTGGATTGCGAACGTCGAACGCCGCGCCGATCGCGTCGGATGCGCCTGCTGCTTTCAACGCAGCCACGGTATCATCGACCTTTTCCTGCGACCGGCTGGCGACAGCCAGATTAGCACCCGAGGCCGCAAAGGCCTCGGCAATGCCGCGATTGATACCGCTGGTGCCACCAATGACGATGACGGTCTTACCTGAAAAATCCATTTAGGCCTCCGGTGGTACGGGGGCCTTACTCTCCGTAGGGCACCCAGATGTTTTTCACTTCGGTCGCAGCCTGCAGGAAGCGGCGCGAATGGTCCACGCTCCAGTCAAATGCCGTCGCGTTATTGACCCAAGTCCGCTTCAGATTTCCGGCCGAGACGACCTCGATATCTTTAGACAGATCGGTGGACGAGAACGACCAGACCGCATCCACGTTCAGATGCGAGGCCAGCGGCTTTGCCAGCTCTGCGTGGCTGCCGGTCAGGATGTTGACCACACCGGCGGGCACGTCCGAGGTTTCTAGGATCTGGTAAAAATCCGTTGCTGCCAGCGGGTAGGGCTCACTTGCCGCCAGAACCACCCGGTTGCCCATCGCAATCGCTGGCGCCATGGCCGAAACTAGACCCAAGAGGGGTGTTTCGTCAGCACACAGGGCGCCGATCACGCCAACCGGCTCTTTCATGGCAATGGCGACGCCCCGGATCGGAACACCATGTACTTGACCATCATACTTGTCCGCCCAGGCGGCGGCGGTGAACAGTCGCTGGATCGAGGCCTCAACCTCTTTCGCGCCGTCTTTCTTACCGGTCATCGCATCAATACGAGCAGCGAACTCACCCGCACGTGCCGAGAGGTTTTCACCGATGTAATACAGAATCTGAGCCCGCAGATGGCCGGTGGTCTTGGACCAGCCTTTTGCACCCGCTGCAGCCTCAACCGCGTTGCGCACGTCCTTACGGTTGGCCAGACCCACATGGCCAAGTAGGCCGGATTTGCCCCAGACGGGTTTCGAATAGCCGCCATCGGGCCGCGCCTGCTTACCGCCGACATACATCTTGGCGGTGCGGTCAATAGGATCGACTGGAGCGCCTTCGCCCATTGCCGCCTCAATCTTCGCCAGCGGTTTGGCCTTGGCTTTGGGCTTGGTATAGGCCGTCAGCCCTTCCCAACCGCCTTCACGGCCAAAGCCGCTTTCGCGTACACCGCCGAACCCGGCAGCAGCGTCGAACAGGTTAGTTGCGTTCACCCAGACCACGCCCGCAACCAGCTTGGGCGCGATATCCAGCGCGAGGTTCACGTTCTCGGTCCACACAGTCGCGGCCAGCCCGTAGCGGGTGTTGTTGGCCAACTCGACCGCTTCTTCCGGGGTGCGGAAGGTCGAAGAAACCAGAACCGGGCCAAAGATTTCTTCCTGCATCAGCGGATCGGAGGTTTCGAGTCCTGAAATCAAAGTTGGTGGATAGTAGCAGCCATTCGAGGGCAGCTCACAGGCCGCCTGATGAACATGCCCAACCGTGTTGCTTTCGACCATGCCCTTGATGGTCTGTAACTGCACGGGGTCCACAACCGCACCCACGTCGATGCACTTGTCCAGCGGATCGCCGATGCGCAGCTTGTCCATACGGGCACGCAGCTTGTCATGGAAGCGATCTGCGATGCCTTCTTGTACCAGAAGGCGCGAGCCCGCACAGCAGACCTGGCCCTGGTTGAACCAGATCGCGTCGACCAAGCCTTCGATCGCTGAATCAATATCGGCGTCGTCAAAGACGATGTAGGCGGACTTGCCGCCCAGTTCCAACGTCAGTTCTTTGCCAGAGCCAGCGGTCGCTTCACGGATGCGGCGGCCCACGACGGTCGAGCCGGTAAAGGCGATTTTGTCGACGTCCGAAGACACGATCATCTCACCAACGGCACCATCACCTGTGACGATGTTGACCACGCCTTTCGGCAACCCGGCCTGAGAGCAGATGTCGGCAAACAGCAGCGCGGTCAGCGAGGTGTACTCGGCCGGCTTCAGAACCACCGTGTTGCCCATTGCGATTGCAGGCGCGATCTTCCACGCCATCATCAGCAGCGGGAAGTTCCACGGGATGATCTGGCCGCAAACACCCAGTGCTTCGGCATCGGGCAATTCGCTTTCCATCAACTGCGCCATGCCGGCGTGATAGTAGAAATGCCGCTGTGCCAGGGGGATGTCGATGTCGCGGGATTCTCGGATCGGCTTACCGTTGTCGAGGCTTTCGAGCACAGCAAACAAACGCGAGTGCTTCTGCAGCAGGCGCGCAATCGCGTAGAGGTAGCGCGCACGACCGGCTCCGCCCAGCTTCTCCCATTTCGGCTGCGCCTTGCGCGCCGCAGAAACGGCGGCGTCCACGTCAGCCTGTTTGGCTTGTGTCAGCTTGGCCAGAACCTCTCCGGTTGCTGGGTTGCGGCTGTCGAATCCTTTGCCGGGTTTGGTAAACGCGCCATCGATGTAGTGGCCGAACTTGTCGCCCTGATCGACCAGCCAGGCCAGTGCCTCGGCTGCGCTTTCGGGGGCAGGGCCGTAGTCCATGGTCTCGAAAATCTCTTTGACTGTCATTGTTTTTGTCCTCAGCCCATGGAGTGACGGTAACCGGCAGAGTAAGCGCCGGTGACATAGTGTTCCATCTGCCGCTCGATATCGCCCAGCAGTGATGAGGCGCCAAAGCGAAACAGATCCGGCTCCAGCCAGCGGTCGCCCAGCTCGTCCTTGATCAGCGACAGATAGACCAGCGCATCCTTGGCTTTCGAAATCCCACCCGCAGGCTTGTAGCCTACGCGATAGCCGGTGCGGTCATAATAGTCGCGAATGGCTCGGATCATTACCAACGACACAGGCAAGGTGGCGTTGACGCTTTCTTTGCCGGTCGAGGTCTTGATGAAGTCTGCCCCTGCCATCATGCACACCAGCGAGGCACGGGTGACGTTGCGCAGGCTGCCCAGCTCTCCGGTCGCCAAAATGGCTTTGACATGTGCATCGCCGCAGGCGATGCGGAAGGCCTTCATCTCATCATACAGGGCCTGCCAGTCGCCAGACAGCACATGACGGCGCGAGATGACGATGTCGATCTCCTCGGCTCCGGCCTTCACGCTTTCTTCGATCTCTGCCACACGCAGATGAAACGGAGAGAGCCCGGCCGGGAAGCCAGTGGATACCGCCGCAACCGGAATACCAGTGCCTTCCAATGCGTCCACAGCCGTTTCGATCATGTCATGGTAGACACACACCGCTCCGGTTGTGATCGGCGGCATGTCCAGCGCCTGCAAAACCGAAGCCGCGACAGGCTGACGAGCCTTTGCGCACAGGCGACGAACCCGCCCAACCGTATCATCGCCCGACAGAGTGGTCAGGTCGATCATTGTGATCGCCTTGAGCAGCCATGCGGCCTGGTATTCTTTTTTCACCGACCGCCGACCGGGCAGCGTCGCTGCGCGGCGCTCGATGGCCGAAGTGTTGGCCTGCACGGCCCGCACCCAATCCAGATCCAGATCCATTCCTGGGTTCCGGGGCTCGGTCACTTGCGGCAGATGCGGGGTGCGCACGGTGCTTTCTGAGCTCTGCGTTTCCATTATTCCGTCCTTTTGGAGGTTCGCGTCAAAATCGCATGGGTCGCAGCGAAAGGGAAGGTGTGCCAGCGTCGTAAGGGGCAAATTTTTGACCAAATGGACAAATATAGTCGCTTTCTTGCGAGTAATTCGCATTTGCATTGACTTAGTTGCGAATGGTTCTCATATTTTGACTTAACAGGATAACCGTTCGGAGTCTGAAATGATTCGTCGATCGCTACTTACGGCATTGGCTCTCGTGTTTGTGTGGCCCGTCGCCGCAATCGCTCAAGCGCCGCTGAAAGTCGTCGCCACCACCGGCATGATTGCAGACGCTGCGCGCCAGGTCGGCGGTGAACAGGTCGACGTTAAGGGCTTGATGGGACCCGGTGTCGACCCGCACGCCTATCGCCAGACCCGCACCGATATTGTTGCGATGACCCGCGCTGATCTGGTGCTGTGGCACGGCCTCTATCTAGAGGCTCAGATGGAAGGTTTCTTTGACGATCTGGGCCGCAAGCGGACAGTGGTTGCCGTGGCGGATGGCATCGACACATCGAAACTGCGCGCCCATGACGATTACGCTGACAAATTTGACCCGCATGTCTGGATGAGCCCGGTTCTGTGGCGCGATGTCGTGATCGAAGTGCAGGAAGCTCTGACCGAAGCCCGACCCGAAGCGGCAGATGAGTTCGCAGCCAACGCACAAGCTTTTCTGGCCGAGATCGATCTGCTGGCCGCCTATGGCAAGCAGGTTTTGGCGGCCGTTCCCGAAAACAACCGCGTGTTGGTGACTGCGCATGATGCATTTGGCTATTTCGGTGATGAATATGGCTATGAGGTGCTGGGTATTCAGGGCATCTCAACCCAATCCGAGGCAGGGTTGAACCGGATCGGTGAGTTGGTCGAAACTCTGGTAGAGCGTCAGCTGAACGCCGTGTTTGTGGAGAGTTCCGTTTCAGATCGATCCATGCGTGCCTTGATCGAGGGTGCTTCGGCCGAAGGTCACAAAGTGGGCGTCGGCGGAGAGCTTTATTCCGACGCCATGGGCGAACCGGGCACTTATGAGGGTACCTATATCGGTATGCTCGATCACAACATTACCGTGATTGCCGGCGCGTTGGGGGCGGATGTGCCCGAACGTGGCATGAACGGCAAACTGTCGGCGGGGTTCTAAACCATGATTGAACTCGCAACAGTTCAGGGCGTTTCTGTCGACGGGCAGGACATCGATCTTTGCCCCCTCGCCATTCGTGGTCTGACAGTCTCATACGGTCAGAAGCCAGCGGTTTTCTCGGTCGATATGACGGTGCAGCCCGGCGCCATGACGGCGATTATCGGGCCAAATGGGGCTGGCAAATCAACCTTGCTAAAGGCTGCTTTGGGGATCGTGTCTCCGTTGTCGGGTCAGGTGACCGTGTTTGGTCAGCCGCTCGATGACCAGCGGGCACGCATCGCCTATGTACCACAGCGCGCCAGCGTGGACTGGGATTTCCCGACGCGCGTGATTGATGTGGTGCTGATGGGCTTGTCGCGTCAATTGGGCCTGCTGGGTCGGGTTCGTGCCCGCCATACCGCCCGTGCCATGGACTGTCTGCACCGTGTCGGTATGCGGGAATTTGCCGACCGTCAGATCGGGCAGCTTTCTGGTGGTCAGCAACAGAGGGTCTTTCTTGCGCGCGCTTTGGCACAGGATGCCGACATGTATTTGTTGGACGAACCTTTTGCAGGCGTGGACGCTGCGACTGAAAAGGCGATCATCGCCGTGCTGAAATCGTTGAAAGAGGCTGGCAAGACCGTTGTTGTAGTGCATCACGACCTGGCCACGGTCACCGACTATTTCGACCATGTGTTCCTGATCAACACCCGCAAAGTGGCCGAGGGACCGGTGGAGCAGGCCTTTACCGCTGAAACGCTGCAGGCCGCTTATGGCGGACGTCTTGCAACGGCTCAAATCGATCAGATTTCGCGCGCGCTGGGGTAATCATGCTTTGGGAGGCTTTGACCTTACAGCTTGGCTATAACGCCACGCTGGTTGCCATTGGTGCGACGTTACTGGGCGTTTCGGCAGGTGTGACGGGCACGTTCTTATTCCTGCGTAAACGCGCGCTGGTTAGCGATGCCATCAGCCACGCGACCCTACCGGGCGTTTGCCTTGCCTTCATGGTGCTGGTGGCCCTCGGTGGTGATGGGCGTAACTTGATCGGACTACTTGCAGGTTCGGCAATATCCGCATGGGTTGGTTTGCTCTGTATGAACTGGCTGACCAGTCGCACACGTTTGGCAGAAGATGCAGCGATCGGCGCAGTGTTATCGGTGTTCTTCGGTTTTGGTGTCGTACTGCTGACGGTTATTCAAACCATGGGGGTTGGACGCCAGGCAGGATTGGAAGGATTCTTGCTGGGTTCTACTGCGGGGATGCTGTGGGCGGATGCTCTGGTCATCGCGATCGGGGGCGCGGCAACTTTGGTGCTGGTGATGATCATCCGCCGCCCGATGACGATGGTCGCCTTCGATCCTGAATATGCCGCCGCGCGCGGGTTGCCCGTGCATCGGATTGATCTGGCGATGATGGGGCTCGTGATGGCGGTGACCGTGGTCGGGTTAAAGATCGTTGGTCTGATCCTGATTGTTGCTCTGCTGATCATCCCGCCTGTGACAGCGCGGTTCTGGACGGAGCGATCCGACCGCGTGGTCGTTCTGGCCGGTTTGGCCGGAGGTCTTGCAGGGTATCTGGGGGCAGGTGTTTCGGCCTCGGCTCCGAACCTGCCGACCGGACCGATCATCGTTCTGGTCAGTTTTGGGTTCTTTGCCTTGTCGCTCCTGCTCGCGCCGGTTCGGGGTGTGTTGGCAGCTATTCTCAGCCACCTTCGGTTCCAGCGTCGAGTGCACATTCGGCAGGGACTGCTGGCACTGGCGCAGGGGCAGCAAATCTATGAACCCCTAACCATTCGCCTGTTACGCCGCACCGGCCTTGTGCGCGCCGATGGAGTTGCAACGGAGGAAGGGAGGGCGCGTGCGGCCAAGGCCCTACGAGACGAAAAGCGGTGGGAGATCGTCCGCGCGGATCAGGCGCATGAGGCCACTGCGGCGCTGTACGATGGGCTGCGCGATATCGAGACTGTGCTGACTCGCGATCAGATCGCCGAGATTGATCGTCGTATCGGCGGTCCGCAGGAGGTCACGCCATGAGCGGAGAAGAGTTCGTCCCCCTGTCGCTGACGCCTTTGTTGATTGGGACATTCGCGGCCATCGCATGCGCTCTGCCCGGTAACTTTCTGGTGCTGCGCAAGCAAGCGCTGATTGGCGACGCGATCAGCCATGTGGTGTTGCCCGGTATTGTCGTCGCGTTTCTGCTGACAGGCGCAATTTCAACTTGGCCGATGATGCTTGGCGCAGCAGGGGCTGCTGTGGTCGCCGTGGTTATGATCGAAGCGATCCGGCGATTGGGTCAGATCGAGCCGGGGGCAGCGATGGGTGTCGTATTCACGACCATGTTCGCCGGTGGTGTCCTACTGCTTGAGCAGACTGACACGTCGACCGTCCATTTGGACGTGGAACATGCGCTTTACGGCAATCTGGAAAGCTTGATCTGGCTGGATGCAACGGACTGGTCGTCGCTGCTGGATCTACAGGCATTGGCAGGGTTGCCACCTGAATTGCCGCGCATTGCGCTGACACTGACGGGGGTCTTGCTGTTCACGTGGTTGTTCTGGCGACCGCTCAAGATATCGACCTTCGATGAAGGCTTTGCGCGTACAATTGGTATCCGCACTGGCGCGTTAGGGATGGCGCTGGTGATCATAGCTGCGATCGCCGCTGTCGCGGCATTTGATGCAGTGGGGTCGATCATCGTGATTGCAATGTTCATCTGCCCGCCAGCTGCGGCACGGATGATGACCAACCGGTTGGAAGTCCAGATCGTCTGGAGTGTCCTGTTCGCAACCCTTTCCGCCGTGTCCGGTTATGTTTTAGCGGGCTATGGCCCATTGTGGTTGGGGGCTGCGGATGCTGTCAGCGCCGCTGGAATGATCGCCACGATATCAGGCCTGATTCTGGCGCTGACCGCTGCTTTTGGCCCATGTCGAACCCGCAGCGGAGCGCTCAGTCAGGCTTGACTTGGCGTATTCACGCCAACGCCTATCACGCAGTTTCGGCTGAACTTCGCCAAGTGGAAACAATCACGAATTCTTAACAAGATTTATTCCATTTTCGGTGATACCAAACTTTCAATTGGAAACCACAAGACCACCACTCACTCTGGTATATCCGGCCAGTTTTGACCTTAGTCGCTACCCCCTTAACGGCGCGGTCAAACTGGCCGGATACCTCGTTTAAAACCCGCTCTTCACAATTCAAACCGGTGGTCGAATCGCGTGCGCCTATGCTAGGTCTAGCGGTATGGTGTGTGCGAACCCCAATATCAGCGACGATCGCCCGGTAATCCGCCAGCTGGATGACGCAGCGATCAACCGGATCGCGGCGGGTGAAGTCGTGGAACGGCCTGCTTCTGCCGTCAAGGAACTGGTCGAAAACGCCATCGATGCCGGGGCCACACGCATCGCCATTGAGGTCGCGGATGGCGGCAAGACCCTGATTCGTGTCACAGATGATGGGTGTGGGATCGCAGCCGGGGATTTGCCACTGGCGCTGTCGCGCCATGCGACATCGAAGATCGACGGCTCCGACCTGTTGAATATCCACACCTTTGGATTTCGCGGTGAAGCACTGCCCTCGCTGGGGGCTGTCGGGCGTTTGACCATCACCAGCCGTGTCTCGGGTGCTGATGCGGCCTCGATCCAGGTGTCCGGTGGCAAAATGGATGCAGTGAAGCCAGCAGCCTTGCGCGCTGGGACTGTGGTTGAGTTGCGAGACCTGTTTTACGCCACCCCGGCACGGCTGAAGTTCATGCGCACGGACCGGGCCGAGGCGCAGGCGATTTCAGACATTGTGAAACGTTTGGCGATGGCCGAGCCTTCGGTCGCGTTCACCCTGCGCGATGTCTCGGGCGGGGGAGAGGGGCGCGTGACCTTCCGCGCCGACCGCGAGAATGGCGATCTGTTTGATGCGCTGCATGCCCGATTGGCGCGCGTTCTTGGCCGTGAGTTCGCTGAGAATGCTTTGCAGATCGATGCCACACGCGAAGGGCTCAGGCTTTATGGCTATGCCGCGCTGCCGACCTATTCGCGCGGGGCTGCAGTGGCGCAGTATCTGTTCGTCAATGGGCGACCCGTGCGGGACAAGATGCTGACCGGTGCGCTGCGAGCGGCCTATTTCGATTTCCTCAGCCGCGACCGGCATCCGGCGGCGGCGCTGTTCATAGATTGCGATCCAACGCTGGTGGATGTGAATGTACATCCGGCAAAATCCGAGGTTCGGTTCCGCGATCCCGGCCTCGCGCGTGGCTTGATCGTGTCCAGCCTGCGTCACGCGTTGGCCGAGGCCGGGCACCGGGCATCTTCGACCGTGGCCAACGCAACCTTGGGTGCGATGCGGCCCGAGCCGGCACCTGCAACCCCGGCGCGGGTGTATCAAATGGATCGCCCGTCACCCGCGGCGCGTGAGGCGGCCTATCGGGCGCAGTCTCCAGGCTTTGCGGAACTGTCGCAGGACTATAGCGGACGCATCATGGAACCTGTGCCCGAAATTGCACCGGTGGATGAGCTGCAAGACCTGCCCTTGGGGGCGGCGCGCGGGCAGGTGCACGAGAATTACATCATCGCCCAAACGGCAGACGGCATGGTGATCGTGGATCAACACGCCGCACATGAACGGCTGGTTTACGAAAAGCTCAAGTCCCAGATGGCCGAAAATGGCGTTGCCGCACAAGCGTTGTTGATCCCCGAAATCGTCGAACTGACAGACGGTGACTGCACACGTCTGATGGCCGTTGCAGAGGACCTGTCGCGCTTTGGATTGACCATCGAACCCTTTGGTGGCGGGGCAATCGCCGTGCGCGAAACTCCGGCCATTCTTGGCGAGGTCGATGCCCGCGCGATGATCCTCGACATCCTTGATGAGCTCTCCGATCAGGGCGAAAGCCAGATGGTGCAAGCGCGGATCGAGGCGATCCTGAGCCGCGTGGCCTGCCATGGCTCGGTTCGGTCTGGCCGTCGGATGCGGGCCGAAGAGATGAATGCCCTGCTGCGTGAGATGGAGGCGACGCCCCATTCCGGGCAGTGCAACCACGGGCGGCCAACTTATGTGGAACTGAAGCTGAGCGATATCGAACGCCTGTTCGGCCGCAGTTGATCCGCTGGCCCGCTCGGGCTATGAAGAATAAAACAAGAACATCTGAGGCGATATGATCGAGATTGCTGGCACCCAATATGCATTGAATGACCCTATCATCCTGATTGCAGGCGGGGTGGTGGTGTTGATTCTGCTGCTTCTGTTTCTGTCACTTCGAGCGTCACAGCGTTCAGCTCGGATGGCGGAGCCGCTGGCCCGGCAGATGGCGCACCTTGGGCAGCATGTGCAGCAACTGGGCCAGGGGCAGGAACAACTGCGGGGTGGCCTACAGCATGTCTCGGACACGCAAGCCAACGCGCAGGTGCAGGTGATCCAGACCGTTGAATCCCGCCTGTCATCGGTGCAACAGCAGATGAATGACCGACTGGCCGATAACGCGATGAAATCGGCGCGCGCTCTGGCTGAGATGCAGGAGCGGATGAAGGAATCGCTGCATGGTTCGTCGAAACAGACGGCGACCTCGCTGACGCAATTGCAGGAACGTCTGGCAGCCATCGACAAGGCGCAGGACAATATCACCAAGCTTTCAGGCGACGTGCTGTCATTGCAGGATATCCTGTCGAACAAGCAGACGCGCGGGGCTTTCGGGGAAATCCAGCTGAACGATATCGTTTCAAAGGCGCTGCCATCAGATAGTTTTCAGCTGCAGGCCACGTTATCGAACGGACGGCGCGCTGATTGCCTGATCAACCTGCCGAACCCTCCCGGACCGATCGTGATCGACAGCAAGTTCCCGCTGGAAGCCTATGAGGCGCTGATCGGATCGACCAACGACTTGGAGCTGAAAGCAGCGGTACAGATGTTCCGCAGTACCGTGCGCAAGCACATCAACGATATTGCCGAGAAGTACATTCTGGACGGTGAAACTGCAGATGGTGCGCTGATGTTTCTGCCCTCTGAGGCAGTCTATGCCGAGCTGCACGCCAAGTTCCCTGAATTGGTGCAAGAGAGTTTCTCGAAACGCGTTTGGATCGTTTCACCCACAACTTGCATGGCGACGCTGAACACCATGCGGGCGATCCTTAAAGATGCGCGTATGCGCGAACAGGCCGGTGCGATCCGCAAGGAATTGGGGCTGCTGCATAAGGATGTGGAACGTTTAGGCGACCGGGTGTCGAACCTCGACCGTCATTTCGGGCAGGCTGCAAAGGATATCTCGGAAATCAAGATCAGCGCGGAAAAGGCGGGTCGCCGGGCGCAACGGTTGGACAATTTCGATTTCGAAGAGCTTGCGCCGGATGACCAAACAAACGTCGTGCCGCTCGGCAAAACCGAAGGGTAAGCGTTATTGGATCGACAGGTCCAAATTGTAACCAACCGTCTTGCCTGTGTCGCGATCGTTACCCATCAGATAAACACGTATGGTGTAGTCGCCATCATCGGGAAGCTCGATCCGGGCGGTATTTCCATCGATTGAGCCGTTGTAAATTGCGACGCCGTCGCTATCCGGCGGCAAGATGTTGAAATAGATCACGCCGTTGCCATTGGTGTCACTGACCTTAAGGTCGGCGAACATCTCCTGCCCAGCCTTGGCTCCGAGTTTATAGTCGAAATATTCGTCGCCGGTGACAGTCCCATTCACCATCGTGCCGAAATTGCCCGGTTGGAATTTAACGTCTGCGGACATCTGTGCGGAAACGCTGGCTCCAAAAGTCAGCAAAAGCGCTGTGACTGCCATCCTTAAGAACATTGAAAACCCCGATTTAGTTAGCGTCGATAAACAACCCTACCACGACGGATCAGATTCGAAGGAATGGCTGGAACAGGCGTGGCATCAGCTTGCTGAACTTCAGTGGAGCATCAGTGACGGCCAGGCAAATGCAATCTTCAGAGATATCTGCCGTTGGGGTATGATGGATAGACTGGTCAGCGATTTCGACATCGCCGCGGTCGAAGCGGTCGATCTCGTCAGAGAATGCACCCTGCAGGACCATCGTCAGTTCTATGCCTTTATGGCTGTGATCCGGCACCGCTGCCCCGGCGGGGATAAACAACAACCGGGCGGTGGCTTCGCTGGTCGTGGGCAGAATTGCCTGTTTGACACCCATGCCGACGGGCTTCCATTTGATCGCGTTCACGTCGCCGCCGACATAGTCCTGCAGCGGTGTCGGAAGAACTGCACAAGGCTGGTGCGCGGGTTTCACCTTTGGTGCGCCCTGAGCAATCAATGCCATTGTTGCCGCTAGTGAACCGTCACTCATGCTTGCTGACGCATCTTGTTCCTGCAAAACGCATCCGCCAACTGCGTCAAAGCTTTCAGCGCGGGCGCGGCAGTGGTCGCACAGAGACAGATGCGTTGCGACCATCAGGTCAAACGCTTCGGGCAGATTGCCTGCGGCATAGGCCATCAGCAGGTCGTCTGTCAGGTGATGTTTAATCTCGTTTTTCATGCTCGTCATCTCAGTTCATCGCGTGGCGCAAGCGGTCCAGCGCCAGCCGTATCCGTGATTTGATCGTTCCCAAGGGCAACCCGGTCTGAGATGCGATTTCTCGATGGCTCAGATCTCCGAAGTAGGCCTTCTCGATCAGCTGTCTTTGCGCCTCAGGTAATGCCGCCATGGCATCACGCAGCTGCGCGGTTTCCTGTTGCAGCGCTAGAACGTCTTCCTGTTCCGGCTCCGCCTCCGGCCCCCACCCGAGGTCTTCGGGTTCGGGGCGGCGTTGCTTGCGCAATACGTCAATGCGCTTGTTCCTTGCGATCGTGAACACCCAGGTCGCAACCGTTGCCCTTGTCGGGTCAAACAGATGCGCCTTGTGCCACAAGGTCGCCATGACCTCCTGCGCGCATTCTTCAGCCAGGGCGGCATCCGAACCGGACTTGATCAGGAACGCCTTGATACGAGGCGCGAAATGCTGAAACAGTTCGGCGAAGGACGCCTGATCCTGAGCGTCTCGGATTCGACGGACGTGTTCCACCCAATCCTTTCTGGCGCCACAAGTATTATTCTGTCCGTTCACCGAGTTGCCCTTAAAACGCTTAGGTCCGCGCCAAACAAGTCTTTCAGCAGCTTCTGCCGCCGGTTCGTCCAATGTCGCGGTGTCAGTCTCGGTAAACATAACCACAATACGTGGGGACACCCAAGGTGGATCAGTCGGTTGGATAAATTTCATCCAAAACCGGCTGAATATCGTATTGTGAGATATCAGATATGCGGAAATGCATGTCAATTGAATGATTTGCGGGCAGGACGGAAAATCTGTTTCATGAACAGAATTGATTATATCGCGGGCCATACCTTTCACGGGCGCAAAGGTGCGGTCGAGAATGCGTTTCGCTATTCCGTCGATTACATCTTGCTAGACCCCGAGGCCCACCCCAAGACCCCATACCTGTTTTCGATCAATGGCGCGAACCTGACAAGCTGGCGAGATTGCGATCATGGGGGTGAACCTGGTCAGGGTCGCGGGGCGATCTGGCTGCGTGAATGCTTTGAGGCGCAAGATATTCCACAACCGGACAGGATGACCTTGCTGACACAACCCCGTGTGTTAGGGCATGTGTTCAATCCGGTCAGTTTCTGGTTCTGTTTTGATAAAGATCACCAGCTTTATGCTGTGGTGGCCGAGGTGACCAACACTTATGGCACACGCCATAGCTACTTGTGCCACAAACCCGATCTTTCACCGATTGCACCTACCGATCGGATACTTGCGGACAAGCTGATGCATGTCTCTCCGTTTCAGAAGATCGAGGGCACCTATACCTTCCGCTTTGATTATCAGGACGAACGTGTTGGTGTCTGGATCGATTATGGGCGTGCCCGAGGCGGTTTGATTGCCACGCTGACCGGTCCGCGCCAGCCGTACAGCAACCGGATCATTCTAAAGTCTCTCTGGCGGCGTCCGTTCGGCGCGCGCCGGGCGGTGTTTCTGATCCACTGGCAGGCGGTGAAGCTGTGGTTCAAACGGGCGCGGTTCAGCCCGTTTCGTACCGCGCCGGTTCCCGATCAGCCTGTATCCCGGTCGCGGCACTAAAGCCCTCCGCTTTGCGCAAGATCAAAGACGGTCACCTGTGGGATCGTGCAGAAATGCCTGGACCGCGAACACGAGGAGTTGAGACAGATGTTGGAAATCTCGGCAAGAAAGATCGCCCAGGTCGCCATGATGGGGCGTGAACTGGACCGGGCCGAGGGCGAATTGCGCGCATTCATCGACCGTATGGGTGAGGATGAGCAAGCAGAGCTGGTGGCCGTCATGTGGATCGGTCGAGAAAGCTTTTTTGCCGAGGATTTGGCCGAAGCGATTGCGACGGCTAAGTCCGAAGCCTCGACGCCTTGCGCGGATTATCTGATCGGAACACCGCATTTGTCGGACCATCTGGAAAACGGTTTGGATGCGCTGGGAATTTCAGCCGAGGACGTTGAAAACGATCTGATGTAGTCGGTGATCTGGCGACGGGTCAGCTTATCCTAGCGTATGAAGCAAAATTAATGCGGCCTTCCGTCGGGGTTAATGTCGAGTTCTTTGATCAGGTTCATCAAACACAGCGATGAATCTAGGAGGAACCGTCATGGCACATGTCAATGCAACCGGAGCAGATCATCGGGATCTGCTTTTTGGCCAACTTGTGAACCAAACAGTGCCAAAGTCAGGATGGCAGCGCCGCAAGGTCTACAAGAACACGATCCGGGCGCTTGAAGAACTCAGCGATCGTCAGCTTTTTGATATCGGCATTCCGCGTGGTGAGATCAGGCGGCGCGTATATCGGAACGTCTATCAGAACATACCCTATCTGAACGGCGTTTAAGCCTTTCCGGCGCTGAACGGATATCAGTCCATTTTAAATTTTGCTGAGGTAACGAGTATGCTGGATGCCAACCCAACCCCGAAACAAACCCCTTCAAAAAGCGCATTGATGCTGTTTGACCGGGCGATGAGAATACACGCCATCAGAGCGGATATCGTTTGCGCCGCCCAAGAGCTGAACCGGCTTTCTGACTCGGATTTATCAGAACTGGGCATCAACCGCTGCGATGTGGAAGCGGTGATTGCGCAATACATTTGATGACGGCTACTTAAGTCGTATCTAAAACAGCCGCTCCGAAGATACCGGAGCGGCTGTTTGTGATTTAGGCCATGTGGTCCACGATCTGCAGGTGCTGTGCCAGCGTGTCGATCTCGTGCATCCAGTCCTGCACCAGCTTCGGGTCGCTGGGTGCAGCGTGAACTCCTGCGGGAATAGCGCGGTTCAGCACGGCCTCGACGGCCAGTGAAACCGGGATCGAAACCAGCCGCGCCATCGCCGTCCCGCGCGCGTCGCCCCAGGCATCCATGACATAGGTTTTGTGCCAAACTTCGACGCCGTCCTTTTCCGCCTTCAGGCCCACACATAAAACCACGCGGTCAGGCTCGCCCTCGTCATAGGCGTTCTCGGCCCAGAACTGATCCGACATCTCTTTCAAGCGCGCATCGCCTTCGGGGCCGGACAGCGTTTCGATTTCGGTGAACACATCCGACCACGCCTCAGCCCAGCCGTTCAGGCGCAGGGTGCCACGGACAAATTCCTTGACCGGCCAGTGATCCTCGAACTGGTACTCAGCCTTGAAGGGGATCGAGTCGCGGTTCGGGTAGACTTCGAAGCTTTCCGGAGTGGGCAGCGGTGCGATGTAGCTGGTGATCGCGTCCCAAGGTCGGGCGACATCCAGCGGCGCGTAGTCCCGGATTGACTTGGAAGGAGAGCGCAGCGCTTTGAGCACACCCAGAGGTGACCAGCTGAATTTGTAGCGGAACGGGTTGGGATTCTTGGGAACGCCTCCGCAATAAGAGATAAAGCTCAGGTGGTTTTGGGGATCAAACGCGTCCGAGGCGCGGTAATCGGCAACCAGAGCGTGCGCCATCAGATGGTCGATGCCCGGGTCCAACCCAACTTCGTTAACCAGTGCAACCCCGGCCTCGCGGGCCTTGCCGTCCAGCGCGCGCATCTCAGGTGCGATATATGAGGAAGAGACAAAGTTGGCTTCTTTCGAGATTGCCAATTCTGCCAAAGGTACATGCCAGTCACCAGGCAGCATCGATACGATGACGTCACCTTTTCCCAGCACCTCACCCAATGCATCGATGTCGAAGGCGCGGATGTCGTCGGTGAGGTCACCGACCTCTGTCTTGGCCTTCTCAATGGTCCGGTTCCAGACAGTGACTTTGTGCCCGCCTTCAATAAGACGGCGCAGGCCGGGGATGGCCGACAGGCCGGTGCCGCACCAGTGAATCGTCATCGCTCAGATCCCTTCAATATGAGTTTTGTAAGTTGCTTCTGCCCGGCCCCAGACGCCGCTATCCAGATCGGTGAGGGTCAACAACGACGGAAGCAATTGCGCCGCGTAGTCCTCGGAACTTTCGACAGGCAGCATCGACGGCAGGTTGTCGATCGCCATAACATCCATCACCGGATCGGTGGCCACGCGCAAGGCGGGGGCATCCCATGTGGTCGCGCGGTCATAGACCGGCACTGGGTTGTAATCGCTATCCGGGTCGCAGGCCACATCGCCGATAGCTGTAAGGTTCCGCGAGGTGGTCAGCGCTGACCGTGGGACAAAGACCGGTGTGCCGGGACGAGCGAAGATACAGTTCAAGAACAGGTCGTGGTCGAGGATTTCTGGGAATGGTCCGCCGCGGGCGGTTTCGGCCATGTCCCACTTGGTAACGCTGACGCCCATTGCCTCGCAGAGATCAGCCGCGCCTGTGCCAACACGGCCCAACGCACCGATGACGATGGCGCGGGGACGGTCGGCGCCGGTGGAGTCCAGCTCGGCCAGCAATTCGGCATTCAACGTGTCTTTGTTCTTATAAACACCAACCGGCGGGCATTCTTCATTTCGTTGCTGGGCCGCCCATGTCTTGAGCGTCACGGCAGCCCCCGCGTATCCAGCCCAATAGCCGAAAGCGGCAACCCGGCGGCCGTTTTCCTCGACCAGATACTCCAGATCATAAAGTGTGCCGCCGCCAGCCTTGAACCGCTGCAAAAGCGCGCGTCCTGAATGTTGCCCCTTATAGGCATGGCCGAACATGATATGGCGGTGGGGCAGGGGCGTGCCGTCCTCGGGCAGCTCCTTGAGGCCAAAGATGATCGCGTCCAGCGGGGCATTGGGCCAGGAATTCTCAGCCGCGATTTCACAGCCCGAGTCCTTGTAGCCATCAATTGCGATGGCGCGGACGGAACTTTCCTCGACCGTCACGCGGATGCCTGCCGCGATCAACGCGGCAGTGCCTTCGGGGGTCAGCCCGACCCGTTCCTCGTTCGGGCGCTGTTCTGCCCGGACCCAGAGATGTGTCATTCCAATTCCTTTTGTCAGAGCATACCGGCAGCGCGTACCGCCTGTACCGAGGGACGCGCCTCCATCGCTTCTCGGAAGGCGATGATCTTTGGAAAGGCCGAGACGTCAACACCGTCGCCCTCCAGCCAGCTGCAAACCACGTACAGGTACGCGTCGGCCAGCGAGAACGCCTCGCCCAAAACAAACGGCCCACGCAACCCGTTCGACGAGATATATGCGCAGGACTCAGTCATGTTTTGCGCGACTTTGTCCTTCATGTCTTTCCAGCTGGATTTCTTGTCTGCCCAACGGGGCCCGCGCATCTTGTGGGCATGGTTCACATGCATGGTCGAGGCGAGATAAAACATCACCTCTCGCATCCGCGCCGCCATAACCGAATCTGATGGCACCAATCCCGCCTCGGGCGCTTTAGCGGCAATGTATTCCAACAACGCTCCGGTTTCGGTCAGAATGCCGCCATCCACAACCAGTGCCGGGACCCGACCTTTTGGATTGATCTGCTTATAGGCGGGTTTGGTTTGCTCACCTCCGGCAAAGTCCAGTTGGATGGCCTCATACTCAAGCCCGGCCTCTTCCAGCGCAATTGCCACGGCGACCGAGATTGTGCGGGGGGCATAATAAAGTTGCATTGTAGCCTCCTTACAGATGGGTCTGCGCGAACTGACGGTCTGGCGCTTCCAGATGGGGCACTGCGTTGAACAGAACCGGACTTAGCTGCGCGCCAATCGGGTGCAGACGATGCATCGACGTGTTCATGATGGCAAGCGCCACCCGCGCCATCGATGGGATATCCAAGCCCATCGCCTGCCGCACCACCATCGAGATCAGCCCGCCCGAGGTCACGACAATTGCCGGACCGCCTTCGGTGCCTATCTCACGCAGAGCGTCGCGAACGCGAGTCTCGAACTCTTCAAAGGTTTCCGGCGTATCTTCGATCTCGCCCCGGGACCAGGCGGCAAAGGTGCGGGGCAAGTGCTCGACAAAGCCTTCGCGGTCGGTTGGTATTTCAACCCCGTGCTGCTGTTGGAATAACTGGGCGAGGGTGAAATACTCGATCTCATTCAGCCGCGCATCCCGAGTTGGCTGCGGCAGCCCCATGCTAGCCGCAGTTTCCACGTGCCGGTTGAGTGTGCCGCAATAAACCCGAGGGTAATGCAGGCGGGTATCGCGCAAATGCGCGCCCAGCCAACGGGCCTGTTGGTGACCCAGTTCGCTCAGCCGGTCATAGCTCAGCTCATCCCGTGCGGTTGTGTTGGCCTGCCCGTGGCGCACTAATGTGATATGTGACATGATGATCCCTCTTGCGTTGACGTCTTAGGGCAGGTTCGGGGCCGGGACCAGAGAGCTTTCACGCGGGCCCGAAAAAACTCCTATATCAGGCGAAGTTTACCGCTATGGTCACCCCGACAAGGAGGACCCATGGCTGTCGATCACACACGGTTTCTGACCGATCTACACACGCTGCGTTCATTCGGGGCTTCGGGCGTCGGCAAGGGCGTCGTCCGCCCCGCCTATTCCAAAGCTGATATCGCCGCGCGCCAGTGGCTCGTCGGGCGCATGACCGAGGCTGGCCTGACTCCGCATGTCGACCCGGTTGGAAACCTGTTCGGGTTGGCTGATGGACCCTCGCTGCTGATGGGCTCGCATTCCGACAGCCAGCCCGAGGGCGGTTGGCTGGACGGAGCCCTGGGCGTTATTGCGGCACTGGAAATCGCGCGTTCTAGTGATCGACCCATCTCGGTCGTCAGTTTTCAGGACGAAGAGGGGCGGTTCGGCGTCACCACCGGATCGGCGGTCTGGTCAGGTGGATTATCTTTGGAACAGGCGGACGTGCTGACTGATGGCTCAGGCGTCACCTTTGGCAGCGCGCGGGCTGAAATGGCAAAGAAGTCGCAAGGCTTTGTTGATCCTGCTCGGTTCAGCGGTTTCATCGAAATGCACATCGAACAGGGCCCGGCACTGGATGCAGCCGGTGAACAGATCGGCGTTGTCACCGATATCGTCGGCATCCGCGATATGGCCATCACCTTCCAAGGCCAGCAAAACCACGCCGGAACCACGCCAATGCATTTGCGACGTGATGCGTTTCAGGCCCTGTCGCTGTTTAACGCGCGTCTCAACGACCGGTTCCGTAATGTGGTCACGCCGCAAACCGTCTGGACCATCGGGCGTGTTGATGTTCACCCCAATGCGTCCTCTATCGTGCCGGGACGGGTGCGGTTTTCGATGCAATGGCGCGACGGCGATCCTGAGCGTCTGGTGCGTATGGAAGACATCATTCGCGCGACCGCACAGCAGATTGCCGAAGAGCAGGGCGTAACACTAACCTACGGCCCGATGCTGGGGTTAGAGCCCGTCAGCATGGAGCCGGTTTTGCGCGGTGCGCTGGAAAGCGGCGCGCAGGCCATTGCGCCTGGGCGTTGGCGCAATATGCCATCCGGAGCGCTCCACGATGCCACCAATGTCTCGCGCCTGATGCCGGTTGCGATGCTCTTTGTCCCGTCGATTGACGGAATCAGCCACGATTTTGCCGAAGACACAGCCGAAGAGGATTTGGTTGCGGGTCTCAGGGTGCTTGATCGCGCAGTTCATTCCCTTGAGGAATGAAGGTAAGTTGAAGACCATTTCATGATTTTCCACGCGAAACCAAGTTACTATCGGGGATGTCCACCAGCTATGGGCGGGTGCTCGGCACAGTTTTACTGACTCCGAACAAGGAGTGTTGCCTAACGGAAAAAAGTTTCCTATAGGAACATTATTGATGCATGCACCCGTATACTGTTCTGCCGTGATCGAGGCGATCTGCTGAAATCCTGGGCTGAATCGTTGCAATCTGTGCAGCTTGGGTCAGACTGACAGGAACGTTTCTGGGTAACTGATACAAAGCAGGTGGCCACCATGACTTCATCCTTAAAACGCACTCCCTTGCACGCTTTGCATGTTGAGTTGGGAGGTAAGTTGGTTGATTTTGCGGGTTGGGAGATGCCTGTTCAGTATCCTTTGGGGATTATGGGGGAGCATAAGCAGTGCCGTGAGAAGGCGGCGGTGTTTGATGTGAGCCATATGGGTCAGGTGATTTTGCGGGGCGAGAATGTGGGTGAGAAGCTGGAAGCGCTTTGCCCGCAGGCCTATGCGACGCTGAAGGAAGGCAAGGCGCGGTACGGGTTTTTCACCAATGCCGAAGGCGGGATCATGGATGACCTGATCGTGTCGAATGCGGGCGATCATTACATTGTGGTGGTGAACGCGGCGCTGCGGCATCAGGACATTCCGCATATGCGTGAGCACCTTGAAGGCGTTGAAGTGATCGAGATTTTCGACCGCGCGCTGGTGGCGGTTCAGGGCCCTGCGGCGGAAAACGTTGTGGGCGAACTGTGCCCCGCCGCGCGTGATCTAAAGTTCATGGAAACCACGGTTGCCGATATCAACGGTGTTGAGTGCCGTATCTCGCGGCTGGGCTATACCGGCGAGGATGGCTACGAGATCTCGATCCCCGAGGACAAGGCGATCGAGATCACCAAGGCGTTTCTGGCGCATGAGGATTGCGAGCCGGCCGGTCTGGGCGCGCGCGACAGCCTGCGGCTGGAGGCAGGTCTGTGCCTTTATGGCAATGACATCGACCAGAGCACCTCGCCGGTCGAGGCCTCGCTGGGCTGGGCGATGCAAAAGCGCCGCAAGGAAGAGGGCGGTTTCCCGGGCGCGGCCCGCGTGCAAAAGGAACTGGCCGAAGGTCCCGCGCGCAAGCTGGTGGGCATCAAGCCCGAAGGCCGTGCGCCAGCGCGTCAGGGCGTGGAAGTGCAGTGCCTTGAGGGCAACAGCATCGGTCAGATCACCTCGGGCGTGTTTGGCCCCACGGTGGGTGGACCGGTGGCGATGGGCTATGTGAGCAAAGGCCATGGCGAGCCGGGCGAGAAGGTGAACCTGATCATCCGGGGCAAGCCGCAACCGGCTGAGATCGTGGCGCTGCCCTTCGTCAAACAGAATTACAAGCGTTGAAGTCAGGAGAGAGAGACATGGCAACCTATTATTCCGAAGAGCATGAATGGCTGAGCGTTGACGGCGACACCGCCACGCTGGGCATCACCAAACACGCCGCCGAGCAATTGGGTGACGTGGTGTTCGTGGAACAGCAGGAAGCAGGCGACGAGTTCGAAAAAGGCGGCGAGATCGGCGTGATTGAATCCGTCAAGGCGGCGTCCGAGCTTTACGCACCGGTCGACGGCGAGATCACCGAGGTGAACGAGGCGCTGGCCGACAATCCCGGCGCGCTGAACGAAGACCCCGAAGGCGAGGCCTGGATCTACAAGATCAAGATCGCGGACGCCTCGCAGCTCGAAGACCTGATGGACGAGGCCGGCTACAAGGCCTTCATCGGTTAACTCAGGCGGCGGGTCCGTGCGCGGCCCCGCCCCTTCATCTGTTTCCAAATACTTCCGCCGGAGGCTCCTGCCGTCTCCGCCGGGCCTGACCTATCCTTGAGGAGCGCACACATGGCCTTCAAACTGACCGATTACGAAGCCTATGACTTCGCCAACCGCCGCCATATCGGGCCCAGCCCGACCGAGATGCGCGACATGCTCAAGGTGATCGGCTTCAAGACGCTGGACGAGCTGATCGACGCCACCGTCCCGCCGGCGATCCGGCAGAAAGAGCCGCTGGACTGGGGTTCGGCGATGACCGAGCGCGATGCGCTCTTTCACATGAAAGAAGTGGCGAGCAAGAACAAGGTTCTGACCTCGCTGATCGGTCAGGGCTATTATGGCACCACCACGCCGGCGCCGATCCTGCGCAACATTCTGGAGAACCCGGCCTGGTACACGGCTTACACGCCTTATCAGCCCGAGATCAGCCAGGGCCGACTTGAGGCGCTCTTGAACTTCCAGACCATGGTCAGCGACCTGACCGGGCTGGACGTGGCCAACGCGTCCTTGCTGGACGAAGCGACTGCTGCGGCGGAAGCCATGGCGATGGCCAAGCGCGGTGGCCGGTCCAAGGCCAACAATGCAGCCTTCTTTGTCGACAAGAACTGCCACCCGCAGACCATCGCGGTGATTAAAACGCGCGCCGAGCCTCTGGGTATCGAGGTGCAGGTGGCCGATCCGGACACGCTGGATGCGGGCGCGGTCTTTGGCGCCATCTTCCAGTATCCGGGCACGCACGGCCATGTGCGCGACTTCACCAAGGAAATCGCGGCGCTGCATGAACACAAGGCGATTGCCATCGTCGCCGCCGATATCCTGTCGCTGGCGCTGCTGAAGTCGCCCGGCGAGATGGGCGCGGATATCGCCATCGGCTCGACCCAGCGCTTTGGTGTGCCGATGGGCTATGGTGGCCCGCACGCCGCGTATATGGCGACCACCGACAAGCTGAAGCGCTCGATGCCGGGCCGGATCATCGGTGTCAGCATCGACAGCCGGGGCAACAAGGCTTACCGCCTGGCGCTGCAGACCCGCGAACAGCACATCCGGCGTGAGAAAGCCAACTCGAATGTCTGCACCGCGCAGGCGCTGCTGGCGGTGATTGCCTCGATGTATGCCGTGTATCACGGCCCCGACGGCATCAAGGCCATCGCGCAATCGGTGCACCGCAAGACCTCGCGTATGGCTGCCGGTCTGGAAGAGGCAGGCTTTGCTGTGGAGCCGGAAGTGTTCTTCGACACGATCACGGTTGAGGTTGGCCATCTGCAGAAAACGGTCATGGAGGCCGCTGTGGCCCGGGGCGTCAACCTGCGTAAGGTCGGCGACACGAAAGTGGGCATCAGCCTGGACGAACAGACCCGCCCCGAGACCATCGAGGCGGTCTGGGGGGCCTTTGGCATCGACCGCAAGGATGACAGCTCGAACGTGGCCTATCGCCTGCCGGATTACGCGCTGCGCGAAAGCGAGTACCTGACCCACCCGATCTTCCACAAGAACCGGGCCGAGGCCGAGATCACGCGCTACATGCGCCGTCTGGCCGACCGCGACCTGGCGCTGGACCGGGCGATGATCCCGCTGGGCTCGTGCACCATGAAGCTGAACGCCACGATCGAGATGATCCCGGTCACCTGGCCCGAGTTCGGCAACCTGCACCCGTTCTGCCCCGAAGATCAGGCGCAGGGCTATCATGAGATGATCGATGATCTGAACGACAAGCTGTGCCAGATCACCGGCTATGACGCGATCAGCCAGCAGCCCAACTCGGGCGCGCAGGGTGAGTACGCAGGCCTCTTGACCATCCGCAACTATCACTTCGCCCGGGGCGAAGGGCAGCGCAATGTCTGCCTGATCCCGACCTCGGCGCATGGGACCAACCCGGCCTCGGCGCAGATGGTGGGCTGGCAGGTTGTGCCGGTGCAGGCGGATGAGAATGGCAACATTGATCTGAATGACTTCCGCGCCAAGGCTGAAAAGCACTCCGATCATCTGGCCGCCTGCATGATCACCTACCCCTCGACCCATGGCGTGTTCGAGACCACCGTGCAGGAGGTCTGCCAGATCACCCATGATCACGGCGGTCAGGTCTATATCGACGGCGCCAACATGAACGCCATGGTCGGCCTGTCGCGTCCCGGAGACATCGGCGGTGACGTCAGCCACCTGAACCTGCACAAGACCTTCTGCATCCCCCATGGCGGCGGCGGCCCCGGCATGGGTCCGATCGGCGTCAAGGCGCATCTGACCGAGCATCTGCCCGGCCACCCGGAATACGGCACTGCCGTGGGTCCGGTCTCGGCGGCGCCCTTTGGGTCTCCGTCCATCCTGCCGGTTAGCTGGGCCTATGTGCTGCTTATGGGCGGCGCGGGTCTGACGCAGGCGACCAAGGTGGCGATCCTGAACGCCAACTACATCGCGGCGCGGCTCAAGGATGCCTACCCGATCCTCTACACCTCGGAAACGGGTCGCGTGGCGCATGAATGCATCCTCGACACCCGCCCGCTGGACGAGGCGGCCCATGTCAGCGTCGATGACATTGCCAAACGTCTGGTGGACAGCGGCTTCCACGCGCCCACCATGTCCTGGCCGGTGGCCGGCACCCTGATGGTCGAGCCCACGGAATCGGAACCCATGGATGAGCTGGACCGCTTCTGCGACGCCATGCTGTCCATCCGCTCCGAGGCACAGGACATCATCGACGGCAAGATCGACGCGGAAAACAACCCGCTGAAAAACGCTCCCCACACGGTGCGCGATCTGGTCGGCGACTGGGACCGTCCCTACACCCGTGAACAGGCCTGCTTCCCCCCGGGCTCCATGGGCGTCGACAAATACTGGTCCCCCGTCAACCGCGTCGACAACGCATACGGCGACAGAAACCTCATCTGCACATGCCCGCCAATGACCGAATACATGGACGCAGCTGAATAAACCTCAATCAATAAACCCCCGCCAACTGGCGGGGGTTTCAATCCAAGTTCGGGAACGATTGCTCGCGGCCGAAGCGCTAAAGAAGGTGGAGGAGAAATGAAGCATTATGTCCCTGTAAATGACCATGCGCATTTGACCGAAACCACGTTGGCACGACCCAAACGAGACCATCAGATCGAGATCATTCTTTGCGAGGGCGGAGCGGAAGCATCGGCAGATATGCTGGTTGATTTCTATCGTGCCCTGAATGAACTGAACGAAGGCCATACATACATTACAAATATCCGCCCCATTGCCGACGGTGCTGCGGGCGGACCCTTGCACTGGGCCGGGCGAACCGCGATTTTCTGGGGGGATATCTATAAAAGCTGGCCTCTTACACCGTCGGACAAAACCTGGATCGCCCAAGTATTGAATCTGTCCTACCGATCAATTCTCGTTGGCGGTGCAGTGTTTCTTCTCGCCCAGACTAGTCGCGCAACCAAGCGGATTGCATCGGTTCACCCCAACTTTTCTGCCGCAGCGCAAGAGGTTGGACTGATCGACGTCGGTTCGGGTACATACTGGTCCTCAGATAGCCGCACCCATAGCGCATCAACCAGATTGGGCACGTTGCGTTTGTTGTCCGATTTTGTTGCCTTTGATCACGGCGAGCATCTTGCCGAGTCAGTACGCAGCTATATCGGGTTGGCCGACAGGCAAACTACATGCGCAAGCCAACTGGCATCTCGATTGATCAGACGTTCAAAAGCCGACCCGATGGTGCGACAGGTTGTTGAAAAGATGCAGAACAATCTAGAGGATCCGCTTAGGATACCGGAACTTGCGATGGCGCTTGGTACATCAACGCGCCAGTTACAGCGGCGGTTTCTGGACAGAACGGGTGTAAAACTGCTGACAACGTATCGGGAACTTCGCCTAGAACGGGCCTATGGCCTGCTTCAATTTACCGAGATGACCTATCTTGAAGTGGCGACCGCTACGGGCTTTTCTTCCACAAGTGCATTGGTGCGTGCGTTCCGGGATCACTATGATGCATCGCCTGAAAGTGTACGAAATCGGCGATTTGCAGGCAAAACTCAGGCTGTTTAGCTTGATCGTGTGAATCGACGGCGCAGTCGAATGCGGTTGATACCACACTGGGCCTGAACTTTTGGCATTCACCATTCATGAGGTTGACGACAGATACGATTGTTAGTCCAGTTAACAATGCTTTGCCACCGGTTCAATTAATGACCCGGCCACATCCTCAATTGCCGTCTTACAGACAAGCTCGCAGCTACTCGCTGGCCAATTGTTGTCGTAGGACCACTCGCTTGTGATCTGCGAAGTTGATACGCTGGTGTTTCGATCGATACGATATTGTACGGGCCGGTTATCCATCCAGGTCCGCACTGGGAAAAGAGAGCATGAAACCTAGGAATTTCGTTCCGAAAGGGGCCGCGACGTTCGACATCGATTATGACGGATCATCCAACGAGATCTATTTTCTGTTGCTGCCGAAACTCACCATGCTTGCCTTTAGCGCAGCGGTTGAACCGCTGAGGATCGCCAATCAGGTCACCAACAAAGAGCTCTACAAGTGGTTTCTGATCTCTGAGGATGGGAACCCTGTTCGATGCTCCAATGGAGTCGAAATAGCAGCTGACTTGGCTCTGCATAATTTGCCGCGATCATCCAGATTGTTTGTGTGTTCAGGGATCGAACCATCGGAAAGCATTAATTCAACGATCCTTTCGTGGATCAGCCGTCAGAAAGCGTTTGGCTGCAAGCTTGGTGGAATTTGTACCGGCGCATTTACGCTGGCCAAGGCAGGCATGCTGACCGGCAAGAGGTTCACACTGCATTGGGAAAACCAACCCGCCTTTGTTGAACACTTCGAACACCTGACACCATCGGCTAACCTGTATGAGATTGACAATGATCTGATGACCTGCGGTGGAGGTAACGCGGCAACCGACATGGTACTGGACATGATTGAAACCGACTTCGGAAAGGATCTGGCCATCATCGTCTCGGACATGTGCATCCACTCACGATCCAACAATCAAAAAACGCTCCAGAAATCCGCGTTTTCTGTCGCGTTGGGCAGTCGGAACCAATACCTGATCAACGCCATCCAGATCATGCATGAGAATCTGGAAGAGCCTCTGGATATCTCTGAGATCGCCAAGATCGTTCAGATTTCTCGCCGACAGTTGGAGCGGCTGTTTCAAAAGTATGTCGAGGTTTCCCCGGTACAATTCTACATCGAGTTGCGTGTGGCGCGCGCCTACGCGTTGCTAAGCGAAACAGAAATGACCGTTGCTGAAATTGCGGCCGCCACGGGTTTTGGCAGCGCGACCCAACTGACAGTTCGGTTCAAGAAACGATACGGCGCAGCGCCGACTTCATTCAGGCGGGGCTGGTCGGGACAGAACGATTGAGAGATGCCGTGCCGGTGGACCCGTCTGCCATCGTACTCTACCAATCAGGGCTAGAGTCCGAGTTCGCCCCGCTCGGATAGCACCTATAATCTGGGAACATTAACCGCCATGGAATTGAACCAACCCGAACTTCGCCAACTTAGGCGGTCATTCCACAGACACCCCGAATTGGGCTTCAATGAAACGAAAACCAAAGCCAAAGTTGCGGCGCTGCTACGTCAATACGGGCTTGAAGTTCATGAAGGCGTGGGCGTGGTGGGTATCCTCAGGGCCGGTCAAGGCAACCGCGCGATCGGATTACGCGCAGATATGGACGCGCTACCCATTCAGGAAGCCAGCGATCATGATTACGTGTCACAAAATACCGGCATTATGCACGCCTGTGGCCATGATGGTCACATGACGATGCTGTTGGGCGCAGCAAAGACTTTGTCCTCGGATCCCGGTTTCAGCGGCACGGTGGTGTTCCTGTTTCAACCGAATGAAGAGCTTGGCCTGGGGGCCAAAGCGATGCTGGACGAAGATGTCCTGACGCGATTTCCAATCGAAGAAGTCTACGCCATACATAACCTGCCCGGGGCGCCCGCCGGACAGATGTCGACCCGAACTGGGCAGATCTGTTCCTCGGAAAGCCTGTTCGAAATTAAGATCAAGGGGCAAGGGGGTCATGCGTCCATGCCACAGGCGGGGCGTGACGCGCTGACGATCGGGTCCGAGATCGTTCTGGCGCTTCAGACAATTGTTGCGCGCAAGCTGGCCCCGGGCGCCGGTGCGGTTGTGTCGGTGACCGAATTTCTGACCGATGGGCAGCGCAACATCCTGCCAGGAACCGCGACGCTAAAGGGTGATGCGCGGGCACGCAGCCCCGAAGATCGAAACAAGATCGAAGAACACATGCGCAGGATTGCGCATGGCATCGCATCCGCCCATGGCGTTGAGGTCCAAGTGGATCTCAAAACTGAGTTCATCGAAACGATCAACGCACCGATCCCGACCGAAGCTGCCATCCGCGTTGCGCAGCAATCCGGACTGGACACCCTCCCCGATCGTCAGCCGATGAGTTTTTCAGAAGATTTCGCGCATTTCTGCGAAGCCGTACCCGGCTGCTTTATTCTGCTGGGCAACGGTGAAACTGGCCCCAATGGGCAACCGCTGCATTCGAATGACTACGACTTCAACGATGCGTTACTGCCGATCGGCGCGGAATACTGGGCAAATCTCGTGCGCGATAGGCTTCCGCTTCAAGACGAAGACTGAACGGGGCCCAGCAACATAGCACCTTCGAACGGCCGTCAGATGAATGATCTAAGACGGCCGCTCACACTGTAATTTGGACCTTACCCTTGCTAGAGCCTGATGCGGAATGCCGCAAACCCATCAGCGCCTTCACCGGCATCCTCGATGGTGACGCCTTTGACTTCGCCCATGTAGTCGCGCGCCTTTGGACCAGTTTCAAACAACACGGTAGTGTCAGAAAGCGGCGCGAACGACCAGTTTGCATCGGCCTTGGGATCGATTGTTCCTTGCTCGACGATATACCGCACGATCACGTCGCGGTTGGTGTCAGGGGCTTCGAACACGACGGTATCACCCATTGCGCCCGGGAAAGAGCCGCCGCCCGAAGCACGATAGTTGTTGGTGGCAATGATGAACTCCATGTCATCCGTGACCGCCTCACCGTTGAAGGCCAAATCTACGATACGGGCTGCATCCGGGTTGATCTCTTCCCCCTTGGGTCCAAAGCGCGACGGTTGCGATAAGTCGATCTGGTAGGTCACACCGTCCATCACGTCGAAATTGTAAGACGGGAAGTCCGGGTTTAGCAAAATCGCATCCTCTGATCCCGCCTCGATCTGGTTGAACATACCCGCCGAGCGTTCCAACCAACCCCGAACCTGTGCACCGTTCACCCGCACCGCGCGCACGGTATTGGGATACAGGTAAAGATCAGCCACGTTTTTGATCGCAACATCGCCCACCGGAACATCTGTGTAATAGTCCGGGCCGCCGCGACCCCCTGCCTTGAACGGCGCTGCAGCCGATAGAATGGGCAGACCTTCATGTTCGGTGCCCTTCATCATCTCTTCGACGTACCATTTCTGCGCAATCGAGACGATTTGCACCGATGGATCATCCGCAACCAACGCGAAGTAGCTGTGAAGCGGGGCCGAAGTCTTGCCGACCGCGCGGCGTACATAGGCCAGTGTTTCGTCATGATCTTTCGCCACCGAGTCCAGCACCTTCTGATAGTCGCCAACAAGTGCCGCGATCGAACGATCTTCGTTGCGCTTTGAAATCGGGCGCGCCTCAGACGTTGTCGTCACAACCCGCCATTCGTTTCCGTCGCGCTCAAGCAGCAGATCCAGCAGGCCAAGATGTGACCCCCAAAATCCGCCCATCACCGCCGGTTTGCCCATCAAGGTCCCCTTGTCGACATCAATGCCGGGACGATCAGCAAAGGTAGCGGACGGGAATACGAGGTGATTGTGCCCGGTCACCAGCGCGTCGATGCCATCGACCCCTGCCAAAACGACTGAAGCATTTTCCATTCCATCAGCGTGATCCGCATCCCCAATGCCGGAATGCGACAAGGCGATGATCAGGTCGCAACCCTGCTCTTGCATCTCGGGGACATAAGCCTGCGCCGTTTCGACTATGTCACGCGCCTGCACGTTGCCTTCCAGATGCTTGCGATCCCAGTTCATGATCTGAGGCGGAGTAAATCCGATGACACCAACCTTGATCGGATGCTTGCTGCCATCCCCCATTTCAATCTCACGCTCAAGGATGGCATAGGGCTTCACCAGAGTCGTATCATCGCGGGGGGACGCCCCAGTCTCTTTTGCAACATTGGCCAGAACCACGGGGAATTCTGCACCAGCAAGCGCCTTTTCAAGGAAATCTAGACCATAGTTGAACTCGTGATTGCCCAAAGTGGCAGCGTCATAACCAACAGTATTGAAGGCAGTGATGATCGGATGGCTGTCGCCTTCTTTCATGCCACGCTCATAGGCGATGTAATCGCCCATCGGATTGCCTTGCAGAAAATCTCCATTATCGACGAGCAGCGAATTTGTCGCCTCGGAACGAATCTCATTGATGATCGAAGCGGTCCGCGACAGTCCGACAGTATCGCGCGGTTTGTCCGCATAGTAATCGTATGGGAACACGTGAACATGGATGTCAGTGGTTTCCATGATCCTCAGATGCGCCTGATTGTTGGCCGCCGCCGCCGAAAAGGGATGCAAGGTGATGGCAGCTGCGCTGGCGGTCGTAGTGGCAAGAAACTGACGGCGCGAAATCAAACTACGATTGGAATAGGACATAAGGCACCTCTCAGGTTTGTGGATCGACGCGTGTTCTGGATGCTTTTCACAACAAGGGTATGACAGTGAAGATCTTTGCATCAAACATGTCGAACTTGGGGGTAGGATCCTAAAAGCCTATTGTATTGAATTGCACAGTCCAAGTCACTTTACGCACCAAAGGCGATTGCAGCGAACTGCCCCCATCGTCAGGCCTTCCAACCGATGGATGGCGGTTTCCGCGAGAGCGATGGCTGAGTGACAGACAGCGGTCAAAGCGCGTCGCAACGCGCATTAGACCCTTGAGCCTATCGGATATGATCTCGATGCGGTTTTGCCGTCTGTACCGACGCTTGTCATATTTGACCGGGGTCTTGCACGGACCATAATCGGCAGGAGCGGCACGTCAGCGCATATCATTGTGAATGAAAAAGACTATTTCTCTCAGTACACACCTATCGTCGAACCGGGGCTTTCTAGGCGACTTCGGGATGAAGGGTCTAGGCGTGCTATCTGCGCGTCAGCCAGCCGATGAACTCAATCATGATTTCAGTTCAATTTTCCAATCGGGAAAAAAGTGAAAGCTGCAAGTCAATGGCTTCCGAACTTGACGAAGTTACAATGGCCAAAACTGTTTGCAAAGCAAATACCCATTGCCTTTTCCACCAAAGCAACTAGTAGAGACGCGACTTCGTATTCGGGCCCCCTCTGACTTTCCTGCGCAGACTTAGATAATGAGCGATTTTGTCATGACACAGACATCACTGGACAACCTGCTACACAAACTTAATGCGAAGCAGGCTGTGATCGGGATTGTTGGACTGGGATATGTCGGACAGCCCCTGGCCCTCAGATATACCGAAATTGGATACCGGGTCATTGGCTTCGACCTGGATGCCACAAAGGTGCAGGACTTAAACTCGGGTCACAGTTCGATTGAGCATATCGACGATGCCCGCATCACAGCGGCACGGGAAAATGGGTTCGAGGCTACCACGGATTTTTCGCGTATCGCTGAGGCGGATGGCATTATGCTTTGCGTGCCAACGCCACTCAACAAATATCGCGAGCCAGATCTGAGCTTTGTCACCGACACGTGCGATCAGATAGCAGATCATTTGCGTCCGGGTCAGGTTATTGCGCTGGAAAGCACAACTTATCCAGGCACAACCAAAGAAGAAGTTTTGCCTCGGCTTGAGAAGAACGGCCTCAAGGTCGGCGAGGATATTTTTGCGGTCTACTCACCTGAACGGGAAGACCCAGCCAACCCGGATTTTACCACCAATACCATCCCAAAGGTTGTCGGCGGGCATACAGGCGCCTGCCTGAAAGCGGGTATCGCGCTTTATGAACACGCAATTGATAAACTCGTACCAGTCAGCTCGACTGAAACTGCCGAGATGACAAAGCTTCTGGAAAATATCCACCGGGCGGTAAACATTGGCCTCGTGAACGAGATGAAAATCGTTGCTGACCGCATGGGAATCGATATTTTTGAGGTCATCGACGCGGCCGCGACCAAACCCTTTGGGTTCACGCCTTACTATCCGGGTCCGGGACTTGGAGGGCACTGCATCCCTATCGATCCATTTTACCTGACCTGGAAAGCACGTGAATACGGCATCAACACACGCTTCATCGAATTGGCCGGTGAAGTGAACACGGCGATGCCGGAATATGTGTTTGGCAAACTCGCCAATGCGCTGAATGATCGCAGCAAAGCGATTCGTGGCAGTAAAATTATGGTTTTGGGCATCGCGTACAAAAAAAATGTCGACGACATGCGTGAGAGCCCTTCTGTCAGCTTGATGGAGCTGATCCGAGACAATGGCGGAGACCTCAGCTACTCGGACCCCCATGTGCCCGAGTTTCCCACGATGCGGGAACACTTCTTCGAATTGTCATCTGAGACCCTTACCCCTGAGGTTCTGTCGGAGCAGGATGCAGTTATTCTGGCGACCAATCACGATGCCTTTGATTATGAGTTGATCAAAAAACACGCGAAGCTCCTCATCGACACCCGCGGTAAATACCGTACCTCTGAGCAAAATATTGTTCGTGCTTAAATGAAATCGTGACCGGCTTTGCCGAGCAGGGCCGGAACATCTGGCGGATGGTACTTAGGAACGGCTGTCGCTCGTATGACCGCTTACGCGGGACCAAAACTCTGAATGGTTTGACGGTGTCCTAAGCGCTGGATGAATGCGCTGAGAATTGGACCCGCAAGGCAAAAATATCGGCACTTTCCTGCCATTCCAATCAATTCATCGGTACGAACACCGCCTAAACAACTGGCGGCGCATGAAACGCGCGTTGTTCCGGTGCAGGTAGGCAGATATAGTTGCGGGAAATGTCAGGCCGCCTTCGGGTACAGGAAGATTGGCTGTTGACGAGTTCCAATTGTGAGCAATCAAGGGCCAAAACGCGTGAGCTTGAAAAACCGCAACACCCCGCCTCAGCGCCATGAGCTGCGAAAGGTGCGTAATCAGGGGAACAGTTTCCTGGCGCTTGCCTTCATTTTCAGCGTTTTTGTCAATCTGCTTATGCTGACCGGACCGCTGTTCATGCTGCAAGTGTATGATCGGGTCCTTGGGTCGCGCTCGGTCGAGACTTTATCAGCGCTTTTTTTGCTTGTCGCGCTGCTTTATGCGCTGATGGCGATGTTGGACTATGCGCGCGGCCGAATTGTGGCTCGGTTCGGAGCGCGATTTCAATCAGCACTCGATGAACGCGTGTTTGAAGGGACCATGCGACGCGCATTGTTCCCACAGGTTCGATCAGCACCTGCGACTGCATTGCGTGATCTAGAATCGATCCGTGCATTATGTGCCTCGCCCGTTTTGTTGGCGGTAATGGACATCCCTTGGACTCCAATCTTTGTGGCTGCAATTTTCCTGTTCCACCCGTTGCTAGGCTGGTTGGCCGTCGCAGGCGGAACGCTTCTGGTTGTTATCGCCCTACTGAACCAAGCGTTGACCCATCGCAAAGTGGCAGATGCTCAAATCGCCTCTGCCAAAGCAAATGCATTTTCTGAACACGCCAGACAAGCTGCCGAGGTCGTCAGATCTCAGGGCATGCAGGAAGATGTCTCAAAACGCTGGTTGAACCAACGCACCGAGGCGCTTTCTCAATCCATATCCGCAAGCGACTGGACCGGCAGCTTTACTTCGTTGACTAAGTCTCTGCGGCTGTTTTTGCAATCCGCCATGCTGGCGCTTGGCGCGTTGCTGGTTCTGCGCAACGAAATGACGCCCGGTGCTATGATTGCTGGCACGATCCTTCTAGGTCGCGCTTTGGCTCCGGTCGAAATGGCGGTGGGTCAATGGTCGATGATCGAACGCGCGCGCACGGCATGGATTAACCTGAACACATTTCTTGATTCAACGCCGCCCGAGGCGTCGCGCACCAAACTGCCCGTTCCCAAAGCACATCTTGTCGCAAAGGGCCTGACGGTGATCCCTCCGGGCGCGAAGACACCGACACTACGGAATGCGGCACTTGAGTTGCGCCCCGGCACAGCTCTGGGTGTGATTGGTAAAAGTGGGTCTGGCAAAACGACCCTAGCCAAAGCGTTGTTGGGCCTTTGGCAACCGGCGGCAGGGGAAATTCGTTTGGCCGGCGCTACACTTGATCAATACGACCCTGATGATCTTGGGCAACATATTGGCTATTTGCCCCAGCAAGTGACGCTGTTCAACGGAACGGTTGCTGAAAACATCGCCCGGATGTCACAAACCCCTGATCCCGAAGCGGTTGTTGCAGCGGCGAAAACAGCCAATGCACATGAGCTGATTCTGGGGCTTGAGAAAGGATACGACACCTTCCTTGAGGGCAATGACAGCCAGCTTTCCGGTGGGCAGAAACAGCGGATTGCATTGGCGCGCGCTCTATATGGCAATCCGGTATTGTTGATTCTGGATGAGCCAAACTCGGCCCTGGATGCAGACGGAACCCTCGCCCTGAACAACGCGGTCCGCGAGCTCAAGAGCGCGGGCAAATCCACGATCATCATGACGCACCGGCCTCAGGCGATCTCGGAATGCGACGATCTTGTCGTTGTCGAGAAGGGCCAGATCGTCAAATCCGGTGGGCGCGATGAAGTTTTGAACACGATGGTCCAAAATGCCAACGTTATCAAAAGGCACCTGAACAAGGTGGGTGAATAATGGCAGACAAGAGTTCACGTCCCGTTTGGAGTATTAAAGCGCCCGCTTTTGTCGGCCTTTTGGCTCTGGCAGTTTTGATCCTGGGACTGGGATTATGGAGCGTCCGCACTGAGCTGGCCGGTGCTATTATCTCGCAAGGTGTGATCGAAGTTCAGAGCAATCGTCAGGTCATCGAACACCCCGATGGTGGCGTTGTAGGCGAGATATTCGTACGTGACGGTGACGCAGTGGCGCGTGGGGACATGATGCTGCGGCTTGACGATACGTTTTTGGCCTCGGAGCAAACGATCGTGGAATCTCAGCTATTTGAGTTACTTGCCCGAAAGACCCGGCTAGAGGCTGAACGGGATGGTGCGAACGCAGATACGTTAAAGCAAAATCTGCAAGAGCTCAAAGCCCGCGAATCGATCGACGACGATCTGTTGGAAGGCCAACAACGTCTGTTCAACGCCAGGTTGGAAACGCTGACCCAGCAGATCGACCAGCTTGGGAAACAGAAGATACAGATCCAGAACGAGATTGAGGGGACGCAGGCGCAATTGGCGTCACTGAATACTCAGGTCGAATTGATCAGAACGGAGCTCGAAGATCAGCAAGGTTTGCTTGATCGCGGCCTGACACAGGCCAGCCGCGTTTCTGCATTGCAGCGGGAAGAGGCAAATCTAACAGGGCAAATCGGCAGCCTCGAATCCACAGTTGCGCGACTGACAGGCCAGATCGCCACGACCGAGATTCAAATTGTTGAATTGCAGGCCACGCGGCGCGAAGAAGCCATCACCGAGCTTCGGGATGTGCAGTCTCGCGTTGTAGAACTGGCAGAACGTCGTCTTTCCCTTTCCGAGCGTTTGTCGCGTCTAGACATCCGTGCACCCGTCGCTGGCACAGTTTACGACAGTCAGGTTTTTGCCATCCAGTCTGTGATCCAGCCGGGTGAGCCGATGATGTATGTAGTGCCGCAGGATACGCCCTTGTTGGTCGCAGCACGGGTGGATGCGTTGCATGTGGATCAGTTACATCGCGGACAGGAAGTCGCCCTGCGCTTTCCCGCATTCAATCAACGCGACACGCCCGAGCTGAATGGCCGTGTGATCAATGTCTCAGCAGATTCATTCACAGATGAGACAAGCGGCTTTACCTTCTACCGTGCTGAAGTTGTGCCTGACGAAGGACAACTGGACCGTTTGAATGGCCAGGAACTGTTGCCGGGTATGCCTGTCGAAGCCATGATCAAAACTGATGAACGCACTCCGCTTTCTTACCTGGTCAAACCATTGGCAGATTACTTCTACCGAGCGTTTCGAGAATAGCACCGGTCACGCAGTCTCATTCAAACTGCCTCGATATTGCCAAGCAGTATTGAGGTCATGTCGACCGACAGATCACTATCAACAATTGTGACCTCTGCTCCGGTTTCGTAGGTGACGTTGCTGCGTGAAATTCCGGATAGATCCGCATTTGCATCCAGAAAAACCCACTCAGCGTTGTGCGCAGAAGGCTGGCCAACCGCAACCTGAAGAATTGCCAGTGCATCCAACGCGTTTACCGATCCATCCCGGGTGATATCGGCCGCGATGTAATTTTCGGCCGTTGCCGGACCCCATGTCGGATCAAGTCCAACCGACATGCGCAAAACCTGCAATGAGTCCAGCGCTGTTATCTCGCTGCTTGCCGTTGAATACGATTTAATGATGTCCAATTGGCCGGGAAACGCGCCGTCTGGTAGATCCAGATCAAATTCACCTTGTGCATTTGCCTGAGCAACAATTGCAGACCCTCCGTCTGGGGTGAACCGGATTTCAGCATTTCCCAACGCTGCGTTTGGAGTCGTCGAATTCAGCGTGAACCCACCAGCTACCCCGTCTGATGAGTTGTTATCCGGCCCGCTACCCAGATTGACAGGAATATGATCAGGACCACCAAATCCAGCGCCGAATACCTGCTCAGTTGTCAGGGACGTGCCATTAGCTGAAACAAGTTCTATCGTTTCGTCGCGATAAGCGATTTGGGCGCCTTGAGCGGTGGAAGTGAAATCCAACTGCGCTGGGGTGCGCAGAAAAGGATAATCGGTCAGATCCAAACGATCGGTGCCGGCCTGAAAGTCCGTGATCACAGTCGGGCCACTTGTTTGACGGATCACAAAGATGTCCGCGCCAGCACCACCCGTCATGGTCGTGGAACTAGTGCCCGTAATCAGCATATCGTCCCCTGCTCCGCCGTCCAGAATAGTGTCCAGTACACCGCCTTTTAGCATGTCGTCCTGCGCGGTACCGGTTACTGTACCAAAGCCTTCGACAACAATTCCAGGGTCGGCAATCGATACGCTCAGCTGAGTGAGCCCTGCATCCTGTTGAGATGATACAAATATCTGCAGCTCATCCCCCATATGCGCAACGCTGATCGTTTGGACATTTTGCAGTCCACTGTCCAGGGTATCAGCAAAACTATCCATATGGATGAGCTGCCCGTCCGGCGTCATTGTAAACAGCGTGATCCCATCATCCCCGCCCCCAGCCACCACGAAAACCCGACCATTAACTTCAAGAATTGAAAGATCCTGTACGGCCCCAAACCGGGTATGCAGGGTATCCAGAATATGATCCGTCGGCTTTAACTGCCCGCTGGCGTCCAATTCCATAACGCTTAGCGAATCGCTTTGCGATCCGGCCACAACAATCCATGACTTTCCATAGGCTTGAATTGTCTCAACCGCCGTAGGAGAACTGATGCCCAGCGTTTGGATATCGTCATTACCGGCAACCTCAGAGAGCACGCCACTGCCTTGATCGATCGAATATGACGAGATTGTTCCACTGGTTGCATCTGCGCCGACAATGAAATGATTCGACCCCGATTGCAGGGTCTGAAGCGTACTGGCAGACGCGTTGATGCTATGCGCCGGGCTCAGCGATCCATCACCATTAATACTGTAGGTGCCGATCTGGCCTGTGTCCTCATGCGCAAGCGCAAGCAAGTCGCCAGCCCCAATCGTCACCTGAACCGCTGCAGCGATATCCCCGCCGCCCATCAAGGCATTGGTTTCTTGCAAGGCACCGATAGTGCCATCCGCGTTTAGTTCATAACCCACAAGCCCTGTGGCAGTATCGACGTCGAGGACCAGTTGATTATTGCCCGCCAGATGAATCGGGGTTCCGCTGCGCCCGACCTGATGGGCAATCGAGGCATCGAAATATTGTTGGTCCTGTTCTTGTGGGCCAGCCCCCTCCACAAGGTGCCAAGACACGAGCCCTCCCCCGGGTCCGCTCGTGCTGTAAAGATACGTTTCCCCGTTAAACGTTTTTAAAGCCGTATCGCCGATACCTGAATCGAGCGCTGCGGTCCCCGTTGCCACCACTCTTTCGAACTGAAGCATCATCGCCCGTTACCCCCTGCCACCCCTGGCAACACATACAGGATGAAACGATGTTCGGTTCTGAACCAGAACAGAAATGTGGTGAAAACAAGGACTTCAGTTCCAGATTAACTCAAATTTTTCGCAGCGGTCGAATGGCGCAGAAGATCAAACCACAGACCAGATCGGCCGAAAACAGCATATCACGCAACGACCAGCGTCCATCTAATGAGAGGGCAAAATGACCAAAGATACCGTTTCGACCAATAAATCGACCACGGACGCCGGGCCCGATGCGCAACGTACGCGCCATATCCGCAAATGGTTCGACAAAAAACTTCAGCGATGGGTAGGACGCGGGGTTGCTGGCGGCCTTGGCTCGACACTATTCGCATTACCAGCTCTTGCGCAGGCCACCGATGAACAGCTTGCGTCACATCAGTTTGCTGAGTCAATTCCGGGCGTTCGGGTGGCAAAGCTGCTTTCGAATGGCGACGTGCAGCTGAAACTGACAGATGGGCGGACGATTGTTGTCTCTGCCGAGAACGTACAGATTCTGGAAAACGGCACCATAATGGTTGCAGATGAAGTCGTCGGCGAAATTGCACAATTAGATCTAGCCGCAGAGGCCGCAGGTGCGACCGCAGCGACCGCAGGTGGCGTAAGCGGTGCCGGGCTGGCCTTGGGCGGGCTGGGAATAGCCGGTGCTGCAGCTGCCGGTGGCGGAGGCGGCGGCGGTGGAGATAGCGACGATGAAACTGATGCCGAACCCACGGTTACCCCCTCACCTCCTCGACCGCCCAGCCTGAACCTGGCTGAGCTGCAATCAAACGCATTGAGCAATCTCAGCAGCCAAACAACAGCGCCGGATGGAACAACGACTGTCGAAGTTACCATCGGATCGGTGACAAAATCAGTCACTCCTGCAGGCGACGGAAGCTGGAGCGTTTCACTAACGCAGGCCGAGGCAGCGGCCCTGCCTCAGGGGATCTCGGATGTTTCCGTGCGCCATCTGGATGGTAGCGGGATGGAGCTATCGGCTGAAACCGCAAGGTTCGACGTTGATACCATTCCGCCGGTCCTGACCATCGATACATTCTCGGCGGGTGCGGTAATGAATGCTGCAGAACAAGGTACAAATCTCGAAATCTCTGGAACAACGGATGCCGAGAATGGGCAGACCGTAACGGTAGCGATTGGTGGGCAATCCTATAGTGGCACCGTTTCGGGCGGCGGCTGGAGCGTTTCGGTGCCCGCTTCAGATCTTACCACGCTGCCAGACGGGTCAAGCGTCACGGTGACGGCTGATGTATCGGATCGCGTTGGGAACCCAGCAGCTCAGGCCAATGGAAGTTTTGACACTGATCTGACTGCGCCTGATCTGACACTAAACCCAGTGGGTGGCGGTTCAATAGATCTGGCCGATGTCGTTGGGGATCTTGTCTTGTCGGGCACGACCACAGCTGAAAACGGCCAGGTGGTCAATGTATCTTTCGACGGTCAGGATTACACGGGTTCTGTATCGGGCGGCAGTTGGTCAGTGACGATCCCGAATGCCGATTTGTCTGGTTTGGCAACCGGTGTGCCCGCATCCGTTTCAGTTGCCGTCAGCGACACAGCAGGCAATTCGGCAACACCGATATCGGTATCCGTTCCGGTCGATCTTACGGGCCCATCAATTGCAATCACTCCCTTGTCGGTCGGGGCTATCCTGAATACGGTCGAAACCGGATCTGACCTGGTCGTAAGCGGGACAACAGGGAACGTAACCGACGGGCAGCAGGTAACAGTAGCCCTTGATGGGCAGACTTATACCGACTCGGTCTCGGGCGGCAGTTGGAGTGTGACAATCCCCAGCGCCGATCTCATTGCGCTTGCCGATGGCGGAGATTTCAATATCACAGGCGACGTGACGGACGCCGACGGCCTTGTCGCCCCGCAAGCCAGCGTCAACTTATCCAAAGATGTCACCGCCCCAACTCTGAGTATCGACAGTTTTTCGGACGGAGCGGTTTTGAATGCTGCGGAACGTGGTACGGACTTGACCATTACGGGCACTACATCCGCCGAAGATGGTCAGACAATCACCGTAAATCTGAACGGCCAATCCTACACAGGACAGGCCTCAACCGGGGGGTGGTCGGTGAGTGTCCCCTCGGCGCATTTGGCGGCGCTACCCGATGGAACCACGATCAGCGTGACAGCGGATGTCTCGGATGCCGCCGGCAATCTGGCGATACAGGCGACCAACAGCTTTGACACGGACTTCACCGCCCCGTCGCTCGCCATATCATCACTGTCAGGTGGAGCTGTAGTCAACCTGACCGAACAAGCAACGGATCTGGTGGTCTCGGGAACTTCTGATGCGGCCAATGGTACGCAAGTTTCGGTACAGATCATCCAATCCGGAGGTGCGGTTCTGACCGGCGGAACCGCCACTGTAAATGGTGGCATCTGGACATTCACAGCGGCTGCTGCCGATTTGAGCAGCCTGCAGGACGGGCAAACGTATGACGTGAACGCCTCAATCACGGATGCGGCTGGCAACACGAACGCTGCGACTACCAGTTTCAGCACCGACCTCAGCGCACCAACAATTGCATTGAACCCGCTTTCGGTTGGATGGGTTCTGGATATCGTTGAACAGGGAACAGACCTCAATGTGTCGGGGACAACAAATGCCGAGGACGGGCAGATTGTAACGATTAGCCTTAATAACCAGACCTACAGTGCGGTGGTTTCCGGTGGCTTGTGGAGCACAAGCATTCCTTCGGCGGATTTGGCCAGTTTGGCCGATGGAGGCAATTTTGCGGTCACGGCATCGGTTCAAGACGCCGCAGGAAACCCGGCAACCGATGCGACAACCATGTTGGCCACGGATTTCAAACCTATCCTCTACATCGATGATCTGGGTGCCAATAGTGCCGTGTCGCTGAGCGATGCACAAAACACTGGAATGACCGTATCAGGCAGTTCCGCAGGCCTGTCAGCCGGACAAGCGGTCGATGTTACACTTAACTCGGTCTCGCTTGGTTCGGCGACGGTTGCGGCCGATGGGAGCTGGACCCTGTCCGCGCCTGCCGCAAGCTTTGCCTCGATTGAAGCGGGAGACGCCCTCGATTTCGAAGCACAGGCGACAGTCGCAGGCGGCCCCGATCCTGATCCGGTGTCCGAACACGCAATTGCTCATGTTCCGGCGGCCTACACCATCGTTGAAGCCGGTCGCAGCGGAACGACAGTGACGTTCGAGGTCTACGCAGATTCCGATCGCGATATCTCAAGCGGTCTGGCCATTACCGCCGAGCTGGGGTTCGATCCTTCGGTGGCGACCTACGATAGCGGCTCCGAGACAGAAAACCCTGACTTCAATCTCTTTCTGGCTAACCCGAATGGAGGTTCCGCAATCAGTTTCGCGGGCGCGGCCACGAGCTATGGGGACTTATCGCAGCCTGTGGTGACATTTACCATGACAGTTCAGGACGCGAGCCAACCCATCGTTTTGACGTTGACCACTCCAGACGGAGGGCCATCACAGCTCCATCTCGGCACCAGTGGGAATGATACCATTACGGGCTCGGATGTTGATGATGTCATCCGCGGCAACAAGGGCGACGACACCATAGATGTGTCCGGGGCGGGTCGAGACGTCATCGTTTTCGAAGCTGACCCATCTTCAAATGGCATTGATACGATCAATGGTTTCACACTGGGCCCAGCAGCCAGCGTTTCTGACGCCTTGATGTTCCAGGGGTTGAATACCACATCGCTTCGCGGCGACGGGACCGGTGTGGAGACCTTGGTGGCCGGCGGCACAATTGGTGCCAACACCGGGTTCGTCGGGCTGGAGACCACGCTTTCGGACCTTGATCTGGATACAATCACTAGCGCAGCCGAAAACCTGAATGGTGCTCAATCAGGTGATGAGATGTATCTGCTGGCAACGGACGGCACTGACAGCATTCTGGTCAAGGTTGACTACTCTGGCCCAGATTCGGCGTCGGTCGAAGCGCTTGCACAGTTCGACGGCCTTTCCGATCTGAGCAGTTTGTCCGACGACAACATCCTGATCACTGACCCAACTGGCGCTTCAGCCTAAACGGCGGATTTAGCTTGGGGCGATGCACAAATGTAGCCTCGCCTCTTCAGAACAAGAGGATCACATGGCAGAGAACGGCCTTTTCCCAGTCAGCCTTGTACGGCACAGGAATCGATTCTGGCGCCGGTTCACATCATACCAATTTGTTGCAGAGATGGACGCCTGTCCCATCGTCATCTCAGAAGTTCCGCAAATTGCCACATCTTTTCCGATTGTGTTCCTTTCAAACCAAACAGGTTTTTCTCCCGTCGCACTATTCTCAGTCATCCCGGAAGTGGCACAGCCCTTCGTCGACCAAAACGGTCGCTGGCTTGCGCCTTATGTGCCCTCAGCGTTGCGTTGCTTTCCATTCCAGGCAGAAGCTTTGAAAAAGGGCGACTCTCGGTCACGTCTGTTTGTCGACGAGGTTTCAGGGTTGGTTACACATGACCCTAAGGACCAACCATTTTTTACAGTGGACGGACTTTTGACGCAGGATCTATGCGATGTGCGCCGCTTTCTGCAAAATCGCCTGGCCTCGGCAAACAAAACGGACCAAGTCTGCTCTTTGATCGCTGAAATGGGTCTGCTTGTACCACTGGACGAACAGAATGGCATCACTTTGACCGAGGGTTACTGGGGCGTTGATCCAATTCTGCTGGAACGATTGCCCGAGTCTTATAAATTGTCCCTGCTTTCCAGCGGCGCGCTACGGTTGATTCACGCTCATCAAGTATCCCTGTCGCATTGCGTTTGGCTGTCCAGTGCACAGAGCCAATCAGGCACGAGGAGTTCAGAACAAAACGACACCTTTGGCGGATTCATGACTGCACTTGCTGAAGAAGTTCGGCACGGACAATGCAAGGAGGGCGCGATCCATGCAATGGGTTAAGTTCGGGCTTGGAATCCTTGGCATAACAGCGGGGTTGCTGTCAGTTTCAGCCTGCACCTCAACGCCCAACCTAGCCGATGTCGAGACATCTTTAACGCGAGGAACGACCGGAGCAAGCGCAACAGCACGATCAAAACAACTTTCAAAGAACGCTTTTAACCAACAAGTGCGACAGGCTGTTCAGAGCAGTTCGATTGTGGCACGAAGTGGGTCCAAAACAAGGACAATCCAAGCTTACCAGAATGCCGCTGGCGGTGCATTTTTGGCTCAGGCCTTATTGGGGTTGATAGCTCGGCCCGTACAGACGAACTCCAATAGTAGTGAAGTGCCGTCTTGCTTGCGGGTATCAAACGGTCATGAATCTAGAATGGGTGTATTGACCGCGAAATCCCGAGTGTCGGGTAAGAAACGCAACTACATGCAGCTACAGGAACGGCTGATTCTGGCAGAACAGAACTTCGCTTTGGCCAATTACGCCTCATTGAGCCTAACTGAGAACATTCTGGATTTTCCGGGGTTCACGATGGACACGCTGGATAAGTCGCTATGAATGTTGATCGTGCAACTCTGACCGAACTGGAAGCTTGCTTGTTGAATGTCGCGGCGACACTTGAGCGACCGTTGACAGTGGCAGCACTGAACGCCTGCCAATCTGGTGATACAGGTGAGTTGACCGTGCGCGATGCGATGCACGCGGCACAACAAGCAGGCCTGCAGGTCGGGTTTGGTGCGCGAAAGCTGTCGGCATTTGATACAACGCTGGCACCTGCGATCTTGTTGTTGGAAGGCGATCGCGCCGTTGTGTACCACGGGCGCACGCGCAATGGCGATCTATTGCTTTACGACCCCGCTTTGGATGACGGTATCGGAGAGGTTCCCGAAAGCGGCGTGGGCGAAGTCTACACGGGCTATGCATTGTTGTTTCGACCCTTGCACCGCGACGAGGTTAACGCAGATCAAGCGGATCAGCGGGGTCATTGGTTCTGGTCGGCACTTTCCGCAAACCGCTGGTCTTACGTTCAGGTGGCGCTGGCTGCGGCGATGGCAAACGTTCTGGGGCTTACGACCTCAGTCTTTATCATGATCGTCTACGACCGGGTTTTGCCCAACGAGGCGACCGAGTCGCTGATAGCTTTGACGCTTGGCGTGGGGTTGGCGCTTCTTTTTGACTTCGCGCTGAAGCTCCTTCGCGCGGGGTTCATAGATCGCGCCGGCCAGAATGCTGACATGTCCATGGGACGGCGAGTATTTGACCAGGTGCTGAATATTCGCATGTCGTCCCGAACGGGCTCAACGGGTGCAATGGCCAGTACCATCCGCGAATTCGAAACTTTGCGTGAATTCTTCACTTCTGCCACACTCGTCGCTGTCGTAGACTTGCCATTCATCGCGGTATTCATATTCGCGATCTATATGGTGGGCGGCCCGCTGGCGCTTGTTCCAGCACTCGCTGTACCAGTCGTTCTTCTCAGCGGACTGGCTGTTCAACCGATCCTGTCGCGTCTTGCTGAACAAAGTTTTGCAGACGGACAATCCAAGCAATCTGTTCTGGTTGAGGCTGTATCAGGCTTGGAAACCATCAAGACAACCGCCGCCAGTCGGCAGATGCGAATGCGGTGGGAAGGTGCAATTGCACGCCAGTCAAACTACGGATCACGCAGCAGGGCCGTTACTCAATTTGCCCTGAACCTAACTGGATTTACTCAGCAGGCCGCGCAAGTTCTTATCGTCTTTTATGGTGTATTTCTGATCACGGATGGCCAGACGAGCATGGGGGCACTTGTTGCGTCGGTGATGCTGACCGGCCGTGCCCTGGCACCGCTGGGACAATTGGCGCAAACCCTGACACGTGTCAATCAGGCACGCAGTGCCTACCGCAATCTGGACACGTTAATGCAGGCGAGCAATGAGCGGCCTGAAGGCAAATCTTGGATCAGCAGATCCGAGTTTTCCGGGCGGATAACGTTTAACAATGTTCATTTCGCATATCCTGATCAAACGGAAGACGCGATGAAAGGTGTTTCATTTACAATCGAACCCGGTGAAAAAGTCGCTGTCCTGGGCCAGATTGGGTCGGGCAAGAGTACGATTGCGCGACTGCTGTTGGGCCTCTACCAACCGCGCGTGGGCTCGGTGATGTTGGACGGGCTGGACATTCGCCAGATTGATCCCGGCGACTTGCGGCGAAATATTGGTTCAGTCTTGCAAGACATCTGGCTGTTTTCCGGTACCGTCCGGGAAAACATTGCCAGCGGGTCGGTGCGCCCGCGTGATGATGAACTGATCCGTGCAGGGCGCATTGCAGGTGTCGAAGATTTTATCGCGCGGCACCCACGGGGCTATGATCAGCCTGTAGCCGAACGAGGAGAAGGATTGTCAGGTGGTCAAAGGCAGGCGATTGCATTGGCCCGGGCGCTTATCGGGCATCCTCCTGTCCTGCTGCTGGATGAGCCTACGAGTGCGATGGACGTCAAATCCGAATCCGAAATTATACGCCGCCTTTATAAGACCACGCCAGATACCACGATGATCATTGTGACGCACCGAACCAGCCTGCTGGAACTGGTTGATCGGGTCATAGTGATTGAGGATGGCAAAATTGCGATGGATGGACCCAAAAACATCCTGACGCAGACAGTTCGCAAACCCGGGAGGCATCTGAATGTCGCGGCATCCTGATCTGGAAAGCCTCGCCTGTGAAATGCGTGGCGGGTCACCGCTGCGGGGATCATTGCTGCTGCTCCTGATACTCAGTTGTTTGATAAGCGCCGTCGCCTGGGCTCATTTAACTGAACTCGACGATGTCGTGAGGGCAGATGGGCGTATCGTGCCATCCGGCGATATTCAGGTGATCGAAGCGACCGAACCCGGTGTTTTGCGGTCCGTTCACGTGCGCGAGGGTCTGGTGGTTGAGGCTGGTACATTGCTGATGGAGCTGAATACTACTCAGATCGAACGAGAGTTGAGCCAAGAGCAACAGCGTGCCTTTGGTTTGATGGCCCGCGCACAACGACTACGTGCCGAAATCGATGGGGCTGAGCTTGAGTTCGACGACGATCTTCTGACTGGCGCGCCAGATGTCGTGCGGTCGGAGACTGCGCTGTACCACGGTCGGCAAGCAGAACTTGAAGCTGAGATTGCAATTCTCTCTCGACAGCGCGAACAGCGGCAACGCGAGTACGAAGAGGGATTGGTTGACCAGGTCACGTCAACCGAGACCCTGAATGTTTTGGCCGATGAGCGCGCTATGATGGTGCCGTTGGTCGAACAGAAGATGGAACCGGCAACAACCCTTTTGGCCCTGCGCCGTAGCGAGGCGGAATGGAAAGGCCGCAAGGTCAGAGCAGAGGCGATGATCAACCGGTTGAAGGCCGGGCTGGATGAAGTGGATGACAAGGTCCGCGCGACGCGCAGTCGGTTTCGTAGTGCCGCACTAACTGATCTGGCTTTGGTTTCGGCAGAGCTTGCCGCCTTGCAACCTGCCCTGCCCTCTTTGCGTGACCGTGCGTCTCGCGCGCTGATCCGGGCCCCCGTACGGGGTGTCGTAAACCGGATTCACCGGACGACGATCGGCGGGATGGCCCGAAGCGGTGAGGAACTGATTGAGATTGTTCCGTTGGACGACAGATTGTTGGTGGAAGCCTATGTCCGGCCCAAGGACATCGCCTTCCTGCACCCAGAGCAAAAGGTCAAAATCAAGATCACGGCCTACGATTTTTCGCGGTACGGCAGTCTGGATGGTGAGATCGTTCGAATCGGTGCCGACACCATCACTCGCTCGGAACGAAGTGAAGAAGAGGTTTTCGTCGTCGAAATTCAGACGTCAGACACGATGTTGGATGCGGGTGGTACAGCGGTTGAAATCATCCCAGGAATGATCGCTCAGGTCGATATTCTGTCAGGCCGAAAGTCAGTTCTGGATTATCTGATCCAACCTGTTCTGAAGATAAAAGACGAGGCGCTGCGCGATTGAAGAGAACGACAGATGGGCAGCAGATAGCAAAGCACCAGCCGATAGACATCTTAGGCGTCGGGGGGGACCGACGACTAAGACCAGGTCACGTCACCAAGAAAGATATATCCCGCACCATATATCGTTTTAATAAGGCGCGGGTTTTTGGGATCTTCGCCCAGCTTCGTTCGCAAGCGGGAAATCCGAACATCCATAGCGCGGTCAAAGCTGTCACCTGCCCCGCCACCCAACATGTCCTGCATGCGCGCGCGGCTGATCAGGCGTTTGGGACTTTCAAGAAACAATCGCAGAACCTCACCTTCGGCATGACTGAAAGGTGTCTCGACGCCATCGGCATTGATCAAGACATATCGATCAAACTGTGCGGTCCAACCATTGAATTCGGCTATGTCTGAATTCGGCGTTGCTGGTCCAGTAGAGCGTAGCCGAGCGCGCACCCGAGCAATTACTTCGGCTGGATCAAATGGTTTGGTGATGTAATCATCTGCGCCAAGCTCCAATCCCGTTACCCGGTCCTGCACCTGAGCGCGGCCTGATATGATGATGACGGCAGCACCTTGCTCAAGCGCAAGTTTGTGCACAAGTGCAAGTCCATCAGTATCCGGCAATGATAAATCCACCAAACACAGATCCGGAGTGACCCTTTTCAGCGAAGCTTCAAATTCACGGGCACGTGAAAAGCTTTGAGTTTGAAACCCGGCATCTTCCAGCGCTTCCGTTAGGATACGGCGGATTTCAGGTTCGTCATCGAGAATGGTCACCAAAGGTTGTGTCATTCAGGCGGCCTCGGTTCGGATCAACGCCGACAATTGCGACGATGTGAATGGTTTGCTTAGGACAGGTGCACGGGTCAATGCCTGATGATGTAGCGGGTCATTTAGCGGCAGCGACGTCATCAGTATACAGGGCAACGCACCATTCAGGCGGTCGACAATGTCGATCCCAGTGCCTTCGCCCTCCAGCTTAATATCTGATAGAACCAGCGCGATATCACCGATTTCCGACGTCAAGGTCAAAGCTTCATCGACCGAGCTTGCCTCGATCACCGAACACCCCAAATCGACCAGCATATCCCGGAACTGACTGCGCAGGTCATCGCTGTCTTCAACCAACAATACGAGACCCGCTTGCGCGGACGGGGCAGGACGGTAGGGCAAACGTATCACGACCGAAGCACCAGAAGGCGTGTTGCGCAAATTAAGGTCACCGCCCGCCAGCTTTACCGTGTCGTAGACCATTGGAAGTCCCAACCCCGAGCCATCGCTGCCTTTGGTGGAAAAGAATGGGTTTAACGCCTTCTTTAATGCTTCCCCGGTAAACCCCGGGCCAGTGTCCGACACCGTGATCTCAACCCATATTGTCCCGATTGCATGCGCAGTGATCGTGATCTGGCCCGATGTGCCGCAAGCATCCCGCGCATTCAGAACCAGGTTCAGCAGTGCATCCTGAACCATGCCGGGATCTAGCATCAGCGCCTTGTCGGGTAGAGTATTGACCACCGACAACCCCATGCCCCGCGGCAAGGACGGGGTGGCAAGGATTCGCAAATCTTCAAGTAAACCGCGCATATCCGTCGCCTGAGGTTGAGGCGTGCGATTGCCGGTCATGTCTGCGATGCGATTCAGCAATTGCCCCCCGCGTCGGGCAGTTTGTTGCGTAGCCGTGACTAGCTGATCGGCTTCCTCGGGCAGATTCATCCTCTCTAATCGCGCCTGCATGCCCAGAATGATGGTCAGCAAATTAGAAAAGTCATGGGCAAGCCCGCTTGTCATCTGCGCCGCCATGGCTCTGCGCCGCGTTTGCTGAAGGGCGACACGGGCTTGAGTTTCTTCGGTGATATCCACCGACATGACATAAACACCACCCGCTTTATCCGGGGTGAATGATACCCGAATGCGGCGTGAATCCTGATCTTCGGTAAACTCGAAAACCGAAGGTTGGCCTCCATAGGCCTGTTCCAGATGTGGCTTTACCCGGTCATAGGCAGATGACCCCAAAGCCTTTGAAATATGAAGGCCCAGAATGTCAGACGGACGGCCGGGCATGACCGAACTGAGGCGGCGGTTTGAGTAATCGTATCGTCCATCGGCATCCAGATGCGCGATATGAGCCGGCATCATCTCGGTCGTCATCCGCGTACGGGCCTCGATCTCGGTCAGTTGACGCTTGGCTTCTTCCAGCGCGGTGATGGTTGCGGCCAGTTTGCGGTTTGTTGCAGAAAGCTCTTCGGCATGGCTCAGAAGTTGGCCAGACAGTTCTTCTGAACGGGCGCGCAGCAAATCTTCTACCCGCTTCGTGCGAGTTATGTCGGTATAGACGGCCACCCAACCCCCATTGGGCAAAGGTGCACCTTCAACCGAGATCACCTGACCATTGGGCCGGGTGCGCTCCATATAATGCGGCTCAAACGCGAGGGCCTGTGAAACGCGTAGCTCGACCATCTCGTCAACATCGCCGACCGAACCGTATTCCCCGCGGCTAGCGAGAAAATAAATTGTGTCGCGAAACAGAGCCCCCGGCTCGACAAGTTCGTTTGGCAGGTCGAACATTTCCTGAAACCGCAGGTTGCTGACAACGAGACGCAATTGGCTGTCATAAATTGACAGCGCCTGACCGATCAGGTTCAGGCCAGCCGTGGTCATCGCCTTGATGCGCTGTTCGGAAATGTCCAAATTCATCCTCCCCTGCGCCCATGGGTATCACCAGTTCAGGCGCAGGTGTAGGGAGATTTACCTATCCGTGCAGCGGCAAATTGTTTGCGGCACGGTAGGCTTGAACATAGCCGCGTGCCACTGATCGAACGGCTGTACCAATCTGCGAATAAGCCTCGTCCGGCAGGTTGGCAAAGGACACACGGGCCGACCATCCGGGCGCATCAAATCCGCTGCCGTTCAGCAAAACGATGCCATAGTCTTCGGCCAGCTTGAACGCGATATCCAATGGATGAACATTCTGCTTGATCCAAGCCACGACATCTTCACCGACATATTTTCGCAACCAGTATTCGAAATCGATGATGCCGTAATAGGCGTCGTAATGCTCACCTGCCTGCACCTCGATGCCCATCGCTTCGGTCAGCAGTTTGAAACGGCGATGAACCAACTCCATACAGGCGGTCTGATAGATCTTCTTGCTGTCGACCAACTCACTGAGTGAAAACAGTGTCATCATCACCTGCTGCGGCAGCGACAGGCCCGCCGTGTGGTTCAAAGCCACATCGCGGCTATCGGCCACAAGCCGGTCGATAAAGCGAATGTCGCGCGGTGTCAGGCTAAGCGTGCCATAGCGCTTGTCCAGGGCCTGTTTGATCTCATCCGGGTGATCCGCCAGTTTCAGATCGAAGATGTTGTCTTGCGCGACAGCAATCACGCCAAGACGCCAGCCGGTGCAGCCAAAGTACTTGGAATAGGAATACACCCCGATCGTGTTGCGTGGCAGATGGCCCATGACCGAGGTAAAATCATGCACAAAGGTGCCGTAGACATCATCCGTCAACACGATCAGATCGGGACGGTGGTTTTCCACCAAATCCGCCAGTTTGCGCAGTGATGCGGTGCTTAGTGCAACCGAAGACGGATTGCCCGGGTTGACCAGAAAGAACGCCTTTACCTTGGGATCTTTCAGCTTTTCCACTGCGGCATCCGTCAGTTGGAAGCCGTCTTCCTCGTCGGTTTCCACATGGACGGATTCAAGGCTGTAATCCTCAAGCTCTGGCATTTCCAGATAGGGGGTGAAGATCGGTGTACACAACGCGATCGTATCACCCGGGTTCAGCAGCCGATTGGCTTTGAGAGACTTGAAGATATAACACATCGCCGCCGTGCCGCCTTCGACTGCGAACAGATCGAACTGAGCGTCAGGCCGGTGACCTCGGCACATGGACCACATCAGGTATTCATGGGCAATGGTGGCATTGTGTTTCAGGATGCGGTCAGGCACCGGATAGTTATCACCGATGATCGAATCCGTCAGTTCATGCACAAACTCGTCCGCATCGAAATCAAATGCGGATATGGCATGCGCCACGACCTCAAGCAGCGTATCGACGCCCGGCGTGTCGGAATGATCAGACGCCCAGCTCTGCAGCCGTCCATGGCAACCTTTCTGCGCCGGCATTCCGCCTAAACCAGCGGGGTGGTCCATCACACGTTTGGATTCAGTTATGGCAAATTGACCAAGGGCAAAGAACGCCTCACGCGGACGGGTGGCAACCCAGTTAGGATTGCCGCGCCCCGCGTTCAGGAAAGCGCTATTGGCCTTACGCGCCTCGGCCGAGGCCAGTTTGATCAGCTCATCCTTGATCTGAAACGGGCTGAGTGCTTCGTAATCGTGCAGCGCTACTCTATCCATAACGTGAACCTCTCCAAATCAGCTTAGGATCAAAACAACGACCATCCCGAAGATGGTCAATAGTGTATTTCCGATCGCATACGGCATTCCGTAGCCAAGCGCCGGGATGCGACTTTGCGCGGCTTCCTGGATCATACCCAACGCGGCAGTGGTGGTGCGTGCGCCTGCGCAGGCACCAAACAGAATAGCCGGGTGGAACTTGAATACGTAATGCCCGACGTAAACTGCAAAGATCATTGGTAGCGAAGTCGCGACGATTCCCCATAGCAGCAGCGCAATACCGGCCTGTTGCAGTCCCGCGACAAATCCCGGCCCTGCGGTGATCCCTATCACCGCGATAAAGACGTTCAGGCCCAGCGTGTTCATCAACCACAGTGCCGGCCCCGGGATGCGCCCAAAGGTCGGGTGCACCGTACGCAGCCAACCCAGCACCAGCCCAGCCAGCAGCGCGCCTCCGGTAGTGGAAAGGCTGATCGGGAAACCACCCATCATGACTGACAATGTTCCAATGATGCCGCCGATGAAAATCCCCCAGCCTACAAAGGCCAGATCCGTGGTGTCTACCGGGCGGTCGGCATAGCCAATCTGGGCAACTGCGGCCTCGACATGCCGCTTGCTGCCCTGAATTGTGACGATGTCACCACGATGCACGACTGTCCCGGGTAGCAGCGGCAAATCCTGCATGTTTCGCATCAGTTTCGAGACATAAATGCCCCGCGCGATCGACAGTTTGCTTAGCTCTTCAAGCGTCTTGTTATGAACCTCTTTGCTTGTGATCAGCACATCCAGTTTTTCCGACGGTATGCTCAGCAGATCAGGCGCGTCAGCTTCTGTAAGATTGGTCTCAAGCAAACTCACCAGATCAGCGCGGCGGCCTGAGAACATCACAACATCTCCGGCCTGCAATACGGTGTTATCATCTACCTCTATGATCTTCCCGTCGCGTCTCAGGCGTTCGGCATAGATGCGGATACCGGGCATCAGATCTTTGACCGGTTGCCCTAGCAAATCGCTACCTTCTGGGATCTCAAAGGCCCGCGCCTCGATCGCGCGATATGCCGAGACGATGCCATCACCGGTTTCAACCGACGTCGTGCCACCCAGCTTAGCCTCATATTCCTTGCAGGCCGCGACCAGATCGACGCCAATCAGACGCGGGCCGATCTTGGCCAGAATGATGGCCGACCCGATTGTGCCGTAAATATAGGTCACCGCATAGGCAATCGGAATCTGGTTCGCATAGGTTTTGGCCTGTTCCGCCGACAGGCCCAGCTGGCCGATTTGGTCGGTGGCAACACCGATCGCCGCTGAAATCGTCTGCGATCCGGCATAAAGCCCCGCGGCATAGCCAAGTTCCAGACCCGCGACCTTGGCTGCGATGATCGGGATTACAAGGCAAAGTGCGAGCACGCTGAGCGCAAAGAACACCTCGCGCGCGCCGTCTGCTTTCAGGCCGCGGATGAACTGAGGTCCGACACCGTAGCCCACAGCAAAGATGAACAAGATGAAGAAAGTCGATTTGACCGCCGAGTCGATTTCAATCTGGGCCTGCCCGATCACCACCGCCGCCAACAACGTTGCCGTGACCGTGCCCAGACTGAACCCCATCAGTTTCCAGGGACCAACGAGAAAGCCGATACCGATGGACAGGAACACCGCCAATTCAGGGTAGTTTTGAAGAATATGCACCAGCCAATCGACCATCAATCACCTCTCAATCCGCGCCTGACAGGCATTTGAGGCAAAAGCCGGAGACAAGGTGAAGAAGCGCCCAATTGGCCCACTTGCTGCCCGACCAAGCCGCCTGTTCGAACACACAACCGCAACAGGAAAACTTCGGCTTCACGATACCTTACAAAGGACATTTGTCTATAATTATCTGAATATTAATAGTTCTGCTTGTCCGCCCTCATTCAGAACACCCCGACTGAGCCTGCGCCACAATGCAAACACGCGAAACGCATGGCTCGCCCGCTCTGCCTGCTCCAGAACCGGAACCATGGGCTTCACTGTCGCTCTACCGCAATGCGCGGGTGCAAAATCCTGAGGGGTTCGAACAAATCCATTGCAGCGACCCGGTGTTTGCCATCACATACCGCTATGACACGGCCGACGATTATTTCCGAGACCAGCGCAACCGGCGTTTGTATCCGCCTTGCCGGAGATCTGCGCACTCAATCGTTGGATCGTGTCGAAGCGGGTTTTGCTGCCCAAAAGCCCAACGGCCAAGATGTCATTGTGGACATGTCGCAGGTGGAATCACTGGATACCGGAGGGGCCTGGCTAGTCGCCAATCTGGTGCAGCGGATGGGAAGCGAGGGCGCTCAGGTCCAGCTCGAAGGGTTGGCCCCTGCGCATTCGTCATTGATCGAAACAGTATCGCACAACATATCCGAGGTTACAGGAGAAGAACTGCCGCCGCATGGCTTTGTGAATTGGGTTGCCCGGATTGGGCAAAAAACTTTGGGCGCCTGGCAGGACACATTATCAATCATCGGCTTTCTTGGCCTTACTCTGCATCGATTGGTCCGGACTCTGATCATGCCATGGCGACTGCGTCGTGCTGCCTTGGTGTCACAGATGGAGCAAGTCGGCTTCAAGGCGCTGCCGATTGTGTCCTTGATGGGTTTCCTGATCGGCGTCGTTCTGGCCTTTCAGGGCGCGACGCAGTTGAAACAGTTCGGGGCTGAGATCTTTGTTGTCGAATTGATCTCCATCTCGATCCTGCGTGAGCTTGGTATCCTGCTGACAGCAATCATCGTCGCAGGTCGCTCCGGGTCGGCTTTTACGGCTTCGATTGGCTCGATGAAGGTGCAGGAAGAGATTGATGCGATGCGCACCCTGGGGTTGGATCCGATTGAAGTTCTGGTCATTCCCCGTGTTCTGGCGCTGTTGATCATGTTGCCCATTCTTGGCTTTGTTGCCGATATGGCTGGCCTGATCGGCGGAGCGTTGATGAGTTGGATTGACCTCGGTGTCAGCCCTGGCATGTTCCTGACCCGGTTGAAGGAAAATACCGGCGTCGCACAACTTGCCGTCGGGATGATCAAGGCACCGTTCTTTGCACTGGTGATCGGTGTCATTGCCTGCTGGCAGGCTATGCAGGTCAAAGGTTCATCCGAAAGCGTTGGTCAGCGGACGACAGCCTCGGTCGTGCAATCGATCTTTATGGTCATCGCCATCGACGCCCTGTTTTCGATCTTCTTCTCAGAGTTGGGGATCTGACATGGATGGAGCCGCGCTTCAGGACAAGCCCCAATCCGACGCGAAACGCGAGGCCGTTATTCGTGTGCGCAATTTAACCAACCAGTTCGGCGAGCAAGTGGTCCACGACAACCTCAACCTCGATGTCTGGCGCGGTGAAGTGCTGGGTGTTGTCGGTGGATCGGGCACTGGGAAGTCCGTGCTTTTGCGTACGATCGTCGGGCTGAACAAGCCCAAGTCGGGAAGTATTGAGGTTCTTGGCGTCGATGTTCTTAACGGCCCCGAAGAAGAACGTCAGCGGATCGAAAGAAGCTGGGGTGTGGCATTTCAGGACGGTGCGCTGTTTTCCTCACTGACTGTATTGCAGAACGTGATGGCGCCTCTGCGCGAGCACACGGGTATCAGTGAAAAATTGATGGCCGCACTGGGTGGTCTGAAGATCAGTCTTGTTGGCTTGCCTCAACTAAGTTGTAGCAAGTTCCCTTCGGAACTGTCCGGCGGAATGCGTAAACGCGCCGCGTTGGCCCGCGCCCTGTCGCTGGACCCTGAAATCGTTTTTCTGGACGAACCAACTGCCGGGTTGGACCCGATCGGGGCCGCCGCATATGATGACCTGATCGGGGAACTTCAGCACACGTTGGGGCTGACCGTGTTCATGGTAACGCATGATCTGGACAGCCTTTATGCCATATGTGATCGCGTCGCGGTACTTGCGGAAAAACGCGTGCTGGTTGAAGGTCCGATAGAAGAGATGACCAAGGTCGACCATCCTTGGGTTCAGGAATATTTCACAGGCCCCCGCGCCCGTGCGGCACAACAGAAGGGGCAGGACAGGTAGAGGCGATGGAGACCCGAGCGAATTACATCCTGATCGGTGCGTTCACCCTGGCGGGCATCCTTGGTGCCTTCGGGTTCTTCCTGTGGCTCGCCAAATTCGAAGTGACCCGGCAATACGCCTATTATGATGTGTTGTTCGACAATGTCTCGGGCCTGTCGGCTGCAGGTGGCGTAAATTACAACGGCTTGCCTGTGGGTCAGGTGGTTTCCCTGGACTTGGACAAAGATGACCCGTCAAAGGTGCGAGTGCGGCTTGAGGTTGATGCCGACATTCCTGTTACCAAAGAAACCATCGCACAGTTGCAATCTCTGGGTGTGACAGGGGTTGCTTATGTTGAGCTTTCCGGAGGGTCTCCAACCGCAGAAAGGCTGGCCCAGAATAGTGTCATCCCAAGCAAGCGCAGTTCGATTCAATCCTTGCTTGAGGGTGCGCCAGAGGTTCTGGAAAAGGCGGTCACCCTGCTGGAGAACCTCAATTCGGTTGTTGATGACAAAAACCGAAAGGCGGTGTCGGATATCCTGAACAATCTGGCAGAAGCGTCGGGCAAGCTGGATAAAACTCTGACGGATTTCCAGTCGCTCTCGTCCGATTTGGGCGGTGCGGCCAAAGACGTTGGAGAATTTACCAAGAGACTGGATACGTTGGCGAATACGGCCGAGACGACGTTGAGCACAGGAACGGACACGCTGAAGAGCATCAAAGAAACCTCAGAATCCGCCAAAACAACGCTAGAGACTGCAAATAACGCCATTGCCAGTGCTGAAAGCGTGATTCAGGAGGATATCCGGCCCTTTATCGAACGCGGGTCAATTCTGGCCGAAAGGCTTACTCGGCTGTCAGACGAAGGCAGCGTTACGCTTGAGGTAATCAGCGAAACTGTTCTGAATGCAAACACCACCCTTGAATCGGTTACATCGACTATGGATTCAGCCAAAGGGGCGCTCGATTCAGCAGAGAGGGCGTTTGACTCGGCAAACCGCGTGATGGACGAGGATATCTCACCTGTCGCTGAAGATGTGAGTAAGGCGGCTAATCAGGTTGCGGAAACCGTCTCGAACATCACCGAAAAGATTGACAAGATTTCCGACGATGTTCTCAGCGCCTCCCAATCGGCGTCGGATCTGCTGGGAACCATCGACGGGATCGTTCAGGACAACCGCCGTCAGGTTTCGGACTTCTTGCGCGTTGGGTTGCCTCAGTTCATCCGGTTCATCGAGGAATCACAACGTCTGGTCATCAGTCTGGATAGATTGGTCGACAAGGTCGAACGCGACCCGGCCCGCTTTTTGTTAGGCACCCAAGCATCGGAGTTTCGTCAATGATACGGCCCTTAATATTGACTCTGGTTTTGGCCGCTTTGACGGGCTGCACGGGCTTGGGCACGCTGCGGCAGGCTTCTAAGCCCAATGATTTGTATTTGCTGACACCCAAAAGCACGTTCTCGTCATCGCTGCCGCGTATCCAAAAACAGATCGTTGTCGAAGAGCCCACAGCGACGGCGGCCGTGAACACCGATCAGATCGCCGTGCAGCCCACCTTGCTTCAGGTTCAGTATCTGCCGCGGGCCCGATGGGTGGATCGCGCGCCGTTAATTGTGCAGGCGCTGATGGTAGAAAGTTACGAAAATTCGGGCAAGGTCGCGGCCGTAGGACGTTCGACCGTAGGCCTGAGAGCGGACTATGTGATCGCGCCTGATCTGCGCGAATTTCAGGGCATCGTCATCAGCGAAACCGAAGACACGAAGACGGTCCGCGTAGAAGTGCGCATCAATATCAAGATTATCGATGAGTATGAGGACAAGATCATCGCTTCAAGCTCATTCCAGGAAGCAGTGCTGGCGACCAGCGATAAAACACCCGAACTGGTTGAGGCCTTTGATATCGCCTTGGGCAAGACAATGCGGGATGCCGTGGAATGGAGTATCCGCAAAATCCATACGCATACGCTCAATAACCCGCGATCAAGACCTAGCTAGTGGTCGCTAGAACTGGCTTGCTGAGGCGACTTGCCAGTCAGCGGCGAACTCTTCGGGGATGGTCTTGCCCAACAAAGAGCCGTCATCCAGAAAGCTGTATAGCTCGGCATAAGACCGCTCTCGTTCATCCGCATTTCGGCGCCGGATGTCGGCAGGGCGCAGGTCGGAAACTTTTGCTTTGCCCATAGCCCCTAATATCTCGCGGAAGCTTTCAAGCGTCGCGTCATGAAACCGATGCACGCGCTGTCGTTTCTGTGGCACATTCACTGCCCGCCCACGGATCGGATCTTGCGTCGCTACCCCCGAGGGGCACCTGTTGGTGTTGCAATGCAGCGCCTGAATGCACCCCACCGCAAACATCATCGCCCGCGCCGCGTTACACATATCCGCACCCAAAGCGAATTTCTCGACCATATCGAACCCAGTGGCCACTTTGCCCGAACAGATCACCCGCACCTTGTCGCGGACCCCGATACCGCGCAGACAGTTGTTTACAAATATCAGTGCCTCGTTGAGCGGCATCCCCAATCGGTTGGTGAACTCGACCGGGGCAGCGCCAGTGCCCCCTTCCGCGCCGTCCACCGTGATGAAGTCAGGCAGAATCTCAGTTTCCAACATCGCTTTGCAAATCGCCATAAACTCGGATCGACGACCGATGCACAGTTTGAAGCCTACGGGCTTGCCACCTGACATCTCTCGCAGATGCTGAACGAAATGCATCAATCCAGTTGGTCCATCAAAGGCCGAATGAATAGGTGGGGAAATCACATCCTGATGTACTGGAACCCCACGAATCTCGGCGATTTCTTCATCCACCTTTGCTGCCGGTAGGACCCCGCCATGAGACGGCTTCGCCCCTTGCGACAATTTGATCTCGATCGCTTTGACGACATCTTTCTTGGCCTTTTCGGCAAACAGGTCCTTATCGAACCCACCATCAGGCGTGCGGCATCCAAAATATCCTGTTCCGATTTGCCAGATGATGTCTCCACCTTCTGCCAGATGGTGGGGGGACAGTCCGCCTTCGCCCGTGTTATGCGCAAAACCCCCATCTTTTGCACCGCCATTCAAAGCACGGATTGCGTTGGCGCTGAGTGCACCGAAACTCATTGCTGATACGTTCAGACGCGACGCATTGTAGGGTTTGTCGCACTGAGGGCCGCCCAGTATCACCCGTTCTTCGCTCTCTTCAACGTGCTTGGGGGATAGCGAGTGATCAGCGCGGTGATAACCTACCGTCATGATATCGTACTGAGTGCCAAACGCCTGAGTATCCACCTGCCCCTTGGCGCGGGAATAGACCAGACTGCGGATGATCCGATTATAGGGCCGCCCGCTTTCATTGGTTTCAACGAAATACTGCCGGATTTCAGGGCTGACAAACTCCAACATATATCGGAAGTGACCCAGTACCGGGTAGTTGTTCAGCACATTATGCTTTGTTGTCAGCATATCGTAGAGACCGACAACCGCATAGGGGATCAGTATGATCAGCAACCAGTGGGCGGGTGGCCAGAAAAAACCCCAAAGCAAAGTCAAAGGCAAGCAGACATAGCTGAGGAAATAGTAAAGCCTGCGAACAATCATTTCCTATCTCCCTGAGTAGCGCTGTGACAGCGTGACCTTGAATGGACATTGGGTCCATGACCCTGCTCTTCATCCAGAACGTGGAACAAATTGACCTGTTTGCGCAAGCCCTTGCCAATCAAACAAAGATAACGGTTGGGTTAGCGAGGCCGGTTGAACCAAGCAAAAGCAGTCTGTATGCAAAATGAAACGCTGGTCAGAGCAGGATCAACCGCAGTGTCGAAAACAGCGCCTGCATTCGGGCATCGCGCCCTGATGTATACAGCCGTCTTTGTGGGGGGTGCTGCAGGGTCGTTGCTGCGCGAGCTATTTTCGCTGGAGATCCCCGGCGCTCCGTTCCTAACCGCGACTTTCGGCATCAATGTTGCGGCCTGTTTCGTTCTAGGTTGGCTCTATGCCATTCGAAATCGTGTCCACGCCCACGTCCTGCATCTAGGGGCCGTTGGATTATGCGGTGGGCTATCGACGTTTTCCTCATTCGTTGCCGAGCTGGAAAGACTGGCAGAAACCCAGAATTGGTTTGTGGTTATCGCCGTAAGCGCGGAGATCGCATTTGGTCTTACGGCGGCGGTTCTTGGGGAAGCGCTGGGTCGGCGGCATCATTCCCGGGAAACATCGGAATGACGACCTTGTATCTGCATGCCATGTTCGCATTGGGCGGAGGATTGGGGGCTGTACTGCGGCATTGGCTGGCGCTTCGGGTGACGCATGATCTGCCGTACTCGACCCTGATCGTGAATGTTCTGGGCAGCCTTCTGCTGGGTCTATGGATTGGTTATCTGGGTGGCTCTGCGGAAATGGGCGAAGAGGAAAAACGCCTTGTATTCGGGTTTTGCGGCGGCTTCACCACATTCTCAAGCTTCGCCTATCAATCGCTGCAATTGCACCGTGAACGGACGATCGTATTTGCCGCCGGTAACATCGCTCTCAGCCTCGTCTTGTGCTGGTTCGCGCTATGGCTGGGCCTTGTTCTGACGCGCTAGTGAACGGGTGCTGCAGCCCTTTGGTCGGGCCTGGGCGCGCGGCAGAAGAACAACAGTGGGATCGTGGCCAACGCCAGCAGTCCAAGATTGTTGAATACTGTAAGGTACGAGATCATCTCGGCCTGCCGTGCGATCTCTTGCCCCAGAATGGCGGCGCCCTGAGCGCTATCGGGTGTTAGCCCCAGCGGCGCAAGATAAGCCTGTGCAGCAGGATTGTAGGGTGTCACATTCTGGCTGAGCACTGCCGTATTGGTTTGCAGGCCTCGCACGACCCAAGTCCCCACCAATGAAATACCTACCGAAGAGCCAAGCTGCCTGGTGACGTTGAATAAGCCCGAGGCCTCATCCTGCCTTGATTTACTGATGCTCTCGAATGCCAGAATAGACATCGGCACAAACACCAGCCCCATCCCCAGACCACTGACAAAGCCCGGCCAAGCCAGTTGCCAGAAACCGGCGTCGAGGTTGAGCGTGCCCAACATGAAATTCCCCAGTGCTGTCAACAGCATCCCCAACCCGGCTAAAACTCGTGGATCAAACCGGGTGACCAGTACGGCCCCGGTCAGCACCATCGATGCACCTGCGGCGATCCCGCGCGGTATGAACAAATGACCGGATTCGATCACGGGGTAATCGAGCAGGCTTTGCACAAAGGTTGGCAGTATGGCGATCCCGCCAAACAATGAGATCGCGAACCCCGCTATCACTAGGTTGCACAGGGCAAAGTTGCGATCCGCAAAAAGGCGCAAATCAACGACAGAATGCCGGGATGTCAGAGAATGGACGATGAACCCCATTGCCCCAAGAACCGAAGCGATCAACGCCAGCTGTATCATCCTCGATGACAGCCAGTCCTTGGTCTCACCTTGGTCAAGAATGAATTGAAGGCATCCAATGCCAAGTGCCAGCAGCGCCAGGCCTTTCCAGTCGATGCGCACCTCTTCGGTTTTGTCGTCCGGCAACTCGCCCGCCAAAAGCAGCAGGGCCATGGCAGCGACCGGAAGGTTGACGAAAAACACCATTCGCCACGAAAAATACTCAGTCAGGACTGCACCTACAGTTGGGCCCAACACCGGTGCGACCACCACGCCCAAGCCAAAGACCGCCATGGCCTGTCCCCGTTTTTCACGCGGAAAGGCGTCAAACAGGATGGACTGCGATAACGGGATCAGGAACGCGCCGAACATCCCCTGCGCCAGGCGGAACGCGACGATAGTCTGAAGACTCCATGACAGGCCGCACATGACAGACATTGTGGCAAAACCCGTGACCGCAGTCAGGATCAGCCTGCGCCGCCCGACCCGACGCGCGACAAACCCGGTCAGCGGCATGACCACAACGGCTGAGACGATATAGCTGGTTAAGATCCATGTCGCCTGATCGGTTGTGGCCCCAAAAGCCGCCTGAATATGCGGCAACGCAACATTGACGATGGTACTGTCCAGAACTTCGAGAATTGCACTGAGCACGACGGCCACGACAATCACGCGATTGATATGGCCGGCATCAGTCATTGGCTGGTTCCGGTTGTATCCACCGTAACTTTGCTGCTGCCTCCTACACGTAGCGGAGCATCAGTTGGATCAAGCTCAATCCGCACCGGGAAACGTCGAGTGACCTTGACCCAGTTGCCGCTGGAGTTTTCGGACGGCAACAACGAAAACGTATCGCCCGAGCCTCGACCGATCGACGCAACCTTGCCGGTCAGGGTCGTGTCTGGAAGCATATCCACCTGCACTGTGACCGGCTGACCGGGTCGGATGCGTGGCAGTGATGTTTCCTTGAAATTTGCATCGACCCACCAGTCAGACGACTCGACAATGGAAAATTGCGGCGCATTGGCCGAGACAGACGACCCTGGCCGCAGCGTCAGATTTGCGATCCAGCCATCGGCCGCGGCATAGACCTTGGTCCAGACAAGATCGGCCTGCGCGATTTCCAACGCAGCCTGCGAGGACAACACATTGTCCTGCCGGGCCGCGAGGCCACTTTGCAACGCGGAAAGCTCGGACCGGCTGGTGGTCAACCGGGCCGAAGCCTGTGCGAATTCGGATGTAGTTTGGTCCAGCGAGGCCTGCGCGAGGTCCCCGTCCGAAAACAAAGCTCGGGCGCGTTCAAGATTGCTCTGAGCGGTTTCGTAGAAAGAGTTGGCGCTTTCGACAGCGGCCTGTGCAGCAGTGATCTGGTTCGAGAAGGAGTCAGCCTGCTGAATGGCACTGTCCAGATTAGCTTTGGCCTGATCGACCGAGGCTTGGAACTGTGTCGGATCAATCGAGAACAGCAAATCGCCTGCATTGACCGGCTGGTTTTCGACCACTGCAACGTCTGAAACCTGCCCGGTCACCTGTGCGGCCACATAGATGATATTCGCGCCGATATAGGCGTCTTTTGTTGACGGATACCGCTCTTCATGCCGCCAGAAAAGGAACAATCCAACAGCAATCGTGACCAGGATCCCAGCGGCGGCAATTGCCTTGAATGACTTCATAAGCAGCTTCCTTTTCGGTGCCTAATCGAGCGACCTCACATCACCTGCATATGCATGCGCATGGCCAGATTGCCCAGAATCCAAACTGTCCCGCCGATGATAATCAGCAGAACAAGTGTCGAGAACAGAACCAGGTCCAGATCTTCTCGGCTGCTGCGGCGGCGGTCGATGTGTAGAAAATAGATCAGTTGAACAACCAGTTGTGCCAACCCCAGAAGGCCGATGGTCATATAGACGCCTGGTGTTTCAATACCGAAATGATAGGCGATCACAAATACCACCAGCGTGAGCAGCAGTGACCCACCATAGCCAATCACGTAACGCCGCCGTTCGCGGTGATGCATCTCGGATCGTTTATCCATAGGCCAGCCCTCCGAAATACACGATGGTTATTATGCCGATCCAGATAAGATCGAGGAAATGCCAGAATAGCGCCAACCGCACCATACGCGACATCAGCAGATCGGTCAGCCCGAACATACGCAGCTGAATACCCAGCACGATTAGCCACATACACCCGGCTGCAACATGCAAGCCGTGGAGCGGTACGAGACCATAGAAGGCCGACAAAAACCCGCTACGCTGTGGGATACCGCCTTGGGCTGCCATGTTCATGAAATCACGGATCTCCAAAACCAGAAAACTGAGCCCCAGCAGCAGTGTCACTCCGAACCACAGCACGATCCGTGCCCGAGGCAGGTTGTATTTCAGCGCTAACATCGCCAGCCCGACGGTCAAACTGCTGGTCAGCAGAATGAGAGTCTGGGCAAAGATGCTTTTCAGGTCGAACAGCTCATGCGGGCCCGGACCGCCGGCCTGCGCGTCTATCATGGTGATATAGATCGCGAACATCAGGCCGAAATAGACCAGATCGCTCATCAGGAAGACCCAGAAGCCGAAAGTGACGACCTCGGTCGCCTTGTGAGCGCTGGCGTGGTCCTCACCGAGGTTTATCCCCGGATAGCTGTGCTTGGGTGCGCGCCTCATATCACGGCCTCCATATCCGGGCGGGCGAGGCCGCGATTTTCCGGTGTACTTTCATGATCGCGATCCACAGCGGCGGTGCTGTGGACCAGCGCCAACCACGCCTCGTGTTCTTTGCGGACCTCTTCGGCGGGGATGATGACCTCGGTGCTGGTGTCGAAGCTCCAGATGATAATGGCGAGGATCATCGCGATGGTCATCAGTGCTGCCAGCCACCAGATCCACCAGACCAGAGAGAACATCCAGATGCCACTGAGCACGCAGAGGATAAACCCGATGCCGGTGTTGCGCGGCATCTCGATATCTTCGTAGGCCGCGGGTGCAGGATAGGCTTGTCCGCGCTCCTTAGCTGCAGCAAAGTCATCGCGGTCACTAACCTGAGGAATAATAGCGAAGTTGTAGGGTGGCGGCGGAGACGGGATCGACCATTCCAGCGTGCGCCCGTCCCAAGGATCACCGACCGGTGCGCGGGTCTGTTCTCGGTCGCGTATACTGACCCACAATTGGACCAGGATCGAAAGCAACCCGCAAGTAATCACCAGCGATCCTATGGCGGCGGTGATCATGTAGGGGTGAAAGCTGGGATCCTCCCAACTGAACGACCGGCGGGGCATGCCCATCAGACCAACGAAGTAGAGCGGCATGAAGGTCAGCAGAAACCCAACCGTCCAGCAGAAAACCGAAACGCGGCCCCAGAACTCGTTTAGACGGAACCCAAAGGCCTTGGGGAACCAGTAGTTATAGCCGGCGAGCAACCCGAACAGCACACCGGGTAGCAACGCGTTGTGGAAATGAGCAACCAGAAACAGCGTATTATGGACCTGATAGTCGACGGTTGGATTGGCAAGAACCACCCCGCTGAGGCCGCCGATGACGAACAACATCAAGAACGCTAGGCCATAAAGCATCGGAACCGAGAATCGAATGCGCCCACGGTACAGAGTCGCCATCCAGTCATAGACCTTTACCCCGGTCGGAATGGCGATCAGCATCGTGGCAATCCCGAACACCGCGTTGATCAGAGCGCTTTGCCCCATGGTGAAGAAATGATGCAACCAAACCGTGAAGGACATGACCGCAATCGACATTGTTGCGATGACCAGTGAGTTGTAACCATAGAGACGCTTGGCCGAAAAGGTGGCAAAGACCTCGGAATAGATACCATATGCAGGCAGGACCAACAGGTAGACCTCGGGGTGGCCAAACAGCCAGAACAGGTTGGCATAGTTCATCATGTTGCCGCCAAGGTCATTGGTGAAGAAGTGGAAATCGAGATATCGGTCAGCGGCCAGCAACAATGCAGCTACGCCAAGGGGGGGCATGGCAAAGATGATCAGAATCGAGCTGCAGATTATCGTCCAGCAATACATGGGCAACCGCATGAACTTCATCCCCGGCGCACGCAGCTTGTAGATCGTGACGGCAAAGTTGATGCCAGTCAGTGTTGTGCCCACGCCAGAGACCACGATGGCCCAAATCCAGTAATCCGGCCCAACGCCGGGATTAAAAGCTGCTCCGGTATAGGGTGGATACGCGGTCCAGCCACCGGTCGAGAACTCTCCGACCACCAGCGAGACCATCAGCATCAGCCCGGCCGAGACGGTTAAGCCAAGCCCGATCTGGTTCATCACCGGGAAGGCCACGTCGCGCGCGCCTATCATGAGCGGAATTATGTAATTAGCGACGCCAAAGACAAAAGGTACCGCGACGAAGAACACCATTATGGTGCCATGAGTGCTGAACAGTTCCGCGAAATGCTCGGGTTCCAGGAATCCGTCCCCCGGTCCCGCCGCCTGTTGGGCCCGCATCACCACGCCTTCCAGGACGCCCCGCGCTAGCATGACGATGGCGAAGACAATGTACATGACGCCGATCTTCTTGTGATCAGCGCTGGTCAGCCAATCGCGCCAGAGCGGACCCCACAACCGGAACCACGTCAGGATGCCAATCACTACCACTACGCCCACGATCACAATAGCAGCAGCAGCGTTTGCAATGATCTCATTTGCGCCAGGATTCTGGATCAGTCCAGCGATGGGAAATGCATCCCAGCTCAGGCGACCGAAGAAACCGGTCTCGGCATTTGTCATTGGCTTGCCTCCTGCCCGTATTCAGCCGTTCCGGGTTGCTGATCCAACTGCAGAGGCTCTCCGCTGTGATAACGACGCAGGATCGAATGGAACAGGTCGCCCTCTTCCAGCGTGAAATAAAGCGCATTCAGCGGCATGAGTTCGGTGCCCAATGCCGCCTGTACCTCATCCCGATCCGTACGCATCGCCAACGTCCGATAGGTGCTTTCGGTCAACGGTATGCCATGCGCTTTAACACTGGCGACCCATGCCTGAAAATCCTCGGGCTGCATCGCTTGCGCCAGGAATTTCTGCTTTGTGAATCCTCGGCCATTATACTGTGTGTTCTCGCCTTGCATCGTCTCAGGCGAGTCTGCCACCAGGTGTAGCCGAGTCGTCATCCCCGGCATGGCATAGATTTGCCCTGCCAGCGCCGGGATCATGAACGACTGCATCACCGTGTCTGTGGTCAGCGTCATCGCAACTTGCTGTTTGATCGGTATGCCCAGTTCTCCCACCGTTGCGATGCCATGATCTGGATAGATGAACAGCCATTTCCAATCGAGACCAACCACCTGCACATTTAGGGCGGGCCCTTCCCCAAACGGGGCCGAATAAGGGTCAAGACGATGTGTCGCTTTCCAGAGATAGAAGGACAGGATCATCACGATCACCACCGGGACGCCCCACATCAGAAATTCTAGCTTCGCCGAAAAATCCCAATGCGGAGTGTAGGCTGCGCTTCCTCCTTTCCGTCGCCGATAGCGAATGGCGATCAGCGGCACCAGAACCAGAACCGGAATCACCGCGATCAGGATCAGGGCCGTCGCACGCAAAAGATGGGTCTTTTGCACCGCCGCGATCGGGCCTTGAGGGTCCATGAAGCTATCGCTCGCCCCGGCTGTCTGTGCCGTCGACATCAGAGCAACAAGCGTCACCAAGGCGGGCACAGCGACTGAAGACATCCGGGAAAAGGTCAAGCCTGATGATCCTCTTGCGGCGGGGTTCCCGGCAACTATCGGCAGAGTCACAGATTTTCTCAAGGACTTTTGCAAAATTGCCCGAACACCCCGATGTTGACATAAAGTCATGCGCACGCGAGACCGGTCATATGCGTTTGGTTCTTGCTCTCCTCTCCCTGCTTTGTCTTGCGGCCCCTTCGGCCGCGCAGGATCGCGCTGCGGTTGAGCGTCAGTTTCAGAGCTGGCTGCAACAGACCATATGGCCTCAGGCAAAAGCCAAGGGCGTTTCGAAACGCACATTCCAAAGTGCCTTTGACGGGGTAACACTAAACTGGGACCTTCCTGACCTGGTTCCGCCGGGCAGCTCTAAAAAGACACCCAAGCAACAACGGCAGGCCGAGTTCGGCTCACCTGGTCGTTATTTCAATGCCGGATCAGTCCAGGGTGCCACCTCCGTCGGTCGCAAGATGGCTAAGCGCCACGCGGACACGCTATCACGTGTCGAGACAGAAACCGGCGTACCCGCCCGTATCATACTGGCCATCTGGGGCCGCGAAAGCGGATACGGACAAGTCCCTATCCGCCATAATGCGTTTCAGGTGCTGGGCACCAAAGGGTTCATGAGCACACGGGCAGAGTATTTCACGGCTGAACTGATTGCTGCGCTACAGATCGCTGAATCCGGTCACGGCCAAGGCCACGCACTGAAAAGCAGTTGGGCGGGTGCCTTGGGGCAGCCTCAGTTTATGCCCACAAATTTTCTGACTTACGCGCGCGATGGCGATGGGGATGGCCGAACTGATATCTGGGGCTCAGCCTCGGACACGATTGCATCGATCGGCGCGTATCTTGACGAGCACGGATGGGTGACAGGCCGCGACTGGGGGTTCGAAGTTATCCTACCTACGACCGTTTCTTGCGCGTTGGAGGGCCCTGATCAGGGGCGGTTGATCCGCGATTGGGTCGCCATGGGCGTAAATCGCGTTTCCGGCAAACCTTTTCCGGCACATGAACTTGATGCCGAGGGCTATCTTATGATGCCTGCCGGTCGTAGCGGTCCGGCCTTTATCGTAACGCCCAATTTCTATGTCCTCAAAGACTATAACACCAGCGACCTTTATGCGCTGTTTGTGGGACATGTCGGTGATCGCATCCAATACGGAGTTGGCGATTTTCGGGGTCGTTGGGGCGATGTCGGCAATCTCTATCGTTCAGATGTCGCCAGCATGCAGCAGGTGCTTGTTCAACAGGGTCATGACGTCGGTGGCGTCGATGGCCTGCCCGGATACAAAACCCGACGCTCGATCGGGCGCTGGCAAGAGGCTTCTGGAAGCACACCAACCTGCTTCCCCGATGCCTCATTGAAGGCCGTTCTGAAGCCGTAGCAGCGTACTGATTCGCCATTTACGAGCATCACTGCGAACACATTCACCCACGGTGATATGTTGAGCTTCACGAAAATGTCACTGCCACGAAGCGTTTCAAAATAAAATTTTAACACCTCCGCCGGCTGCGGTTCTAATCAGCCTTTGTGGTCTTCACCCACCGCAAAACCCTTTACCTTTGCTTCAAAACTGACAGGTTCATGGGCAGTGAAAGATAGCTTTCGCATTCGGATCTCCGACATTGCCTGATGCATGAATGCCGAAATTATCGATCTTGGCACGATCTAGATCAAGGTAAAGTCCAGACAATTGCCGGAGACAAAATGGCAGACAAGCGCCCACCGCGAATGCGGTTTGGACGTTCGAAACCATACAAAATGGGAGTAAACACATGAACAAAATAATCAGAACCTCTTTGGCAGGACTGTTGTCCTCGACCATCATTACCGGTGCTGCAATTGCTGCCGGTACACATCCCGAAACCGGAGAAGCCCTGGCCGACGATCAGACCTTCACCTATCGGATTCTCGATGAACACAGCTCGGTCGACCCGCAAGTCGTAGAAGATGTGTCGGGTGCAGAAATTGTTCGCGATCTGTTTGAAGGCCTGATGAATCAGGATGAGGACGGTAACCTGGTTCCTGGTGTCGCCACCGAATTCTCGGTCAACGATACCAAGGACGTTTACACCTTTACCCTGCGCGATGAAGCGAAGTGGTCGAATGGTGATCCGGTGACCGCAGGTGACTTTGTGTATGCCTGGAAGCGCGCCGTCGATCCCGAACTGTCGTCGCCCTATGCGTGGTTCATGGAACTGATGTCGATCGAAAACGCTGCCGAGATCATCGCGGGCGAAAAACCGGTAGATGAGTTGGGTGTCAAAGCCATCGACGACAAAACGCTGGAAGTCCGCCTGAGCGCCCCCCTTCCCTATTTCCCGCAGATGACCACACATTCGACAACCTTCCCGGCACCGCAGAAAGTGATCGAAGAATTTGGTGACGCCTGGACCAAACCGGAAAACATCGTCTCGAACGGCGCATATGTTCTGACCGAGCACCTGCCGCAAGAACGCTCGGTACGTGAACGCAACACCGCCTATTGGGACAACGATAACACCATCATCGACAAGGTCGTGGCGCTGGTCATCAATGATGAAAACGTCGCCCTGACCCGCTATTTGGCTGGCGAACTGGACCGCACCGAAATTCCAGCCGGCCAGTACCCACGTCTGAAGGAAGAGCACCCCGTAGAAGCCATCAGCTTCCCACGCCTGTGCAACTATTATTACACCTTCAATCTGTCTGATGGTGGCCCCGAGGCTTTCAAGGACCCGAACGTCCGCCAAGCCCTGTCACTGGCCGTTGATCGTGCGATCATCACCGAAAAAGTGATGGCAGGCGGTCAGCCCGAAGCCTACACCTTCGCCCCCGAAGCAACCGCAGGCTTCACCGTCCCGGCCGTTGAAATGGCATCCATGTCCCAAGCCGAACGCGACGAGTTGGCGAAGGAGCTGCTAGCAGAAGCAGGTTATGGGCCTGACAACCCTCTGAGCTTCCAGATGGTTTATAACACCGCGGAAAACCACAAGAAGGTCGCCGTTGCGCTGAGCCAGATGTGGAAGCAAAAGCTTGGCGTGAACGCCGAACTGGCAAATATGGAGTGGAAAGTCTTCCTCGAGGAGCGCGGCAACCAAAACTTTGAGCTGGCACGTGGTGCTTGGTGCGGAGACTACAACGAGGCGTCGACCTTCCTGGACCTGCTGCAGTCGGACTCGGGCTATAATGACGGCAAATATGCCAACGCGCGCGTTGATGAGCTGCTGGCCGAGGCCAAAACCTCGGACGATCCGGCTCCGCTTTACACCGAAGTTGAACGCATCATCGCCCAAGAAACGCCTGTGATCCCGATCTATCACTACGCAGGCGTCTATATGATGGACAGCGATGTAGGCAACTGGCCGGTGAACAACGTCGAGCAGAACTGGTACTCGAAGAACCTCTACAAGCTCGCTGAATAATCGTCTTTGAACCACGCCCTGCCCCGGAGACATCCGGGGCAGGGCCAATAAACACGGGGGCATGAAATGCTTGCCTACAGTTTAAAGCGGCTGCTGGTCGCTATTCCGACGATCCTGTTATTGATCGTCGCCTGCTTTTTCCTCATGCACATCGCGCCTGGCGGGCCATTCACCTCGGAACGGCCATTGCCGCCGCAGGTTCTGGCCAATATCGAGGCGCGTTATGGATTGGACCAACCGCTGTGGAAACAGCTTTGGGACTATCTGTACAACATCGTGGTGCATTTTGATTTCGGACCGTCCTTCAAATTCAAGGATCGGGATGTGAACGACATCATCGCGCAGGGTTTCCCGATTTCGCTGACCTATGGTTCGTTGTCTTTCCTTGTTGCAACTTCCGTTGGCGTCGCGCTGGGAATTGCCGCTGCAATCAAACACAATAGCTGGATTGACTACTTTGCGGTGGGTCTGGGTATCGCCGCTCAGGCGCTTCCTAACTTCATCATGGGGCCGATCCTGATCCTGACCTTTACCCTGTGGTTGGGGTGGCTGCCGGGTGGCGGCTGGCATGGCGGTCAATGGCAGTATCTGGTGATGCCGGTGATTGCGTTGGCGACCTCCTACATGGGCTCAATCGCAAGGATTACGCGGTCATCGATGCTGGAGGTTCTGAACTCGAACTTCATTCGAACTGCACGGGCCAAGGGATTGCCGACAAGAACCGTGATCTGGCGCCATGCGCTTAAGCCGACATTGCTTCCCGTTGTCTCGTACCTCGGGCCGGTTTTTGTCTACGTTCTGACCGGTTCGGTTTTTGTCGACATCTATTTCTCAACCGGTGGTCTGGGGCAGGCCTATGTCGGCTCGGCTTTGTCTCGCGACTATGCTGTGCTGCTAGGGGTCACCATTCTTTACGGCGCGTTGACCGTGGTTGTGAACCTTCTGACCGACCTGGCTTATGCCTGGTTCGATCCAAAAATCCGATACTGAGGGGCAGGCAATGCTTGGAAAATCACAAAAAGCCGCCCATCTGGCCGAGGAAATCACTGATTACACGGTCATTCAGGGGCGCTCGCTTTGGCAGGACGCACGGATACGTTTTGTCCGCAACAAGGCCGCAATGGCCAGCGTTTTCATTTTGGGTCTGATCGTGTTGTTCACGATTGTTGGGCCTTACTTCGCGGTCTGGAACAATGAAGAGATCGATTGGAACGTCATGGGGGACGTGCGCGGCATGGGGATGCCATCCATCGAAACCGGACACTATTTCGGCGTCGATGATCTGGGGCGCGACCTATACAGCCGTGTCATTCAGGCCACCACCACATCGCTGCTGGTCGGTTTGATCGGGGCCGCGACCGCTCTGATCGTCGGCACCTGCTATGGCATCACCGCTGGATATATTGGCGGGCGCACCGACAGTGCCATGATGCGGTTCGTGGACATCCTGCTTGCAATTCCGGCAACACTGATCATCATTTTGCTGCTTGTCGTGGCGGGACGATCCTTTTTCATGCTGTTCATCGCCTTGGGCGCTGTTGGTTGGCTGACGATGGCACGGATTGTTCGTGGGCAAACCCTGACCCTCAAGAACCGCGAGTTTATCGAAGCCGCGCGCGCCGCCGGTGTCAGCGAATTTACCATCATGTACCGTCACATTCTGCCCAACCTGTTGGGCGTTGTGATCGTGTACGCTTCGTTACTGGTGCCCGAGATGATCCTGACGGAAAGCTTCATCTCGTTCCTCGGCCTCGGAATCTCAGAACCCTACACATCGTTGGGCCGCCTGATCGCCGAAGGGGCTGGCACCATGGCGTATGGTACGCTCTGGCAGCTGATGTTCCCACTTACTTTTTATGTCGCCATCATCATCACCATGTTTTTCATCGGTGACGGGCTGCGCGACGCTCTGGACCCGAAGGATCGCTGATATGAGTCTGTTTTCCGTGAAGGACCTGAGCGTCCGATTTGATACACCCGACGGCGTGGTTGAAGCTGTAAAGGGCATCAGTTTCGACATTAATCCCGGCGAATGTCTGGGCATCGTCGGCGAAAGTGGCTCGGGCAAAAGCCAGACGTTCATGGCAGCGATGGGGCTGTTGCCCTCCGCTGGCCATGCGTCTGGTGCTGCTTTGCTGAATGGTCAGGAAATCCTGAATCTGCCCGTCAACAAAATCAACAAGATCCGTGGCTCAGACGTCGGCATGATCTTTCAGGATCCGCTGACCGCGCTGACCCCACATCTGCGAGTCGGCCAGCAAATGCGCGAGGTGCTACAGGTTCACGAAGGTTTGCAAGGCTCGGCTGCCCGCCAACGTTGCCTTGACTGGCTGAATCGCGTTCGCATCCCTGAAGCGAAACGGCGGCTGGATCAATATCCACATGAATTATCTGGTGGCATGCGTCAGCGTGTGATGATCGCCATGTCGATGCTGTGTAATCCCAAACTTTTGATCGCGGATGAGCCGACTACTGCGTTGGATGTGACCGTTCAGGCCGACATTTTGGACCTGATGGTACGGTTGCAAAAGGATGAAGGTACGGCCATAGCTCTGATCACCCATGACATGGGCGTTGTTGCGCGCATGTGCGACAATATTCAAGTCATGCGTATGGGTGAGTTTGTGGAGGCCGGTGACACGCGCGAAGTCTTTCGTTCTCCTCAGCATGATTATACCCGAACGCTACTTGAGGCTATGCCGCGAATTGATGCGGGCGATGCTCCGAAAGCACTTACGCAGACGGGAGAACCGCTACTGAAAGTGGATGACGTCAAGGTTCATTTCCCCATCCATGTCTCGGGAGGTCTTTTTGGGCACAAGGTACCGCTGAAAGCCGTTGATGGCGTGAGTTTCGACATCCGAAAGGGCGAGACCCTAGGTGTTGTTGGAGAATCCGGCTGTGGCAAATCCACGCTGGCCCGGGCTGTGCTGCAACTGATCGAACCCAGCGCGGGCAATGTCAGCTGGCTGGGGCATCCGATCGTCGGGCTGAAACGGGCCGAGTTGAACAAGTACCGCAAGGACCTGCAGATCGTGTTTCAGGACCCGCTGGCGAGCCTTGATCCACGGATGACGATCTCGGCCTCGATCGCAGAACCGCTGAAAACCTATCGCCCGGATCTGACCGAGCGGGAACGCAAAGAGCTGGTCGCAGAGATGATGGAGCGTGTTGGCTTGAAGGCCAACATGATCAACCGGTATCCGCACGAGCTGTCCGGGGGGCAAAACCAGCGTGTTGGAATCGCGCGTGCCATGATCAACAAACCAAAACTGATTATCTGTGACGAGGCAGTTTCTGCGCTGGATGTGTCCATTCAAGCCCAGATCGTAGGATTGTTGCGTGAACTGCAACAAGAGTTTGGCCTATCGATGATCTTCATCAGCCACGATTTGTCTGTGGTACGCGCGGTTTCGAACCGGATCATGGTTCTATATCTGGGCCGCATCGTTGAATTGGGCGATGGTGAAGTGATCTGTTCCGAACCGAAACATCCTTACACTCAGTCCCTGATTTCGGCGGTTCCGATCCCTGATCCGGATGTCGAGCGCAGCCGCCAAAGGCTTAAACTACCGGGAGAATTGCCTTCTCCCATGGATCCGAAAGCAGCTTTGCGCTTTTTGCCCAGCAGATTGTCTATGGGTGAGACCGACTATGTACCTCAACTCAGTGAGATTGCCCCGGATCATTTCGTCGCCGAACACGATCCGCTTGAGGTGATTATGGCCAATGCATAATCTTACGCGCCCCGATCTAAGGGGCGCGTTTTAAACTTCATAGAACAAGTGATTAGTGGATTGGTTCGGTGATCCCGCTTTCGGTCGTGTTTCGTTTTGACTCTGCCCTTAAGTTAATGGCAGATTCCAGCGAACCCGTAGCAGACCAGCCGGGTGTGATTGATTGGTAGGGTTTTAGTTTATATGTGGGGGCTCCGGCATCACCGAGAGTCGTCGGCAATATATAGAATTAGTGAGGTAATATGGTACGCAAAGTCACCAAGGCGATATTTCCCGTAGCGGGAATGGGCACTCGGTTTCTTCCGGCGACAAAGTCGGTGCCAAAGGAAATCATGACATTGGTTGATCGTCCGCTGGTCCAATATGCCATCGACGAAGCGCGTGCGGCCGGGATCACTGAATTCATCTTCGTGACATCGCGCGGAAAATCAGCACTTGAGGACTATTTCGATCACAATCTCGTGCTGGAGCAGGACCTCAAGTCTAAGGGCAAAGACGAACTGCTTGAAGTCTTGAACGCAACCAATATGGAAAGCGGAGCAATTGCCTATATCCGTCAACACAAGGCTTTGGGATTGGGGCATGCGGTCTGGTGCGCCCGTCGACTGATCGGGGATGAACCCTTTGCCGTGATGCTGCCCGACGATGTGATTGCCGCCGACAAACCCTGCCTACAGCAGATGGTCGAAGCCTATGAGGAAACCGGCGGCAACATGGTCGCCGCGATGGAAGTTCCCAACGAAAAAACCAGCTCCTACGGTATTCTGGATACCGGCCAGAATGTTGGAACGGTTGTCCGTGCCAAAGGAATGGTTGAAAAACCGAAACCCGAGGACGCGCCATCCAATCTAGCGGTGATCGGTCGTTACATCTTGGGTCCTTCGGTTCTGTACAATCTGAACCAGAAAAAGAAGGGAAGTGGCGGCGAAATCCAACTGACCGACGCAATTGCTGAGGATATTGGCAATGGTGTTCCTGTTTTTGGCTACAAGTTTGACGGACAGCGGTTCGATTGTGGTTCAAAGGCTGGCTTTCTGCAGGCAACGGTCTCGTTCGCATTGGCTCGCGATGATCTGCGCGACGACCTAAACCAATATCTGCATGAAGTCGTGGCCTCTGATCGGGCCGCGCAGTAGGCCTAGTTGTGTCAGCTATTCCGATTTCAATTCAATAGTTTAAGATAAAAGGTTCAGAAGGGGCAGGCACCGTGAGCATGGTCTATCCTGTAATTTTATGTGGCGGATCCGGCACTCGGCTTTGGCCGTTGTCGCGTAAAAGCTACCCCAAACAGTTTGTTCCGCTGATTGGTGAAACCAGCCTGCTGCAGCAATGTGCCGAGCGGTTGAAAGGCCCGACCGACGCGCCTTACGCCAAACCTCTGATCCTGACCAACGAGGCTTTCCGCTTTGTTGTCCCTGAACAATTGATGGCCATCGGAGTCGATCCGGGTCCGATCTTGATCGAACCCGAAGGACGCAATACTGCACCTGCAGTGCTGGCCGCTGCTCTGCACCTTTCATCCATTGATCCCGACGGGATGATGCTGGTAGCCGCGTCGGATCACGTTATTCCAGACAGTGCGGCCTTTCACGAGGCCGTCACCGAAGGTGTCCGAACAATAGCCGAGCGTGGAGATCTGGTGACATTTGGGATCACACCCGACCGACCCGAAACCGGGTATGGCTACCTTAAGCTCGCCCAAGCACCGGACTCGTCAGGCGCTTCTGTGCAACTTGACCGGTTCGTTGAAAAACCCGATCTTGAAAACGCCAAGGCAATGGTGGCTGAAGGGAGTTATCTTTGGAACTCGGGCATCTTTTTGTTCGCAGTCCGAGATATTCTTGAGGCGTTCGACCAGCATGCACATGATCTAATTGCGCCCGTTCAGAAGGCGGTTGAGCATGCGCAGTGTGATCTGGGCTTCCTGCGGTTAGATCCCGAGGCCTGGGCGACGGCTCAGGACATCTCTATCGACTATGCGGTTATGGAGAAGGCCGACAATCTCAGCGTTGTCCCTTATGCCGCCGGGTGGTCAGACGTGGGCAGCTGGTCTGCCGTACAAGAGCTTAGCAACCCCGATACGGACGGCGTTGCAACTGCCGGCGAAGTGACCGCCATAGATTGTCGCAACGTGCTGGTGCGTTCTGAATCGCCCGCGCAAGAAGTTGTTGCAATGGGGTTAGAGAACGTAATCACCGTGGCTATGCCTGACGCGGTTTTGGTCGCCAGCATGGACCGGGCGCAAGACGTCAAGCAGGCCGTCGCAGCATTGAAGGCAAAAGGCGCCAAGCAGGCGGAAGCATTGCCCGTTGATCATCGCCCTTGGGGATGGTTCGAAAGCCTCGTCATCGGCGATCGGTTTCAGGTCAAACGCATTCACGTCCATCCCGGCGCTTCGCTGAGCTTGCAATCGCATCACCATCGGTCCGAGCATTGGATTGTCGTGGAAGGCACCGCCGAGGTGACTATTGACGACAAGGTACAGCTCGTGTCTGAGAATGAATCCGTCTATGTGCCGCTCGGGGCCGTGCACCGGATGGTAAACCCAGGCAAAGTGCCAATGGTTCTTATCGAGGTGCAGACCGGGACCTATTTGGGTGAAGATGACATTATTCGCTACGAAGATGTCTACGCGCGTGACTGAGATCTGATTTCAAGAACTGATCCAAGTTTGGGGCATCTGCAAGGCAGATGTCTCCATATATCTGAGACCAAATCTTAAAAATTCGAAACCTGGGAGTTCGGCTGGGTCAGGCGGGATTTACGCACATCACGGCAGTGTGGCGCGCAATCATCATCGGACCGACACCACAGGAGGATGCCCATGCCACAGAACTCTCCCCGTCTAAATCTGCCCTATCTGCAACCCGCGCAGGCCCAAAAACATGTGACCCATAACGAAGCGCTGCGTGCGCTAGATCTGGTGGTGCAGCTAAGCGTTGCGTCCGTTAACGCGACGATCCCACCAGCTGCTCCTGATCAGGGTGAAACCTATGCATTGGGCACGTCTCCGACCGCGGCATGGTCCGGACAGGATGGAAAACTGGCGGCTTGGTTGGACAACGGGTGGCATTTCTTGACGCCCGGCATGGGCTGGCGGGCTTGGGATCAAAATGCAGGGCTGTTGAAAGTCTGGGACGGGTCGGCGTGGATCGACCCGCCGGTCAATACACAGAACCTTTCCGGGATCGGCATCGCAACCGGATCAGACAGCACAAACCGTCTGGCCGTACGTAGCCCTGCCACCTTGTTGACGCATGAGGGCGCTGGCCACCAACTCAAGATCAACAAGGCTGGTGCCGGTGATACTGCCTCGCTGCTGTTTCAATCGAACTGGACCGGCCATGCCGAAATGGGCCTATCCGGCGATACAAATTTTTCAATCAAGGTCTCGCAGGATGGCGGAAGCTGGGTCGATGCTTTGCGGTTTGACGCCACAACCGGAACAGCCAGCGGAGCGGCTGTGCAAAGCAGCGCCGATGACACCACCTCGGGTCGCCTGATGCGGGCAGATTTCGGGTACGGACCGGGCAATGTGCTGGGCACCGTATCCGAAAGCAGCGGTGTACCCAGCGGAGCGGTGATCGAGAGGGGCAGCAATGCAAATGGTGACTACACGCGCTTTGCTGACGGAACCCAGATTTGCACCGCCGTTCTAAGTGCGGTGGCCTGCACGACCGCAACTGGTAGTATGTTCGCCAGCGGTACCGCCAATTGGGATTTCCCTATTGCCTTTGCTGACAGCAGTTCTCCCGCTCTCAGCGGGAACGGCGGCGGTATTGGCCGATTTATGGGGTTTGACGCACCTTCAGAAACTCAAGCGACGTATCAGGTGATGGCTCCATCCTTGGACGCTACCAGTATAGCGCCAACAGTGATCGCAGTCGGACGTTGGTACTGAATAAAGACCGTTCGGGCCATCGCCCGGACGGTTATCGTTCTTGCAAATTGGTTTCTGACCGATCCAGACAACACGCAAAGATCTGTCTTATCCTGTACCAAGATCGATACCAGGAACCCAGCTAACAACCCAATCATTTCACTCTTTGTGAAAGCGACAGATCAATGCCAGTTACAAGGCCGCCGTCCATACGCGATATCGACCCTGCCCGGTTACTTCACGGATCAGCCCCCTATCGCTGAATTTGTCCAGATTTCGCTGTGCCGCTGCACGCGAGGCATGGGTCAGTTCTTCGGCCAGCGGGGCGGAAACCATCGGCCAAGCCGTTAATGCATCAATCAGCACGGGTGGGGTTCGACCGCTTAGGTCCGAAATGGCGTCGCGGGCGCGCTCTTCCCAAGCGCTGATCCGGTCCAAATGCAGCAAAGCCGCAAGTGAGGCCTGGCCTGCCCCCTGAATCCAGGCCGAAAGTTTCTCGTCCAACGATCCTGCCCCCCGCAATGCACCTGGGCCCGACAGAGAAAGCGGCATGAACAATGCGCCACCTCGACCCATCGCGGCGGCATGGCGGGCCGCGATGACCGCGGCCTCGGTATCTTGTCCGATGCCAGGAGACAACGCGCGCCACGCGTGAAATCCGATGGCGGCCTGGGTAACCGGGTGCAAATCGGCGACATTTCGCATGGTTTCCGCCAGATCAATCACTGCTTCGGGTGTATCTTCGAAACCTTGGGCCTGACGGTCTAGAAAAGCGGTCAGCCCCGCATCCCAGCCGCCCTCTGATGGCGCAGCACCCGACGACAGCCGCCTCACTGCCCATCCCGCCCGATACAAAGCCTGCACATCATCACCGGTTGCTCCGATCCGCAAACCGGTCCAAAGCGCAAGGCGGTCGACGCTGATCCGGTCGCCCGTCCACCAGCCCAGATCCGAGACCTCCATCAGGGCCAGACGGTGACCCCACCCCTTGGGACCCGCGCGCAAACGTTCATCCAGAGCTCCAAATGTGACGGCCAGATCGGCAAGTTCAGCCGATAACTCGGATTGGGCCGCACGCCAGTCCCTTGGGTCAAACAGCAAACGCTGGTCCGGTCTCGGTACAGAGGGCAGAAATTCTCCCGGGTCTTCTTCGCCGTCGGGCGGAAGGAACCACAAATCGTCGTCTTCCGGCGGATCGGCGTCATAGATGCTGCGCGGCCCTTCTTCCAAGGCCTCATCATCCGGGTCCGGTATCTGAGGGTTCGGCTTCATGTCGGGTATTCTTCGGGCATTTACCGCGGTTCACAAGTGGTTTTGCGGATTCTTGTCGCTCAGCCTGAGAACGCCTCGGTCAAAACACTTAGTTCTCCACTCAGGTCTGTTTGCGCATCTCCACCCAACAGCATATAGCCGTAGCCATCATTCGCCCATGTCGCTGTCGCAAGACCACTGAGCACCGCAAGGTTCACATCCTTGACCGGTGCTCCCGCGCCTTGCCGGATCACACAAAACGCCACCGGATTGCCCTGGGCGTCAGCAAAGACCACCTGCACCAAAGGTTTACCTTTGAACGACAGTACCTGAGCACGTTTCAGATCAAGGCCCGGCAGAGTTTCCAACACGTCCCGGTTCAGTGAACGACCCAACTGAGCCTCGGCCTGAACAAACTGCGCGTCCAGCGTTTGCTGAGAATTGTCCAGATCGGCAATCGTGTCCGGTGAATAAAGCGATTGATAGATCGCAGCCTGCTCCGCCCAGCCCAATGCCGGTGGTCGCGTGGCCCAGAATGTTGCAGACGCAGCAATAACAGCAACTGAGGCTGCGACCGCCAGCAAACGGAGCGGTCCGGCATTGGACTGTTGAGCGCTTGGTATGGGCAGATCGATCGAAGGCGCCTCAGTTGGAATGCCTTCAAAAGCCTGCTGCACAACCTGGGCAAATGGGTCGAGCGCCATGAGACGGTGTTCGAGTGCAGAATCCTCGGCCACCGCGTCTTCGATGGCGCGGGCTTCGGCCTCATCGAGGCTGCCTTCCAGATAGGCCAGAAGTGTTTCGTCGGAAAACTTCATTTGCCACTCCGTTGCACGGTGTCAGCCGCATCGTGCTGCATAACAGTTTTCAGTTTCTGCCGGGCATTGGAAAGCCGGCTCATGATTGTGCCGATGGGTACGTCCAGCATATCCGCAGCTTCGCGGTAGCTGTAGCCTTCGACAAACACAAGCATCACCGTTTCACGTTGCGCCTCTGGCAGCTGCATCACTTGAGTAAACACCTGAGCGGCGAAAATATTCGTTTCTGAATCAGGCCCTGTCGCGACTAATTCCGCCTCGGGCGTGACTGAAAGCGCCTGCGCCTTTCTTACGGATCGCGCCCGTATCTCGTTCAGCCAGATTGAACGGCAGATCGTCATCAGCCAACTGTCCAGCCGTTCATACGAGGTGACCTGGTGGTGCTTCTCCAACGCACGCAATGCCGTCGCCTGCAACAGATCATCCGCAACGTCCGACGCACCCGACAAAGCCAGCCCAAACCGCCAGACCCGTTTCGAGTGGGTCTGGATTGCGCCGCGCACGGCTTGTTCGGTGCTCATCTCAACACTCATCGAATAAAACGCGACCTGTGTGTGTTTGCTTTGACATGGGACCGGGCCCGCTTGGTCAGAACTGTCATAGATCCTGGAGGAAAGAAATGAAACTTCTGTTCAAAACAATCACGATTGCGTCGGCTATTATTGCAGGCCCGAGTCTGGCTGCAGATTGGACACTAAACCCGGATGCGTCTCATCTGGCTTATGGAACGGTCAAGATCGATGATGTTGGAGAGGTCAATTCTTTCACCAACCTTTCGGGTCATGTCAGCGAAGATGGCAAGGTTAATATCGATATCGATCTGTCGTCGGTCGAAACGAATATCGACATCCGTAACGAAAGGATGATCGAGTATGTGTTTCGCAAGGCCGCGACCGCGACATTGAGCGCGAATATTGATATGGACCAAGTGTCGAAGCTGGATGTGGGGGCCAGTAACACGATTGAGGTGGATGCGAAGCTGGCTCTGGCGGGGACCGAGGTGGAATTCTACACCGATATGTTTATCCTGCGTGTGGCCGAAGATACCGTCATGGTTTCAACCAACGACATGGTGTTCATCAGCACCGAGGATGCGGGCGTTTCGGCAGGCGTAGACAAGCTGATGGAGTTGGCACAACTACCCAGCATCACCCGCACCGTACCGGTGACCGCACGATTGATGTTCAGTCTCGAAGGCTGAAACCTAAGAAAAGTACGGGGTCGAATTTGGCCCCGGCTTATGCCCCCCAAGTGTCGCTTAGGCGATAGCCGCCAGGCCATGGGTCATCGGGGTCCAGCATGTGCTGGTGCGTACCCGTAATCCAGCCTCGCCCCGAGATTTCCGGGGTGATCGCCACGCGGCCGTTCAGATCATGCCGCTCTACGATACGGCAGCGAAATTCACTGTTGATGACTGAACGCGCGTGGTAGCGATCGGTCATCGTCATTTCTCCCTTGGCCAGCAAAACCGCCATCCGGGCTGAAGCACCGGTGCCACAAGGTGAACGATCCAGCTTACCCGGTTTGATGGCGACAGTATTACGTCCGATGAGAATATCGCCCTGACGATCGAGCGGGCCTGCAATCTGGCAGAACGAAATGTGGCTCCAGTCTTTAGTAGGGTGATCGAAGCCAAGCTGCTCATTGGCGGCATCGGTGATACGCGCGCCAGTCCTTGCAAGATCAGCTCCTTCATCAGGGGTAAGCTCGAAACCCAAATCGGCGGCATCGACAATTGCAAAACTGTCGCCACCAAACGCGGTATCCACGCGCAACGTCCCGATGCCCTCAACCTCGATCCGAGCATCCAGCTTGTCGACGAAACTTGGCACATTATGCACAAAGATACGTTCGGCCTTGCCATTGCGGCATTCGGCGCGGACGCGGATCAACCCTCCTGGGGCTTCCAATGTCAGATGGGTTTCAGGCTCGTGCATCGGAAGAATGCCACTGTCCAACAGAACCGTTGAGACACAAATCGAGTTGGAGCCTGACATCGGTGGCGTGTCTTCCGGTTCCATTATGATGAACGCTGCATCGGCCTCGGGGTTTTTTGGTGGAACCAACAGATTCACATGGCGAAAGACACCGCCGCGAGGTTCATTCAGCATGAAATCCCGCAATGTCTGGTCTTCAGCGATAAAGGTCCTTTGGTCCCATACCGTCTCTCCCGGAGGCGGAGCGACGCCGCCGACGATAACGTCGCCCACTTCGCCTTCAGCATGGGCCGAGATTACATGGATGGTTTTGGAACTGCGCATTGAGCCTCCTGAAAGCCGATGGATAATGCGCAGTCATGCAAAACAGATCCGGTCTGGCAAGCCTTATCGCAGCCGCTGACCCGACTCTGGATCAAACAGCATCGCACGCTCAGGACGAACCGAAAGCCCGATGCGGTCACCGGTCGTACTGCGTTGGTCTTCCCGTTCTTCCACAATCAGCTTATCGCCATTTGGCGTCAGCAGATAAGAATATGAAACACCACCGAGCGCTTCGGTCAGATCAACTGTGCAGGTGTCACCGTTTCGATCCACCTGAATATGCTCGGGGCGAATACCCAATGTTACTTTCGTCGCTCCTTTGGGAACGCTCTCGGTGACCGGGACATCATCAGTAAGTGCTGGGTGCCGCACCATGCCGTCCACGACATCGCACTCAAGGAAGTTCATTGCAGGAGACCCGATGAAACCCGCCACGAACTTATTGTCGGGGTCGCGATACAGGTCCATAGGGGCTCCCACTTGCTCAATCCGACCGTCGCGCAATACCACAATCTTGTCGGCCATGGTCATCGCCTCGACCTGATCGTGCGTAACGTAGATCATCGTCGCGCCGATTTCCTGATGAAGCCGCGCAATTTCAACCCGCATTTCCACGCGAAGTTCTGCATCCAGATTCGAGAGCGGTTCGTCGAACAGGAACACCTCGGGGCCGCGCACAATGGCACGCCCGATCGCGACCCGCTGACGCTGACCGCCGGACAACGCTTTGGGTTTGCGTTTCAGATATTGGTCGAGCTTCAGAATATTTGACGCTTCCTGAACCTTCTGATCGATCTCGGCCTTGGCAACACCGTTCATCCGCAGACCAAATCCCATGTTCTCGGCCACGGTCATATGGGGATAGAGCGCATAGGTTTGAAAAACCATCGCCACTCCGCGTTTGGCCGGATCCACATGCGTGACTTCACGTGCGCCGATATGGATTTCCCCGTCCGAGGTTTCTTCCAAACCCGCGATCATCCTCAACAGCGTCGACTTACCGCAGCCCGAGGGGCCCACGAACACGCAAAACTCACCATCTTCAATCTGCAGATCAATCCCGTGAATGACCTGCGTCTGGCCATACCGTTTGATCGCGCCTTTCAGGGTTACACCTGTCATGTTGCTTGCATCCTATTCTGTTGGCCCTCGGGGAACCGCCACGCCTGTGCTTCTGTGCCGATCTGTTCAGCGACGCGCCGGACGCGCGGCACCCAAGATTGCAATTGCTCGAAATCCATTCGCCCAGTCGATCCTGTCACCGAAAGGGCCCCCAACATGCGGCCCCCGTTAGTCAGAATCGGGCAGGCAATGCAGATGATGCCGGGCTCATGCTCTTCATCATCAACTGCGTAACCACGGCTGCGGATCTTAACGAGATCAGCCCGCAATGCCTTTTCCGAGGCCAAGGTCTTGTCAGTGAACCGATGAAAGCTTTGTTGCGAGATCGTCTTTTCCAACTGTGCCTCGTCCAAATAGGCCATCATCGCTTTGCCAACGCCTGTGCAATAGGCCGGGCCGACCTTGCCGGCCTCAGAATACATCTCAATTGGTCGTTGCGCGTTGCGCTTATCCACATAAAGCACCTGCCCGGAATCAAGTTGCGCCAAGTGCACGGTCTCCCCTGTCTCGGCGCTGAGAGCGTCCAGGAAAGGCCGCGCAATTGGAGCTAATGAGCTATGCGTCCATGCCGAATGCGCCAGTCGCACCAATCGCATACCTGGCGAATAAGTCTGCCGTTCCGGTTCGTAATGCAGCATGCCCTGATTGGTTAGCGACTGCAGAAAACGGTATAGCGTCGCCTTGGGAAATTCACTGCGTTCCAGCAATTCCCCGAACCGCACCGGGCGTTCGAAGGCCGCGACCTGTTCCAGCACGTCACATGCTTTTCCTATTGTTCCGTCACCTGCCACGGGTGCCTGTTCTCCTCCACTTTCCCTCGGCTTTGGGCACGAGGGTCTTGACAAGAGTAGCCGAGTCGATGTGTAGTTTTCAATATATAAAACAAGGTTTCAATATTTGAGACCAATATGGAAGCTTAAGGGAGGAAACTATGCATTCCATGTTCAAGCGCACAGCGGCTGCTTTGGCTGCCAGTGTGGCACTTGCTGCGCCCGTCGCAGCAGAGCTGACCGGCGAGCTGCGAATCTTCCTCGATACGTCCAACCCGGCGCCGCGCGCGACGATGGAAGCGATGATCGAGCGATTCGCGGCCGAACATCCCGGTCTGGAAATCGAAACCACCGTGATCGACCGTGAGGCCTACAAGACCCAGATTCGCAACTTCCTGACGGCTGACACGCCAGACGTTGCCACCTGGTATGCAGCCAACCGGATGAAGCCTTATGTTGAAGCGGGTCTTTTCGAAGACGTCTCGGACCTGTGGGCTGAACCTGAAATCGCCGACAATCTGGCCTCGACCAAAGGTGCGATGACCATTGATGGCAAACAGTGGGGCGTTCCGTACACCTACTATCAATGGGGCGTTTATTACCGCAAAGACATCTTTGATGAGCTGGGTCTGACCGAGCCGACCACTTGGGAAGAAGAACTGGCCAATTGCCAGAAGATCGTCGATTCCGGCCGCGCCTGTTATACCATCGGCACCAAGTTCCTGTGGACAGCAGGTGGCTGGTTTGACTATCTGAACATGCGCACCAACGGGTTCGACTTTCACAATCAACTCGCAAATGGCGAGATCAGCTGGGAAGACGACCGGGTTAAGCAGACCTTCGCCAACTGGAAACAGCTGATCGACATGGGCGCATTCATTGACAACCACCAGACATATAGCTGGCAAGAAGCCCTGCCCTTTATGGTCAACGGTGAGGCCGCCGCCTATCTGATGGGTAACTTCGCTGTGGCTCCGCTGCGTGAAGCAGGCCTGACCGACGATCAGTTGGACTTCTATCAGTTTGTCGCCATCAACCCCGATGTTGAACTGGCCGAAGACGCGCCGACCGATACGTTCCATATCCCGGCCAATGCCTCGAACAAGGAAGCCGCGCGTGAGTTCCTGCGTTTCGCAGTCTCTGCGGACGAACAGACCGAAATCAACAACGGTGCAAACCTCGGCCAATTGCCTGTGAACGCGCAATCTGCAGTCGACGACGACAAGTTCCTGCAGCAGGGCTTTGTCATGCTATCGTCTAACAGCCCCGGCGGTGTTGCACAGTTCTGGGACCGCGACGCACCAGCGGAAATGGCAAAAGTGTCGATGGAAGGCTTCCAGGAATTCATGGTCAAGCCGGACAACGCTGACAAGATTCTGGCCAAGCTGGAACGTGCGCGCGAGCGCATCTACGACAACTAAATCTTGTCCAGGGTCGGGCTGAAGCCCGGCCTACACCTTGCACAATAGTAGGGCGGGCTTCAGCCCGCCTTCACCCACCAGATCCGAGATGCCCATGACCGCTGCCGTTGACGCCCCCGAGCAAGAAAGCTGGTTCCACAGAAACCAACAGCGCATCGCGCCCTGGCTGTTTTTGGCTCCGGGTCTGTTGTTCTTCATGGTCTATGTGATCATCCCGGTTTTTCAATCTTTCAATCTGTCTCTTTATGAATGGGACGGTTTAGGTGCAGCTGAATATGTCGGCTTTCGCAACTATGAAGATCTGTATTGGGAATGGGTGGACCGCGACGCTTTCTACATCTCGCTCAAGAACAACTTGATCTGGCTGATCCTGTATCTGGCCGCAATCCCTGCAGGCTTGTTTATCGCACTGTTCCTGAACCAGACGGTCTGGGGCATCCGCCTCTACAAGTCTTTGTTCTTCTTTCCCTTCGTCATCTCTCAGGTCGTCGTTGGGCTAGTATTCACATGGTTCTACGACCCAACCTTTGGCCTGCTAAATGAATTCCTAAGCCTCTTTGGCCTCGGTCCACTGAACGTGCTGGGGGATGAGCGCTTCGTAACCTACGGCATTATCTTCGCAGGTCTATGGCCACAAACGGCCTATTGCATGATCCTCTACCTCACCGGCCTGAACGCCGTCGACCCCGAACAGATCGAAGCCGGGCGTCTGGACGGCGCAAAAGGTGGGCGAATGCTGTGGCACATCATTCTGCCGCAGCTGCGCCCGGCAACATTCATCGCATTCGTTGTGACAATCATCGGCGCGCTGCGCAGCTTTGACCTGATCTCGATCATGACACAGGGCGGCCCTTTTGGCTCGTCCCGCGTGCTGGCCTACTACATGTTCGAGGTCGCGCTGTCCGAATACGGCTTCCGCATGGGATATGGCGCAGCTATCGCTGTGATCCTGTTCCTGATTATGCTCTGCTTCATCGCCTACTTCCTGTGGTCGATGTACCGCGAAGAAAGGGGGCACTGAGATGTTTCCCAAACCGATCGAAAAACAACCCCGCGCAGCGCAGATCACCTATCAGGCGATGTTGCCTCTGGCACTGCTACTATGGCTGGGGCCCCTTTTGGCGGTCGCGCTTTTCTCGGTCAAACCTGCCGCAGACTTCACCAACGCGAATTACTGGGGGATGCCGTCCAGTTTTGAGGGCGCGTTCAACTATGGTCAGGTCTTTTTCAATTCGGATATGCCACGTTACTTGATGAACTCGTTCCTGATCACCGTACCAACGGTAATCGGGGCCGTTGCGCTCAGTTGCATGACAGGCTTCGCGCTGGGGATCTACAAATTCAAATCGAACCTCTGGATCTTCTTCATGTTTGTGGCGGGCAATTTCGTACCCTTCCAGATCCTGATGGTCCCTGTGCGCGATCTCACGCTGGAGTTGGGCCTTTACAACACCAAAACAGGGCTTGTGCTATTCCACATCGCCTTCCAGACCGGGTTCTGCACGCTCTTCATGCGCAACTTCATCCGCGCCCTGCCATTCGAACTGATCGAGGCCGCACGGGTCGAGGGCATTAGCGAATGGCGAATCTTCTGGTACGTTGTTCTACCACTGATGAAACCGGCCATCGCCGCACTCAGTGTCCTGATTTTCACCTTCATCTGGAACGACTATTTCTGGGCTGTTGTCCTGACCCAAGGGGCCGAAAGCCAGCCCGTGACAGCCGGAATCACCAGCTTTAACGCGCAATTTCGCGCTGCTTATCAGTTGATGAGTGCCGGTTCTATAGTGGCAGCCCTGCCGCCGGTTGCCATGTTCTTCCTGATGCAAAAACACTTCATCGCGGGCCTGACCCTCGGTGCCGTAAAATAACGTCAAACCAGAGGTTTACCTCATGACCAAGATCACCTTTGTAGGTGCAGGTTCCACGATCTTCATGCAGAACATCGTGGGCGACGCCCTGCTCACCCCTGCCCTTGCAGACAGCCACTTTGCGCTGATGGATATCGATCCGGTGCGCTTGGCCGAAAGCGAAGCTGTGGCCAAGGCCATGATCCGCTCAGTCGGCACGGGTGCAACCGTCTCAACCCACACGGATCGTCGCGCGGCGCTGGACGGCGCAGATTTCGTGATCACTGCCTTTCAGGTTGGCGGGTATGAGCCTTGCACGGTGACAGATTTTGAAATCCCAAAACAATATGGCCTGCGTCAGACTATCGCCGATACGCTGGGCGTTGGTGGCATTATGCGCGGCCTGCGTACTGTACCCGTTCTGTGGGGCGTCGCGCAGGACATGATGCAGTTGTGCCCCAATGCAACGCTGCTGCAATACGTGAATCCGATGGCCATCAACACCTGGTCTCTGGCTGAGCGCTTCCCTAATCTGAAACATGTCGGCCTGTGCCATTCTGTCCAGAACACGGTCGAAGAACTGGCGCATGATCTAGACCTGCCCAAGGCGGACTTTCGCTACAAAGTTGCCGGTATCAATCACGTCGCGTTCTTCCTCAAGCTCGAGCATGAAGGCCGCGATCTGTATCCGGCTTTGCGTCAGGGCTATCGCGCCGGGCATTTACCCAAGCCTCCGCTGCTAATGCCGCGCTGTCCAAACAAAGTCCGGTACGAAGTGATGGACCATCTTGGATACTTCTGCACCGAAAGTTCCGAGCATTTTGCAGAATACGTTCCTTGGTTCATCAAAGACGGTCGCAATGACCTGATCGAACAGTTCAGCATACCGCTGGACGAATACCCGACCCGCTGTGTCGAGCAGGTGGCCAATTGGAAGGAACAGGCCAAGACCCTGACCGATGGTCGGAACATCGAAGTAACCCGAAGCCATGAATTCGCCGCCGACCTTATGAACGCAATCGTGACAGACACGCCGTACACAGCCTACGGCAACCTGCCAAATACGGGTCAGATTCCGCAACTACCCCTAGGTGCAGCGGTTGAAACGCCGTGTCTGGTTGACTCGAATGGCGTCCAACCTTCCGTGGTCACTGATATCCCGCCACAACTGATCGCGTTGATGCGGACCCAGATCAACGTACAAGAGCTAACGGTTCGCGCGCTGACCGAAGAAAACCCCGAATACATCTATCACGCCGCAATGATGGATCCCCATACTGCGGCCGAGCTGGATCTGCGCCAAATTCGCAGCCTCGTCACCGATCTGCTTTCTGCCCATGGCGATTGGCTGCCAGATTGGTGCCGTCCAGCCCGCGCAGCTTGATCTTCGTCTTCTAAAAAAACTTTCAATTCCAACGCCAGACAGACAGAGCCAATAATGACCAAGAAACGCCGTTCACAGCATTGGTACGGAAAACTCGATAAGGACGGGTTCATTCATCGGTCCTGGATGAAAAACCAGGGCTTTCCGGATCACGCTTTTGACGGGCGCCCCATCATCGGCATCTGCAACACATGGTCGGAACTGACGCCCTGCAATTCGGGCCTTCGTGATCTGGCCGAAGGCGTGAAACGGGGCGTGTGGGAGGCAGGCGGCTTTCCAGTGGAATTCCCCGTTATGTCGCTGGGCGAGACCCAGATGAAACCCACCGCCATGCTGTTTCGCAACCTGCTGGCGATGGATGTCGAGGAATCGATCCGCGCCTATGGTATCGACGGCGTTGTCCTGCTGGGTGGATGCGACAAGACCACCCCGGGGCAGCTGATGGGTGCAGCCTCGGTCGATTTGCCGTCCATCGTGGTTAGCTCTGGCCCGATGCTGAACGGCAAATACCGGGGTCAGGATATCGGCTCGGGCACAGATGTCTGGAAGTTTTCCGAGGCTGTTCGTGCCGGAGAAATGACACTTCAGGATTTCATGAACGCTGAATCAGGCATGTCGCGTAGCGCGGGTGTGTGCATGACTATGGGCACCGCTAGTACCATGGCCTCATTGGTTGAGGCGATGGGCATGTCGCTGCCCACCAACGCCGCCCTGCCTGCCGTTGATGCCCGCCGCATGGCACTGGCGCATCTGACCGGCAAGCGCATTGTCGAGATGGTGGACGAGGACCTCAAGCCATCAGATATCCTGACCAGGGAGGCGTTTGAGAATGCCATCCTCGCCAATGCGGCCGTCGGAGGATCGACAAACGCAGTGGTCCACCTGTTGGCACTTGCAGGTCGCGTGGGTGTCGACTTGACGTTGAAAGACTTTGAAATCGGATCGGAAATCCCCCTGCTGGTCAATTGCATGCCTTCTGGCAAATACCTGATGGAGGATTTCTGTTATGCAGGCGGTGTGCCAGTGGTTCTGAGCGAACTCAAACCTTTCCTGCGCCCGGCAAGAACAGTTCTGAACAAGGACATCTCGGCCCACTGTGAAGGGGCTGAGTGTTTCAACACAGACGTCATCCGCCCATTTGACGATCCGGTAAAACGCGCCGCAGGCCTGCGGGTTCTGCACGGCAATCTTGCGCCCAACGGGGCAATCGTGAAGCCTTCGGCGGCCACAGATGCATTGCTGGAAACCGAGGCCGAAGCATACGTTTTTGAGAGCATCGAAGATCTGAAAGCCAATATCGACCGCGACAACCTACCAGTTACACCTGAGACCATTCTGGTCCTCAAAGGTTGTGGGCCCAAGGGCTATCCAGGGATGCCCGAGGTTGGGAACATGCCGATCCCGGCCAAGCTGGTCAAAGACGGCGTACGCGACATGATCCGGATCTCGGACGCGCGTATGTCTGGTACTGCATTCGGGACAGTTATCCTGCATGTCAGCCCTGAGGCTCAGGTCGGTGGTACGTTGGCGTTGGTCAAAACCGGTGACCGTATTCGCGTGTCCGCCAGCAAGGGCGAGCTGCAGCTGCTGGTCGACGAAAAGGAACTGGACGCCCGCCGCGCCCTGTGGCAACCGGACGATCCGCATTACTCGCGCGGGTATGCGAAGCTTTATATCGACCACGTGTCGCAGGCTGATCGCGGCGCGGACCTTGATTTCCTTGTGGGCAAAGACACGCGCTTAGTGACGAGAGAGAGCCACTGATGGATCAACCTGCTACATTTCAAGACCTCAACGGAGCCTCTGTTTATATCACCGGCGGCGGTTCGGGCGTTGGTGCAGCGTTGACTGACGGGTTCATGGCCCAAGGGGCTAAAGTTGCCTTTATCGGTCGGTCAGATGCCGGTGAATTTGTCGAACAGATGCGTGACAAGCACGGCCGCGCCCCCTTGTTCCTGCAGGGTGACATGACTGATACCGAGCTGTTGCACGCCACCATGGCCAAAGCAGCTGAAGCCCATGGTCCGATTAAAGTGCTGGTCAACAACGCCGCGAATGACAAGCGGCACTCACTTGAAGAATCTACAACCGAGTTCTGGGACTGGATGATCGAAGTCAACCTAAAGGCCTATTATTTTGCCTGTCAGGAAGCCGCGCGACAGATGAAGGACAAAGGCGGTTCGATCATCAATTTCAGTTCGATCAGTTACCTGATGGGGAACGCAGGTTATCCAATCTATACAAGTTCAAATGCGGCAATCACCGGCATGACACGCTCGTTGGCGCGTGAACTTGGGCCACATAAAATTCGCGTCAACGCGCTGGCACCGGGATGGGTTCTGACACAGAAACAGCTGGACATGTGGGCCACACCCGAAGATCTGGCTGCGCATATGGATCGCCAGAGCCTGAAAGAGCATCTGACGCCCGAAGACATGATCGCACCAACCCTGTTTCTGGCTTCAAGCGCAAGCCGTGCAATGACCGGGCAGTGCATGGTGGTTGACGGCGGCGTGGTAGGAACGGGGTGACGCTATGAATGTCGAGTGGATCGCTGTTGACTGGGGAACATCTCATCTGCGGGCATGGGCCATGCAAGGTGATAGCGTTTTGGCACAGGCCGCGTCGTCAGATGGTATGTCCCGCACAACCGGCGGAGGTTTTCAGGCAGCCCTGCTGGCTTTGATCGAAGATTGGCTGCCCGGGCAACCGGTAGATGTGATCGCCTGCGGAATGGTCGGGGCACGACAGGGTTGGGTCGAGGCCCCGTATTCTGCGGTTCCATCCGAGCCCATTCCGGTCGTACCCTTCCGCGTTCCAAACACCGATCCGCGCATTCGGGCCTTCGTTGTCCCTGGGCTGAAACAGCCCAGCCCTCCCGATGTGATGCGCGGCGAAGAGACTCAGATCGCGGGGTTCCTCAGCACGCATCAGAATTGGGACGGTGTGATTTGCCTGCCCGGCACGCATACAAAATGGGCCCAGATCAGTGCGGGTGAGGTCGTTAGTTTCCGAACCTTCATGACCGGTGAGTTGTTTGATCTGCTGCGCGGGCAATCCGTTCTGCAGCATTCAATTGACGAGGGCTGGGACGACGCGAGTTTTTCTGAAGCGGTTGCCGACATGCTGTCGAAACCCGAGCAGCTGGCAGCGCGCCTATTCGGGCTACGGGCTGCTGATTTGCTGCACGGTCAAAACAAGAGCGTTGCACGCGCCCGTCTTTCAGGGTTCCTGATTGGCGCCGAGCTTGCCGCATCGCGACCCTATTGGCTGGGCCAGCAATTGGCGATCATCGGCTCGGAAAGCTTATCCAACGCCTACGCAACCGCCCTGCAGCAACAAGGTGCCATGGTCGAAACCGCAGACGCCACAATCGCAACACTTGCGGGTCTGTCGCAGGCCCGAACATTAACGAGGCAAACCGCATGAGCCGCCCCATCATTGCCATCCTGCGTGGGCTGCCCCCTGACGAGGCAATACCCGTCGGTCACGCCCTGTTGGAAGCGGGCATAGACCGGATTGAGGTTCCGTTGAATTCTCCCGATCCGCTGGAAAGTATCCGAGTTCTCGCCTCGGAAATCGGGGACCGCGCGCTTATTGGGGCGGGTACTGTATTGACCCCCGATCAGGTTGACGCGGTTGCCGATGTCGGGGGCAAACTGATCGTTTCGCCAAATTGCGATGTGTCAGTGATCCAACGCTCTGTCGCACTTGGGCTGCAAAGCTGGCCGGGTGTGTTCACCCCGACCGAGGCCTTCGCTGCGCTCCAGGCCGGGGCTACGGGGTTAAAACTTTTCCCCGGTTCGCTTGCCGGTCTTGCAGGGTTGGCTGCGCTGCGCCCTGTTTTGCCGCCGGGTGCTCAGGTCTTTGCGGTGGGCGGTGCGGGCCCCGAGAACTTTGGAGCCTGGATCGAGGCCAGCGCCGACGGCTTCGGAATTGGATCTGCGCTCTATAAGCCCGGAATGGCAGTTGGAGAAATAGCAAACCGTGCCCGGCAAATCGTTGCTGCCTATGATGAGGCCGTTGGATGAGTCAGGTCTATGACGACCGCCCCTGCGAATTGGGCGAGGGGCCATTGTGGCACCCTAAACGGCAACAGCTTTTCTGGTTCGATATCATCGGCAAGCGATTGATGACGCGAGAAAATGAACAAGCGCATAGCTGGGCGTTCGATGAACATGTCTCAGCCGCAGGATGGGTAGACCGTGACACTTTGCTGATCGCGTCGGAAACCGGCCTGTGGCGATTTGGGCTTGAGAGTCGAGCCAAAGATTTGATCGCCCCGCTTGAGGTCGACAATCTGGTGACTCGATCCAATGATGGGCGCGCCGATCCTTGGGGCGGGTTCTGGATTGGCACCATGGGCAAACAGGCAGAAGTAGGCGCAGGTTCGATCTATCGCTATTGGAATGGCGAGCTACGGCCATTGGTCCGAGATATCACCATCTCAAATGCAATTTGCTTTGCGCCGGACCGATCCTGCGCCTATTACAGCGATACCGCCACCAAGCTGGTCATGCGTTGGGAACTGGACGCGCAGACAGGCTGGCCCATAGAAAAAGCGGCGGTCTTCCTTGACCTGCAAAGCGAAGATCTGAACCCGGACGGTGCCGTGGTTGATCACGACGGAAACATCTGGATCGCCCAATGGGGTGCCAGCCGGGTTGCAGCCTATACGCCCGGCGGTCAATTCCTGAGAGCGGTTGGTTTCGATGCCAAACACACTTCGTGCCCGAGTTTTGGTGGTGATGACCTGACTACACTGTTCTGCACCACCGCCCGCCAAGGGCTGGACGCGGACACTCTTGTAAGAACGCCGACGAATGGCATGACACTCACCGCGCCAAATGTGGCGCAAGGTCAAGCTGAACACAGAGTTATACTATGAAGCCGGAACTTGGCGTTTGCTATTACCCTGAACACTGGCCCGAAGAAAACTGGGCTCAGGACGCCGCGCGCATGGTCGAGACTGGCTTGAAATGGGTCAGGATCGGCGAATTCGCCTGGAGCCGAATGGAACCCACTGCTGGAGACCTGCAATTCGACTGGTTGGATCGCGCGATTGAAACCTTGGGTGCGGCAGGGCTGAAGATTGTGCTGGGCACCCCGACGGCAACACCTCCGCGATGGATGCTGGACAAGCATCCCGACATGCTGGCTGTGGATGTTGATGGCAATCTACGCAAGTTCGGCTCACGCAGACATTATTGCTTTAGTCACACCGGCTATATCGACGAATGCAAGCGGATCATGAAGACCATGGGTCAGCGCTATGGCCGCAACCCGCATATCGCCGCTTGGCAAATCGATAACGAATATGGCTGTCACGATACGACGCTCAGCTATAGTGCTGCGGCGTTGTATGCTTTTCACCGCTGGCTGGCGAACCGATACAACTCGATCGACGCGTTGAACGATGCCTGGGGGAATGTGTTCTGGTCGATGGAATATAACAGCTTCGATCAGATCGAGCTGCCGAACCAGACCGTGACCGAGCCCAACCCGGCACACGTCTTGGCGTTTCGCAGGTTCAGTTCGGATCAAGTGGTGGCGTTCAACAAGGCCCAGGTCGATGCGCTGCGGCCGCTAACGGATCAACCATTGCTGCACAATTACATGGGGCGTGTGCTGGAATTCGATCATTTCGATGTAGGCAGGGATTTGGACATCGCGACGTGGGACAGCTATCCGATTGGCTTCCTGTCGGATCGGTTGGAAGTGGACGAGCCGCACAAGACTGCATTTCTGCAGCAGGGTGATCCGGACATGCAGGCCTTTCACCACGACCTATACCGCGCCGTCGGTCGAGGCCGTTGGTGGGTCATGGAACAGCAACCCGGTCCAGTGAACTGGGCCCCCTACAACCCGGCACCCCTGCCCGGCATGGTGCGCCTCTGGTCGCTTGAGGCGGTGGCCCATGGGGCCGAAGTGGTCAGCTATTTCCGCTGGCGGCAAGCGCCATTTGGGCAGGAACAGATGCATGCCGGTCTACTTACCCCGCATGGCGACGAAGCACCCGGTTTGGCCGAGGCGCGTCAGACCGCCGATGATCTGGCCGCGATAGGCACGGTTCAGCCTATCCATGCGCAGGTTGCTATCGTCTTCGATTATGCATCTGACTGGGCCTGGACAACGCAGCCTCAGGGCGCGGGGTTCGATTATTTCCGGCTCGTATTCTCTGCCTACCGCGCGCTGCGGCGCGCTGGGTTGTCGGTGGATTTCGTGCCTCAGGACGAGGTCGGCAAGGAGCACTATAATCTGATCCTAGCACCGGGCCTGGCTGCCCTAGGCGATCTTGAACAAAGGCTAATACAAGGGTGTGATCTTGCTGTTCTGGGACCGCGCAGCGGGGCAATCACCGCAGATTTTCAGATCCCTGATTCGGGGCGCCCAGGTCTTGATGGCCTCAGCAGCTATGTCGATCTGATCGAAACTTTGCCACCTGGCGTAACCCGTATTGTCGAAGAGGGCGGGGCTGCGGAACATTGGGTTGAGCGCTTGTCAGGCTCCGCGCAAAAATTGCTTTCTTTCGCAGATGGCACTGCGGCGTTGCATGGCGGTGCCGGTCTTTGGTATTTGGCGGGGTTCCCCGATGAGGCCCTTTGGGATCGCGTCATAGCCATGGCGGCCCAGAAAACGGATCTGGCGCTCCATCCGATGCCCGAAGGGCTGCGGCGGCGCGAGACGCAGTCGCACGAAGTGCTGATCAACTATAATGCGCATTCAGTGACATGGGACGGCCAGCAGGTCGAGGGATGTGATGTCCTGTTCAGGACGCGCGGTTCATATAAACGTTAATCTAGATACCGCTAACATAACCTGTTAGATGGCGTGACGCTGGTCATGGCTCCAACAGGTTGCGACAATGAAATATACCCGTTCTGACTTTCCCAATGGCTTTCTGTTTGGTGCGGCTGCCCCTGCAGAACCGGCAACTGGGCTAGACATGCACCGCTTTACAGTCCGTTGGCAGCAAATCATGCCAGACGGTCGCATTCCTGATGCACGCGCATTGGATCAGTGCGAGCAGCGGATTGATCAGCTTTTGGCACACAGCATTCGGCCATGCATTGTGCTGGATCACAACGATATCCCCCCAGCGCTGGAGGATATCGGCGGGTGGCGCAATCGAGTAATGGCCGACTATTTTGCAGCGTTTTCTGAGGCAGTCGTCGCTCGGATGGGTGATCGGATATTCAACATCTCTACCTTGAACCCGTCCGTCGGAATCGAACGCGACCCTCGCACTAATGCCCGCAGCCTGCACCATCAATTGCTTGCACAGGGCGCGGCGCGTCAGGAAATGCGGAGCTATGGGATGGCCAATCTGGGTGTAGAGGTCGATCCGCTCATCCTTGATACGATAACCAACGGGCAATACCCGCAGTCTTTGCTGGATCGATTGGCCCGCCACTTTCCCGAAAATTGGCGGGATGATTTTTCCATCATCGCCGAGCCGATTGATTGGTGCAGCGTAGTCGTGAAAGAGGGCGCTGACATAGACATACTCATGCGCACAACACATGAGCAATCGCTGCCTTCATTCGTGACCGTAGCCGCCGATGCGGGTCATGACTTGGTGCATTCGCTGGCGCGCGTGCATGACGCGCTTGAATCCGACACCTTGGTACACGGCATTTTCGTTCAGTCCGGGACCGACGTCGAGGCGTTGCAGACAATCCAAACAAGTGACGCCCAGCCGGCCCCATGGGTTAGACCCAAGGGCGGGTTACACGCACATTGGAATCTGGTGGCTGATATCGGCGGCACAAATACAAGATTGGGCGTCGTAACCGAGGGGGCGCTGACCGATCTTCGCAAACATCCCACCGGCTCCGTAAGCGACCTGCAAGACGCATTACACAGTTTGTGCGACGAGGTCGGAACAAAACCGCGCGCGGTCGTTGCTGCCGGGGCGGGGCCGGTCCAGAACGGCACCATTCGCCTGACCAATGCCAATCTTGATCTTTCCGAAGACGCTCTGGCCCGAGCAACCGGCGCGCACCATACCTATGTCATCAATGATTTCACGGCTGCCGCATGGTCAGTCGCCGAGATTACCGAGAATGATGTTGAGGTATTGCAGGGCTCAGCCGCTCCACCACTGGGGACACGGCTAGTTGTCGGGCCGGGAACCGGGCTGGGTGTGGGCGCCCTGCTCTACTCTGAAGGACATTTTCACACCGTTTCCGGCGAAGGCGGCCATGTTGGATTGTCCCCGCGCCATCTTGACGAGGTCGAGGTTTTCCGCGCAGCGCGCAAGATCATACCCGAGTGCTTTTTCGACGACACGCTCACCATCGAGGCCGAGATGTTCCTGAGCGGAACCGGGCTGCCGGTCCTCTATCAGGCGATCGGGATGGCCGAGGGTCAGCCCGAGGGTGTGGTACGTTCGGCAAAAGACATTCTGCAGGATGCGCAGGACGGCTCGGATACCTGTGCTGTCAAAGCGGCGCGAATGTTCACCGAGCATCTGGGCGCCATCATGGGCGATCTTGCTGTCGCTCTTATCCCCGCCGGAGGCGTATTTCTGGTTGGCGGGGTGGCCGAAAAGAACCGCTGGCTGTTTGGTCAGGATTTTCTGCGTGCCTTCAACGCGGGTGGGCGGTTCGATGAATTGCGGCAATCGATGAACCTGTATGTGTCAGAACAGGATGAGTTTGGCATTGTTGGCGCTAACAATTTCTGTAAGAATGCCTTGGCACGGTAATTTGGCCGTGCATTTTTAGGCAGATCGAAGGGTAGCGGAATGATCCTGTGCTGTGGAGAAGCTCTGATCGATATGATTGCCGAACCAACGGTTTCTGGCAGCAAAGGGTTTGTCCCACATTCCGGCGGCGCGATCTTCAATACAGCAATTGCATTGGGTCGTTTGGGCATACAAACGGGGCTGCTGTCAGGGCTATCTACCGACATGTTCGGAGAGCAGTTGATCGCCGCCTTGCAGATCAGCCATGTCGCGACCTCGCACGTTATCCGCTCGGACCGTCCTACGACACTTGCATTCGTGCAGTTGAGGGATGGGCACGCCACATACAGTTTTGTCGATGAGAATACGGCGGGCCGGATGCTGCGGCCCGAAGACATGCCGGATCAACTGCCGGGCGTTTCCGCACTGTATTTCGGAGGGATCAGCCTGGCTTGCGAACCATGCGCTGATGCGTACGCGGCCGCACTTGATCGTCATGGCGCGGATCATGCAGTGATGTTGGATCCCAATATTCGACCCAGCTTTATCAAGGATCAGACCCGATACCGGACCCGCTTGAACCGTATGATCGCAAAGACCGACATCATCAAAGTTTCTGATGAAGACCTTGATTGGATTATACCGGGCCCCGAAAGCCATGCCGAGAAAATTCCCCTGCTGCTTCGTGCAGGACCAGCGATTGCAATCGTGACCAAAGGGGGAGATGGCGCGACAGGCTATCTTTCTGATGGAACGGACGTATCCGTACCCGTCCAGAAAGTTAAGGTTGTGGATACTGTTGGTGCTGGCGATACGTTCAACGCAGGTGTGCTGGCCGCGCTGAGCCAAACCGGTCATCTCAACAAGCCCGCCTTGCGCACTTTGCCCACAAGCAGTCTTCGCGACGCGCTTGAATACGGTGCAAAGGTCGCTGCCGTCACCGTATCCCGAGCGGGGGCAAACCCGCCTTGGGCACAGGAGCTCTGAAGGTATACAGACCGATGCCGTGTTCAAGCTAAAACAGCAGCAAGGTCCAACGCCGCGTTCTTAATCGCAGCTGGAACAAAAGGCCCCCGAGATTGCTCGGGGGCCGCTTTGTTACCACAGTATCGGAAAGACCGATCAGCTGCGGCCTTTCCATGGCACCAGCCAGTTCTCGGCCTTGCGCATCAGGATATCGATTCCATATCCGATCACCCCGATCAGGACGATCCCCATAATGACAATGTCGGTCAGCTGGAATTTGGATGCGGCGATGATCATCATGCCGGCGCCCTTTTGTGCGGCAACCAGTTCAGCCGCAACAACAGTTCCCCAACAGACACCCATAGCCACACGTGCACCGGTGAAAATCTCGGGCAGCGAGTTGGGCACGATCACATGGCGCATGATCTGCCATTTCGACGCCCCCAGAGAATACGCTGCGTGGATTTTCGAGATGTTCACACCGGACACACCAGCCCGCGCGGCGATGGTCATGATCCAAAGGGCCGCAAGGAACAGCAGAACGATCTTGCCGGTCTCCCAGATGCCGAACCAGATGATCACCAGTGGGATCAGCGCAAGTGGCGGCACCGGTCGCATGAACTCGACAATCGGATCGAACCAGCCGCGGAACCAACCGGATAGGCCCATTGCATAACCCAGCGGAATCCCCACAAGCGCACCTGCGATAAACCCAGCAATCACGCGCAACAGCGACCAGCCCAGGTGCTCCCAAAGCGAGAAGTTCTGGTAGCCTTCATTCGCAATCTCAAAGAACCGGGCCACAACCGTTTCAGGGGCTGGAAGCCAGATGGGGTTCATCTGCAAGCCCTGTTTGGGGGTGAAACTGATCGCCCCTTTCCCGGTCAGCGTTACGGTACCATCGCCTGTATCAACCTTTTGGCCTTCACCTATAGGTGTGCCGTTGATCGCGACGATCTTTGCACCCTCATTGCGTTTAGCATCATCGTTCTTGTCGAAAAGGATCGTCGATGAGCGGCCCGCAGCAGCGGCAACCGCATCGTCTTTGGCAAATCCGCTGCCGGGCTCGACCTCGAATTTCTCTGCTTCCTCACCGAAGGCTGGAACGCGAACAAAAATCGTGGCTTCATCCGTGCTGCCATCCGCGTTTTCGAGCGTATAGGTGAATTGCGTATCACCTACAAATGGGCCCGGCACATGGATCGGAAACAACTTCGAGCCGGTGAAAGCCGCCCAGATTACAAAGATCACGAGAACCGAGATTATCGATGCAGCCCTATCCGCTCGTACGGCACTTTCGTCGCCGAAAGTCACAGTTTTCAAGCTTGTGAAATCCTGACGCGATTGCAAACCGCGGCGTAACGCGTAGACGATAAAAAACGCGCCACCGAACAGGCCGATATAGAAGAGAAGTACAATCATGATGCCTGCTCCGTCCGACCCATAATTTCTTCTTCCATCTCCCAGATCATCGAGAGGATCTCATCGCGCTTTTCCGCAAAACCTTCGGATTTCTTCACATCACGCAGATCGGCATTCACACCGCGTTCAGCAAAAGGCAGATTGTATTCGCGGTGAATGCGCCCCGGTCTGGGGGCCATGACAATCAGACGCTCACCCAGCAACAAGGCCTCTTCGACCGAGTGGGTGATCAGGATGATCGTCTTGCCTGTTTCTTTCCAAAGCTTCAGGACAAGGCCCTGCATTTTCTCACGGGTCAGCGCATCCAAAGCACCCAGCGGTTCGTCCATCAGGATGACGTCCGGCTCATTCGCCAGGCACCGCGCCAACGCAACACGCTGCTGCATCCCGCCCGATAGTTCATAAACCGCCTTGTCTTTGAAATCCTGAAGCCCGACGACCTCAAGCAGATGGTCGGAAATCTGGTCACGCTCGGCTTTGGGCATGCCTTTCATGCGCGGGCCAAACTCGACATTTTCCCGCACGTTCATCCATTCGAACAACGCGCCTTTCTGAAACACCATCCCTCGTTCAGCATCAGGGCCTTTGACCAGATGGCCGTTCAGTTCAATCTTGCCAGATGTCGGCGCCAGAAATCCTGCAACGATGTTCAGCAACGTCGTTTTACCACAGCCCGACGGGCCAAGGACAGACATCAGCTCACCCTCTTTAAGGCTGAGTGAAACATCTTGTAGGGCCTGTACTGAGGAGCCGTTGGGTAAGTCAAAGCGCATGGACAATTCTACGATGTCCAGTTCAGGCATCCTGCCTCCTTCCTGCTTTCATAGCTGTCGACCGGCCCGAAACCGGGCCGGTCGCATGAAATGTCCTGCGTGATTAGTTATTCGCAGCTGTCAGCGGGCCTGCATTAACGGCACCATCATACGAATCCAGAGCGGATTCGATGCTGCCTGCCGACACGAACACGTTTGCAACACCCTGCATGAAGTCTTGCGCGCCACCGCCCAGCCACTTCTCGGACAGCTGGTCTTCAACTGACGGGAAGGTGAAAGTCGCGATTGTGGCTTCAGCGTCTGCAGGATCCATACCAGCATCCTTTGCAATCACCGGCAGCATTTCATCTTTGCTGTCGCCTGCGTTCCACTTGGCGTTGGCATCTGCGGTAACCTTAAGGAACTTCGACAGAAGCTCGGGCTCTTCTTCGATGAAGCTTGCCGGAGCGCTAGTGACGTCGAACACCAGAATACCGATCTCTTCTTTTTCAGCACCGGTCAGCAGAATGTTGCCATGCTCGGTCATACGACGAAGCGCGCCACCCCAGCCGCAAACCATGTCGAGGTTGCCCTGGGCAAACGCCGCGGCGCCATCGGCAGGAGCCATGTCAACAATTTCCATTGAACCGATGTCGACACCAAAGTGAGACATTTGCGACAGGAAACCGTAATGCGCAGCTGTACCGATCGGAACACCGACCTTCTTGCCGTTCAGTTCACCCGCGTTGCCCTTGTCGATTTCAAGCGCTTCGGCAACAACGCAGTTGTCGTTGTCTGAATAGCTAACCGCCACATCGACGATCTGGATGTCCTGACCGGCCGAAGTGGTTACCACAAACGGTGGTACCCCTTGGCTGACCGCGATCTGTACATCACCCGAGGCCATCGCAGCTGACATGGCGGTACCGGTGTCGAAGGACACCCAGTTGATCTTGACGCCCAGTTCTTCTTCGTAGGTTCCGTTTGCTTTCGCATACTGGAACGGCATCGGCCATTCGAGGAAATATGCAACCGTCAGTTCATCAAGCGCGGCGGCTTGTGAAGCGGTGACGGCCGCAATCCCGGCATATGCTGTTGTGAGCAGATATTTCTTGATCATTTTGACTATTTTCTCCCTGCTGGTTCCACTTGTCGGCTCTTGAAACGTCCGAACTCTGGAACAGTAGAAAAACCATAGTCCTTACGCGTTGAATTAGTAAATCAAAATACTGGTTGCGTAAAAAGCGAAACTTTGTTTCGCTTTTGACTGATAGTTCGCTGGTTTGGGAGCACCCGATGACAAAGAAAGCACTCAGTCTTAGGTGGCTGGAGGTCTTCCAACTTATTTCCAAGTTGGGTTCAATCCAAAAGGTGTCAGCTGAAACCGGTTTGTCAATCAGTACGGTCTCCAATCATTTGCGCAGTCTTGAAAAGGCGCTGGATGTGGATTTGGTGGACCACAGCCGCAGACCCATGGGTCTGACACCCGCAGGCACGGTGTTCTCACGACATGTGCATGACGGCCTGATCGCCTTGAAACGGGGCGAGGCCGAGCTTCGCTCGGGCAGTTGGCAACATGCAACAGATTTGCGTCTGGGCCTGATTGACGATTTTGACAGCCGGGTCGCGCCAGAACTGTTCCGTCATCTCTCTGCAAGCCTGCCGCGGTGCAATTTTCGCCACTTTACCCGCCCCAGCCATGAGATTCTTGACAAACTGCAGTCTCAAAAGCTGGATGCAGGCGTTGCGACCCGACCTCCTGAGCACTTTGAGGGGTTAATCGAATTCCCGCTACTTCGAGATCCGTTTATCGTCATTCTTCCGCCTGCATATGACGGACCGGTCGAGGAACTGACCAAATCAGACAGTCCGCTTCCGCTTTTACGATATTCGCGTGATCACACCATAGGCAGACTCATCGAAATTCAGCTAACCCGCAGCAAGATTAACCTACCCAACCGGTTCGAACTTGAATGTAATCAGTCAATTATCGGACTTGTCGCCGGGGGCAGTGGTTGGACGATCACGACTGCCGCCAGCTACTATCGCGCACGGCGATTCCACAAAGATACACGCGCATTACCTTTCCCGGGCAAAAGCTTTGCGCGTACCGTATCGTTGTTCACGACCAATATCTATCCGTCGACAACCACACGACTGATCCACAACACACTGCAAAACCTGATCCGTCGTCATGTGACCGAGCCTATGAATTCGCGGTTTCCGTGGTTGAATGACGACTTTCGAACCATTCCCGCACCCCCCGAATGAGCAACCAGGTAATCTGAGCGCAATATCGAAGTTATTTTCCGGCTTTTTCGAAACCGGGTACAGTGCGCTTGACCGACGCGCCCCATCCGCTGTGATTAGGCCTGACCTTGCGGCTTGAATACAGGCGGCATTCTAAACCCAGAAACCTACCCAGCGGCACATGTTGGCAAGACCTACCGGTCTTGAACCATGTGCCGGGCCCAGATCAGGACAGTTTGATGCATCTTTCCCGTTTTCCCCGTGTTTTTCTTGCCCATCTGCCAACACCGCTTGAACGGATGGATCGTATGTCCGAGGCTCTGGGAATCGATCTGTGGATCAAGCGAGACGACTGCACCGGCATGTCGACGGGTGGCAACAAGACCCGCAAACTAGAGTTTCTGTTCGGCGAAGCGCTCGAACAAGGCGCAGACATGGTGATGACGCAAGGGGCAACGCAATCGAACCATGCGCGTCAAACCGCTGCATTCGCTGCCCGGCTGGGTTTGAAATGTCATATCCTACTGGAAGACCGCACCAGCTATAACAACGCCAACTACAACAACAATGGCAATGTCCTGCTGGATCATCTGCATGGCGCAACCACCGAGAAGTTTCCCGGCGGCCACGACATGCCCGCCGAGATGGAGCGTTCGGCCGCGAAGAAGCGTGAAGAAGGTCACAACGTTTATGTCATTCCGGGCGGAGGCTCGAACCCGACCGGAGCGCTTGGCTATTTGAACTGCGCGCTAGAGCTTGTGAGCCAAGCCAATAACGCCGGTCTCAAAATCGATCGCGTGGTGCATGCGACGGGCTCCTCGGGCACGCAAGCCGGGCTGGTCACCGGGCTTTGCGCCATGAATACGGGCATTCCGGTTCTTGGCATTGGCACCCGCGCGCCGCAGCCCAAACAAGAGCAGATGGTCTATGATCTAGCCTGCAACACGGCTGAGAAATTGGGTTGCCCAGACGTGGTGCGGCGCGAGGATGTGATGGCCAATACCGACTATGTAGGCGACGGCTACGGCTTGCCGACCGAAAGCGGCATTGAGGCGATCCGCATGTTTGCCGAACTGGAAGGCATTCTGCTCGACCCGGTCTATTCCGCCAAAGGGGCCGCCGGTCTGATCGATCTGGCGCGCAAGGGCTCGTTCAAGGATGAGCGCGTGGTGTTCTTGCATACCGGAGGCTCGGTTGGCCTGTTCGGTTATGATTTCGCTTTCGATCACACCGACCGCTGGATCAATCTGTAAATCACGGTGATAAGTTCCAGCAAGCAGGTCTTTGCATGAAACCCCGCGTCACCGGCATATTGGGCGGAATGGGCCCCGAGGCGACAATTCTGTTGCAGCAGCGCGTGTTATCCACGGTACAGGCGGCGGATGATGCCGATCACCTGCCACTACTGATTGACATGAACCCACAGGTGCCTTCCCGCATCGCGCACCTGATCGAGGGCAACGGGTCTGATCCCGGGCCGGTTCTGGCCGATATGGCGAGAGGATTGGAGCAATCAGGGGCAACCGCGCTTGCGATGCCTTGTAACACCGCACACCACTATGCGGCGCAGATAGAGGACGCGGTCTCGATCCCCTTTCTGAACATGGTAGACCTGTCCGTGGATCAAGCGTCGCAGCTCCTGCCTTCTGGCAGCCAGGTCGGAATTCTTGCCTCACCAGCGCTGCGAAAGGTCGGAATTTTTGACGCCCCCCTGAACCGCGCTGGATTTACCGCAATCTGGCCCGAGGATGAAGATAGGATGCTCGGCACGATCCGCCACATCAAATCTGAAGGGCCAACCGGCGCTGCACTCAGCACACTTTCCGACGCTGCTAACGCCCTTTCGGGCCGGGGTGCCGCACTTTTGTTTGTGGCCTGCTCCGAATTCTCTCTGCTCACCCGCGACTTACCCAAAAGCGTTCCGATCATCGACACCGTCGATGTTCTGGCGGGCGCTATCCACTCCCACTCTCTGACGCGTTGAGGTTTCCCATGGCCGTCTCATATCTGAAAACCGCCCTGCCCCGCCCCGATGCAGAAAATTCGGATATCCGCGATATCGTCGCAATCATGCTCTCCAATATCGAGCTCGAGGGCGAAGAGGCCGTTCGGCGCTATGCCGGAACGCTCGATGGCTGGACGGGAGAGTTCGTGTTGACTGATGAAGCGCGCAAAGCCGCATGTGACCGCGTGCCTGAACAGGTCAAAGACGACATCCGCTTTGCCCATGCCAATATCCGTCGATTTGCCGAAGCGCAGATGACCACGGTGAGCGAATGCGAGATCGAGGTGATGCCCGGCCTGATCGCAGGTCAGAAACAGATCCCGATCGCTAGTGCGGGATGTTACGTTCCTGGTGGTCGGTATAGCCATATCGCAAGTGCGTTGATGACGATTACCACGGCAAAGGTGGCTGGGGTGTCCCACATCACGGCGGTCTCGCCACCGCGTCCCGGTGCGGGCATCCCTGATGCAATTGTTTATGCGATGGACCTTAGCGGTGCAGATCTGATCCTGAATCTGGGCGGAGTTCAGGGGATTGCTGCGATGGCCCATGGCTTTTTTGGTGCGCGGCCAGCTGATATTCTTGTCGGTCCGGGAAACTCCTATGTCGCCGAGGCGAAACGGATGCTGTTTGGTAAGGTTGGCATCGACATGTTTGCAGGTCCAACCGATACCTTAGTCATTGCCGATCACACAGCATCGATCGAGACTGTCGCCTGGGATCTGGTGAGCCAAGCCGAGCACGGCGTCGATAGCCCTGTCTGGCTGGTCAGCACCGATAAAGCTCTGGCCCAGGGTGTTATCGCGCGCGCCGATGCCCTGATCGAAAGTCTTCCCGAGCCGAACGCTAGTGCAGCGCGCACGGCATGGCGCGACCGGGCCGAGATCATTCTTTGCGACAGCCGCGACGAGGCTGCCAGGGTCGCCAATAACTACGCGCCCGAACATCTGCAGGTGATCGCCGAGGACCTGGATTGGTGGCTGGACCAACTGACCACCTATGGATCGCTGTTTCTGGGTGCCGAAACAACAGTGCCCTTCGGCGACAAGACGTCCGGGCCAAATCATGTTTTGCCAACAAGCGGAGCGGCCCGATATACCGGCGGTCTGTCAGTGCATAAATTCACCAAAACGGTGACTTGGCAGCGCTGCACAGCGCAAGCCTCGCACGAGCTTGCTGAACGCACTGCCAGGATCAGTCGGATGGAAGGCATGGAAGGCCACGCACGCGCGGCAGAGATGCGATTGTCTAAAGTGTGCTAAATCTGGCCCAAGGATCCTGTTGATTGGTCAGATTCACCGCATCACGAACGGATCGGGGATCGGATCGTCGCTTGTGCGCAACCAGACCGATTTGACCCGTGTGTAATCAAGCGCCGCCTGTAGGCCCCCTTCGCGCCCGTGGCCCGACAGTCCATGACCTCCGAATGGAGCAATCGGGCTGACAGCGCGATATGTGTTAACCCAGACAATGCCAGCCCGAATTCTGCGGATCATTCGATGTGCGCGGGTCAAGTCTTTGGTAAAGACACCCGACGCCAGCCCAAACGCGGTGTTGTTGGCTATTTGTATCGCCTCCGCTTCGGTCCCGAAACTGACGACCGAGAGGATCGGACCAAAGGCTTCGCGCGTCAGACAGGGCGCATCAGGCGCGTCCGTACAATCAATGATTGTCGGTGGAAAATAGTGCCCCTCACGGTCCAAAGGTTGCCCACCCGCTATCACGGTAGCCCCTGCCGAGACGGATTCAGCAACCAAATTTGCCGCTGTCACAAGCTGAGCCTGAGTGCACAGCGGGCCAACTTCGGTCTTTAGGTCATCGGGCGCCCCGATCACGATCTCACCCGCTTTTTCGGTGAGCCGGGCCAGAAACTCATCTTTGATCTTATCAGAGATTACCAATCGCGATCCCGCCACGCAGCTTTGCCCGGTAGCAGCAAAGATCCCCGAAACCTGCGCGTTCACAGCACTTTCGATATCGGCATCTTCGAATACGATGAACGGGGATTTTCCGCCCAGTTCCAACGAAGTCGAAGCGAGGTTTTCAGCCGAGTTGCGCACGATATGGCGCGCGGTTTCCGGGCCGCCTGTAAAGGCAACATGATCGACATCCGGGTGACTGGTCAGAACAGCGCCGCATTCCGGCCCGAAGCCGGTGATGACGTTCAGAACTCCGGGCGGGAAGCCTGCCTGATCGAAAATACGCGCGAATTCCAGCATCGGGGCCGGACCATCTTCGGATGCTTTCAGAACGACTGTGCAACCGGCGGCAAGCGCCGGGCCAATCTTGACCGCAGACAGGAACAGTTGCGAATTCCACGGCACTATGGCGGCCACCACACCAACTGGTTCGCGGCGCAGCCAAACCTCCATGTCGGGCTTGTCGATCGGCAGGTGCGCCCCTTCGATTTTGTCCGCCAATCCGGCATAGTAACGGTAGTAGTCCGCGACATAGGCGATCTGAGCAGAGGTTTCGCGAATGATCTTGCCGGTATCGCGCGTTTCAAGCTCGGCTAAGGTCTGAGCATTTTCGGCGACCAGATCGGCCAGCCGGTACAACAGTTTACCACGCGCCGTTGCTGTCATGGTCGCCCATTCGGGGGCATTCAGCGCTGAACACGCAGCCTTAACCGCGGCGTTCACATCATGTGTTCTGGCCTCAGGCATTTTCGCCCAAACGGTGCCCGTCGCGGGATCAAGGCTGTCGAAATGCGCGGTCCCATCCGAAAACGTGCCGCCGATATAGTGCTGAAACTGCCGCATTTTCTCTCCTTAGGCGAAGGCGGGCATGACGTCCGCAATGAACCGCTCAAGCGAGGCTTTCTTGCGCTCAAAGCTCATCCCACTGTCGATCCAGAAAGAATACTCATCATATCCAAGATCGCTATAGCCCTTGAGGCGTTCGATTGCTTTGTCGGGCGTGGCGATCACATTGTCCCGGATCATCGCCTCGGGCGAATAGAAGGGATGGTTAGCGATGTCGTCATCGCTCAGCGTCTGGATCAGACCCTGCGACACAGGGCGTTCGTTTTTGAACCACGCGCCGAAATAGCAATAAAAGCGATTGATCTCTTCCGCCGCGCGACGGGCATCCGCCTCGTCCGAGGCGATGTAGGTGTGGTTCAACAGCATGATTTCGGGGCGCGGGACGTCATGAAATTTGGCGCAAGCGGCATTGAACGTATCCATCAGCCGGGTAATCTCTTCGTCGCCCTGCCACAATGGGGTGACCTGCACGTGACAACCGTTCGATACCGCAAACTCATGACTGTTGGGATCGCGCGCGGCAACCCAGATCGGTGGACCGTTTTGTTGCAGAGGCTTGGGTGAAGATGTGGTTGCCGGGAAAGAATGAAACTCTCCGTCCAGCGCATGATCGCCCTCCCAAAGACCCCGCAATGCCGGGACAAGCTCGCGCATACGCTGGCCTGCCTCCCAGGCGTCCAGCCCCGGCACCATCCGCTCGTATTCATAGCTGTAGGCGCCACGCGCGATGCCCAGATCCAAACGGCCATTCGTGATCATGTCCGTCATTGCGGCCTCTCCGGCCAGCCGGATCGGATGCCAGAACGGAGCGATAACGGTTCCGGTTCCCAGACGCACATTGTTGGTCTGGCGTGCTAGATCGACAATATTCAGGAACGGGTTCGGCGAGATGGTGAAATCCATCCCGTGATGTTCGCCGGTCCAGACCGCATGCATGCCGCCCGCATCAGCGATCTTGGCCAGTTCTATGAAGTTTTCATACAGCTCCTGCTGGTCCTGATCGGGAGAGGTGCGTTCCATATGAACGAAAAGCGAAAACCGCATGTCAGTGACCTCCTCGTGTAATCGGGCGAACCTCGCCGCTGTTCTTGTTTCCGTAGTAAATGCCAAAATCTCCCAGACGGGATTCCTCGGACAATCGTTCTAGCATGGTTCGGGTCGCCGTGTCGGTTATAGTGCCAAAGGATACGACATCCAGCGGGACGAAATTACCTTTCTTCGGCTCACCATCTGCGGCCTGACACAGAAACGCGATGTGTTGACGCTTTTTCTCTGCATCTTCGTAAACCGAATAAACAAAGCCCGGCTCTGCGGTCAGCCCGGTGGCATCGATTAGCTTGTCCAATGCAGCCGAAACGCCCTCTGATCCAACCGCCACCTCAGGCGGTGCAAGCGCGCCGTCACCGGCATCGATCAACAGAACCTCACCTGCGCGTTCGATCAAGGCTGAGACGATCAGGCCGGTGTCCTGCATCAAGGCGCCAGCCGCTGTTGATGGTGTTACATAGGCCCCCCTGACATATCCGAGACCGGGTGCCGGAGTATTGTCGAAGGCTTTGACCTCGCCGATCAGGATCACATGATCCCCCGCTTCGACGGTTTTGTGCATAGCGCAGTCAAACCAGGCCGACGACCCATCGATCAACGGCGATCCCGCAGGTCCACGCCGCCACTCGACGCTGGCAAACCGGTCTTCGACGGGCCGGGCAAAGGTATTGGATATCTCGATCTGTGTCTCTGACAGGATATTGACGGCAAACCCGTCTGCGGCAATCAATGCTTCATAGTTCTTTGAACTGTTGGCGAGACAAACCAGCACAAGCGGCGGGTCTAGTGAGACGGATGTGAACGAGTTCGCGGTAAATCCGATCGGGTTACCTTGGGTATCATGCGACGTAACCACGGTGACGCCGGTCATGAACGCTCCAAATGCATTTCGCAGCGTGCGGGGATCAAGCGAGGTCATTGCGCAATCCTTTCTTCGGCGGGCTGGCCGAGCCATTCAACCAGATGCGCTGTTACTTCATCGGGTGCTGTCAAGTTCACCATATGTCGGTGGCCTTGGATCACAACGGCCCGACCGTTTTGAACTGCTGCGGCCATAGCTTGTGACATAGCCGGGGTTGAGTTCGAGTCTCCGTCACCGGTGAGCGCCAGAAACGGGCACGAAATCAGATTCATCTTGCTGGCGTAAGTGGCATCGCCCCGCGCAAAAGCGGAATAGGCGATGGCGTAGCCTCGTTGATCCACAGACCCAAGCCACGACGCCACCTGCGCACGGGCAGCCAGATCACCCGGACTGTCACCAAACCAGCGCGACAACGGCGTTTCCAGATCAACTCGACCCGCGCTGATTTCTGCGGCCCGTTGGATGACTGCGGCGCGGGCTGAGGCATCGCGACAGAAGACGCCGTTCAGCATAGCAACACGGCTAGTGATATCGGGATACTCTGCCGCAAAGCCGGCGGCAATCAGTGCCCCCATTGAATGACCGATGATCGCGACCGGAGCCAGATTCAATGCGTCGACAACATCATGTATCCAGCCGACAAAATCCGGCAATTGGCTTCCAGATAGCAGACGGTCACTGCCTCCATGCCCCGGCAGATCAACCGCAATTACACGGCAATGCTGGCTCAGCGTGTCAAACTGAGGGCCCCAGGCCGCAGATTGCATGCCTACGCCATGGATCATAAAGACCGGTTGCCCTTCGCCCGCCTCTCTGAACGCGACTGATCGGCCCGAGTTAGACAGCTGCAGGGTTGTCAACGTCATGACCAAGTTCCTCGATGTCCCGATAGCGATCCCCGATCCGGTGGTGCGGCCGCCCTCCAATCGATGCACCCAGTGCAATCAGAATCTCATCTGCCGCAGGTGCATCTGCGACCGAAGTCTGGATCGTAAGGTAGTGAGAGCGACGACCCCCATCATGTTTGTCCATCAAGGGGATCAGCAGCGGCGCATTGGCAGGGCCGCGCGTATTGCAGAAGGAAAGGTAGGATTTCGCGCCGACTGCTTTGCGATAATGATTGCCAAAATGCAGCGTGTGGATCAGGGCCGACGCATGCTCGACCTCTCCGTTCAAGCCCACAATCGCGGATTTTCCATAGGCTTCGACCCGGTCGCCGCCACCTGAAGCATCCAAAATCATTTTGGTCAGCAACTCCCCCAATCCGGGGGCGCAATCGCGGATCGCGGGGCCAAGATCTTCGACAAAACCCTGACCAGCCCAAGGGTTCCGAATGACAGCTATTGCGGCAATTAGCTTCAGCGGAGTGTCCGCCAACTTACCACCCTCGATCAGAGTGTCTTCGACATGCAGAAGCGTTTTTCGAATTTCGGCGGACATGGTGATTCCTTTGGCAAGCCTTTGGTCGAGAATATGGTATACCATAATACGATATGTCAATCATACTTGTTCCGGATCCGTACCACAGATATGAAAGCGTCGATGATGAACACCGACTCCACCCTGCAAAAGATCGAAAAAGCACCGCAAACCTTGCGGGATATCGTGCAAGCCCGCCTGCGCGAAGCGATCATCGCCGGGCATTTTGCCCCCGGTGAGCGGCTTGTTGAACGCCCGCTTTGCGATCAGCTTGGTGTCAGCCGCACCGTCATCCGCGAGACGATCCGGTTTCTGGAAGCCGAAGGTTTGGTTGAGATTATCCCCAACCGCGGGCCAATCGTCTCGACCCTCAGCTGGGACCAAGCGCAGCAAATCTATGACATCCGCTTACAGCTAGAAGGCTCAGCCGCCGCCGCCTGTGCACAAGCGCATGAGACAGGTTTCGCAAACGATCTGGGCAAGGCATTGAAAGCAGTGGGCGCGGCGCAGAATGACACCGAATGGTCAAATCTGCTACAGGCCACAACTCGCTTCTATGAACTGATTTTTCTACAGGCTGGGCACAGCATCGCCTGGGATGTCGTGCAACGTCTGAACGGCCGGATCAGCCGCCTGCGGGCCTTGACCCTCGCAGCGCGGAATCGAGAGCGTTCTGGGATGAGCCACATGACTGCAATCCATGATGCCATCCTCAGTGGTGATCCTGCCAAAGCCCGAAAAGCAGTCGAAAGCCATATCGCGGATGCTGCACAGACCGCGCGCGGCTTTTTGGAAAGCTCTGAAACCTGAGTGCTCGGCAATTGAGCCAGAATTCCAAGATTCTGATATCAAAGCTCTCATTATCTGCGTAGATTTGCCGGGAATGCCCTGATCTCACGAAAGCACCGGAATGCCGCGTCAGTCTACTCCGAAAGACCTCAGCCTCAAATGGCTGGAACTGTTTCAGATATGCGCGCAGAAAGGGTCGCTGCAGGCGGCCTCAAAGGAAACAGGGCTGACGATAAGCACCGTTTCCCATCACCTGCGCAATCTCGAAGACCATCTGGGCGTTGAGCTGTTCAACCACACCCGCAGACCCATGGTTCTGACCCCAAAGGGCCGGGTCTTCCTGCGCAATATCGACGATGCGCTGCACCTGATCCGAAAGGCCAAGGCCGAAGCGTCTGCAGGAAGCATCACCGAGGCCAGCTATCTGCGTTTCGGCACGATCGAAGACTTCGACAGCGACATAATTCCAGAGCTGGCGGTCTATCTATTCGCGAATATGCCCGCCTGTGATTTCATGTACCACACGGATTCCAGCCACGCGATTATCGACATGCTGCGCGACAGGCAGTTGGATCTGGGGATTTCCACTACTCCTAGCGAACGTATGCGCGATCTGCAGGATCGCCCCCTTCTGCGCGATCCATTTGTGATCGTTTTGCCTGCGGTGAGTGACAAGTCTTTGCAAGACATTGTTGAGGGTCGAACTAAATTGCCGTTTCTACGATATTCCAGCAATCTGATCATCGCGCGCCAGATCGAGTCCCAATTACGCCGGATGGGGATTTCGTCCTCTCACAGGTTTGAATGCAGCAACAATCAGACGTTGATGTCGATGGTGTCCTCCGGTGCGGGTTGGACCATCACGACGCCGCTGCTGTATTCTCGGGCAAAGCGGTTCCAATCAAAGCTGTGCATGCACCCGTTTCCGGGCAAGAGCTTTGCACGCACACTGGCGCTGGTCGCGACGCCGGATTGTTCAAGATCAGTGATTGAGCTTGTGGATGCCAAAACCCGATCACTGATCAATGACCGCATCATTTCACCACTGCGCGATGATACCCCGTGGCTGACGGATAGTTTCAAACTTATCGAATAGCACTGGATCAGCCTTCAAAGAATGTTGAAGCGATCTCGGATTTGCCGATCCTGTTCGTCTGACAGGTATCTTGGCGTATGGGTCTGCAAAATTTCTTGCGCCCGATGTCGCGCGCGGCTCCAGGCATCTTGCGCTCCGTTTTCTGCCCAGGTTCGCGGCTCGTCCCTGTCTGCGAGTGAGGGATAAAAGTAATCCCGTTCCATGGCCGCAAAAGTATGCTGACCACCCAGAAAATGGCCCTCGCCCAGAACTGCTTCGCAGATCGCGTCAAAGCCCAGATTCTCGTGTGTCACCTCTATGCCCCTCAAAGCGCGGTAGGTGTACGAGTGCATCTCATCATCCAGCACGAACGCCTCAAAACTTGCACCCAGCAACGAGGCCGTCATGCCCGAGCTTTCATATATCAGATTACCACCTGCCAGCGCTGCCGCCATTGAGGTCAGTCCCTTTTCCATCCCGTATTGAGCGTCGATCGCCTTGGCATCAGACATCGAACAGGCCACACCTGAAGGCAGCCCAAGCCAATTTGATAATTGTGCTGATGCTGCATTCAGGACAGCCGTCTCTCCGCTGCCACCTGAGAACGCGCCGGTCCGAAGGTCAATCACCAGTGGCCAATTCGAAAAGACCATAGGAAACCCGGGCTGGATCGCGTGGACCATTACTAGACTCGCAAGAGTTTCTGCCAATGACTGCGCCAGAAAACCAGCCAAGGTCGCTGGTGCAGTCGCGCCGGCCTGAGCAGCGGTGATGCAAGAAATCGGAATATTGTGTTCGATGCAGGCGTAGACCACATCCACCGCGTCTTCGCCGTAGCGCATCGGCGAGATCACCGGGCTTATATGTGCTTTCATGAACGGGCGTTTTGCGAATTCACCGGGTCCCCCGGCTGCGATATCCAATATCTCAACAATTGGCGCAACGTGCTGCGCCAATGTAAAAGACGTCGCGGTGGGCTTGGAGGTATTCTTCAACAGCGCATAGACGGTGTTCACATCCAGATCGAAGGTTTCCTCCAGATCGGTTGCAACGCAACAGCGGGTGAACCAGCTGACATTTGGCAAGACATCTTGAAGACGCGTGAAATCATGCAAGTCCTGCAAGGTTGAAGGCCGATAGCGACCACTGCGCAGATCAAGCGTCTGAACCGCCGCCCCTCCGGTTCCGAAATAGACGCGATTACCGCCAACTTCGATGGATCGGGCTGGATCACGCCCGTGCAGAACGAAGGTCTTGGCGGCCTGATCAATCGCCTGTTCCACAAGTTGAGGCGAAAAAAGTATCCTCCCCTCCCCGCTATCTTGCGCCCCAACCGCCAACAAATCAGAACGCAAACGATCCGGCACCTCGCCGATCCCCAGCTTCTCAAGAAGATCCAGAGCTGTGTTGTAAATCCGCTCAAGCTCAACCCCAGTCAAGGGTTTGTAAGTGCCTCCCGGTTGACCTGGCGGACAGGGGTCGAGCGCAGGCTTTTCAGCCCGCTGTGCGATACGTCCTTTTCGACCGGACCTTTTCGCCTGCGGCGCAGCCATTTGTGATCCTCCAACCGCATCAGATTGATCAATTCAACTAAACGCCTAGGGCGAATTTCAACCGCATTCGAATTACTACGAGTTAATGAGCTTTTATTTTCGATTTTTTACGTAACAATATCCAGCCGCTTGTGAACCAACTGACAGAACAGGCTAATCCCCAAAAGACTACCTACCGGAGGGTCCTTGATGAAATCGCGCACTAAAGTGGTCGTCATTGGCGGCGGTATCGCCGGCTGCTCGACTCTGTATCACTTGACCCGTGAAGGTTGGTCCGATGTGGTGCTGGTCGAGCGCGATGAGTTGACCAGCGGCACAACTTGGCATTCGGCCGCGCAGGTGACCAATTTTGGCATGAACCAGACCATGGTTGGTCTGAAGACCCACTCGATCAACCTGTACAAGGAACTGGCCGAGGATCCGGACTATCCTATCAACTACCATCACGGTGACGGCGGCATCCGGCTTGCAAATACGCCTGAGCAGATGCAGGGGTACCATCATTTTGCGTCTATGGCGCGCGGAATGGATGTGCATTTCGAGGTCATAGATGCAGAGGAATGCGCCCGCCGGCACCCGTTGATTTCCACCGACAACCTTCTCGGTGGGCTATGGGATCCGCTAGATGGCGACATCGATCCGGCTCAACTGTGCCAAGCTCTGGCACGCCGTGCGCGCAAAGCCGGGGCCGAGGTATATCGCAATACTCCGGTCACAGGACTGACACAGCACAAGGACGATACCTGGACGGTTCACACGGAACACGGCAATATTGACTGCGATATCGTAGTTAACGCTTGTGGTTATCGGGTCAACGAAGTGGGCGCGATGATGGGCGTGCACCACCCTGTCGCTTCGATGGAGCATCAGTATTTTCTGACAGAAGAAATCGCAACGATCCGCGACGCAGGCCATCGGATGCCCCTGCTGCGCTGTCCGATCAGCGACTATTATTGTCGGCAGGAGAAGAACGGCTTGCTGGTCGGCTTCTACGAGCAGGATTGCAAAACCTGGGGCATGGACGGGATCGATCCGAATTTTGTGAACGCGCTGTGCCCTGACGATCTGGACCGCGTGACGGATGTGCTGGAAGGTGCCTTCGCACGCATGCCTGCACTGATGGATGTCGGCATTCATACAGTGGTGAATGGTCCGATCACCTACACAATTGACGGCGCACCTTTGGTCGGGCCAATCCCCGGAAAGCGCAATGCTTTCTGCATCATCGGTCTGCGCGCGGGTTTGGGCGAAGGGGGTGGCCATGGCTGGCTGCTGGCCCAACAGATCGTTCACGGCGAGGCCTGTTATGACACGTGGTGCCTTGATCCGCGTCGGTTTACCGGCCACACAAATGTGGAGCTGACCGCGCTGAAAGCCATCGAAGATTACCAGAATGAATTCCGCTTTCATTTCCCGCACGAACACCGGCCTGCCGGTCGCCCCGCCAAAACCACACCGCTGACCCCGATCCTCGCAGCAGAAGGGGCTGAATTTACAGTGGTCAACGGTTGGGAGCGGGTCGACTACATCAAGCCTGCGCCTGATTTTCAACCAACGCTGAGTTTCAGTTTTGGTGAGGCCTTTGACGTCGTCGCGGCGGAAATCAGAAACCTTCAGGAAAATGTCGGACTGGCCGAAGTGAACGGCTTCAACCGGCTGGAAATCACCGGAACCGATCGGCATCGGTTTCTGGATCGGATGATGTGCGGCGCGGTGACAAAACGCGACGGGCGGGTCGGCCTTGGTTATCTGCTGAACCACCACGGGATGGTCAAAGCCGAGGCCACCATCGCCAACCTGCCCGCGAGTGATCGCGGCCCGGCACGGGTCTGGTACGGGTCCGCCGCCGCCAGCGAATACCATGATATGGACTGGCTAAAGGCGCATCTGCATGATGGCGAAGATGTGCAAATCCGCTCACTCACCAATGATCAGACAATATTAGTGCTGGCCGGACCCAAATCGCGCGACGTGCTGTCCGCTTGTGCTCGAGGAGACTGGTCGCGAGAAGCTTTTCCCTGGCTGTCAGTTCGCGAGTGTTTTGTCGGGTTCGCGCCAGCAACTGTATTGAATATCAGCTTCTCAGGGGAACTGGCCTACGAGATACATGTCCCGAACGCCTCACTATACGCGGCCTATCTGGCGCTCAGAAAAGCTGGCGAGACGCATGACTTGAAATTATTTGGTGCTCGCGCCGTCGAGTCCATGCGGATGGAGAAAGGGTTCTTGCACTGGAAAGCCGATCTGCTCACAGAGTTCGACCCGTTTGAGACCGGTTTGGATCGGTTCGTGAAACTGACCAAAGGCGATTTCATTGGCCGAAACGCGTTGCAGAGACGCCTTGAGAACGGGCCTCAAAAGAAACTGGTAAGCCTGAAAATCGATGCAACCAAAGCACCGGCGCATGGTGGAGCCTCCCTGATGTTGGACGACATGGTTGTTGGTACGATCACGTCAGGTGACTGGGGCCACAGAACAGGGCTAAACCTTGCTTACGGCTTTGTGAATCCGGAATTTTCCGAACCCGGCAGCCGAATGCAACTTGACCTGTGCGGAGAAATGATCGCGGCCGAGGTGATTGCGCCGTCCCCGTATGACCCGGACCTCTCACGCGTGCGAGGCTAATCCCAAAGTTACTCCCCGTTTCGATAGGCTGTTGGTGTCTGCCCGAATTGCATCCGGAACGCCCGCGTCATTGCGCTTGGGTTCTCATACCCGCAGCGGCTGGCGATCTCGGCCACGGACTGCTGGGTCTCGACCGCAAGTTTACGCGCCAAATTCAGACGCAGGCGACGATAGAGCGCCTGCGGTGTTACACCCAGCTCGGACAAAACCCGGGTCTCAATCTTCTTTTGAGAGCACCCGAGCTGACGAGCGATATCCTTTATCATTACTGGCGCATCCAACGTGCCCTGCATGACGCCCAGCACCCGATTCACCAGCCTGTCTTCGGATTTCATCTGTGATGAAGCAGCACTTGGTTCACCACGGTTCATCAGAAGATGCGCCACCTCCATCGACAACAGCGGCCCGTGATCCGCAAGAATCAGAGCAGTCGCCAGATCATAAGCAGCCATCGCGCCTGAACAGGTGATCCGGTCCCGGTCGATCACAAAACGTTCCTGCACGACCTCGACATCGGTAAAATTTTCTTCGAACCGGGAAAGTTCATCCCAGTGAATGGTCGCGCGATACCCTTCCAACAGTCCCGCACGCGCGAGCAACCAACTCCCTGTGTCCAGACCAGCCAGTTTGCGATGACGGGTTGCGGCCCTGCGCAAAGCGCGATGAGTATCGGGAACCGAGTGTTCCAGATACCCATAAGACGGCATGACAACCAAAGCATCACCCGCCTCAATGCCCATCGCTCCATGCGGCGCGACCTGCAACCCGCTGGAGCTTTGGACTGGCGCACCATGGGGTGAATAAAACTGCCAGGCATAGAGATCCTGCCCCGCCAAAGTGTTCGCCGCGCGCAATGGCTCAACCATGTTGGCGAGGCAAAGGTTCGAGAACCCGTCGAACAGCAAAAAGTTATAGATCTGGATCAAATTTTTCTAACTCGGCATGATATCGTACGATTACTGCATGTCATTGCGTCAGGCAATTACGTTTCATTGCCAATCAGACATCAGGGGAACGCGTCATGCAATTTGGCTTAACCGAAGAACAGGAAATGATCGTCTCAACAGTGCGGAGCTTTGTTGAGAACGAGATTTACCCCCACGAAGCTGAGGTCGAACGCACCGGACAGGTGCCGCAAGAGCTGGGAGACGAAATCAAGCGGAAATGCATCGAACTGGGGTTTTATGCCTGTAACTTCCCCGAAGAAGTTGGTGGCGCAGGTCTCTCGCATCTTGATTTCACTCTTGTCGAACGCGAGCTCGGCCGAGGTTCGATGGCATTGACCCATTTCTTCGGTCGTCCGCAGAATATCCTGATGGCCTGCAACGCCGACCAGCGTGAACGCTATTTGTTGCCTGCCGTGCGTGGCGAAAAGATGGATGCTCTGGCTATGACCGAACCTGACGCGGGTTCAGATGTTCGGGGCATGAAATGTCAGGCCGTTCGCGATGGCGGTGACTGGGTCGTCAACGGTTCGAAACACTTCATCTCGGGCGCGGAGCACGCGGATTTCTTCATCGTATTCATCGCAACAGGTGTGGATGAAACTCCCAAGGGCCCCAAAAAACGGATCACTACATTCCTCGTAGATCGTGGCACGCCGGGTTTTGAAGTGCGCGAGGGGTACAACTCAGTCAGCCACAAAGGCTATAAGAACTATATCCTGTATTTTGACAATTGCCGCCTGCCCGATGAACAGGTTCTGGGCGAGGTCGATGGCGGTTTCGCCGTGATGAACGAGTGGCTCTATGCAACGCGCCTGACGGTTGCTGCTTTTTCGGTCGGGCGCGCGCGGCGCTGTTTTGATTACGCACTGAACTACGCGGCTGAGCGCAAGCAATTCGGCCAGCCAATCGGCAAGTTTCAGGGTGTTGGCTTTCAGATCGCTGACATGATCACCGAGATCGACGCTGCCGACTGGCTGACGCTCGCGGCCGCATGGCGTCTGGATCAGGACTTGCCCTCAAATCGCGAGATTGCCTCGGCCAAGCTTTATGCTTCGGAAATGCTGGCAAAGGTCACGGATACGACGCTGCAAATCTATGGTGGCATGGGTCTGATGGACGACTTCCCGATCGAACGGTTCTGGCGGGATGCGCGCGTAGAACGTATCTGGGATGGTACGAGTGAAATCCAGCGGCATATCATCAGTCGTGATCTGCTGCGGCCTCTGGGTGCCTGAGGCCCGAATGAGCAAGGATATCTCCCGTCTTCTACGCCCGGAATCCATCGCGGTGATCGGCGGCGGCGCGTGGTGCCAGCAGGTTATCCTGCAGTCGGAACGCATGGGCTACGCAGGGAAAATCTGGCCTGTTCATCCCAAGGCGGATGAAATTGCCGGGCACAAGGCCTACGCACGGATTGAGGACCTGCCATCGTCCCCGGACGCGGCCTTTGTTGGCATCAATCGTCACGCCACCGTTGAGGCAGTTCAGGTTCTGTCAGACATGGGCAGCGGCGGAGCAGCTTGCTTTGCCTCTGGCTTCTCGGAAGCTGCAGCCGAGGATCAGGCAGGAGGAGATCTGCAATCAGAGTTGATCAATGCAGCAGGCAGCATGCCCATTCTTGGGCCAAACTGCTATGGCTTTATCAATGCGCTTGATGGTGCGCTATTGTGGCCCGATCAGCATGGAGCTGCTCGAGTAGATCGAGGCGTTGCCATTCTGACCCAGAGCTCCAACATCTCGATCAACCTGACTATGCAGAAACGAGCTCTGCCGATTGCCTATATGGTGACTTGCGGGAACATGGCGCAGACCAGTCAGGCTGAGATCGCCATGTCGCTGATCGATGATCCACGGGTCACTGCCGTCGGTTTACATATCGAGGGCTTCAAGGATATCCGCGAATGGGAGGCCCTTGCTGCCAAGGCACATCGGAAAGGCGTGCCTCTGATCGCACTTAAGGTGGGCGCATCCGAACAGGCGCAGGCAGCAACAGTTTCTCATACCGCCTCACTGGCTGGGAGTGATGCGGGTGCGCAGGCTTTGCTAAACCGGCTGGGCATCCCGCGCCTGTCCTCGCTGCCCGAGTTTCTGGAAACCCTGAAATTGTTGCATTGTTATGGGCCTTTGCCGGGGGGCAACATTGCTTCGATCAGCTGCTCGGGCGGCGAGGCCAGCCTGATCGCAGATATGGCGATCGGCACTGGCCTCAGATTTCCAGAACTGTCCAGAGATAAGCAAACCCGATTGCGCGATGCGCTTGGTCCGATGGTCGCACTAAGCAATCCACTCGATTACCACACCTATATCTGGCGCGATGAAGAGGCGATGGCGAACGCTTGGGCCGGGATGACAGGCAACGATCTGGATCTGACCTTCTCGATCGTCGACTACCCGACCACCGATCCAACGGATTGGGCTGCCGCGACGCGCACGGCACTAAAGGTGCGGGCAGAAACGGGCGCGCGCTTCGCAGTGGTTTCTACACTGCCCGAATTGTTCCCTGAAAACACTGCGCAATCCCTGGTAGAAGGCGGTGTAGTTCCCTTCATGGGCCTTCGTGAAGCGCTTGCCGCTACACGCGCGGCGGCTCAAGTCGCCGCGCCTTCGGACACGCCAATCTGCCTGCCGGGCACATTAGATGCCACGCAGACGCTGACCGAAGCCGAGGCGAAGCAGGCTCTGGCCGCGCATGGTTTGCGCATTCCTCAGAACAGGTCTGTCCGAGGCGCCGAAGAAGCCCTAAGCGCGACGCGCGAGATGGAAGCGCCCTTTGCCGTCAAAGGTGTCGGCCTTGCCCACAAGTCCGAACATTCCGCTGTACGATTGAGGGTTCAGGCTGCCGATGTGACAGGTGTGGCAGCGGACATTGGAACTGATGAGATTCTGATCGAAGAGATGATCACGGGTGCGGTGGCTGAAATCCTCGTCGGTGTGGTGCGGGACCCTGCCCATGGCTTTGTGCTGACAATAGGGGCCGGTGGTGTCTTGACCGAAATATTGCGCGATACCACCTCTCTTCTGGTCCCGGCAACATCCGACAGTATTCGCGCTGCTCTCGGCGAACTAAAGATCGCGTCATTGCTGGCAGGCTATCGCGGCCAACCAGCGGCTGATATGGATGAAATCGTTGCCGCCATTCAGGCCGTTCAAGACTATGTAATGCAAAATGCCGAAACGCTCGGCGAGGTCGAAATCAACCCGCTTCTCTGCACGCCCACCCGGGCGGTGGCGGTGGATGCGCTTATCAGAAAGGCCTGAGAAATGGACCCGATCAAGACCCGCCGTGACGGCGCAATTCTCGAAGTGACGCTGGATCGGCCAAAAGCCAATGCCATCGATCTGGCAACCAGCCGGATCATGGGGCAGGTATTTGCCGAATTTCGCGATGATCCCGAGCTGCGCGTCGCTATCTTGACCGGAGCAGGCGAGAAGTTCTTTTGCCCTGGCTGGGACCTGAAAGCCGCAGCCGAAGGCGACGCCGTGGATGGGGATTATGGTGTCGGTGGCTTTGGTGGTTTGCAGGAGTTACGCGATCTGAACAAACCGGTCATCGCGGCCATCAATGGTATTGCCTGTGGTGGCGGGCTCGAGCTTGCGATTTCAGCCGATATGATCCTGGCCGCTGAACACGCAACTTTTGCCCTGCCTGAGATTCGATCCGGAACCGTTGCAGATGCGGCGAGCGTCAAGCTACCCAAACGCATTCCCTACCACATCGCGATGGAGCTATTGCTGACTGGACGCTGGTTCGATGCCGAAGAAGGTCAGCGCTGGGGCTTGGTCAATGAAGTCCTGCCCGCCGATCAACTGATGGATCGTGCCTGGGAATTGGCGCGTCTGCTCGCCTCGGGTCCTCCGCTGGTTTATGCTGCGATCAAAGAGGTCGTGCGCGAAGCTGAAGACAGCAAATTTCAGGACGCCATGAATCGCATCACCAAGCGCCAGCTGCGCACCGTCGATATCCTCTATTCCAGCGAAGATCAGCTTGAAGGCGCAAAAGCCTTCGCTGAAAAACGTGATCCGGTCTGGAAAGGAAAATAAGTTCAAAACACCGCTGCCTTCATCGCATTGGCGCAGTTTTGCGCCAATCGCTCAGCTAAGCTTGTTTTTTGTCAGAAAACACTTTTACTATCCTGCAATTCAGGCCACAGCTACTTTAACTGGAAGAAGGAATGTCAAAGCGGCCCGATGCAGGACAAGAAAACAGAACCAGAACTTGAGATCGGGCGAACCCTGCAGCGTTTGCGACAGGAACGTCAGCTCACGGTGACCGAACTTGCTGCGCAGTCAAAGGTTTCCGCGCCCATGATCAGCCGAATCGAAAATGGTCATGTTTCGCCGTCCCTTAGTACCTTACACGCGTTGGCAGATGCACTATCTGTCTCTCTGATGGCGCTGTTCAGCCATACCGACACGACCTCGGATGTGCATCACGTTCAGGCGGGAACCGGGTTGCCGTCGCGGCGTATCACACCAGACCATGCCCATGACTATCTACTGCTCGGCAAACACAGCGGGCCTAGCGGGTCATTCCAATCCGCACGCATCCGCATCTCAAAACAAGACCAACGCAAGTTGCCTAACTATCAGCACGAAGGCTACGTCTTCATCTACATGATTGAAGGCAGCGCCATCTATGGCTGTGGGACCGAAGAGTTCCAGATGTCAGAAGGTGACACGCTCAGCTTCGACGCCAAGCTCCCACATGGGGTACGGGTCATCCTGTCAGACGAAATTGAATTCTTGACCGTGTCGACGCGACCGCATTGATCTTTGCAGATGCCCTAGGCTCCACGCCGCGTTTGCCATCCGATCAGGCTGAAACACGCGAACACTACTGCAGCAACACAAACAATGGATGGCCCTGCAGGCGTATCAAATATGTAAGCAGCCCGTAGCCCGGCGATTGCGGAAAATGCACCAATCGCCGCCGCAATCAAAGCCATCGCTTCCGGAGATCTGGCCAAACTGCGCGCAGCCGCCGCCGGGATGATCAGCATTGCAGCAATCAGTAGAACACCTACGACCTTTATCGCCACGGCCACTGTAACTGCCAGAGACAGCGTCAGGATCAACTGCTCTCGCTTGGGGTCAAAGCCGCTGGCATAGGCCAGCTCTTCATTCATGGTCGCTGTCAATAGCTGCGACCAGCGCCATACGATCAGGGCCACGACAAGCGCTGCGCCCCCCCAGATCACAACCAGATCGGTGCGTGACACGGCCAGAATATCACCGAAGAGATAGGCCATCAGGTCGATGCGAACACCGGACAGGAAAGATACGGCGACTAGACCGAAGGCAAGTGCAGAATGTGCTAGAACGCCCAGCAGTGTATCCATCGCGTAACCACGTCCGGACAACAGTGTCACGGTAAGTGCCATCGCAAGTGCAACAGCTAGCGCCCCAGTAAAGACGGACAACTGAAACGTCAGCGACAAAGCGACACCCAGGATTGCCGCATGGGCGGTGGCATCCCCGAAATAGGCCATTCGACGCCAGACAACAAAACACCCCAGTGGTGCCGCAGCAAAAGCAACGCCAACACCTGCAAGCGTCGCGCGCGTCATGAAATCATCCAGCATTATTCTGCGGCTTCCTGAGAGGTTTCACAGTGACCGTGATCGTGATCATGGTCGTGATCATGGCGATAAAGGGCCAGTGCGCCTCCGGTACCCGTTCCGAACAGGGCCCGATATTCCGGGGCCGAGGCTACGACTGCGGGGGACCCTTGGCAGCACACATGACCATTGAGGCAGATCACCCTGTCAGACGCGCTCATGACCACGTGCAATTCATGGCTGATCATCAGTATGGCGCATCCGGTTTCACGCCGGACCTCCTCGATCTGACGATAAAACGCCGCCGACCCCGGTTGGTCGAGACCCTGAGTGGCTTCGTCCAAAAGCAGAACGTCGGGCCGATTGATCAACGCTCGCGCCAGCAAAACGCGCTGAAACTGTCCGCCTGACAATTGCGACATTTGGCGCTTTAGCAGATCCGGCACCCCAGCAGTTTCAAGCGCTTCTGTACATTGAAGCCTAGAGACACGCTCCGTCAGACGCATGAATCTTTCCACTGATATCGGCAGGGTCGGATCAATGTGCAGTTTTTGGGGGACATACCCGATTTTTAGCCCAGGCTTCAGTGTAACCTTACCTTCCGCAGGCTTGGTCGCGCCAATGACGGCACGCAACAGGCTGGTCTTTCCCGATCCGTTTGGACCAACGATCGTCACGATTTCACCAGCCTCAATCGTCATGCCGACATGGCGCAGAACGGTATTCGCGCCATAACGCACGCTGAGATTTTCAACGGTGATCAGGGTCATGTCTACGCCTTCTCGGTGCAGTCTGGGCAGAGTCCCTCGGCTTCTACAACGGTTCGCTCGATTTCGAAACCCGCCGCGCGCGCGGCTGCGCCGAGGACGCCATTGGACGGTGCCGACTGAGCTTCGGCGACAGCGTCGCATTTTCTGCAGATCATGAAGGCCGGGGAATGCGACGCTCCGGGACGAGAACAGGCCACAAAGGCGTTCAAACGTTCGATCTTGTGGACGAACCCGTTCTGGACAAGAAAATCAAGCGCGCGATAAGCCACCGGCGGCTGAGAGCCAAAACCGGCTTCGCGCAAACGGTCCAGAATAGCGTATGCCCCGAGCGACTTGTGGTCTTGCAACAGCATTTCAAGAACTTTTCGCCGCACAGGGGTTAGCCGCAACCCTTCTTCCCTGCACCGAGCATCCGCTGTGGCCAACGCCGTTTCGACGCAATTCTTGTGATCATGCTCCTGAAATCCTACCGGCGCATCTTCACCAACCGAAATGGGGTGCATCTCACTTGTCATGTTATACCATATCATATATGCCGCTCGTAACGTTATAAAATCACACAGAGGGTCTGATGTCCAGAAAGCTGCTCCCACTATCGATTACCGCTGCATTGATGGGCGGAACCGCCATGGCGGATGCACCCAAGGTTGCGGTTGACATCGCACCCGTTCACTCACTCGTGGCCCGGGTGATGGAGGGGGTAGGAACGCCTGAATTGATAGTGCAGCCCGGTGCCTCGCCACACGAATACAACCTTCGTCCGTCAGAAGCAGCCGCACTGCAAGAGGCAGATCTGGTATTCTGGATTGGCGAGGACCTGACCCCGTGGATGGAAGGCGCTGTCGAGACGCTCAGCGACGGGGCGACTGTTACGGTGTTGCTTGAGTCGGACGGAACGGTTCTGCTCGATTTCCGTGAAAGTGCTTTGTTCGAAGCGCATGACCATAGCGACGACGAAGATCATGGGGATGACGATCATGACGATCACGACCATGCTGAGGATGATGGTCATGATCACGACGACCACGACGATCATGCAAAAGACGATGACGACGATCACGAGGATCATGCCGAGGACAAAGAGCATGATGATCATAATCATGACGAAGAGCATGCGGATGAGCATGACCACGATGATCATGAGGACCACGCCGGACATGACGACCATGAGGGCCATGCGCATGGCGAACATGATCCGCACGCCTGGCTCTCTCCGGTCAACGCAGAAATCTGGCTGAAAACGATCGCGGCGCAGCTTTCTTCGGCTGACCCAGACAACGCAGGTGCTTATTTTGCGAATGCGGCAGCTGCGCGTGAAGAAATGGCTGCTTTGTCAGCGGAAGTGGCCGAAACGCTGGCGCCGGTCAAAGGTGGCAGCTTCATCGTGTTCCACGATGCCTATCAATATTTCGAAGATGCCTTTGGCTTCCCGGCCTCGGGTGCAATTTCCCTCAGCGATGCGACCGATCCAAGCCCGGCAAGGATCGCCGAAATTCAGGGGCGTATCCGCGACGAAGGTGTGGATTGTGTCATGGCTGAACCCCAGTTCAACCCCGGAATTGTCGCAACCGTTCTCGACGGCACCGAAGCTAAAACCGGCATCATGGACCCGCTGGGATCTGATCTGGAACCCGGAGTAAATCTGTACCCGCAACTCATCCGCAATCTGGCCAAAACACTGTCTGAGTGCCTTTGACTCAATCAACAGCCTGGTTGGGAGTTGGTTCTGGCCAGGCTGAAATCAGACAAAGTTCTCCGCTCATCGTTCCAACAAAGTCATCAGTATTCGGCTACCGGCCTCTCTAAGCTGTCCAATTTGGCGGCTAAGCTGCCGGCGCAAGTCAATCATCGCCAGCGAACTTTCGATGCCGCGCTCGACCAGAGGTTGGATCACGCCAATCTATACCTCCAGAAACGCCGCCTCCACACCTGTACGGTCGGGAAGATCAAATTCTTGTCCGGATATCTGAGCCTCAAGTCTCGCGCGCGACGCGATCGCAATCGCCTGTCGCGGCCTGCCAATCGCCTAGATCACACCACGAATACGAAAGGGAAGGGCAGATCGACCAAAGCAACCAGCGAGGCAGACGTAAAGAAATCCCTCACGACCTTTAAATCCTGAAGGATCGAGGCCATGTGTCCATTCGGCCCGCCCCGGGCTTTCATTATAAGCGCCATCAACTGATTGAACAGCCGCTCGGTGATCTTCAGGTCCGCCCGTTTTCCCGCTGTATCGATGAACCGTGTCCGCAGGTTCTTGATCAGGAAATCGAACAACAGTGCAAGGCCAACCCCGACGACCAGAGCCAACAAGCTATCAACCACTTCGTTTGGCAGAATGGGGTCATGAACGACCATGGTGAACCGCGACGTCACCAGCCCAAGCACGCTTGTCACCATCGCGGCCAATAGGATCTGAATGTAGACCCCGCGCAGATCGCTGAACGCGGACCAAAACCGATGACCTTGCGGCCTAAACGATTCTCGTTCCAGCGGCGCGAGCATTATGCGCGCAATATCCAGCGCGTCTTGCGCAGTCGTGTTTCCTGTCGCCGCCAGATCTGAGGTTCGCTGAGTCCGCCGCTGGCATCGATCACAAGAAAGCGTTGGTGTCTTCTCGATCCAGAAACGCGAAAGATTGCACAGCTGCGTCAAACGCCAGGACCAGAAACAAGTTCGGGTCCAGTTTCAGCAACCGCGCTTTCCCGAAACCCGCCTGTAGCCCACCGCTTCCACTGCGCTGACCGCCTAGGCGACTTCATTGCCCTAGAACACCCGAAAGATATCCACCTCGGACAACCCAAGACCCAAATGCTCTGTCAGAAGTCGGAGGTGCGTATTCAGCGGGTTAGTCGCAGTCGAGTTCACGACGGATATCACAAGGTTGGATCGGTCGGCTGTGCAACACCCAACGCGTCCAGGATATCGCCCGTGACCGCCAGCACGGCATATTCCGCACGACGTGCCTGAGCCTCAAGCTGGATCACCCGAACCTGCGCAAGATTCAACTCGCGCAACGCATCCAATATCTGTACCAGCGTGCTGCGCCCGATATCAAACTGTCCACGAGCTGCATCCAGCGCTTGCTCATTGATCTCGACAGCGCGCCGGGCTGTGGCGAGCCGTCGCTGGATTGAATTGGTCTCTTCCAAGGCCTGGGAGAGATTACGTTGCAACTCGCGCCGCAATTCTTCTTCATCAGCCCGGCTTTGTTGAAGATTCGCCCTTGCGGTTTCGACATTGGCGCGCGCGGATCCCCCTTGGTAAATCGGGACCGTTACACCCAATCGGGCCTGCACACCGTCGTCGATACTGCCCTGGTCGAAATCTGTCTCAAGAATCGCAGAGAGTGTTGGGCGGGTCGCTCGTTCGGCAACCACGACCTCTTGTTCACGCACTTGACTGAAGGCGACCTGAGTACGCAGACGCGGGCTGCGTGCAACCATTTGCTGCGAGGTGGCCGCTGCCAGAATGGGTGCGGGGGGGATGGTCGGAATTATATCGGGTCGCGTTCCGAAGACTTCGACCCATGTTGCCGTCGCCAGTTCCACATCCGTCTGAGCCTGCGCTAATTCTGTCTCGGCGTTAGACTTCCGCCCCTGCCCCGCCAGCAAATCTGCCACCGATCCGGCCCCGGCATCAAAACGGGACTGGAGGTCGCTGACCAAAACGTCCGTACGATCCAGATTCTGCTGGGCTTGTTCTTCGAGGCGGCGATTTCGATCCAGATCAATTATGGTTTCGATGGCCTCGAAGCTCAGCGCGCTCAGCTCTGACAATTCGTTTAACCAGGTCTGCCGGGCTTCAATCTGACGCAAACCCACACGACCCGAGACTTTGCCACCATCATAGATGATCTGGCTAAGCCGCAGGATCGGTACTGTATCCCCATCGGACGTCAGGGATGTCTCGGCCTCGATCTGCGGCAGGAACGCGCCTTGCTCGGCATCAATGCGGGATTTCGAAGCCAGAACGCTGGCGGCTCCGGCTGCGGTGGTGGGCGATGTCGCGACAGACCTTCGCACCAACTCAGCGAATTCAGTGCGTGCGACATTTCCCTTCAGATTATTCCCCCCCGATAAGGGAGCGGGGGCTGGTGTCGCCCCGGGATCAAAGGACTTGGTTCCCTGTAAATCCTGACTGCAGCCCGCCAAAATAATAGTGGCTATCACAACCGACAACCATGCCCTCATCCCGCCAAAGCTCCTGATTTCAACTCTGAGATAAGCAACAAATTTCCAGTCAGTTAATCGTGGAACTTGTTGCCCGCATTTTGCGTTACAGGAGAAAGTGCGGTAAAAAAGTAACCATATTCTTTACGAGTTTAATGTTCTGGCACGACATCAGTTTATCAAGATGCGGGTCCAGAAAAATCAAGCGGAGCAAGGGCGCAGATCCCATCTGATAATCCGCGAGCTTTCGGCCGCCAGCCATGTTCTGTTCGGCAAGTTTGATTCAACCAATCACAACTCATCCAACCTTGTTGCCTTGGCTCCAGACACCGCGCAAAACTGGTGTTTGACCCATGCGACGCACACGCAGAACGTCACCACGCAGACCTACATTCAGGATGCCACGGTCATCAAGACCGACAGCCATTGCAGGATTACGTGTAACCGTGGCCACAGCACGTGGCAGGTCGTCCCAAACACTGGCAAGATGAAAAGCCGACAGCAGTAGCGCAGAAGGCACATAGTCGGAAGACACAATTTCCAGAAGATCGGCCTTTGCAAGATCTTCAGCCGCGACATTGCCGGAATGCGAGCCGCCACGGATCAGATTCGGGGCACCCATCATGACGGCGATGTTGCGGGTACGGCAGGCCTCGGCCGCCTCGAACGTGGTTGGGAATTCGGCGAAAGCCACACCATTTTCGGACGATTTTTCGACATGCCGCGCCGTGGTATCGTCATGGCTGGCCAGCGCAGCGCCAAGACGGGCGGCCTCGATCACTGCACCGGCTTCGTGCTTTTCTCCGAAACGCTGCTGTAGACCACGCAGGTTCTCGACATGTGCAACGAAATCGGCGTCGGTCATACCGCGCTTTTTGGCGACATAGGTCTTCAATGCACTCAGATCGCTGAATTGGCGTTGACCCGGCGTGTGGTCCATCAGACTGACAATGCCAACCCTGTCTTCCGGCCCGAAGGTCGCCAATTCCTCAAGCAGTGTCTCCGAGCAGATCTCGGCCCGCAGGTGAAGGAAATGGCTGATCTTGAAATAGCCTGCGGCGCGCGCCGACAACAGTTCGTCCGCCAGTTTGCGGGCATAATCGATGTAACGGCCCTTGCCGCTGTGAATGGAACCTACTCGCATGGCGTCGAACACGGTTGTGATTCCGGTCGAGGCCAGCTCGCTATCATGCGCGATCAGGGCCGGAAGATGAGGCCAGTCCACTTCCGGGCGAGGCTCGATATGACGTTCGATATTGTCGGTGTGCAGCTCGACCAGTCCCGGAAGGATGTAATCACCTGCACAATCGACTGCGCCGGTCGGAACATGATCCCCTTCGGTGATCTCGGAAATGACGCCCTGTTCGATTGTCACCGAACCGGTTACTACCCGATCGGGCATCACAAGCTGGGCATTCGCAAGGCACAGATTATCTGACATATCGCTGTCACAAGCCTTTGCCAAAGAGGGCGCGGGAAAAGGGGAATTCATGTCATACTCTCGATTTGCAATCTACTACGTGCCGCCCGAAGGACCATTGGAACAGTTCGGCGCGCGCTGGCTGGGATGGGATGTCGTGCAGGGCTGCGAGGTGCCTCAGCCCGATCTGCCCGATTTGCATGACGTTACGATGACACCGCGCAAATACGGCTTTCACGGAACGCTGAAACCACCCTTTCAACTGGCCGGAGGTTATTCGCTTGAAGCCCTGAAAGCGGCGGCGTCTGAGATGGCCGCTGGCCTGGCGCCTTCGAGCTGTGAAGGGCTGAGTCTGACGAGGCTGGGCCGGTTTCTCGCTTTGACCCCACAGGGCGATGTGAGCGGCTTGCAAAGAATTGGTGCGGCCTGTGTACGTGAGCTTGACCCGTTTCGCGCCCCAACCAATGAGGCTGAACTTGAGCGGCGGCGCGGTGCAAGGTTGAGCCCACGTCAAGACGCACTGTTGATCGAGTGGGGTTATCCCTATGTGATGGACGAGTTTCGGTTTCACATGACGCTGACGGGTCGGCTGCCGAATGGCGATATTCCTGTATGGACCGAGGCGCTGCGCCGCCATTTGCCAGCCTTGCCAGAGCCCTTCGTCATCGACCAAATTGCCTTGTGCGGCGAGCGCATTGATGGGCGTTTCGAGCTTATTCATCGGTACGCGCTCGCCGGTTGAAGGACCCCTGCGGCGCGCGCAACCGTCTCGGCCAGTGGGCCATCGTTGGAAATGGTGATAACGTCCAACCCATCGGGCAAGGGTTTTTCTGCCTGAGCAAGCCGATTTGCAATCTCGCTATCGCTTTCTCGGCCGCGAGTCGCCAAACGCCGTGCAAGAGTTTCCGGCTTCGCCGTGATATTCAGGACAATGAAGCGTGGGAAATTTTCTGCGGCCTCGAGCAGAGCTTTGCGCGAGAAATTTGCCAGACAGTCTGCGCCATCACTCAGCCGATCTTTGACGGCAACCGGTATCCCGTAGCAAAGCCCATGAGCAACCCAATGCACCGCAAAGGCACCATTCGCTGCCATTTCTTCAAATTCGGCGATTTCGACGGCGTCATAGTCTTCCCCGCCCAACTCTGGTGCCCGGGTGATGACGCGGCGCACCAAATGCAAATCGGGCAACAAGTCACAAAGCCCTAGCATCACACTGTCTTTGCCAGCCCCCGACGGGCCAACCACAGCGATGAGGCGACCCCGGGTCATGCCGCGACCTCGGGTGAAAACTGACTGGCGTCGATTTCGCGATCACAAACGCGCGCCCTAGCCGCTTCGTCATGGAAAATGCCGATGATTGCAGTACCACGCGCCTTTGCCTCTTCGATGAGCCTTAGAACAACCTCGCGATTGGCCGCATCCAGACTGGCAGTCGGCTCATCCAACAGCATCGCGGGATAGGAATGGGCGAACCCGCGTGCGATGTTGACACGCTGCTGTTCACCACCCGAGAAGGTAGTCGGTGAAAGGGTCCAGAGCCGCTCGGGAATGTTCAGTTGCCGCAACAGAGCTTCAGCCCGCGCCTTCGCGTCAGCAGCGGAAATGCCCACAGCCCGCAAGGGCTCGGCCACGACATCGACGGTGGGCACGCGCGGAACCACGCGGAGAAACTGGCTGACATAACCCAGAACCTCGCGGCGCAGGGCGATAACTGTCCGAGGCTCTGCCTGCACGATATCCACATCACCGATGCGAATTTCTCCGCTTCGGGCCAGATAGTTGCCATAGATCATACGCATGAGGGTGGACTTGCCCGCTCCAGACGCGCCCGTCAGCGCTACGCATTCGCCCGGAGAGACCGAGAAGGATACATCGCTCAGCACCTCGATCACGGCCGCACCTTGATTATGGAGAGTGAAAGTCTTTGAGACGTTGTTAAGCTCAATCATTGCTCACACCTGCAAAACGGAACTGACAAGAAGTTGGCTATAGGCATGCTGCGGGTCATCCAGCACCTGATCGGTCAGGCCTGCCTCGACCACGCGGCCCGATTTCATCACCATCAGCCGATCCGCTAGCAGGCGCACCACGGCCAGATCATGCGTGACGATGATCGCCGACAGGCTCATGTCGCGAACTAACCCGCGTAACAAGTCGAGCAACCGCGCCTGAACGGACACGTCCAGACCGCCCGTTGGCTCATCCATGAACACCAGCCGAGGACCGGTCACGAGGTTTCGTGCAATCTGCAGGCGCTGCTGCATCCCGCCCGAAAAGGTCGTCGGGCGATCATCCACACGGGAGGCATCGATCTCCACTCGTTGCAACCAATCCGTGGCCTTGCCGCGAATGTCGCCATAGTGGCGCTCCCCCACGGCCATCAGCCGTTCACCCACATTGCCCCCGGCACTGACGCCCATGCGAAGACCGTCGCGGGCATGTTGGTGGACAAAGGCCCAATCGGTGCGGCTCAGCATCCGGCGTTCAGGCTCGGACATAGTCACGGTATCCTGCAGACCATTCGCGCGGGTGTCGAACACAACCTCTCCGGCATCCGGGGTCAGATGCCCGGCCATGCAGTTCAACAAAGTCGATTTGCCCGACCCGCTTTCGCCAACGATCCCCATGACCTCACCGGGATAGAGGTCGAATGACACATCGGCACAGCCAATATGTGGGCCATAGCGCTTTGTGATGCCCCGAACAGACAGCAAAGGTGTCATGCGGCGTCCTTTCCTTTGTGGCCCGCCGCCTGGCGCGCCTCGCAATAGTCGGTATCCGAGCAGACAAACATCCGCCCGCCCGCGTCGTCGATGATCACCTCGTCAAGATAGCTGTCCTCAGCTCCGCACAAGCTGCAAGCATGTTCGGCCTTGGACGCCTCAAACGGGTGATCCTCGAAATCCAGCGAGACAACCTGTGTATTAGGCGGCAATGCATAAATCCGTTGCTCACGCCCCGCTCCAAACAGCTGGATCGCAGCCATGTCACCCAATTTCGGGTTATCGAATTTCGGGATCGGCGACGGGTCCATCACATAGCGGCCCTCGACCTTCACGGGGTAGGCATAAGACGTCGCGATATGCCCGTGCCGACTGATGTCTTCGTACAGCTTCACATGCATCAGCCCGTATTCTTCAAGGCTGTGCATCTTGCGGGTTTCGCTCTCTCGCGGTTCCAGAAAGCGCAACGGCTCAGGGATAGGCACCTGATAGACAAGGATCTGACCTTCTTGCAGCGGCTCCTCGGGAATCCGGTGGCGGGTCTGAATCACGGAGGCGTCGCTTGTCGTTGTGGTTGTTTCAACCCCTGCAGTGCGTTCAAAGAAGGTGCGGATCGAGACCGCGTTTGTGGTATCGTCCGAGCCCTGATCGATCACCTTGAACGTGTCATCCGGGGTCAACACAGCGGCCGAGACCTGCACACCGCCCGTACCCCAGCCATACGGCATAGGCATTTCGCGCGAGGCAAACGGCACCTGATAGCCCGGGATCGCCAGACTTTTCAGAATTGCACGGCGGATCATCCGCTTGGTCTGCTCGTCCAGATAAGCAAAGTTATAGGCGTTCATTCCGCAGCCTCCTGCACCTGATCCGCGCCAGCCTCGCGGCGTAGTTTACGCACCAGTTCCAGTTCAGACTGGAAGTCGACGTAATGCGGCAGCTTGATATGCTCTAGAAACCCCGTCGCCTGTATGTTGTCCGCGTGATAGAGGACAAACTCGGCATCCTGAGCAGGTGCGCCGACATTGTCCTCACCCAGTTCTTCCCACCGCAGCGCACGGTCGACCAAAGCCATCGAGATCGCCTTGCGTTCCGTCTGACCAAACACAAGCCCATAACCTCGGGTGAATTGCGGCGGCTCGGTTTTGGAGCCCTTGAACTGGTTAACCGTTTCACATTCGGTCAGAACGACCTCACCGATTTCGATGGCAAAGCCGAGTTCAGGGATCTCCATTTCAACCGGCACGGACCCGATCCGAAGCTCTCCAACAAAGGCGTGATTGCGCGCGTATCCGCGCTGTGTGGAATACGCCAGACCGAGGGTGAAACCTTCATCCGCGCGGGTCAGCGCCTGAAGGCGCAGGGCGCGATCGGCGGGCATTTCAAGCGGCTCGCGGGTCAGATCAGGTGGCGGCGTATCGTCATGCGGCGCTTCCTCGATCAGGCCTTCGCGATTGAGGAAATCCGTGACATGCGGCACATCACCCAGTTCAGCTTCGCGCGCTGGGGCTTTGGGCACCTCACCATCAGCAGCCAGTTTGAAATCCAGTAAGCGATGAGTGTAGTCGAAGGTCGGCCCAAGCACCTGCCCGCCCGGCAAGTCCTTGAAGGTTGCCGAAATGCGCCGGTCACAAGCCATAGCCCCGGTATCAACAGGCTCGGATGCGCCAAAGCGTGGCAACGTGGTTCGATAGGCGCGGATTAAGAAGATGGCCTCAATCAGATCGCCGCGCGACTGCTTGATCGCAAGCGCGGCCAGATCTGGATCGAACAACGAGCCTTCGGCCATAACCCGATTGACCGCCAGGCTAAGCTGTTCGCGGATTTGCGCGATGCTCAGTTCCGCCACATCGGTATCACCGCGGCGTTCTTCGGCAAGCCAAGCGTGGGCGTTCTCAATCGCGCGCTCACCGCCTTTTACTGCGACATACATCAGGACACCTCGGTCGTTCTTGGCAAAGCCGCTAGGCGGCTGCTATTCGTGAAGATGAAGTCGAGCCCCAGTGGATATAGCGTCTGATTATGCTGAAACGCCTCAAGCTCGGGCAATGAAAGCGCGGCTTTATCCTTGATTCCCGGACCTGTCAGAGTCGCCCCTGAAGCGATGAGTTCGGGGCATTCCATGATCAACGTGGCAGAACGATCCGGATATTCAGACGTCCCGATCGGGTATGCGTTCAATGGTCCCAGATCCGACCACGCACCAATGGCAAACATACAATGCGACGGGCCGGTCAGCGGTGCGCCGGTGTGGAATGCAAGCCAGCTGCGTACGGCGTCGCAATCTAGCGCACCTGCCAGATAAACGGGCGTCTCAGTGTCGCAAAGCGTCAACAACACCGCACCCGCTGCTGGTGACATTGGGGCCGGAGGAACTGCGCCAGAAATCTCTTGCACGGTACCGGGACGCGCCATTGCTTCCATCACGCTGCGAAAGGCGTGAGCAGATTGGATCGCGGGATCCTTGAAACCGCCGATCAGGGCTTCTGACTGCATCAATCCTCTCCTCGTACCATGGTGAAGAAATCAACCTTAGTGGCTGCGGCTTTGGCGGCACGCGCGGCCTTTGCATTGGTCAGCTCATCTCGCACAGGGGTCAGCACTTTTATTCGCAACAGATCAGACACATCTGTCTGCATCAGTGCATCAACCAGCGCGGCGACTTCGGCATCTTCTTTCCGACGGCCTTGCATATAGGCATGCCCGACTTCGCCCGTTCCCAGCGTCAGCGCACAGCGTGTTACCGTCATTTCGCCCAGATTGAACGGCGCACCAGTCCCGCCAGCGCGAGCCCGAACCATGGTGCTGCCAATCTCAGGAGCACGCAGCCATGTGAAGCCGGGGCGAGGCATCGTTGCATCCAACAGGACGGCCACGCGTCCCTCCGGCGCTTTGGCCAGCAGGCTCATCCAAGCCTTCCGGTCCGCGTTTTCATCAAAAGTGTCTTTCATCTCGACAACTTTTCCATATACTATACAACTATACACATCTTATCATATTTGCCGCCGTCAGACAGAGGAATTTTGTGAAACTTGCGTGACACTCCCACCAAAACCCCGATCTGGAAGGCCATCGCCGACGCACTTCGCAGCGATATGGCCGAAGGGCGCTATGGCCCGGGTGATAAGCTGCCAACCGAAGCGGCACTGGCAGAGCGGTTCGGTGTGAACCGCCATACGGTGCGTCACGGCATCTCGGCCCTTGTGGATGAGGGCCTAATCCGAACGCGCCGGGGCGCGGGCGCTTTCGTGGCAGCCACGCCCACCGATTACCCCATCGGCTCGCGGGTGCGATTCCATGAAAACCTCATCGCTGCTGGTCGCAGACCAGAAAAGAGGGTGCTTCATGTTGAAGAACGGGCAGCGACCGAGGGCGAGGCCACCGCACTGACCGTTTCACCCGGTGATCAGATCTGTGCGTATCACGGGCTCTCATTGGCGGACGGGCACCCGATTGCCGTGTTTGAAAGCATGTTTCCCCTTGAGCGCCTGCCTGGCATCACTGCTGCGCTGCAAGAGACCAGCAGCGTTACCGAGGCGTTAAACAGGTCGGGCGTCACTGACTATACTCGGGCCTCAACCCGGTTGACGGCCACGCGCGCTACGGCCACTCAAGCTCTGCATCTGCAGGTTTCAGAAGGTGATCCGCTGCTTAGATCATCCGGAGTGAATGTTGACGAACAGGGACAACCGGTTGAATTTGGTCGAACATGGTTCGTCGGAGACCGGGTGACACTGACCCTTGAGAGTTAAGGCTCGTATTTCTCCAGAAACGCTTCCGCCGTCAGAGCACGGAAATCGTCGAGCGCTATCCGCAACTTGTCATGAGACCAATTCCACCAGGCCAATGCGATCAACCGATCGGCGATGTGTCGTGGCTGACGCAGTCGCAAGGGTCTTGCAGGTGTACCGGCAACAATTGTGTAGGGGTCTACATCCTTCGTCACCAAGGCACCCGCAGCCACAACAGCCCCGTCACCCAGTGTGACCTCGGGCTTTATCATCGCGCCTGCGCCAATCCATGTATCGTTCCCGATATGGACAATTCGGGATTTGCGGTGACTGAAAAACACCTCGTCCCGATCCGCATCGTCCCAATAATCGTTCGAGCGATACAGGAAATGGTGACAGGACGCCGTGTGCAGCGGGTGATCAGTCGCGCCGATCCGCGAAAACGCGGCGATGTTGGCGAACTTACCGACCTTCGCGTTGGCGATGTCGGCATAACGATCGCAATAGCTGTAGTCGCCCATTTTTGTATGTACGACGCGGCTGCCCTTGCCGATTTCAACATAGGCCCCGAACGTGCTTTCGGTAATCTCACATTCGGGGTGAATGCAGGGCTGTTCCGCTGAAAGCCGCGCCATCAGTCTTTCCGCCCGATCAGCTTGCCGCGCAACCTGCCCGAGGCCCAATCCATGAACATCACCATGATGATGATCAGGACGATATAATAGGCAACCTCTTCCCAATCCTTTTGCGTCTGGATGGCTTGTGTCAGCATCAGGCCGATGCCACCTCCGGTGATCGCACCGATGATCGTTGCTGAACGGGTGTTGGATTCGAGGAAATAAAGAACTTGTGCCAGCAACACGGGAACGACCTGCGGGATCACCCCGAACCGGTAACGCTGTAGCGGTTTAGCCCCGGTCGAGGACACCCCTTCGATCTGTTTCTGATCAACGTTTTCCAACGCTTCCGAAAAAATCTTGCCAAACGTACCCGTGTCGGTGATCAGGATGGCCAAGGCCCCCGTCAATGGTCCGGGACCGAAGGCACGTGCCAGAACCACGGTCCAGATCAGAGCATCCACGCCGCGCACAAAGTCGAACAGACGGCGCGTTGCGGCGCGAAGCAGCATGATCGGCGAGAACCGTTTGGCGGCGAGAAAGGCCAGAGGCAGCGCGATCATCGCGGCACCCATCGTGCCCAGAAATGCCATCAGGATCGTTTCTCCGATGGCCCAGGCCACATCCTTATGCCGCCACATCGCGTTGTTCCACCAGTCAGAGATTGCGCCTGCGATATTCGAACGGCTTGGATCGATCTGCGCGCCAAACAGGATCTCTCCAAGCCCATGGCCGTGGTAGGGACTGTCAAGCGTGAACCAGAACAGCTCCCAACCCGGGAAATAGTTGAACACTTCAGTCCGAGCGCCCGTCATGGTGATCCGGCCCTCAGGCGTTGTGACGCCAACACGCCGTTCAGATGCGGAAATCCAGTCGGGCAGTTCAGAGGGCAGATTTGTCGTCAGGCGACGTCCCTTGGCCTGCACTTCGATCAGCTGGAAGTCGGGTATTTCAATCTCGGTCCGGTTGTCAGGCAGGAACCGCACGATATGATTGCGGCCCAGATCGATCGTCGTCACCTCTTCACCCGATACCCAGTCGGGACGTTTACCCTCGGGATAAGTGCCCTTACGCTCGCCTTCAACAGCATAGGTCACCTCACCGCTCCGATTATTGCGTGTGACATGCACCTTGTGTGACCAGCTATCAGAAGCCAGTGTAACGGCGTTGTCCAGATTGGCACGTTGCGCTAGGCCCGGCAGGTCGAAGGCAAAGAAGATGTAGGTGAGATAAACGAGGATCACGACAGGGATGCTAAAGCCGATCAATCGTTTACGCTGAAATAGCTTTTCGGCGTCAAGCTTGGCCCCGTCCAGCCCGAAGTTCCAATCAATAGTGGTCATTGGCCCTGCCCTTCGGTCAGACGGTTGCGGTAGCGGCTGGACACCTGATCGAAGAATACGATGGTGCTGAATAGCAGGATGAAAATCGCGCCGGCCTCGTCAAAACGACCCGGACCCCAAGCCATGGCATTGCGCAGTTCGTAACCCAACCCTCCCGCGCCGACGAAGCCCAGGATGGCAGAAGCGCGAATATTGATCTCAAATCGCAGCAACGTGTAGCTGATATAGTTTGGCGCGACCTGTGGCAGGATACCCAGCATCATCTGTTTCGACCAAGTCGCCCCGGTCGAAGCCAACCCCTCAACCGGTTTCAGATCCGCGTTTTCGGACACTTCCGAGAACATTTTGCCAAGCGCCCCAGCGGTGTGGATTGAGATGGCGATCATCGCCGGCACCGGCCCGCCGCCAAGGACAAAGATCAGCACAAGCGCGATAACGATTTCCGGCACTGCGCGCATAACATCCGAGATACGCCGGAAGACCGGGATCAATCGCGGCCATTTCGCCAGCCCGCGTGTGCCGAGAAGCGACAGGATCAGGCCACCGATGGCCCCGATCAACGTGGAAACTGCGGCAATGTTCACCGTCTCAACCAGTGCAGGGAAGTACTTCACGATCAGGCCAGGCAGATCGGCCCGCTTTTCCCAAGCTTCAGACAGCACATCCGCCGGGTAATCACCGATCTGATGCAATCCGTCCCAGAACCCACCCGCGTTTCGGGAATCCGCAATGTTGAAACCTGATACCATCAGGACCACAAAGATCAGCAGCGTCAGCCCGCCATAAAGCCTGCGCTTGTGAACTTGTGCCATATAGCTGGATTGAATGGTCTCAACGCCGCCTGGCGCCGCACCGATTGATAAATCTGCCATCCCGAGCCCCGAATGAATAAAGACCGGCAACCCCAATGGGTTGCCGGAAACGTCATGTGCGCGCGTTAGCCACCGATTTTGGCTTTGCGGGCCTCAACAATCGAGATGTAGGTGTCATGCGATACCGGCTGGAAACCCAGCGTCTCGCCTGCCGCCACACCATAAGCGCAATCGGGGTCACGCTCGTGCAGGCCATCGACAAGATCTGTCATGGTCGCACGGACATCGGCAGGCAACGCCTTGCGCAGAACCACAGGGCCTTCGGGGATAACGTTCGATTTCCAGATCTGGACCATGTCGTTCATGTCGACAAGACCTGCGTCAACCGCTTTGCGCAGGGCACCAGAATTGTATCCATCTTCCCAGTTGCCCTGACCATCGGCCCAGGTCACACCACCATCAATGTCGCCATTATTCACAGCGACGATCGTCTGCTCGTGGCCACCAGTGAATTTGACCTCACCGAAATACTCACCCGACTCCATGGTGATACCTTCTTTGTATTGCGGGATTTCGATCGACGGGATCAGATAACCTGAGGTCGAGTTCGGATCACCAAACCCAAACACTCTGCCTTTCATGTCGTCCAGTGAGGTGACGCCACTATCCTTGCGGGCGAACCCAATCGAGTGATACCCGATTGAACCATCCACATTGACCTTGATCAGAACGGGCTCAACTGCTTCGGGGTCTTGCAGATAGGTGGCCGCGTAAGAAGAGGCACCCAGCCATGCCATGTCGAGTGTACCGCCCAACAGGCCCTGTATCACACCGTTGTAGTCCGCCGGGGCGAATAGCTTGGTCTCAACGCCTAACGCCTCAGAGGTATAGTCTGCAAGACACTGGTACGAGTTCATGCGGTCCTGGGCATTTTCACCACCGAGGATGCCAATGCGAAACTCGGTGATTTCTTCGGCAAGAGCAGCAGTGCTCAATACAGTCGTGGCGGCAAACGACAGTGCGAGGGTCTTTTTCATCATTTTCTCCGTTCGGTTAGATGAAGGTGGCCCGCGACGGACGCGGGGGGGGAAATGGCTCAGACGTAGGCTTCCGCTTCGCGGACCTCGGGCCTGTCCAGTGTTTCGATCTCGGTCGAGGTTGCGGCCTCGGAAAAGTCCGCGCCTGCACCGTAGATGTCGCGCGCTACGCCCGTGGTCAGCTGCGCAGGGGTGCCGTCGAACACAATCCGACCATCACGCATTCCGATGACCCGGTCGCAGTAGCGACGCGCGGTATCCAACGTGTGCAGATTAGCAATGACCATTCGGCCGTCTTCTTCGTGAATGGCCCGCAGCGACTGCATCACAACCTGTGCATTCATTGGGTCCAGCGAGGCAATCGGCTCATCCGCCAGAATGATCTTCGGGTCCTGCATCAGCGCGCGGGCGATGGCGACGCGTTGCTGCTGGCCGCCTGATAAGGCTTCGGCTCGTTTGGGTGCTTGCTCGGCAATGCCTAGCCGATCCAGAATTTCAATCGCCTTATGAATATCCGACCGCGGGTACAGGTTGAACATCGTCGAAAAGGTCGATTGCCTGTTCAGCGTGCCATGCAAAACGTTCGAGACGACATCCATGCGCGGTACAAGATTGAACTGCTGGAAGATCATCGCACAGCGCGATTGCCATTCGCGTTTGGCAGCACCGCGAAGCGCAGAGATCTCTTCGCCTTCAAAAGTAATTGTGCCGGTCGTTGCATCGCTCAGACGGTTGACCGTGCGCAAAAGCGTGGATTTTCCAGCCCCGGAGCTGCCTATAATCCCGATCATGGTTGGCTTGTCGACAACGATATTCGCCGAATCCACGGCCCGTTTGTCACCAAACTTTTTGGTCAGCTTTTCAATTCTCAGCATATCGCCCCCATCGTTGCGAGGCGGATAGAACGTCAAAACAAAAGCTTCGTGACGCTTTTGAATCGTTTCGTTTACATCTACGCGAAAGATTTGTGACAGGCGCGATGATTGCCTGGTTCTGCAGTGTGTGGCGTTTCTCGCAGGACTCTGCGCGAGTTTTATCTACAGGGCGTCATAAAACTGTTACGCTTGAGCGCAGAAAGAACTAACCTTCACCTATGACCCGTCTTCATGCCAGCCTTCTTCTTCTATGCCTTGCGGTGCCTTCTACTGCGCAGTCTAAAATGGCGGATGTCAGCTGTGATGACAGCGCGCGGATGGCACAGACACTGAAACAGGTTCTGGGAGCCGAACGTCAGGGCATGGGTTTGCGCGATCCCGAAACAATGCTGGAGGTTTGGGTCAAACGCACAAGCGGAGACTGGATGATCGTTCAGAACTACGCCAACGGTACTTCATGCATCGTCGCGATGGGGGACCATTGGCAAGGTGAGGTGCCAGACCCGGCTTAGGCAGGTGTCAGCAGACCGCGCGAACTGCAGACGCGCAATCTCGCTGATTGTGGCGTTCCTTCTGAAGATCTCGCGAAGGGATCAGGTCAGTCCAGCAGCCCACGTTCGGTCAGGACTTTGCGAGCGACACGGAAGCATTCAAGAGACTGCGGGACGCCACAATAAATGCCGATCACATGAATGATTGATCGGATTTCCTCTTTGGTGACACCATTGTTCAACGCGCCGTTACAGTGGATTTCCCATTCATGCATCTTGCCGAGTGCCCCAATCATAGCGAGGTTCATCATCGAACGGGTCTTGTGATCGATCGTGTCATCCCCCCAGCCGAAGCCCCAGCACCAAGCAGTCATGTTCTCTTGGAATGAGCGGGTAAAATCATCCGCCGCTGCCAGGTTCTTCTCAACATACTCGGCGCCCAGCGTCGACTTGCGCTGCTTCAGGCCATGTTCAAACAGGTTGTCGTCCATCATTCTCTCCTCAGGTGAAACGACCGATCTGCAACTTAGTCGGTCCTGGCTCGATATTCCGCTAAAGCCGCCGCCCCTGTCTTACAACCAACCCCACCACCGAAGGCAAGGGGCTCGATCGCGTCGTTCTGGTCGGGTGTGCCCTTTGGCACAGCGTTGGCTTCGGTGATGTCTTATCTGGCCCATCCACAGCACGTAACGTTATTCAATCGCCTCGCGCATCCATTGTTGAAGCTTCGCAACGGAATGCTCGCTCATGACGCCACAGGCCGGATCAAGCACCAGCGGTCCCGGTTTGTACCCTTTGGATTTCAGGCCGCGGTGAACGGATTCCACCAACCGAATATCTTCGGCCACAGTCGTTTCGCGATCCTGAGTGGCAAGGCCACGGATCACGTCGCTTTCATGACCGCCTTCTGTGTACCACCCGCGCCAGACGGTACAGCTGTCCACTGTATTTGCCCGCCAATGATAGGTGTTCAGAACATTTCCCGGATAGCATTGGAACGAGAACATCGGCCACAAGAACCAGCTTTGATAGTCGCCCGCGTGCTTGTTGCTTTCCAGATCAATCGGATAGGTCATCTTTTCGAGGCTTTGGCACTCGGTCGTGTGACGCAGCACGTAACCTCCCGACACATCGGGTTGAATGTCATAGGTTTCCGGTTTGATCACGCCTTCGGCAAAGGTCGGGTGATTAGTTGGGCAGTGATAGCATTCCGAGTAATTCTCGATCGAAACCTTCCAATTGCAGTTCTCAGGAATTTCGACCCACTCTAAGGGGGCCAGAGCGTTAGTGTTCGGCACGAACTCAGACAACTCGTCCCGGACACCGGGATACCATTCGTCCATCGTTGCCGCGTTATCGTCCAAATTGACAAAGATGAACCCGAGGAAGTCTTCGGTCCGTACTTCGGTCAGACAGATTTTCGCGCGATCAAAACCGGGAACTTTCTTGATGTTCGGCCCAGACCGCAGGCCGCCGGTAAGCTCATAGGTCCACTGATGATAGGGACAGACCACTACACGGGTATTTCCGGTTCCGGTCACCATTTCATGCGCACGATGCTGGCACACGTTGTAGAAAGTCCTGACAAGATTGTCGCGTCCGCGAATGGCAAAAAGGTTCTGACCAGCGATTTCGAACGCAAAGTAATCGCCTACATTTGGGATATCTGCCGCATGACCTGCGTATTGCCAAGTTCTGCACAACAGGCCGTTCATCTCTTTGTCGAATATGTCAGGATCCGTATAGTACCGGGCCTCGAGCGAGTGGGTTGGCAGGACAGTCATATTTTTTCTCCTGATACAAGCCAAGCTGGTGTTTCAGTCAAAAAGATCGCGTAAGGATTCGTAACATCCGTACGCGTCAGAATACCACTTGAAACATCTGTACCGCACATTGCTTACCTCGGTATGTACATTTGTGCCATTTTTAATTGACAGTGGTACATATGTAGCAATAGGAAGTCCACAGAATTCCATGTCTCGGAAACAGGAAGTTGCGATGTCTAAAAAGGAACTGCCTGCACGCGCAAAGGTCGTCATTGTCGGCGGTGGCGTCATGGGTTGCGGACTGGCCTATCACCTGGGCCATGAAGGTTGGGGCGAAGACACGGTACTGTTGGAAAAGGCCGAGTTGACTTCGGGCTCCACCTGGCATGCCGCCGGTCAGATCACTCACTCCACCAGTTCCTACGGGCTGGGCAAGATGGTCGACTATAACATTGGCCTCTATTCCAAGACACTTGAGGAAGAAACCGGTCAGGCGGTCACGTGGCACGGCTGCGGTTCATTCCGTCTGGCCTATACCGAGGATGAGATGGACTGGCTGCGCCACACCTTATCGGTTGGCCGTGCGCTGGGGTTCAATATCGAGTTGGTAGGGCCTGACTTCATCGCTGAAAAGCACCCTTACTATAACCTCGACGGTGTCATTGGTGCGCTTTACACGCCAGACGACGGCCACGTTGATCCTTCGAACGTGACCATGGCCATGGCCGCTGGTGCCCGCCAGAAGGGTGTGAAGATTTTCCGCCACTGTCGCGCGACCAACATCACCCAGAACGACGCCGGTGAATGGGTGGTGGAAACCGAACAAGGCACCATTATCTGCGAACACGTGGTCAACGCGGGCGGAACCTATGCCCGTCAGATGGGCGAATGGTCGAACCTGCAGTTGCCCATGACCTCGATGACCCATCATTACTTCGTCACCGAAGATGTGCCAGAATTCAAAGACCTTAAGACCGAGCTGCCGGTGATCCGCGATGACAAGATGGTTTCGGGCTACATCCGTATGGAACAAAAGAAGGGCCTGATCGGGATCTACGAAAAAGAGAACTCGAACTCTGTCTGGCACGATGAATGCCCATGGGAATACGAAAACTGGCTGTTCGAGGCGGATTATGACCGTGTCATGCCATGGCTGGAAAACTCGTTGGAACGGATGCCGATCTTTGCGGAACTGGGCATCACCCGCGAGGTCCATGGCGCGATCAGCCATCCGCCAGATGGCAACCCGATGGTCGGCCCCGCGCCGGGCGTCAAGAACTACTGGTGCTGCTGCGGCACACAAATCGGCATCGGTTGGGGCCCCGGCCTGACCCGCGAACTGGCCAAATGGATGGTGCACGGTGCTGCCGACATTAACATGCGCGACTATGACCCGCGCCGCTTTGGCAGCTATGCCAAGAAAGACTGGCAGGTCATCAAGGCGCATGAGGATTACAAGCTGCGGCACGAGATCCCCTTTCCGCATTTCAACCGCCTTGCAGGGCGTCCGATCAAACCCTCGCCTCTTTATGAAATCCTCAAGGAAAAGGGCGCGGTCTATGAAGAGGTTTTCGGCCACGAACGCCCCCGCTGGTTCGCGCGCAATGGTGTTGAACAGCGTGATCACTATTCGTTCCGCCGTAACGAGGTTTTCGACATGGTGGCGCTGGAATGCCAGGCCGTACGTGAACGCGTCGGCATCATGGACGTGACCGCGTTCACCAAAGTCGAAGTTTCAGGCCCCGATGCCTATGCCTATCTTGACCGTCTGACGGCCAACAAGATGCCGCAGAAAGACGGCTCGATCACGCTGACCCACTTTTTGAATCGCCGAGGCCGGATCGAGCTTGAGACGACCATCGTTCGCATGGCTGAAGATCGGTTCTACCTTGTATGTGCCGCCTTCTTCGAACAACGCCTTGTCGATCACCTGAACCAGAACCTCACGGGAGAGACAGTCTTTGTCAAAACGCTCTCCGAAGATTGGTCGGCTTTGTCCCTGAACGGGCCAAATTCCCGCGAGGTGCTGGCCAGATGCACCGACGCGGACCTGTCCAACGCCGGGTTCCGCTGGCTGTCGGCTCAGGAAATCACCATCGCGGGGCACAAGGTCTGGGCCTTTCGCATGTCCTATGCGGGCGAGTTGGGTTGGGAATTCCACATGCCGGATGAAGCCTGCGTTGACGTCTACAACGCACTGTGGGCTGCCGGCGAGGAATTTGGCATCGAAAACTACGGCTCGTTTGCGATGAACAGCCTGCGCATGGAAAAAGCATTCCCCGGTGCTGGAGAACTGACCAACGAGGTCACGCTGCCAGAGGCCAATGTCAGCCGGTTCTTCAAGCTGGACAAAGAGTATCTAGGTGTCGAAGCAACGCGCGCCAGTGCCGCTCAGTCTGAGGCGGGCGAGATGCCTTGGATTTGCGCCTATTTGGAGATCGAACCGGATGGGGTCGAAGATGGTCATGGGGGCGAGGCTATTCGGATCAAAGGCGAGGTTGTCGGTGCAACAGCCTCGGTCGCCTATGGCCACAGCGTCGGCAAAATCCTCGCCTTTGCTTACGTCAAGCCACACGTGAATGTTCCGGGCACAAAGATCGAAGTAGTTATCGCTGGTGTACCCCGCAAAGGGCGTGTCCTCGGCGAAGCAGCCTATGATCCGAAATCCGAACGCCCACGCACGGACGCAGTTCGTGAACTGGCGTGATCTGAAAACCAGAGCATCGGCCATCGCGGAAGCCCTATGGTGACGCCATGAAGATAACCCGTATCCGTGTGTTCAAAACCCCCCTGCCCTATGTCGGCGGATCATACGGCTGGGGCGCGGGCAACGCGATCACAACGTCGATGTCTTCGGTAGTGGTGATCGACACGGATGCGGGTCTACAGGGCTGCGGCGAGTTTGCCCCATGCGGCGAGAACTACATGATCGCCCATTCCGAAGGCGTCGAGGCCTTTGCCCGCCTCGTCGCCCCGCGCTTGCTGGGGGAAGATCCCCGCCAGCTGTCCAAGATCGAACGGTTGATGGATGGCACGGTCCAAGGTCACGGCTACGCCAAAGCGCCCTTTGATGCAGCGTGTTGGGATATTCTGGGACGGTCCACCGGACAACCTGTTTGGATGCTGATGGGCGGCAAACTCACCGATGGTGCGCCGATGTACCGGGTTGTGCCGCAAAAGCCTGTCTTGGAAGAAACCATCGCCGAGATGGAGCAGCACCGCGCAGCGGGATACCGGCAGTTCCAGATCAAGGTAGGTGGCGACTGGGTGACCGATATCGACCGTATCCGCGAAGGCGTGCCCCTGCTGAAACCCGGTGAAAAGGCGATGGCAGACGCCAATCAGGGTTGGCGTGTCGACAATGCCATCCGTGTCGCTCGGGCAACCCGCGATCAGGACTATATCCTTGAGCAACCCTGCCACAGCTATGACGAGTGCCAGCAGGTGCGCCGCGTGGCCGAGCAGCCGATGAAACTGGATGAATGCGTGACCGGGATCGACATGGCCCGGCGTATCGTCAACGATCGGGGTGCCGAAATTTGCTGTCTGAAGATTTCAAACCTTGGCGGCCTGTCCAAGGCCCGACGGGTGCGCGATTTCCTGATTGACCACGGTATTCCCGTCGTTTCCGAGGACACTTGGGGCGGGCAGATCACCACCGCTGCCGTCGCCCATTTTGCAGCCTCGACCCCCCAAGAGATGCTGATCAATTCGACCGATCTGATGAACTACAACACCCGAAACACCGGGATTGGCGGCCCCACGGTAAGGGGCGGTAAACTCTATGCCTCTGATACACCTGGGCTGGGTGTGACGCCGGACTTTGACAGCCTTGGCCCACCTGTCGCAACCTACGAATCCTGCGCCTGATGGAAACCGCCTGATGAAGATTACCCGCATCACCGTCTGGGAAGTCCCGCTAACCTCGCATGACACCTACTACATGGCTGAGGGCAAGACCTGCGATACGACGGTTTCGGTGGTTGTCCGTCTGGATACCGATATCGGCGCATCGGGCTGGGGAGAGGTTTGTCCGATCCCGCATTATTTACCCGCCTATGCCAAGGGTGTGGTTCCAGCACTTGAAGAGATGGCACCCGTTCTCATCGGCGCTAACCCGGTTGGTCCCGAAGCGCTGATGGAGCGCCTTAATAAGCATCTGATCGGGCATGGCTACGCCAAGTCAGCGATCGATACAGCGCTTTGGGACCTGACCGCACAGGCAGCCGACCTACCGCTTTACGCTTTGCTCGGTGGGCGGGCGGTCGCGGATTTGCCGCTGTATCACTCGATCACCTGTATCACACCAGAGGAAATGGCGCGCATGGCGCGCGATGCCTTTGATCAGGGCATGCGACAGTTTCAGGTGAAGCTGGGCGCGGACGACAACTGGGAAGCCGACGTTGCTCGTTTGATTCAGGTGCGCGAGACTGTGGGTGATGGCCCGTTGGTTTATGGAGACTGGAACTGCGGGTCAGATACGCTGACCGCCACACGAGTTGGCCGCGCTGTCTCGCATCTGGACATAATGCTGGAACAACCTTGCGCCACGATCGAGGAATGCGCCCATGTACGAGCAGCCACGGGTCTGCCGATGAAGCTGGACGAAAGTGCCTGTGACATTCATTCGATACTGGCTGGACACCGCGCTGGCTGCATGGATGCTGCCGCGCTGAAACTGTCGAAGATGGGCGGCCTTTCGACGATGCGTCAAATCCGCGATCTCTGCCTGTCGCTTGGCACGCAGATGTGCATCGAGGACACTTGGGGCAGCGATGTTACGACGGCCGCCTCGCTGCATCTTGCAGCCTCAACCCCAGCGCGCGGCATCATGAATACCTGCGATTTGTCCCACTATGTCAAACCGCGTCTCGATCCGAATGCACCTAGCCGCCGGAACGGCCGCATCGCCCCACCCGAAGGCCCCGGCCTTGGCGTCACGCCTGATGCAGACGCTTTGGGCCAGCCAGTAACCATCATCGATTGATCCCAACCCCGCACGCCAAGAGGCCTGTTATGGAAGACTTCAGCAACGCCTACCCCTCCCATGATCCCGAATGGGTCAAAGACATGCACGCGGATCATTATCTGCAAAGCTGGTCTAAACAGGGCAGCCGCCCGCGTGTCATCACCGGCGCGCAGGGCAGCTGGTTCTGGGACAGCGAAGGTAAACGCTACCTCGATTTCCAAAGCCAACTTGTGAACGCCAATATGGGTCATCAGCACCCCAAGATCGTACAAGCGATTAAGGATCAGGCGGACAAGCTTTGTTATATCGGCCCGGCCATGGGCTCGGATGTTCGATCAGAACTCGCGGCAATCATGACCGAGATCACGCCTGCCAACATCTCATCAACCTTTTTTACAACAGGAGGGTCCGCCGCCAATGAAACCGCGATCCGTTTGGCGCGGCATTACACCGGTCGGACAAAGATCATTGCCCGCTACCGTTCCTATCACGGAGCAACCGGAGGCACGCTGTCGCTGACGGGCGATCCACGTCACCATCTGACCCGCGCCGATATGCCGGGCATCGTGCGGATGCTTGATCCTTACGTCTATCGGTTACCAACGGGCCACAAAGACCCGGCCCAGTGCCCGGTCGCCCAAGGCGGGCCGCATCTGGAAGAAATCCTGATGTATGAAAACCCCAACACCGTGGCCGCTGTCATTCTGGAACCTATTGTCGGCACAAACGGGATCATCGTGCCACCCGACGGATATCTGCAATCTATTAAGGCAACCTGCGAAAAATACGGCATCCTACTGATCGCGGATGAGGTCATGGCCGGGTTTGGCCGGACCGGAAAATGGTTCGCCGTCGATCACTGGGGTGTTCAGCCGGACATCATTTGTTCGGCCAAGGGCATCAACTCGGGTTACGTGCCGCTTGGCACCATGTCCGTCAGTACCGAGCTGCATGACTGGCTGCGCGATTACCCATTGCCCGGAGGCCTGACTTATGCCGGCCATCCGCTGGCCTGCGCATCTGGCATTGCCGCGATCCGAGCCATGCAGGAAGAAGGCACGCTGGCCCACGCCACCGCGATGGGGGAAAAGATGCGCGCAGAGCTGCACAAGCTGGCAAAGAAACACCCCTCGATCGGGGATATTCGCGGCAAGGGCATGTTCAACGGCATCGAACTGGTCAAGAACCGCGACACTCGCGAACCGCTGGTGCCATTTGCTGCCAAAGGCGAAGACGCCAGACCCATGAGCGAGATGATGAGCTTTGCGATGAACGAAGGCCTCTACCTGTCCTTCTTCTCGAACGTGATCCGCCTGACCCCACCGCTCAACATCAGTGAAGACGACCTGATGACAGGGCTGGCGATTCTGGACCGCACCCTCGACATCGCCGACCGGGAGTGTCTCTGAGAACTAGTCGGCGCGAACGATCGCATTTCGGAAATCCAAAGCCATCACATAGCCCTACGCCGCAGCCTCCGCTCGTTGCGAGCGTAATCACAAAATGAACGCTCTGGTCAGACCCTTCTACGCGTTGCTGACCAAGAAGGCCTGCGCGGCCTTCTGGAAGGAAGGCCAGGCAATCACGGCAGCATATCGGATATTCTGCTAAATCCCGCCAGATCGAAGCCAAAGGAAATCGGATCGCCGACCCGGTTAACGCTTTCAATGCTCAACTGATTGCCAGCGCGCATCTTTGACATCCAGTCCTGAGAAACAGGAGAACGGGCAAAACAACCCTGTGCTTCGCAGGTTAGAAAATCCAGCCGCGCGATCTCGGCATCATCCACTTTAGCAATCAGCCCTTCAGAGAACAGCAGGCCAAATGGCAGTGTCAGCACCGCTTCGATCTCGTCTCTGCCGGCAGGTTTGACGAATGCAATCGAGGCAAGCCTTTGATTGTTCTCGGTTAAAATAATGGTCTGGGTCATTTCACAAATCAATTCAGTTCCGTTGACCTGATTGCTGCAGTTGACCGACCACAATGGCGCTTCGTTTTCCTGTGCGCCAAGTTGAGTTGTCAAACCGAACGACGCCACCAAAGCGTAGATCCAAGTTTTCATACTGCTGTTCCTCATAAACTAGAATTGTATCCCAAGGCCAATGCCAACCTGCAGGGCTTCGGTTGAGTCTCCAAACATATGGTCCAGGCTCAGGTTGATAAAGCTGCTGTCATCCAAAGCAAACAATCCCAACCGCGCGGACACGACGCCGTGGGCGTCACCGATATAGCTGGTATTCACGAACCCTCCGTCGGAGGCGCTGGCCCCACTGAAGCCAGCGGTTACCGACACCGTGTCGTCAGACGAGAGGATGGCACCGGCGCGCAGGCTCGCACGCAGTTTCTGCGAGGCGCTCAGGATCTGCTCGGTCCCGATCTCAATCGACGGCGTCAGCGAATAGATCATCTCGTTGTCGTCCTGCAAGACGATACCTGACAAAGTGGCATCGCCATTGCTTTCCGTCGCCAACCGCGTCGCATCGACGGCCAGTTCGGGGCGCAGGTACGCTCCACCAGCGCCAAGTCTTTGATCATACGCCAGGCTGAGCCGCAGGTTCTGGTGGTTCATCTTGTGCTTGATCTCGCTGACACCAACGGTGTCCACAATAGTGCCATTGGGCAAAACGCCCCGGATCCCACCTGCACGGCTTGTATCGTAGTTTGACCAACCTGCCGACAGCATGGCCGCAAACTCCCACGCGCCTGTGTATTTGGTCAGCGATGCACCCAGATTAAACCGATCGCCGGATGCATTGTATTGCGATCCGTTCTGCAGGCTGATCTGATCGTAGCCCAAGGCAAACCCTGCATACAACTCATCCCCCACCGGTAGACGGACACCCGCCGACCAATTGGTGTTATTGACGTTCAGATCGTTGTAAATCCCGGTCTGCTCGCGGTCGAAGAAATAGCGGCCGCCGGTAAACCAGATACAGTTACGCGGATCATCCCCGGCTTGATAATTGGTGTAGCGTTCGCAGTTTTGCAGCGTATCCGCGAATACCCGCGTGCCAAAATACGCATCCACCGCATCTGCGGCGTAGTCCGCTGTCGACAAGCTCTCAATGGCCGCGATCACATCGGCCTCGGATTGCATGTTCCCGATCAGCGCCAAAAGCTCGCCCTGTTCGGACGTTCCCCGCCCGTTCAGGACATCATTGATATAGTCACCGATCGCGGTCTGGTTGGAGTTCATCCTAGGCGTCGAATAGTCTGGTGTGATCACCAGATCGATCGAACTGCCGTCCGACGTCGCCCCGTTCAAACCAATGGAGTAATCAAGAACCACAGTGTCCTGGATGGTCGTGCCAGCATCTGCGGCCGTTCCATCGGGATTGATGATGACAAGCGGCAATGCGCGTTCGAGCGTGTTCAACCGCGGCACCAATGTACCACCAATGGTGGCATCCCCGGTGACATTGATCAGATCGCTGTCTCCACCCGATATGCCAGTGGTTCGGAAATACACGTCGAACGTTGAAGTCGCAGTGCCGCCAAAGGCCAGACTTCCGGTCACGTTCGTGGTCTGGCTGACATTTTCGGTGAAGGAAAAATCATCCGCTTGAACAGCAGCCGTCAGGCCTCCGTCGACACCCCAATTTGCGCCCAGAACCAAGTTGCCATCCACCTGCATGAGCCCGGCGTCGCCCAGATTCACGGTATCCAATGCATAGAAGGTTGCACCATCTTCCACGGTCAGGCCATTCGTCCCGTCACCAAGGTTCAGGTTCCCAAGCGCGCGTCCGGACAGCGTGATTTGTTCATTGCCATCGCCGCCGTTCACCAGTTGGTTATTGCCCGCGATCAGCACCGTGTCTTCTGATAGGGTCAGCGTGTTGTCGGTACCTCCTTCGACAATGATCGAGGCAACCGAGTTCGCTTGCCCGGTGCCGCCCATGACAACACCATCGAACCCAAGCATAATGGCGTCTGCACCGTCACGGCCTTCGGATTGTGCAAAGACACCAATGCCACCGTCGCCGACCGACAAGACATTGCCGGTCAGGGTCATGTCGATAGCACCGCCCGACCCGGCGCCACCTGCGGCACCCCGGAATATGGAATCGACGATGCCGCCGCCGCCACCCAACGACTGCGCGGCGACACCGATCGCGTTCTCTCCACTGGTGACCGTGTTACCAGTTTGCAAGAACAGAATGTCCCCGCCGTCCCCGCCATTCGCTGCTGACAGATTTACGGTCACCTGGCTGGGGTCCAGGTCTGTCGTGACAAGACCACCGCCGCCGCCGATGCTCTGGATCACGAACGCATGCGATCCGGTACCACTTGTGTTTACGTCACCGGTATTGGTGAAATCGACGTTGCCGCCATCTCCAGTTGAATCGTCCTGAGCCCCGAGGGTCACATCGACGCCTCCAAGACCAGCAACGACAGCTTCACCACCACCCGCGCCGATGCTTTGAACGCTTTGGCCAAAGGACCGGTCACCGCTGGTGAAGACATCTCCATTCAGATCAAGATCGATATCACCGCCGCTGTTGCGGAAGCTTGGATCGGACCCCAGGATTACCGAAGCAAACCTGTTGGTATCAGCCGTGCCCGTGCTGTTGAGCACCAGCTTACCGCCGCCGCCGCCAATAGATTGCGCCGTACCTGCCGAGGAAAACGCACCATCAGTGCCGACATCGCCAGTCCGGCTGCCGAACACATCGCCACCTGCTGCATCATTCGTATCAATCGCGCCCAGGCGCGCATCAATCTCGATACCGTCGCCATCCTGAAGGCTGATGTTGTTGGCCGATGTGCCACCACCGCCGCCAACACTCTGCAGCATCAGACCTGTCGAGCGGTCACTGGTGGTCGCTATGTTACCGACGTGCGACTGGGCAACCTGGCTGCCCGCCGTGCCCGAAACATCATCACCGCCCAGCGAGATGTCACTGATATAAACAGTGCCGGTTCCACCCGCGCTTGCCGTCGCGGTCGTAAAGTCGACCGATGTTTCGGAGTTGCCGCCGCCGCCATTGACGGATTGTGCGAAGATGGCCTCGCTGCCTGCACCATTCACCAGAATGTCACCGGTTGAATTGACAGTCGCGGTTCCCACCGATCCGGTGGTCCCTTCTCGCGCGCCCAACACATGAGAGATCGTGTAGTCCAGCGCCGAGACCAAGGGCGACGATACCGAATATCCCGCATTACCGCCGCCGCCACCTACGGATTGGGCATAGATACCGAACCCGTTTTCAGCGTTCACGACAATCGTACCGGTATGGTTGACCGTGACATCTCCACCATCCGCACCGTCGCCACCAGAACCGCCAATGGCGATCTTCGAGTATGACTGGCCGGTCATGGTGTTTTTGAGGTCGTTCACATCCATCGCGACGGCCAAACCACCGTTACCGCCGCCCCCACCAACGGATTGCGCGAAGATACCGTAGGCCCCTTCGCCATCAACGCGGATGTCGCCGGTATTGGTGACAACCGAGTTTCCGGCAGCATTGCCACTGCCACCCGAACCACCGATGTTCAACTGCGCGGTCGGAGAGCTGTTGTCCCCAGTCTTTAGCCGCAGCGTCCCAGTAATCGAACTCCCACCATTGCCGCCGCCGCCACCAACGGATTGAGCAAAGATGCCATGCGCACCTGCACCAATGGTGATGATCGTGCCCGCATTTGTGACGGCCACGTTGCCTCCGGTTCCACCGGAACCACCCGAGCCACCCAGGCCAAACTGCAACGCCCGCCGAGTGCTCGCCTCGGCCCCGCCATAGCGACCATCAACCGAGATTGTCGATCCGCCATTGCCGCCGCCACCGCCGACAGACTGCGCGAAGATACCGTGGCTTTCCGCTCCGCTGGTCACGATCGTACCATCGGCTTCGTTCACAACAGTGGTTGTACTGCCAGAACCACCGGTGCCGCCGGTGCCACCAATAAGGATCGCGTTTGTCGTAGACCCCTCCGAGGACCGGCCCAGAATAATGTTTCGAACCTGCTGTGCATCACCACCGCCACCACCGACCGATTGCGCGTAGATACCCACCGACTTGTCGCCCGTGGTCAGGATCACGTCCCGGTTGGTCACAGATACCGCCGCCGACATCGCACCCGAGCCGCCGTTGCCGCCGATGGATAATGTCGCGGTGTTTCCAATCTCTTTACGCAGGCTGATGATGCGGTTTTCCACGACACCACCCATGCCGCCGCCGCCTCCGACGGACTGCGCAAAGATACCATGGGCCATGGTGCCTGCTGTGCTGATTATTCCGTCGCTCACAACGGTCACGATGTCCGAGGTCATACCGTCCCCACCTGTACCGCCTATGTTGATCGATGCTGTGGTGCCGACTGTGGACGGGTTGACCACAGCTTTGATGGTATCGAGGTTCGATTGTCCGGCCTGTACCATGCCGCCAGTTCCGCCTGCGCCACCGATGGATTGCGCCATCAGCCCAATCGAGCGATCTCCGAACGTTGCGATCTGGGCAGTGTTGGTCACGTCCACCGTGCCACCAACGCCTCCGGTGCCGCCGGTACCACCGATGGACAAGGCAATTGACGTGCCCTTGCCAGCCGAGTTGCTGGCCTTACCGCCATTGCCTCCGCCGCCGCCAACTGACTGCGCAAATACGCCATGTGCGTCATCGCCCTGCGTGACGACGGTGCCCGCCACCACAGAAGTCACATCGCCTGCCGCGCCACCCGTACCGCCTTCAAGCCCGACTGACAGGCTGGCTTTGTTGCCTTTGCTGTCGCCGGATTTCGGGGTGCCGATGCTGACCGAAGTTGATGACGAGTTACCCCCGCCATTGCCGATGGACTGTGCAAAGAAGCCATAAGACCGGTTGCCCGTCGTGCTGATCGCGCCGTTCGAGCTGGCATAGACGTCCCCGCCGCTGCCCCCGGTTCCACCCGTGCGGCCGATCTGGATGTTTACATTGCCGCCATCAACCGACGTCGATGCCGAATTGTAGCCAGCATTGCCGCCGCCGCCGCCAACGGACTGCGCAAACAGACCATGGGAATCTGCGCCCGAGGTCGCGATGTCGCCTGTATTGCGCACATCCACCGAACCACCGATGCCGCCCTCACCCGTGCCGCCGCCAATAGCCAAGCCAAAGCCTTTGTTGGTCGCGTCGGAGGCAAGCTCATAGGTCATGCCGAGGTTCAAGGCGGCGTTGCCGCCGCCACCGCCGATGGATTGCCCAAACACACCGTGGCTGCCATCTTGCAAGGTGACGATATCACCATAGTGGTCAACATCGACCTCGCCACCGTCCCCTGCCGTACCTGCATCGCCACCGATGGCAACCACCGCCGACACTCCGGTTTTGTTGCCCGAGGAATCTGCAGGGTTCACCTTGCCTTCAAGCTCATCCAAAACCGCGTTGTAGTTGGCGATGACCGAGTCATCGACGCCGGTATTGGTCGGTGTCTTGCGATCCGTGGAATCGCCGGTGCCGCCGTTACTTTGATTGCCGGTGGTCTTGCTGATACCCACAACTGCGTTGATCCCGGCATCGCCGCCGCCGCCGCCAATGCTCGACGCCTCGATACCGTGTGATCCAACGCCATCGGTCGTGATTGTCCCCGCAGCAAGGGCCGCTGTGCCACGCGCGACGGTCACGTCACCCGCATCGCCGCCACCGCCGCCAAAGCCGCCGATCCCCATCGCGATCGGTGAGCTGTCCTTAGTACCAACAAAGGTTGCATTGATGCCGCCAGTGCCACCGCCGCCGCCGATGCTCTGGGCAAAGATTCCGCGCGCGTGATAGCCATTTGTTGCGATGTTGCCGGTCTGAGTGACCGACACGTCACCCGCATCCGCACCAGTACCTCCGTGGCCGCCAAGGCCGCCCACAATGCTCAGATCCGTTTTGCCGTCCGAGTTGTTGGAGTCGCCATAGTTCAGCTGCCCGGTCACGTTCAAAGCACCGTTGCCACCGCCGCCTGCGATCGACTGGGCCAAAACTCCATGTTTCCAGTTGCCGGCGACTGACACAGTTCCCGCGTGATTGACGCCCACATTGCCCGAGACATTGCCGTCACCGCCAAAGCCTCCGACGCCAAACGTAACCGAAGGGATCTTGCCATCTTTGCTGAGCGCAATACCGCCCGAGACATTCAGACCGCCATTGCCGCCGCCTCCGCCGATGGACTGTGCCAGCAGACCCGCCGAGCCATCGGTATCGGGTTTTTCTTCGTTGAAGACACCCATGTCGATGAACAGGCGTTCCAACCCGAAGTTCGACGCCAATTCCTCGGTCTCATCTACGATCGAGTCGCCCAGGAAATCGCGCAGTTTGTCTTCGAAGGTCGTTGTGTTGGGGATCGATATATCGTCCGGGTTCGTTGTAACCGTAATATCCGCTTGCGAGGTGACCGTGACGTCTCCGGCCTGGCCGCCATCTCCTGCGAAACCACCGACGCCCACGATCAGAGAGCTGTCGGATACGATCCCGCCTGACACGTTCAGACCACCGTTGCCACCGCCGCCGCCGACGGATTGGGCCAGCAGGCCGGATTGGCCAGTGCCGTGAGCTGTGATGGTGCTGCCTGCGCCGATGTTCACATCAACATTCCCGGCGTCTCCACCGCCGCCACCAAAGCCCCCGACGCCCACGACAACCGCGTAGGATTTGCTGCTATCTGTCTGGCCTGCGCCGGGTTTGCCGCTTATCGCGAGGCCACCCGAGACGTTCGTGCCGCCGTCACCGCCACCGCCACCAAGCGACTGGGCAATGATGCCACTGGCCCCTTTGCTTTCATCAACGGCGAAAGTGCCATCCGATTGCTCGACCATCGGTACGGCCTGTACATTGCCGGTATAGTCCAGATCGACATCGCTTGCATCACCACCGGCCCCGCCAAAGCCGCCAACACCCGCTGAAACCGAAAAGATCGTGTCCGACCCCGATGGTTTGGTCAGCGCCAGAGTGCCCGAAATATTCACGCCCCCGGTGCCGCCACCGCCACCAAGGCTTTGCGCAAACAGACCATGCGATCCGTCACCCGCCGTCACTACATCGCTTTGAACATCCAACGTGACCGCATCGGCATTGCCACCACCGCCACCAAAGCCACCAAGTCCCAGGGCAACCGCTGCACCGGATTTGCCGGTGAGATTGACAGCGCCAGAAACGTTCAGACCGCCGTTACCGCCGCCGCCGCCGACCGACTGGGCTATGACACCAATACTGTCTACGCCAGTGGTTACCACCGAAGTTGTGCCACTGCTGTCCGTTCTTGAGCGCAATGTGCTGTTCACTTCACCAGCGTTACCCGCCCCGCCACCGAAGCCGCCAACGCCCAGACTGACCGAGCCGCCATTTTCCTGGCTGATACCCAACGAGGCCGAGATATTAGTGCCGCCGTTGCCACCACCGCCGCCAAGGCTCTGTGTCAGGATCCCGGTGCTGCGATCGCCGGTCGTGGTCACTCCGCCGTTGATTGTCGATTGCACCAACGCTCCGGCATCAGCGCCGCCGCCGCCAAAGCCGCCCACACCGATGCCGACCGCCGCATTGGCTGATCGGGACAGAGACAACGCTGCCGAGATGTTGGTGCCGCCGTTGCCACCACCGCCGCCGAGGCTTTGCGTCAGAATGCCGACCGAGTCATCACCGGTTGTCATGACATCTCCGGTGACCCGCTGCGTGACGTTATCTGCCGCACCACCGTCCCCGCCAAAGCCGCCGACGCCGATCCCCAAACCGCCGGAATAGTTGCTGGCTACAGAAATGGCCCCGGAAATGTTTGTGGCGCCATTGCCGCCACCTCCGCCAAGGCTTTGTGCGATAATACCTGCCGACCGCGGACCCGAGGTGCTCACATTGCCCGAGAACGTGTTGTCGACTACCCCGCTGGTCCCGCCACTGCCGCCGAAGCCGCCCACGCCGATACCTGCCGCACCCGATCCAGTGCGTGCGATGCTCAGAGCGCCCGAGATGTTGACGCCGCCACTACCGCCGCCGCCGCCAACGGATTGGACCAGAACGCCCGTCGCGTTCTCACCACTTGTAGTGACATCGCCGGTGACCGACCCCGTCGCCGAGCTCGCAGCACCGCCATCTCCACCCGAGCCACCGATGCCAACCCCAACGGCGCCGCCTCCGGTGCCCGAGATGTTCACGGCGGCTGATACATTCAGCCCACCATTGCCACCGCCACCCGCAGCAGATTGCACCAAGACGCCGCCAGAATTGTCACCGGTAGTGGTAACATTGCCAACGATCGTGCCTTCGGCAGTATCCGCGTCGCCCCCGTCGCCACCGCTGCCACCAAGACCAACAGACGCACCACCGCTGCCGGTTCCTGCGACAGTGACTGTGGCGGAAACATTCATGCCTCCATTGCCACCACCGCCGCCAAGGCTTTGCACGATCACCCCGCCGGATTCATCGCCTTGTGTCGAGACGTTGCCGTTCAATGTGGCTTCAACTGTGCCTCCGTTGCCGCCGGTGCCGGACGCGCCACCAAGACCCACGGATGCCCCACCCGAGCCAGTGCCCGCCGCGGCCACTGCAACCGAGACGTTCATGCCACCATTACCGCCGCCACCGCCGACAGATTGTGCCAAGAGACCGCTGGAGGTTTCACCTTGCGTGATCAGATTCCCGGTTACATTCGCCGTGACCGCCGAGGCGTCACCGCCGCCAGTTCCACGACCGCCCAAGCCAACTGCCGCAGCACCAGAACCCGTACCTGCGCCACCGACGGAAGCGGAAACGTTGAACCCGCCATTGCCGCCGCCGCCGCCGATGGATTGCGCCACAACTGCGCTGGACTGCGCACCTTCGGTTTGAACACTATTGGCAACCGTCAGGCCAACAACACCCCCCGTGCCGCCGCTGCCACCGGACCCACCCAGGCCAACGCTGATCGCGCCCGATCCGGTGCCGGCCCCAGCCAAAGCCGGTGAGACATTGAAGCCACCATTACCACCGCCGCCACCGACGGACTGCGCGAGGACACCCACCGAAGCATCCCCTCGGGTCACCACGTTTGCTGTTGTGCTGGCCGTTACCAGACTGCCATCACCCCCGGCAGATCCTGAGCCGCCCAACCCGACCGAAACCGATGCCGCACCCGTTCCAGCCCCCGAAACGGTTGGCGAAACGTTGAACCCTCCGTTACCACCGCCGCCGCCAAGAGACTGCGAAACAAACCCGCTTGAAGCAAAGCCATCCGTCAGGATGGTACCGTTCGAAGTCAGCGTGACGGTGCCGCCATTGCCGCCAGTATCGCCCGAACCGCCGAGGCCGACACTCACCGCGCCACTGGCTGTTCCTGCACCCGACAAGACCGGGGCTACGTTGAACCCACCATTGCCGCCACCGCCGCCGATGGACTGCGCAACCACGCCCGAGGATTGATCCCCCCGGGTTTCGACCGCGTTGTTCGACGTAGCAATTACCGTGCTCCCATCACCACCTCCGCCGCCGTCGCCGCCCAAGCCGACCGAAACGCCCGCCCCAGCGGTGCCCGAACCCTGAACCGATGCGCTGACGTTGAAACCTCCGTTACCGCCGCCACCGCCGATGGACTGTGCGAGGAATGCAGCGGCCGAGTCGCCTTGCGTCAGAATTGTCCCACTGGATCTTAGCGTAACCGACCCGCCATTACCGCCACCTGCGCCCGTTCCACCAAGCCCGACGCTGACCGCACCGCTTGCAGTACCTGCACCGGCCCCAGTCCCCGAGATATTAAACCCACCATTGCCGCCACCACCGCCGATGGATTGGGCGACGACGCCTGAAGAACGGTCCCCGACAGTTACAATCGTATTTGTAATCGTCAGATTGACTGTGCCACCCGTCGAGCCCGTACCTGCGTCGCCGCCAAGGCCAACTGAAACTGCACCGCTCGCAACCCCAGCCCCTGCAAGTGACGCGCTAACATTAAAAGCACCATTGCCACCGCCGCCGCCAACGGACTGTGCCAGAACGGCAGTTGAGTCCGCGCCACCGGTGCTTACGGTGCCTGTGACTCGACCGGTCACCGATTGACCGATTCCACCTCCTGAGCCGTCGCCACCAAGGCCTACGGTGACGGCACCGCCACCTGCCCCCGCACCAGCAACACCGGCCGTCACGTTGAAGCCACCATTGCCACCACCGCCGCCGATGGATTGGAAAACTACGCCGCCTGAACCTTCGGACACTGTTGTGACGTTTCCTGCAACCTGGCCTTCAACCACGCCGCCATTGCCGCCTGTATCGCCGTTGCCGCCGAGCCCGACGCCAATTGACCCAGCACCGGCTCCTGCCGCTGCCACTCCGGCAGTGACATTGAAACCACCATTACCACCGCCACCGCCGATGGATTGAATAACGACAGCCGTCGAGCGTGCACCTTCGGTCCGAACGTCGCCGTTGACGCGCACGCCGGTTACCGTACCGCCTATGCCGCCGCTGCCTCCGTCGCCGCCAAGACCGACTCCAATCGTTCCGGCACCGCCACCGCCGGCCGCCAAGCCAGCAGCGACGCTGAAGCCGCCATTGCCACCGCCACCGCCGATGGATTGAACCACGACCGCACCGGCATCATCCCCACGGGTGGTGACATCCGCATCAACTTCGGCCGTCACTGTGCCGCCCGCACCTCCACCGCCAGCTTTGCCGCCGAGGCCTACACTGATGGACCCGGCAGCGCCGCCCGCAATATCGGCGCTGGCACCGATGGCATATCCACCATTACCACCGCCGCCGCCAACGGATTGCGCAACGACACCGCTGGAGAATGCGCCACTGGTTTCGATTGAGGTCCCACCGGCGCGCAAAGTGACGTTGCCACCGATACCGGCACCACCACCATCTCCGCCGACACCGACGTTGATCCCGACCGCAGCGCCTCCGCTTGCGCTGATACCGGCCGCGATGCTTCCACCACCATTACCGCCACCGCCACCCACGGATTGCGCGATGATCGCGCTGGAGCTTGTGCCAGTCGTGGTCACGTCAGCATTGGTATAGACCTGAACAAGTCCACCATTGCCCGCACTGCCGGCCTTGCCACCAATTCCGACTGATACGTTGCCCGAAAACAGAGCCGAAGCGCCTCCGGTCGCGGCGACCGCCAATCCACCATTGCCACCACCACCGCCGACGGACTGAAACAGCATACCTGTCGACCGGTTTCCGGTCGTGACGACAGTGCCTTCAAACCCAGCTGCTATTGCGACGCCACTACCATCGAACTGGCCAACCGTGACCGGACCACCCGTGCCGCCCGTACCACCGTCACCGCCAACCCCAACAGCCAGCGAACCCGATACCGGACCTCCAGAGGCTGCGACAGATACCGCATAGCCACCATTGCCGCCGCCACCGCCAACAGATTGCAGCATCACCCCAACCGAGTCGTCGCCTCCGGTCTGCACCGAAGCTGAACCGCTGCCGCTAAGTGTGACCGTCCCACCGTTGCCACCATTGCCAGCGGACCCACCAACCGAGACCGATGCCGCGCCAAATGCGCCAACCGCAACCGAGACCGCTCCGCCACCGTTGCCACCACCGCCGCCGACAGATTGTGCAAATACACCTGCCGAGCGCGCGCCCGAAGTCCGGATAGCCGATGGCTGGCTGCCATCGGTGTTGGATAAGGTTACGTTGACATTGCCACCGGTCCCTCCGGCCCCGCCATCACCACCGATGGCTACCCCGACAAACGCGCCTACCGAACCAGACGAACCACCATTGCCGCCACCGCCACCAATCGACTGGGCCAGAATACCCATCGCATCATCACCCGAGGTGGTGATGATCCCGTCATTCACGATTGTCACTGTGGACCCGCTGCCACCGCCGCTGCCATTGCCACCGACCGAGACCATTCCACCGGACGAGCCGCCGTCACCGCCACCGCCGCCGATGGATTGCGCGATAATCCCGCGGGCGTTGTCGTCTTCGGTTACAATACGCCCGTAGTTGCTGACGCTCACCGCAGCGCCCGTTCCGCCCCGAGATCCTGTGCCACCAATCGCAACAAGCCCATATGAATTTGCACCGGTTCCGCCGCTGCCGCCGATGGATTGCGCCATGACACCGTCAGCCCCAATGCCCGAAGTCAGGATGCTTCCCGAACCTTGCACAGTGACATTCACCGCGTCCCCGCTACCGCCGTTCGAGCCCACGCCACCAAGAGAAAGGGATACCAGGCCGCCTGCAGTTCCGCCCGAACCGCCGCCGCCGCCGATGGACTGGGCTACAATACCGCGCGCGAAATCACCTTGTGTTTCAATCGCGCCACCATGCGAGACGTTAACCCTGCCTCCATTTCCGCCATTATCGGCCCCGCCAATGAGCGAAACCAACAAATTGCCACTTGTCCCCGCTGACCCCCCCGAACCGCCGATGGATTGGGCGTAAATCCCGTTCGCATAGTCGCCGGTCGTCAAGATGCTACCGCTTGAGGCCGTGTTTACCGTTACGGTGCCACCGCTACCGCCATAGCCTCCGTTACCGGACGAGCCAACCAGCCCCCATTGTGACCCACCATTACCGCCATTGTTCGAAACGCTCAGCGCATAGATGCCATCAGCCGAGTCGCCGGACGTAGAAATGTCACCCCGCTGCGTAACGGTTACATCGCCACCATCTGCCGAGTGGCCACCGGTGCCCCCACCCGGAGCCGCGAAGCCGCTGCCACCATCACCAGCCTCGCCGCTGCGGCTGAACGCAAATATACCGTCATAGCCGTCGCCCGATGTCTGGATCGTGCTGCTGGAGGATTGTGTTGCGTTTACCGTGCCGCCTTCCCCGCCGTCGCCGCCATCGCGCCCGTCCCAAAAGCTCAGATACGAGTCGCCGCCCTGACCACCGTCACCGCCAACGCTACCCACTTGCCAACCAACATTGCTGGTTGCGTTGACATTCCCGCTCAGGGTTTGTGTCTGGGTTGGGCCATCGGCACCGTTTCCACCTGAACTTGGTGGCACAACAAGCGCACCATCGCGCCCATTGCTGCCATCTCGCCCGTAAACGACCTGGCTCACACCGTTAGGTCCGGAGACGTTCACCGGCGGGGTGACAGAGCCAGGAGTACCCGAACTGTTGAAGTTGCTGTTGTACTGAGACAGGGTCAGCTGAGTGGACAAGCTGGCCGTTCCGGTCGCACCAGAATTACTGATCTGAGCCGTTGTTCCCGTTATGGATACAATCTCAAATGCCAGTGGGGGATTGTCGGAGTTGTAAATTGTATCGCCGGCATCTTTGACGAGAAACACATAGCCATCCGCCGTCTCAACAAAAGCCGTCGTCCCGGCTGTAGGTGTTGAAGCGGGATCCACGATCAGTGCGGTGACTGTCGTATCCAGACCAGTCACAGGGTTGTTAACAGTGTCTCCAACAATTGAATCTGCGGTCGGCGCGGCAAGCAAAGGTGTTGAATTAAATAGAAAAATAGAAAGCGCAAACAGCAGGTTTGAAAACTTTGACACCTTGAGACCCTACAACCCAATTCACCAGCACAGAAGGCAAAGAAGAGCTGCACCCAAAAGCAACACATTGCTTTTGGGAATTTCCCCATCACCACCTAAAGAAAGATATGCGCAAGTTTAAGGAGAGTGGATTTCTTAAATTTGTCTAAAACTGGATTTGGTTAAAATAGTGCTAAAATGCCACAACCTGGGTTCATCCCTAAGGCTGGATCAGTTCGGCTGAGTTGGTTTAGGTTCACACAACTTTTCGAAAAAATGAAAGAGCACACTATGAAGGCTGTCCTGTTCGAGAAGTTCCAACAAACCCCCAAGGTTGTCACAGTCGACGACCCTGCACCCGATACTCATGGCGTTGTTCTGAAGGTCGAAGCCACCGGCGTTTGTCGTAGCGATTGGCACGGGTGGATGGGGCATGACAGTGATATCGAGCTGCCTCACATACCCGGTCATGAGTTGGCTGGCGTGGTCGAAGCCGTCGGACGGGATGTAAAGAACTGGAAAGTTGGCGACAAGGTAACCGTGCCTTTCGTCTGCGGCTGCGGAACGTGCAGCGAATGTCACGCAGGGCATCAGCAAACCTGTCTGTATCAAGAGCAACCCGGCTTTACCCATTGGGGCAGTTTCGCGGAATATGTACCAATTCATCAGGCTGACCTTAATTTGGTCGCGCTGCCTGAAACCATGGAATTTGCAACCGCCGCCAGCCTTGGCTGCAGGTTTGCCACTTCATTCCGCGCGATCGTCGATCAAGGAAGGGTCTCGGCCGGTCAATGGGTTGCCGTACATGGCTGCGGTGGGGTCGGTCTGTCAGCCGTTATGATTGCTGCCGCCGTCGGGGCCAATGTCATCGGGGTTGATCTAGACGAAGCCAGACTCGAACTTGCGCAAGAACTGGGTGCAGTTGCGACCATTAACGGTACAGATGCTGATGTTCCCGAAGCGATCCGCGAAATCACCAAAGGCGGCTCCCATGTGTCAATCGACGCTTTGGGTCATCCCGTCACTATGACCAACTCAATCCTCTGCCTGCGTCCGCGCGGCAAGCACATTCAGGTCGGTCTGATGCTGGGTGAGCACGCTTCGCCAGCAGTACCCATGCCAAAGATCGTAGGACAAGAGATCGAATTGCTTGGTTCGCACGGGATGCAGGCGCATCGCTATGGCGCGATGCTCGACATGATTAAAAATGGCAAGTTGGATCCGGCGCGGTTGGTGGGGGAAAAAATCAGCCTGGAAGACGCACCCAAGGCCTTGATAGGGATGGATAAGTTTACCTCAATCGGTGCGACGGTCGTCACAAGGTTCTGAGTTACAAACAGGATCCGCCCCGTGCGAAAATGGCGCCACTAAACGGCGATTTCAAAATGCATCACTCAATTGGCAAGTTCTGTTGGTATCGCTGAAAAATGGGCATCGCCTGATCCCAAAAGGTACTTTCGGACCGCCAGGTCGATTGATTTACTCTGTTCTGAATAGACACCGCAGGCAGTGAGCGCTTCACGGGCGGTAATGCGCTCATCAAGCCGTTTCCAGATTGTTTTCGCCGCATAAGGGTGTGGAAACGGCCGCCAAGCCACACCCATTGTCATGCCACGCAAGTATTTTAGCTGTTGGCGATGCGCGGAATAAAGGATGGTCTGCGCAATGCTTCCTTCCTTGCCGCATTCATGTTCCGTGGCGAAGATCCTGTTACCGCGCAGGGCAACCAGCCCTTCGTAGCGCGAAATCTGCCGAACGCTTTTGTCCGGGGACGTGGCGTTTTCGTGCGAGCGGATCGTCACCACGCCATCCACCTCCTTAAGTCGGATCAGAGAACAAAAAATGCGCCCCTGCCAAGACGGGGTGCAAAAGAAAGAATGATAGAAGCCCACATAGCGTCTGAGATTCTTCACCTGATCACTGTACGGCTTAACAAACAAGCTGGCAGGAGTTTCTTTCCGACGGACGATCGAGTCTTTCAATGTTTCTTCAAAATCCGTCCGAGGCGCAAAAAGCTGCGCCTCAGGCAGATCGAAATACCGAGCGATACGGCGCAGGTTGTGGGCTGATGGCAAGCTTTCGCCGTTGAGGTAGCGATTAAACTGCTGCCTGTTCAGGCCGATTTCTCGACAGACTTGCGAGATATTGCCTCGCTCGGCGCACAAAGACCGTAAATTTGCGGAAAAACTTTCGGACATAAGCGTCATTTCTTTCGCGTTTTGACGCTATAATGCTAAAGATTGAATAAAAGCGCGTAAAGTAGCTCAGTTCAATAATTTTCGGAATGCGGGTTGGCTGTACCAAACGCAACAACGGGACCTCGCTCCGAATGTCCACAAAAATCATCGAAAACACCTGGATCCCCCTGCCGGATGGTCGGAAACTGGCTGCACGAATTTGGTTGCCCGAAACCGGGCCGTCACCCGCCATTCTGGAATACCTCCCCTATCGCAAACGGGATGGAACTGCGCCGCGAGATGCAACCACTCATCCAGTATTTGCCGAGGCAGGATACGCCTGCATCCGCGTCGACATTGCCGGAACCGGTGATAGCGAGGGGCAGTTCGACGACGAGTATTCGGAACAGGAACTCCGCGATGGTGAAGCCGTTCTGAGTTGGATCGCCGCACAAAACTGGTGCGACGGAAACATTGGGATGATCGGTATCTCCTGGGGAGGATTCAATGGGCTGCAGCTGGCCTTTCGCCATCCGCCCGAGCTCAAGGCGGTGGTCAGTGTCGCCTCGACCGTGGATCGGTACGCCGATGACATACACTTCATGGGCGGCTGCCTGTTAAGCGACAATATCAACTGGGGCAGTCAGATGTTCGCCTATTTGACACGGCCCGCAGACCCCGAGCTGCGATCTGATTGGCGAGAAGACTGGCTTGCCCGACTTGAGAATGTACCATTCTCAGCAGCCGATTGGCTGCGTCATCCAACGCGCAGCGCGTTCTGGAAACATGGCTCGGTTTGCGAGGATTGGTCGGCGATTCAAGCTCCGGTTCTTGCGATAACGGGTTGGTCGGATGCATATGTCAACGCTCCGCCAGCGCTGGCAGCAAATCTGGCCGTGCCGTCAAAAGCGCTGATCGGACCGTGGGAGCACCGCTATCCGCATATCTCGAAACTAGAGGCTGGGGATTTCCACTCCGAGGTGATCGGCTGGTTTGATCGCTGGCTGAAGGGGCAGCAGAATGGCGCCGAAGACCTGCCCGCCTACCGAACCTATATGCAGGATCATTTTGGCCCGAGCAAAAAGAACAAACCCAGGCAGGGCCGCTGGATCGCCGAGACAGAATGGCCGTCGCCCAATGTCAGCGATGAAGTCTGGCATTTGGGATTGGGTGGGTTTTCCGACGTCGCCACTACGGCCGAGACAGCCGTATCGAATCCGGCCCATATCGGACAGGCTGGCGGGTATTTCTGCCCGGGCATGCGGATCGACAATGAGTTGGCCGAAGATCAAGCAGCCGATGACGCACTGTCGCTTTGTTTCGATACGGCACCGCTGGACAAGCCGCTTGAACTGCTTGGACGGGCGCGACTGAAACTGTCCTTCACCGTGGACAGACCGGTAGCCCAACTGATTGCGCGATTGTGTGATGTCGCCCCGGATGGGGTTTCTCAGCGGATCACCTATCGGGCGCTGAACCTGACGCACTACAAGAGCCACGAGACCCCTGTAGCGTTGGTTCCCGGTCAAGTTTACAGTGCGGAAATTGCACTAAATGAGTGCGCGCATCGCGTGAAACCCGGTCATATCCTGCGTCTTGCGCTGTCTACCGCTTACTGGCCAATCGTTTGGCCCGCGCCAGAAGCGGCAGAGGTGACGTTGCAACTGCAAGGTTCGGCGCTGTATTTGCCGGTTCGGACGATGTCTGAGGAAGCTGATCCTGCACATCCCGGACCAGCGCAGGATTATCCGACTTTGCAAAGCACCGAGCTGCGCGCGCCGTCGGGCCGATCCGAACGGCGCATCGAAGCGGACGGAACCGTCGTACTTGAGACATTCGACGACTACGGCAAAGCACAGGACCCCGGCCACGGCCTGATCGTCGGAAGCCACGTCGCCATGCGCTATGCGATCCATCCCGATGACCCAGCGACCGCGCAATTCACGGCGGGCTGGCGTTTCACGTTCGAGAGGGACGAATGGCAGGTCGAGATCAGCACCGAAAACGCGATGACCTGTGACGTCGAGAATTTCTATCTGCATCGAAAACTGCGCGCCACCGAAGGCGCGGACAAAACAGAAGTTCTGACAAAGGAATGGAACGAAACCATCCCGCGCAGGCTTCTGTAAACGATCTGACCCAAGGGAGAACATCATGAAAATCGAATGGACAAAAGCAAATGTCGGGCGCAGGGGCTTCTTGAAAGGGGCAACTGCGCTTGGGGCGGCATCCGCGCTGCCTGCAAGCTGGGCCAATCGCGCCTTCGCCGCTGATGACGGGGTGTTGCGGGTGCGCGCCTACGGTGATGCCCAGAACATGGACCCCGCACATTCCGTCGGTGTTGTCGAAGAAGAAGTGCATGCCTCGATTTACAACAAGTTGATCCAATACAAGCCCGGCGAGGAATGGGGTTGGCAGCTGGATGCGGCGGCGATGATCGAGCAGGTTGACCCGACCCATATCAAGTTCGCCCTACGCGATGATATCGGTTTCACCAATGGCTTCGGTGCGATGACCGCTGAAGACGTGAAATTCAGCATGGAGCGCATCGTGGACGATGCGACCGAAAGCCCGAACAAGCCCGATTTGGGTCCGTTCAGCCATGTCGAAGTGAGCAGCGAACGCGAAGGTACCATCGTTCTCAACGAGCCGTTTGCTCCGATTTGGTCGATCGCCCTGCCTTACATAACCGGCAACATCGTCTCGAAAGCTGCGGTCGAGGCCGCAGGGGGCCGCATCGGGGCCGATCCGGTCGCTGAATCCGGCCCTTATCTGCGGGACAGCTGGTCACCCAAAGAAAAAACCGTGCTTAAGCGCAACCCGGATTGGAAGGGTGACGCACCAACATGGGACACAATCGAAATCCTGCCGATCGACGACGAAAACACCGCCGAGATCGCCTTTGAGGCGGGCGAACTGGACATGACTCGGGTTTCGCTGGGATCGGTCGAACGCTATCGGGCCGGTGTTCCGAATGGCGGATCTTTGGTCGAGAAACCCTCACTGTTCTATGTCTGGTTGGGCATGAATCTGGATCACCCCAAGCTTCAGAACCCAAAACTGCGTCAGGCGATTCAACATGCAGTCGACGTACCAAGCATCCTAGAGGCGGCCTATTTTGGAGCCGCTGAACCCTCGACAGGCATCATCGCACCTGGCCTTGCGGGCCACCGCCTGCAATCTCTGGTCCCTCCGGCGGCAAACTTCGAGAAAGCGGCGCAATTGCTGGCGGAATCTGGCGAGACCAATGTGACGCTTACGCTGGACACGCTGAACAAGACCACTTTCACCACGACGGCTCAGATCATTCAGGCAACTCTGGCGCAGATCGGGATCACGGTCGAAGTCAACGTACTGGAATCCGGTGCATTCTGGGCAAGCGGAGACAACGAGAACCTGCAACTGGTTCTGAACCGCTTCTCGATGACCCCCGATCCATATTATGCGACGGCCTGGTTCACCACCGAACAGGTCGGCATCTGGAACTGGGAGCGGTTCAGCAACGCTGAATTTGACGAAATTCACAACTCGGCATTCAAGGAAGCGGATGTGGCCAAACGCGCTGAGATGTATCAGCGGGCGCAGGATCTGATGGAAGAAAGTGGTGCCTACCGCTTTATCACCCACGAGGCGACACCGGTGATTCATTCGGCTCGTGTCACCCCCGCGCTAAGACCCGACGGTCTGGCACTGCTGCGGTACTTCGGCAAGGCGACCTGACCTCCCCAAGGTCGGCTATGTCCGGCGGGGTTTGACGCCCGCCGGACAAAACAGCTCGCCACCCATCCACAAGGAGCCAGCTTTTCATGTTGAAGTTTGCAACCCGCCGCTTCGGGCTAGCGCTGCTTATCCTGTTCGTGGCGGTTACCGTCATGTTCCTGATGATCCGCGCCGTCCCCGGGGACCCGGTCCAGATCATGTTGGGGCCACGCGCAACACCTGAGCTTCAGGCCCAGCTCACCGCTGCGTTGGCGCTGGATCAACCAATCTGGAAACAGCTGGTCATATTCTATGGAAACCTGGTCCGTGGCGATCTGGGAATCGACGTATTCTCGGGCCGGTCCGTGACAGATATCGTGTTTCAGCAGCTACCCTACACTCTAGAACTGATCTTTGCGTCGATCCTGTGGTCCGCCACCTTGGGAATTGCGCTTGGGGCATATGCCGCCGCCCATCCGAACACTCTGATCGACCGAATTGCGGCGGCGATTTCGGTCAGTTTTGTTGCAGCACCCGCCTTTGTCGTAGCACTTCTGTCGCTATTGGTCTTTGCCGTGCATCTTCAGTGGTTTCCAGCCATCGGCGCGGGCGAAGGCTTCTGGGGTCGCATTGATCACCTCGTTTTGCCCGCCTTTGCCATCGGGCTAAGCTGGGTGGGCTACATCGCGCGGTTGGTGCGCGCCTCGATGTTGGAAGTCTTAGGCGAAAACCACGTTCGGACCGCACGAGCCTTCGGTATCGCAGAGCGCCGCGTGGTGATGGTTTATGCCTTGCGTATCGCCATTCTTCCGGTGGTCACGGTGATCGGCGTCGGCATGGGTTTCCTGCTGAGCTCGGCCGTATTCGCCGAAATAGTGTTCGCGCGCCCGGGTCTGGGCAAGCTGGTGATCGACAGCATAACCACCCGCAATTACCCGATTGTCATGGGCTCGGTTCTGATCTCAACCGGTTTGTTCGTCGTGTCGACCGCACTGGCGGACCTGATCAATGCGTGGCTCGACCCACGCGCTAGACAAGCGCATTGAGGAAAGCCGAAATGGAAAAATCTCGTTCTGAACTTGGTCAGATCATTGTCGGCGTCGCCCGCGACCCTCTGGGTCTGATTGGTTTGGTCATTGTCGGCACCATCGTCTTCTGTGCGATTTTCGCCTATTGGATTGTGCCCTATGATCCCGTGGCCATGGATATCAAAGCCCGGTTGCAAGGCCCGTCTGCCGAGCACCTTCTGGGTACGGACCAACTTGGCCGCGATACGTTTTCCCGCGTGATTGCCGGCGGTCAGGTTGCGTTGAAAGTCGCCTTGCCTGCGGTCTTTGGTGCGATGGTAATTGGCCTAACCTTGGGAATGATTGCGGGGTATGGGCCAAAATGGCTCGACAACCTGTTGATGTTGTTCTTTGACACCATCCGATCCTTCCCAACCGTGATGTTCGCGCTGGCCGTTGTGGCCCTGGTCGGTCCCAGTTTGCAAACGGTTGTGTTCGTGGTGATGGCGACTTCGATCCCAACCTATGGCCGTGTGGCGCGAACGCAGACCCTGACGTTGCGCAATTCCGAGTTCATTCTGGCCGAGCGGTCGATGGGGGCCAGCATGGCCCGCATCTTGGGTGTGCACATGCTACCAAATATCGTGGGGGTTTTGGCCGTCCTGGCTGCTATGGACATCCCGACGGTAATCGCGCTTGAGGCGGGGCTGTCCTTTCTCGGGCTTGGCGTGAAGCCCCCAACCCCCAGTTGGGGCGCACTTCTGAAGGACGGGTATTCCCTGATCCGACAGACACCTTGGCTGGTGGTGGGCGGCGGTCTGCCGATCATTCTGGCAACCCTGGGCTTTACGTTTTTAGGGGAATCCCTGCGCGACGTGGTTGATCCCAAACTGAGGAAACAGCGATGACCGAAACTCTTCTGGAAATCGAGAACCTCAGCGTCGATTATGAAACGGCACGCGGAGATCTCAAGGCATTGCGGGATCTCACCTTTGACATCCGCAAAGGTGAGATCGTGGGCATTGTCGGTGAGTCTGGTTGCGGAAAATCAACCTTGATCTCGTCGATCCTGCGGCTGACCGCACCGAACACGCGGTTCCGGCAAGGCGAAATACGCTTTAAAGGGCAGGATCTGTTGCAAGTGCCTGAACGCAGGATGAGTGATCTGCGCGGGGCCGATATCTCAATCATCTTTCAGGACCCGATGCAGACCCACAATCCGGTTCTGACCATTGGCCAGCAGATGGTCGATATTCAGCACCGGTCCAAGGCTAGTAAGCAGGAAAAACTGGCCAATGCGGCAAAGATGCTGGGGGCTGTCGGAATTCCGGACCCAGAGGCACGGCTAAAGCAGTTCCCGCATGAGTTTTCAGGCGGAATGCGACAGCGGATCGCGATCGCCATGGCGTTGATGTCAGAACCCGACCTGCTGATCGCGGATGAGCCGACCACCGCGCTGGACGCCACGCTTGAGGTGCAAATCATTGAGCGCTTGCAAGAGCTGCAGCGCGAGTTCGATTGCGCCATCCTGTTCATCTCGCACCATCTGGGTGTGATCGCGGAACTCTGTGATCGCGTAGTGGTAATGTACGCAGGCGCCGTGGTCGAAAGCGGCGAGGTGCGCGAGATTTTTCACAATCCCAAGCACCCTTACACACGCCGTCTGATTGATTGCGATCCCGGCCATATCAAGGAACGCGCGCGGGTTCTGCCAACTATTCCGGGCGAAGTGCCCGATCTGGCCAACCTGCCCGGCGGCTGTATTTTCCGCGACCGCTGCGATCAGGCGATGCCACGCTGCGCAACGGACGTTCCGCCCTTGGATCGTCTGAAAGAAGGGCATCACGCCGCCTGCTGGCTGAACCATGAGGAGGCCGTGACATGAGCCTGCTGAATGTCCAAGACCTGCAAACCAGCTATGGCCCGGTCAACGTGCTGGCGGGCGTCAGCTTTGAGGTCGAAGCTGGCGAAACCTATGCGCTTGTCGGCGAAAGCGGTTCGGGCAAGACAACTGTCATCCGTGCGATTGCGGGCCTGGCCCCGGCGCAGGCCGGTTCGGTCGTGTTTGACACGCAAGAGATACGAGGCGCGCCGGAACGGGTAATGCGTCCGCTGCGCAAGGACATGGCGATGATGTTTCAGGACCCTGTGGGCAGCTTGTCACCACGCCTGACAATTCGAAGCCTGATCACGGAACCCTATCGCATTCAGGGCATGAAAGATCGCGATCTGGATGCCGAAGCCAAGCGTCTGCTGGAAATGGTGAACCTGCCGGTGCATTTCGCGGACCGCTACCCCTATCAATTGTCCGGTGGCCAGGCACGACGGGTTGGTGTTGCCCGCGCTTTGGCGCTGGAGCCGAAACTGATCCTGGCGGATGAACCAACGGCGGGGCTGGATGTCTCGGTACAGGGTGAGCTGCTGAACCTGCTCAATGACCTGCGGGAACGCCTGGGCCTGGCGATGGTGGTCATCACCCACAACCTGAACGTGGTGCGCCACGTGGCAGACCGCATGGGCATTATGTATCTGGGTCGACTGGTCGAGGAAGGCACGACAGAGGCGATCTTCGACGATCCGCGCCACCCCTATACCCGCTGCCTGCTCAGCGCCAACCCCGAGCCGGACCCCGATGCGCGCCTTGAACGGATCGCGCTCAAAGGTGAGCCGCCCAGCCTCTTGCAACGTCCGTCGGGCTGTGAGTTCCGCGAAAGATGCCCGTTTGCCAAAGACATCTGCACACAGACACCGCAATGGGAGGTTGCGGCGGGCCACGGGCTGCGCTGTCTCGCACCCTTGTCGGGTGCGCCTGCTCCGGGTCACTAAAGGATGAGGGAAACACTCTATTTCGGCGGTCCCATCCTGACGATGGACGCCGACAATTCCCGACCCGAGGCGGTGTTGGTGCGGGACGATGTCATCATTGCGGTGGGGGACGAAGCAACGCTGCGGCGGCAGATGTCATCCGATGCGGGTGTATATGACCTAGCTGGCCAGACCCTGATCCCAGCCTTCATCGACTCGCACGGCCACTTCCCAGATCCCGGCTTCATCCAGCTGTTTCGGGTTGATCTTGCATCACCTCCGCGCGGCGCGTGTATGGATATGGCGCAAGCTTTGGAAAAGCTGCGCTGCCGGGCCGAAGAGACGCCCGAGGGCGATTGGGTGATGGGCGTTTTGTTCGACAACACCGCCATTTCAGAAGGCCGCATGCCTACCCGGGCCGAACTGGATGATGTCTCAACGGCGCATCCAATCTGGGTTCTGCATGCTTCGGGTCACAACGGCGCGGCCAATTCGATGGCGCTGAAGCTGCATGGCGTCAATCGCGACACCCCGGACCCGGCCGGAGGGCGTTATGGCCGCGACCCCGATACCGGCGCCCTGACGGGGCTGGTCGAAGGGCTGTCGGCCATAGGCGAAATGGGCGACACTGATTTTCTGATCGACCGGGACAGGTTCTGGCAAGGGTTCAACGCCTGCCGTGATGAGTATTTGTCCCACGGAGTAACTTATGCACAGAACGCTTGGGCATCGCAGGTTATGCTCGACCACTTTGCCAGCCTTCCTGCCGATCAGGATCCCGGCATTGATTTGGAATTGTTGCCAATTGCCGATCTGGAACCGGCTCTGAGCCAGGGCTGGATCGACGATAACTGGCCCGGCAACCCAAATTTTACGCTGGGTGCGCGAAAGCTGTTTACCGATGGCGCGTTCCAGTTACAGACTGCCTATCTGTCTGCGCCCTACCACAAGTCGCTGGACCCCGATCACCCCTGTGGCATGATCTATGCCACGCAGGTCGACATGGATTTCGAGGTTCTCCGCCTACACGCTATGGGGTTTCAGATCCACTGCCATTGCAACGGGGATGCCGGGGCCGAGATGTTCATCGATGCGGTGGACAAGGCCTTGTTAGCGCATCCGCGAGACGATCACCGCCATACAATCATCCACGGCCAGGTTCTGCGCGACGATCAACTGGACCGCATGGCGGGGCTTGGAATAACTGTCAGCTTCTTTTCAGCACATGTGCATTTCTGGGGGGACCGACATTACGATACCTTCCTCGGCCCGGAACGCGCTGAACGGATTTCGCCAGCCGCAACTGCGGAACGATACGGTGTACGCTATACGATCCACAATGACGCGTCGGTTACGCCAACGCGGCCAATCCATCTGGCGCATTGCGCGGTGAATCGACTGACTGCATCCGGCCGGCAACTGGGTGAAAAGGAAAGGGTCAGCGTACTGTCTGCGCTCCGGGCACAAACTATCGATGCGGCGTGGCAAGTGTTTAAAGAAGATGAGCGCGGTTCGATTGAGCCCGGAAAACTGGCAGATTTCGCCATCCTTTCTCGCAATCCCCTAGATGATCCTGAACGGCTGCTAGACACATCGATTGTTGCAACCATCCGGCGAGGTCAGATTGTGTTCGGCACCACCAAATCCAGAAAAGAACTGGAATTTTAGAATGACAGCCAAACGCATTGCCATTGCCGGATTTCAACACGAAACCAACTGCTTCGGAGCGACCAAAGCGGGTCTGCCAGAGTTCGAGATGGCAGATTCATGGCCCGAAATGTTGCATGGCCCGCGTGTCATCGCGGACACCAAAGGTATGAACCTACCCATCGCCGGGTTTTCTTCCGCCGCGAACCAGGCAGGTTTCGAGCTTTTCCCGATCCTGTGGTGTGCGGCGGAACCTAGCGCTCATGTCACGGATCACGCGTTCGAGAAGATATGTACTATGATCTTGGATGGCCTTCGCGGCGCGGGACCGCTGGACGGAGTGTATCTTGACCTGCACGGTGCAATGGTGACTGAAAGCCTGGCCGATGGTGAGGGAGAGCTGTTGCGCCGAGTACGTGATCTGGTAGGGCGGGATGTTCCGGTCGTGGCGAGCCTTGACCTGCATGCCAATATCTCTGACCAGATGATCTCGCAGGCGGACTATCTGGCAATTTTCCGCACGTACCCGCACCTCGATATGGGCGAAACCGGTGCGCGATGCGTACCGGTTCTGCAAAGGCTACTGGCCGGAGAAAAGCTGCACAAAGCCTTCCGGCAGGTGCCCTATCTGATCCCATTGCATGCGCAATACACCTGGGCCGCACCGTTTGATGAGATTTATCAGTTGCCCACCCAGTTCGAACATACCCATGTCTTTGCAGAAATCGCGCTGGGTTTTACTGCGGCAGATTATCCCGATACTGGTCCGTCCTGCGTTGCCTACGCGACCAGTGCCGCGCAAGCGACCGCCGCAGTAGATCAAATTTTCGACCTTTTTCTGGCCCGAGAACCCGATGTGGACTGCTCTATGTTGTCGTTGGACGAAGCCGTTCTGGCCTGTCGTTCGCATCGCGACAAACCGCTCGTGTTAGCGGATGTACAGGACAACGCAGGCGCAGGCGGCACATCCGATACCACCGGACTTCTGGCCGCTTTGATCGAGGGGGAAGCGCAGGAAGTTTTGATGGGTCTCTTCCACGACGCCGAAAGCGCAGAGAAAGCGCATCGTGCAGGCCAAGGCGCAAAACTGAACCTGGCCATCGGCGGAAAATCAGGTCTGCCCGGGCACCACCCCGTTGAGGCAAAGTTCGAAGTCCTGGCCATCGGAGATGGCATCTGCCGATACTCAGGTGAGATGTACGGAGGCGGCATCGCGACGCTTGGCAAAACGGCCGCTCTGAGGATGATAGAGTCTGGCGCGAAGATAGACTTGGTCGTCACCAGTGTGCGCAACCAATGCCTAGACCGCGCTCATTTCACCCATATCGGCCTGAATCCCACATCCTATTCAGTGATCTGTGTCAAAAGCACCACACATTTCCGTGCGGATTTCCAACCCATCGCAAGCGACGTGAAAGCCGTTGCCGCTCCAGGCACCTTTCTCTGCGATCTGGACCAGATCCCCTACTACAACATCGCAGGCAAACGCCGCATCGAAACAAGTGGACCCAAAACCAAAAACCATTGATTTTCCACCAGCATCGCAGTTCGCAATCGACATAGCAGGCGCAGAAATTGCATTGAGATCCCGCTTGTAAACTAAGAGATTGGAAACTTCTCGCTTCACGTTTTGACAATGCCGCCTCATCTTTCGCTTCAAATCGACAGAAGATAGGGCTTAAACCGTTTCTGTTCGGCAGAAACCCAAACCCATTACGACCAAGCTTTGATAGAGCAACCCCGCGGCAAATCCCGACCCAGCAAACGGACCTTGCTAGCGCGATTCACGGTTCGAAATCGAGCGGTGAATATGTCTGACTTATATTGGTTGGCTGGCGCACATATAGCGCGTCTTGAGCCCTTATTCCCCAAATCACACGCCAGTCAACTACGCGAAACCCAAGGAGTTACAGACCCAGATTGTTATGATGTGCTAAAACCCGCTTTTTATCAGAATAGTGAAGGAAACCGCAACGATCGGAAACACCATCACACCGGATACCTCCGCTCAAACAAACTGGTCTAAGAGCCGACCGGTTCGGCGTTGGATGTAGACGGCAAGTGTAGCTATCGATAGACAACTTCCACAGGGTCAAACCGAAAACGAGGGCCCGAGGCAACCCAGGCAACAGGAAGAAACTATGAAGCGCTGTGCAATTGTACAATTTGAACCGCGCCATGAAGAAGTCATCCCCAGCTTGGTGGCCGCCTGTAATGCCAACGGGTACCGACCACGAATCTTTCTGCATCGCCGGATCTTAAAGCTGCGCGGAGATATCATGGCCTTGGTGCCGGGATTGGAATTTGATGTTGAGTATGTGCCTTTGAGCACACCGGATTACCGGGCTGCGGATGCACCAAAACATATCAAGTCAACTATTGCAGCAATTGAAGCGGCCGAACATGACTTCGTCCTCATGGCCTCTTTGAGTCGTCCAAAAGCGGCAAGCTGGGCGCATGGAGTGAAGAAGCCATTGATCATGGTCCTGCATAATCTGGATCAGTTCAGCCAGATGGTACCCCTGCGCGAGACGCTTCAGATGCCAAATGCGCGCTACATCAGCCTGAGTGCACATGTCACGGCTGAATGGATCAGCCGGGTGGGCAAAGCCCATATGGACAGGATCGCGACGTTGGAGCCGTTTTATTGGATCGATGATCCGGAACCAAAGTTGGGCCAGCCGCGTCAGGTCGTGATCCCCGGCAACGTTAACATGCGGACACGTGATTACCCTGGCCTGCTGGATCTTCTTGGCAATCGACCGGACGCCTTTCAGAATCTGCATTTCATCCTGCCGTCAGGAGGCGGAGATCGCGCAAAGGTTGAAAGTGAGATCCAGGACCGAAAGCTTGACGCCCGCTTTACGTGCGTGCCTTTGGACAACAGCGGGCAGGTCGGGCATGCCGCGTATTTTGACGCACTGGCGGGCGCTCAGGTGATACATCCGCTCATGCCATTTGACTATGAACAATATCAACGGATCAAGATCACATCTGCCCTGTCCTCTTCGGGTGGATTCTGTGTGCCGATCGTCATGGACCGCTGGTCAGAGGCCTGTTACCGACCACCAATGCTGATTGCTGACAATGGGTTAGAGGCAAGCCTGACCCGCATTTCAGAGGCGAGTGATGCAGAACTCGGCGATCTGCAGGTAGCACTGAAGTCTTACCGCCGATCTGCACTTGCAAACGGAGCTGTCGGGCTAAGACGGCTAATTGAACAATAAGTGCATCTATCCGGTTCACTCTCAGCCTTTTAGATCCACCTACCACCGAGTTGGAAATCGCCCAAGTTGGCAACATGATGCCGCGCCGTACTTTTTTCGTTCCTACGCGAAATTCGCAGTTCAGAACATCTGCAAAACCGTTATTCTCAATGAGCACCACATGACATGCGGTCTGGCGGATGACCAGACTGAAGCGTCGGATCAAAGGAATAGAATGACACGAAAGCTAGCGATCCTGACGGTCAAAGATGAAGGCGCGTTCCTGTTGGAATGGCTCGCCCATCATCAGATGGTTGGTTTCACTGATTTTCTGATCTTCTCAAATGATTGCGCGGATGGCACCGATCTGATGTTGCACCGACTCGAAGAGATGGGGCAAATCACTCATGTCAGCCATGAGGCCAAGCCCGATAAGAGCGTACAGTGGCAGGCTATGAAACAAGCCGCCAAACATCCTCTATTGAAAGAAGCAGACTGGATACTGGCGCTCGATATTGATGAGTTTGTAAATATCCATATTGGCGACGGCTCATTAAACGCGCTCATCCATAGCCTCCCCGAGGCGGATGCGATCACGCTCACCTGGCGGCTATTCGGAAATGCAGGGATCGTTTATTTTGAAGATGCGCCGGTGACCCAACAGTTCACTTCGTGCGCCCCCAAACCCATCCTTTGGCCGTGGCGCGCCTCGATGTTCAAAACGCTTTATCGCAACAACGGGATTTACCGTAAACCAGGCATTCATCGGCCAATTTCGCCTGATCAGACCCGCGTGGATGAGGCGCGCTGGTATGATGGATCAGGCCGTTTGCTTGGTGGCGATCATCGCCGCCAGCGGGTATTTTCCAACTATACGCAAGATACGACCATGAGGGTTCAGCTTAACCATTATGCTTTGGGCGCGATGGACTCCTTTCTGCTCAAACGTGCGCGTGGACGTGGGGTGCATTTCAAAGAGAAAATCGGCATGGATTATTGGGTCGATTACAACTTTAACAGCGATCAGGACGTCTCTATTTCCCGCTACCAATTGGCACGGGCTGCTCGGGTTACCGAGCTAAAATCAGATGCCACACTGAAGAAGCTTCATGACAAGGCCTGCGAATGGCGGCACAAGCGATTTAAGGAACTTTTGGAGTCAGAACCTGAACGCGCGTTTTTTGCTCGCCTGATGATGGCTGGCCAAACCACACCTCTGACGGAGCATACGGCCCGTCAGCTTATTTCAGTTGCCATGCGCGCGAACCAGAAAGCCGCCGCAGAGTCCGAGTAGGAGCCTTCCTTCGTGCCGCAATCATCAATAGCCCCTGAATATCTCTCCACCCGTGCAGGACGTACGCGGCGGATATTTCAGGTCGGTTTCAACAAGTGCGGCACAAGGTCGATTTCCGCCTTTCTAGATAACAACGGCATTCCGACGGTTCACTTCAAGCGTGGCAATCTGGCCCGCGCGCTCGCTAACAATCTTAAGTATGGCTATGCGCCACTCAATGGCATCGACCGTTGGGTCGGCTACACCGACATGCAGATGGTGAGCGGCTCACGCGTGATTGAAGGTTGCCGTTATTTTCGTCAACTCGCGGCATATTATCCCAATTCCTATTTCATATTGAACACTCGAGACAAAGACAGGTGGATTGCAAGTCGCCGAAACCATGGCAATGGGTTTTATGCTGAGCGTTATCGTAAGGGTATGAATTTCGAGTCGGTTGATCAGGTAATTGATCATTGGTCAGAAGAATGGGATCGGCATCATCAGGAGGTGCCCGAATTTTTTAAGGACAAGCCGGATAAATTATTGATATATAATATAGAAACAGACAGGCCTGACCAGATGTCCGAGTTCCTTGCGCCTGATTTTGAGACTGATCCGACTTTCTTCGGCCATGAGGGAAAAACGTCCGGAGGCAATGACGCCGACGATGCGGTTTCTCCGAATTGAGATGTCATGGCCTGCTTATTTGAGCAGCATAAGAAATCGAGTGTGGGCGAGAACGAAAGGTTCGGTCGCCAACTCTCTGACGAATGAATGCGACTTAAAACTTGCCCAGCTTAGCTGGCTAACGGAGTGACAAGACTGAACAGGCAGGCTGCGCCGCCGCGCACCTTTTGATTGCCTTGATTCCTATGGTGCGCGCGATGCTCTTGCCGTTGGCAATCTTTTGGAAAGGCCGTTGATTTCGACAATTTGGGCAATGAGCGTCGTAACTGTTGGTTTACTCTTGGTGCTGTTAGAGCACAAAATCCAGACCAATATCGAGGCAGTGTGCACTGTGGGTGATCCAGCCCATAGAAATCAAATCAACACCGGTGTTCGCCACAGCCCGCACATTATCTGGGGTTATCCCGCCTGAAGCTTCGGCAATGGCTTGACCATCAATCATGCCTATAGCTTCGCTTAAGGTTCTTGGATCCATGTTATCCAGAAGCACCGCATCAACACCGATTTTCAGAACTTCGGCCAGCTGCTCCAGCGTGTCGACCTCGATCTCGATCTTGACCATATGACCGACTGTCTCTTTGGCCCGCGTCAAGGCCGGGCGGACACCCCCGGCTATGGCGATGTGGTTGTCCTTGATCAGCACCGCGTCACTTAGGGAGTAGCGATGGTTCATGCCGCCGCCTGATCGCACAGCGTATTTCTCTAAAGCCCGCAAACCGGGCGTTGTTTTTCGGGTACAGACGATGGCAGCACGCGTGCCTTCGACGCGGCGAACCATATCGGCAGTCACACTTGCAATACCCGATAGATGACCCAAGAAGTTGAGCGCCGTACGTTCGGCATTCAGCAGACTGCGCGACGGCCCTTTGAAAGTGGCGATCACTGCGCCGGGCGCAACTGTCCCACCATCCTCGACATGGCGGAATACTTTGATCGCCGGATCTATCAGCTCACAAGCCAATTCAGCACAATCCAGACCGGAAATACATCCGGATTGACGCGCGCAAGCCACAACTTCGGAAACATGATCCGAAGGAATAACAGCCGAGGAGGTGACATCTCCGGCGAGGCCCAAATCTTCATCAAGTGCGCGGCGGATCACCGGCTCCAGCATCGTTCGGGGCAACGGGGCTAGGGGCATGATAGTCATTTCTCAAGCAGTCCTCAGAAAGGGTTCCTGACTGTTCAAACTCGCATGAGCAAGTACTTCGGTCAGAGTCATTAAAAGAGATTGCGCGTTCGCCTCAGGATTAGGGAAGTCACTTCGGTAATGTCCGCCACGCGATTCTCGGCGCAGATCGGCAAAGACCGCGATCGAAAGCGCGACTAGTGCCGGGTCAGAAGCGCAGGCAGCGGTTTCGACCAACGGAGACAACTTTGAAATGACTTGACGCAATCCCACCTCGTCGCGGATCAAACCCAGAAATTTTGTAGCCAAAGGCCGGACAGAGCTAGGGTCAGAACGAGGCAGAGCGGTAACTGTAGGAACAAATGACAGGTTTCTCATTTCTGCCTTGGCAACATCATTTGCGGCGCGGCATCCCATCACCACCGCCTCTAGCAGTGAATTGCTAGCAAGGCGATTGGCACCATGCAGGCCAGTGGCCGCGCATTCACCTATGGCCCAAAGGCCTGACAGAGTGCTTCTTCCATACTCATCAACGGCGATACCGCCCATGTGGTAATGCGCAGCCGGAAGTATCGGTATGGGATCGCGCGCCGGATCAATTCCGGTTGCTGCGCACAATGCATGGATGCCAGGGAACCGCTGGACAAATTCGGCACCAAGCGCGGCACGAGCATCAAGAAACACTCGCCCACCTTCCAATATGACCTGATGCACGGCACGAGCCACCACGTCGCGCGGGGCCAGTTCAGCCCCCGGAATATGCGACATGAAGCGCTTGCCGGTTTGGTCAATCAGAATTGCGCCTTCGCCCCGGACGGCTTCACTGACCAATGCCAGTGGTGTCTGCTTGGCATCCAGCGCTGTGGGATGAAACTGGACAAATTCCATATCGCGCAACGCTGCCCCGGCGCGGGCGGCCATCATGACACCCTGGCCGAAATTACCTGAAGGGTTGGTGCTGACACCAAACAGACCGCCGCAACCGCCTGTCGCCATAACGACCTGAGATGTGCGCAATACCTCTGCTTGGGCATCTTTTTGCAGATGAACGCCTGTGACGTGTCCGTCTAGCGTCAACACCCGTCGGGCTTCGACTCCGGTCAAGCAAGTGATCGACTGGCATTGCAACACGGCACTCGCAAGGGCCGATGTGATTTCGGCTCCGGTGCGGTCGCCGCCTGCATGCAGTATGCGGCGGCGGGAATGCGCGGCCTCGCGCCCCAAGGCATATGTGCCGTCGGCGGTTCTATCGAAACGAACGCCATGTTTCTCTAAACCAGTGATCGCCTTTTGCGCTTCGCAGAGAATGGCCGACGCCAGGGTTTCGTCGCACAGCCCGTCGCCCGCCCGCAAAGTATCGGCCAAGTGTTGCGCAGGATCACCATCCGCGCCTAGTTCGGCGGCAATCCCTCCTTGAGCCCAAGCGCTGGAACATTCCTGGCCCAGCCCTGCACGGGTGATTAGTACTACGGGTTGTGGAGCTAGTTCCAGCGCTGCCGTCAGCCCGGCGATGCCGCCACCGATGATGGCAGTTCGACCATGAAGCCCTTCGAGCCAGATCATTTCACTGCCAGCATCCGTTCTACCGCGCGGCGCGCATCTTCGGCGATGGCCGGATCGACGGTGACTTCGTGATGACCCAGTTCCAATGCGTTGCGAATGTTGCGCAGACTAATGCGCTTCATATGTGGACACAGGTTACAGGGGCGCACGAACTCCACTTCAGGATGGTTCAGCGCCACGTTGTCGCTCATCGAGCATTCGGTCAACAGGCAAACCCTCGTCGGTTTTTTGTCGCCGACGAAATCCGACATGACTGCGGTAGAGCCAGAAAAATCTGCTTCGGCAACCACTTCGGGCGGGCACTCAGGATGGGCCAGGACCGTAACATCCGGCCACGCTTCGCGCATTTCACGTATATCGGCTGGAGTAAACAGTTCGTGCACCTCGCAGTGTCCATGCCATGCGATCAATTCGACATCGGTCTCTTTGGCGACGTTCTTGGCGAGATACTCGTCCGGGATCATCAACACGCGCGGCACTCCGAGGGATTCCACCACCTTTACTGCGTTGCCCGACGTGCAGCAGATATCCGATGCCGCCTTCACCGCTGCCGAAGTGTTTACATATGTGATCACCGGAACGCCGGGATGGGCTTCGCGCAGAAGCGCAATATCCTCGGGTGTGATGGAATCTGCCAGTGAACACCCCGCCCCCAAATCTGGGATCAGTACCGTCTTTTCCGGGTTCAGCAGCTTGGCAGTTTCCGCCATAAAATGCACACCAGCCAACACAATGACATCGGCATCAACCTTCACAGCTTCGCGCGCAAGCGCAAGGCTGTCGCCCACGATATCGGCAACTCCGTGGAAGATCTCCGGCGTTTGGTAATTGTGGGCGAGGATGACCGCATTCCTCTCACGCTTGAGATCAAGGATGGCTTCCAGATCATCTTCAAACAGCATCCATTCGGGTTGCGGGATGATCTGCTTTACCCGGTCGTAGAGGTCTGGAAGGCGAAAATCTTTCATTGGCTTCTCCATTTATACTCGAATCGAGTATATTGAGGCCATGCTTATTCTCGATTCGAGATTATGTCAAGCGAGGTTCAGGACCGGGAGAGAGGTAATCTGACGCCCGACAGCATGCGAGCCTCTAGAATGGCCGGCCTATATCGGAACAGGCGCGCCGGGCGACCACCGGTGCCGCTGGACATTTCGCCGGTATCTTCAATCAATTCCTGCTGATCAATCTGGCGGCGAAAATTGGGTTTGTGCAGGTGTAGACCAGACAGCGCTTCGACTGTGCGCTGTAACTGCAGCAAGGTGAAGCTTTCGGGCATGAGCTCGAACACCACCGGAGAGTATTTTATCTTGGCCCGCAAGCGAGATATGCCGGTGGCGAGAATGCGACGGTTGTCCGCTTCCATGTGACGACCGAATTCAGGAGTGTCAACAAGCCCTGCTTCGTACATAAGCTCATAACGTTGCAAAACCAGCTCTTCGTTCCAGGTCTTCCCATTCAGACCAAACAGATAGTCCACACGCTGCAGTTTTAGCGGATCACTCCCTGCCCAAGCTGAGATACGTTTGATAATTTGTGGTAGTTCTTCGGGGCTGCGATCGCGATGATCCTCCCATGGGAAGTATTGATACCAGCTACGCCATGCCGGACGTCCAGCACCAGTAGTATCCTGCTCCCGCACCAGACCGAGATAGCTGATCGAGATACGCTGAGAGTTGTCGTCATAACCCGAGCGTGGATCGCGATCCTTGTCTGCAAAGGTATAAAGCTGTTCAAGATATCCCACCGGATGGCCGGTCTGCGCCTCAATCCAGGCCCGCAAGCCGCTTTGCAAGCTGCGGTGTGAAGATTCGAACGGTCCCGAAGGTAGCGCGTTACCGCCACGCAAGGTCATGACACGCGGCTGATCATCAGTCACGGCGATTAGGATTGCGATCAGTTCGGCAGGGGCTAGTCCACTTGGCAAGGAATTTCCTGTTTGTAGAATGTCGCGAAGCGTTGGTTAGAATGTGCGTTCTAACCCAAATTTAGTACCTTGGCTTGAAGAAAAATACAGTGTGACGGGTGCTTCTTCAGAGAACAAGCATTTCTGGCCCAGTTAATCGTCCCACTGTTCTAACATCAGGTTACTACTTTCGGTCCAATGAACCTGAAATACAGTTTCGTCTCACGACTTGAGAAGTGTCGCAAGATATGGGTTCGGGCTGACCAAACAGCCAGTTGAGGTGTTCGTTTCGCTAAAGTAGTTCTCGAACCGGTCTTACATATGATCTTCTAGAGGCTGCCGTTTCCGCAAAGACATTATTGATTGCACTAAATACTTCGATTTGCGACACACATTGTCTTATCGAAATTTGGAAGCGATCATAGCATATCGCAGCTAAGGTCTGACCACGTCACATTCGACAGTTGGGTTGTGAAGCTTCCTCCAGTTCGAAGATACCCATTCGACCCGCGGCGCTATGCGGCCAGTTCTTTGAATCGTTGTACGGGACGGGGTCCAGGAGTGAATTGAAATCTACGGATCGGGACATCTAGGTAGTTTGATATCTTGGCTGATGTTCACAAATTGCAAGTTTCAGAACATCCCAGTTTGATTTTTGCGTCATACGCTTTGGCTTTCTTAGGCTGAAGATTCTGATCCCGCATTGACACCACGGATGAAAGAGTCCGCGCACGGCGGTAACAATCCAGCAGTCGTTCGGGCGGGGCATTCTGCTGCTCCGATACCAGCACTACTGGTCGAAAACTTCTCCCGGTCCAATAGTCAGAAAGAGAGAGGCCCAGGGCAGCAAAACCCTGAGCCAGCTTTCAATCGGACGGTCCCGTCTCAGCCGCCACTCGAGTTTGCTAACCCGGGCTGGGCAAAATCATTGGCGGGTGGTGTCAAATCCTGCGCACCGGTGCCGGGCATCAACTCGAAACCCAAATCGAATTGATCCAGGGTCGAAGCCAGTTGCGCTACGATCTCGGCGTTGCCCTCAGACTGCGCGGTGCCATCAGCGAGCATCTCGGTCAATCTGCGCTCACCGGTCATGACCTTTTCTAGGTCCGTGCGGCTCAGACTGATCGAAAGATCGGCGTCTTCCGCCACCTGATCGACGATATGAGTCAGAGTGGCATTGCTCATCTCGACAACGATGTTCTCGTCCCGGTCGGGGATCGACAGGTTGATGGTGAACTCCATATTGGCGGCTTTGGCGCTATTGACGCGAATGGCCAGAAAGTCGAGCCACATCGTGGTCTGCATCGCCTTGATCGTATCGGGACCGGTGGTCTCGATGGTAGCGCCCTGCGGAATACCGTTGCGCAGTTCGAACGCCGCGCCAAGGAACGAGTTGCGGACCGAAGGGCTTTCCTTCTGATACCCGATCTGCTCGAACGCGTCGGCCAACAGGTCCTTGGCGGCCTGGTTCTGTGGCTCGGCGTAGACCAGTTTGTTTAGAATCTCGGTCGCTTCAAGGTATTTGCCGGTGTCGACCAATTCCTGCCCTTTCGACAGGATTGGCTCGGCGCCGCCCATCATCTCGACAAACAGCGGCGCGCTGTCTTCTGGCGACAAAGGTGTGAGCGTGGTGGGGTTGGCATCCCAGTAGCCCAGATAACGGTTTATCACCGCCCGGCTGTTATGCTCGACCGAGCCATGATAGCTGCGCGCGGCCCATTGCTGCTGCAGGCTTTCCGGCACGTCATAGACGTTGTGAATCTGATTGATGGTCACGCCCTTGTTGGCCAGATTCAGCACCCCGTTGTTAAGATTGGCGTAAGTGTCACGCTGCGCACGCATCACTTCTTGAATGCGCTCATTTCCGTAACGGGGCCAAGAGTGAGAGGCGAACATCAACTCGGCATCCTGCCCAAACTTGTACAGCGCGTCATTGACATGCTTGGACCAGCTCAGCGCATCGCGCACCAGTGCGCCACGCAAGGTATAGATGTTGTGAATTGTCCCAGTGATGTTTTCCGCCGCCCAGAATGCCTTGAGGTCGGGGAAATAAGTATTCATCTCAGCAGGTGCTTCAGTACCCGGTGTATTCTGGAAGATCATACGCACGCCGTCTACGATGATCTCTTCATACGCGTCCGAGACATAGCGGGTCGGTTCGATCAGGCCCGTGGTGCCAGCCGAGATGTTCTTGCCGATGGACTGATCCACATGACCGAACGGGCTGCGTGGCAGCAATACGCCGTATTGGAAAAACAGACGGCGGTTCATCACGTTGCCCGCATAGACGTTTTCGGAAACCGCATGTTCCATGAAACCTTCGGGCGCGATCACCTCCACGCCGTTTGCCACGTCCTCATCGGTGATCACTCCGCGCACACCGCCATAATGGTCGGCGTGGGAATGCGAATAGACAACCGCCTTGACCGGCAGTTCGCCCACGGTGTCGTTCAGCAGCTTCAGCGCTGCGGCGGCAGTTTCCTTGGAGGCCAGCGGGTCAAAGATGATCCAGCCGGTATCGCCACGAATAAAAGTGATGTTGGACAGATCGAAGCCACGCACCTGATAGATGCTGTCGTCGAGAATCTCGTACAGGCCGAAATTCATGTTCAGGATCGCCTGACGCTGCAACGACGGGTGGATCGAGTCGAACTCTTTGCCCTCGAGCAGATAGTCATAGCTGCCGATGTCCCAGGCGACGGTGCCATCCTCGGTTTTGATCTGGCGGTATTCTGGAACCGCAATTAGCCCCTTGCGGCTTTCTTCAAAGTCACGCTCGTCATCGAACGGCAGGTTATTGCGTTGGGTTTGCTGGAATTCGATCGTGTAATCCGAGGGCAGCTTGCCCTTCGGGTCAAAGTGCTGAGGACTACCATCCTGAGCGACGGCAAGACCTGAGGTCAGCGTCAAAAGGGTGACGGTCAAGAGTAAGGTGGTTCGGCGTGGCATATATAATCGGTTCCTATCATGAACGCTTCAAAAGAGATCGCAGCGCAGGAGGTCTGACGGGACGAACCACGAGGTTGAAATTCGTCCCGCCGGTGCATTGACCTCCAGAAGTGCCGAGATGCGCGATCTTTTGGAAGCCGGGTGCCTGCCTGTACGACCAGCAGTGCGGCCCTCTTATCCGCAGAATTTTTCCCGAGAAGTGCAAACATGTTGCCACCTGTCGAAAAACACATGTATCAACGAGGCCAACATAATGGTTTTCCTTGGTTTTCCCGAGGCAGAGGGATATTGAAGTGGATACTACCGAGCGTGAAATTCGGGTACAGATGAAACGTATCCTGGAGCATCCGGATTTCACCGCCAGCCCCAAACGCCGCGCATTTCTGAACTATATCATCGAGGAATATCTGGCTGGTCGTTCAGATCAGATCAAAGGCGTGTCGATTGCCATGTCCGTCTTTGACCGCGACGAAAGCTTCGACCAGCAGGTCGATCCGATTGTCCGACTTGAGGCGCGGCGACTAAGGCAGGACATTGACACCTACTATGCCGGGCCCGGTCGGGGCGATCCGATACGTCTCACCATACCCAAAGGAGGATACGCGCCGCGGTTCGAAAAATCTTCACTGCCCAGCCCTGATCAGGCACCTGCTGAAGCCCGGCCAAATGCCGGGTTCAGCGGACGACGACGCGCTGGGATTGGACTGGCTGTCGCCTTTGGCCTGGCATTGTTTGGGCTAATCTGGGGATTGACCCGTTCAGGGACGCCTGAGGAACAGGCAAATCACAGCTTGCCCAAAGGGCCCGTCGTGGCTGTACTGCCCTTTGAAACTCTGGGAGAGGGCCCCGAGTACCTCGCCGATGGTCTTACCCGGCAGTTGACGACCGAGTTGATCCGGTTCCGGGACATCTGGGTCTTGCCCCTTGGCAGCACACTGCATTCTGGTGAAACCGAGATTGATACGGCGAGCTTGCGTACAGAATTCAACGCTGATTTCGCGCTGGAAGGCAATGTGATGGACAGGGGCGACACCTTGCGCCTGTCCGCACGCCTCATTGATCTGAAAGACCGAAGATATATCTGGTCGCAAAGCTATGAGGTCAGCAATACCTCCGAGGAAATCTATGCGGTACAGGACAGCATTATCCGAGATGTAATGGGTAAACTGGCCGGGAAATACGGGCTACTGACGCTTGGCGCGATGCGAGATGCCGATAGAATTCCACCCAACAATCGCGATGCTTATGACTGTGTGCTTGGTTATTACAGCTATCAGGTAACCATCAATCTGGATCGCCATGCTGAAATCAAATCCTGCATCCTGAACGCGCTTGAGAAGGCTCCGGATTATGCCGAGGCCTGGGCGGTGCTGTCGAACCTGTATCTGCAACAGATACGTTTTGGGCTGGGCGGAAATCGCGAACAGATTCTGGCCGCAGCCGATGCCGCAGCACGCCGGGCGGTCGAGATCGACCCAAATCTGGCGGCGGGACATCTGATGATGGCCAATATGCGGTTCGTGCTCGGTGATTTTGCCGGGTTCCGCGAGGCCGGGCAACGGGCGATTGACCTGAATCCGAATGACACCGACATTCTGGCCCATTACGGGATGCGTCTGGCGTTCAGTGGCGAATGGGACAAAGGACTTGCTATTGTAGACCGGGCAATCGCTCTGAACCCTGTGCATCCTCAGTGGTATCTGTTTTCGCGGGTTTTTTACGAGTTCGACCAGGGCGACTATGCAGCGGCGCTGGCACAATTGGAACAAATCGATATGCCAGGTTTCTTCTGGACCCATCTATGGCAGGCCGCGCTACACAGCAAACTGGGAAATGGGGAACAGGCCCAGGCGGCCCTACGCAGCTTGTTGGTTCTACGCCCAGATTTTTCATCTGTTGCATCGGATATACTTGCCATTTGGCAACTTGACGCCACTTTTAAGGAGAACCTGTTGGCCAGCCTTCACAAGGCTGGTTTGTCAGATTCTTGACCGGCTTATCCAGTTTCCGCACACCTATTCATCGGTGGGTTTGACAGTTATCTGGAATCGCATCACCCTTGTACGCAGCAATAAGTAAACCACGTCAGATGGCTGACTTTATATCATCAGATCGTCGTTCATTTTCTAGCTTTCACGCAAGCGGGCCAACGGTCGCTGCCGGTCCATGTCTGGAATGGTTTGTCAGAGTTGGCGCATTTTGGGGACGGCCTTTTACGTAGTTTCGGCATTGCAAAACACTTTGCTCATCGGTGCTAAACATGCGGAAGTTGATCACCTGTAGCCTGAAAGAAGCGCGCTTCTGGGTGGGATATGTCAATTCGATGCGCCAACATGCAAGGCAATCGAAACGCGTCTTTGGAAGATCTGCGCGACACTGTTCACCCACCCAATCAGGCCGGTTTCTTTAACTGTTACAACTGAAACGTTTATTCGGCATTAGAGCACTCCTTCTCTGGTCAGAATTTACCCCAAATTACGAATTCTGTTCGGACCCTTTTCTGAGTCACGGCCAAGGCCCCGTTCGATAAACCACTGAGTAATCTGCAGCCATTACTAGCCCACCACACCGTGACCACGCACCTGCATGCAGTTCACAAGCACATGACGCCGCGCCATTTCGTCATTGTACTGGCCGCGCACAGATCCGACTATGCCACCTGCGATCGCACCTCCGATGACATCTTCCTTCTCGCCAACAACCCAACCAGTAACCGCGCCATCAATAGCGCCGAACGTAGCATCTATTTTACGCTGCCCAGGATTGAAACTCGCGGCCATCAATCGGCATTCAGCCTCATCTGTGTAGAAGGTCGCATTCCTGGTTCCGTCAACCATCAGTGGCTTCTGCATCGGGTACTGAGTGCATGCGGTAAGACTGATGAGAGCAACAAAAATGAACTTTTTCATCGCAGCTTTCCTTTCGGGAATCGAAGTAATTGCTTGGCGTACGCGCTAAACTTGCCTGCCTAGGCAAATCTCATTTAGGAAGTTTACGATTGTCGAAAAATAGCCCAGCCATTTTACGCAGCGTAAAATTGCATTTGTTTCGCTGGCTCAGTCGCAAACTTCTCTGGCGCATGAATACAGCGCCTTTCTTGCGCAGCTAAGTTGGCTAACTAGGCAACTAGCTTAACGCGAAAAAACCGTCGGCCGAGCATGCCGCAGGCGTGACGGCACGCAGCCGCGTAGGGCTGCGGCACAAGAAAGTCGGCGGCCCGAAAGTCTTTTTCAATTTTTACAGGGTCTTCTATTCAGCCGCGTAACGCTCCATGTCGGCAAGGCGCGTATATCCGTCCCGCGTCTGTGGTGTTTTAATGCCTAGAATATTTCCGGCGATTTGGGTCCGGAGAATCTGTGCGGTCCCGCCGCCGATAGTGAACATGCGCACATCGCGATACATCCGCTCCAGAGGTTCACGATCGCTGTAGCCGCGCGCGCCGAACATCTGCAGCGCATCGCTGACCACCTTAATAGCCATCTCGGACGCAAAAAGCTTGGCGCGGGCGGCCATGGTCATATCGGGATACTGACTGCCGTTTGGGCCACGCGATCGTGCCGCTTCATGGAGCAGCAGCCTAGCTGCATGAACTTGCGTGTCCATATCGGCCAGCATCCATTGAAGCCCCTGGAATTCTGCAAGCGGGCGCCCGAACTGTTCACGTTGAACGAGGTAGCGTTTTGCATGTTCAAGTGCCCCTGCCGCAACACCCATAGCAACTGCTCCCGCACCGACGCGTTGCGAATTGTAAGCGTTCATCAGGTCGGCAAAGCCACGCTTCAATCCTGAAGGCGGTTTGACCAGCCATTTCTCGTTGATCTCGACATTTTCGAACCGCAATTCTGCTTCGGGCATACCGCAAAGGCCCATCGTGTATTCGCGACCCACCACGGTGAACCCCTTGGGCATATCTCCTGACATCGGATCGGCAAACAGAATGAAACCGCCAATCCCCTGATCGACGCCCGCCTCATCGAGCACGCGGGCAAAGATCAGGTGCAGCTTCGAGACCCCTCCACCAGTGATCCAATGCTTGGACCCGTTGAGGATGTATGTGCGACCCTGTTTCAGCGCGGTAGTCTGCATTTCGGTCGCGGCACTTCCCGAGTCAGGTTCGGTTATGCAGATCGCAGGCTTATCTCCTGCCAGGACATGCTGAGCACAAAAAGCCTTCTGCTCATCATTGCCGTACCCCATGACCGCACTGATGCCGCCCATGTTGCCCTCGACAACGATGCGGGCGGTCAGGGTGCAGGCTTTTGCGATCTCTTCCACCACCATGGTGACATCCAGAAAACTCGCGCCCTGCCCACCATATTTCTTGGGAATGGTCATACCCATGATGCCAGCATCGGCCAATTCGCCAACATTCTGCCAGCAATACCTGCGCGATCTGTCCCAATCTGCGGCACGTTTCTCAAATTCTGGGGCCAGTTCTTTCGCAACGTTCACAAGCGGATGCGGCATGCGTGTCCCTCGTCTCTGTTTTTTAACAGAATACGCTTGCAGTAATACAACACAATCGAATAAAATTGGATATCTAATCCAGTATACTTTAACTTATGCAGACACGTTCTCTCAGAACCCTCATACGGGTCTCGAATGTCGGCTCCTTTGCGAAAGCGGCCGAGCAGCAAAACATGACATTGTCTGCACTTTCAATGCAGATGAAGGCGCTTGAGGCGGAGCTTGGCGTCGACCTCTTTGACCGCACCGTACGACCACCGCGACTTACGCCAATCGGCCGGAGCATCGTCGAGGCATCGATCCCGCTCCTGCAGCACGAAGACAGCCTTCTCAAAATCTGTCGCCCGACGCACACGCTTGTCGGGCATTTCCGAATAGGATTTGTCACAACTGCTGCCGTTCGCTTGCTGCCGAACTTCCTGAACAACGCAAAACGTCAAGCACCGCAAGCGACCTTCTCATTCGAAACCGGCCTGTCCAAGGTTCTACAAGAAAAGGTTGTAAGCGGTCAGCTTGATGCCGCCCTTCTTACAGATGCAGAAGGTGTTCCAGACACGCTTGCGGAAAAGGTGCTTCGAGAGGAACTCTTTGCCTTTGCAGCCCATGAGAAATTGCTGAAAGACGGCCTCGCGGGTTTATTGAATGCACAGCCCTTCTTTCACTTTATGCCCGACACCGGGATCGGAAAACTCATTGCTGGAGAGATGCTTAAGCACAAAAGACCAAAGGGTTCCGAAACCATTGTCCTTGATAACCTTGAAGCGATTATGGAATGTGTTTCGGCAGGCCTGGGATTTACGCTTCTGCCTGTCCCCGATGTTTTGCGGTATCGGTCTGACGACGTCAAAAGTATTTGTCTCCCACAATCGTCGGCTCGGAAACTTGTTCTTGCGACCGTGCGCAAGGGCGCGCTGGCTGGAAGTGAGGCGATGCTTGCCGCGCTATTCTCGACAGGCGAGGCCGTCGCTGCGGGCGAATAAGAAACACCTTTCCTGCACTCGCGGCTTCGGCTTGATCGACTAAGGTCTTGAAACCCTCTTTTGGGTTCACGCAAGAACGACCGGAACCGGCCTTGGATAAACCGTTTAGATGCTGCGATGCAGCCTGTCTAACTAGCCACTCGCTACGGGAGCGATGGCCGCATTCACGGGAACTCAAAAATCGCGGAACAGATCAGGCTATTGCAATTGTAAAAGGCGTGTCCGCCTCGTGCATTTCTCCAAACTGGCGCCGTGATGTCTTAAGGCGCGCTTGACCAATATTGGGATCATGTTTCCCAAGGTGGATTTGAGCCAATCTCTGTGATCAGAAAATCCATGAATACCCGAACTTTGGGAGATAATACGTTGGACTTGGGATAGATAAGCCATAGAACATTGTCTTCCGTAGCCTCAAAGTCTGGCAGAATTTGCATCAACCGGCCCGATTTCAGGTGATCATACACGCTCCATAGTGCGTTTAGGGATATTCCGGCGCCGGCCAGAGTGGCGCAGACCTGACTTTGGCCGTCGTCGATGATCAATTGACCCTTGGCCATCGCTGGATCAAATGTGGCTTTCTCACCTGCCTTTCCCGTTAGCGTGCGCAATTGGCGATTTTGGAAAGCGATCAGGTGGTGGCTTTTCAGATCGGCAGGTGTTTTGGGTGTGCCGTATGTGTCAAGATAGTGCGGCGCGGCGCACAGTATGCGTCGGTCATCAGCCAATTTTCGGCCTTTCAGGCTGGTGTCGACAAGCGGCGCATTTCTTAGTGCAAGGTCGTAACTCCCCTCGATAAGATCGAACTGCACATCCGACAGGCGCAAATCGAGCGTCAGATCGGGGTGCTGTTGAAGAAATTTCGGCAGGATTGGTGCAATGTAGAGCTGAGCAAAGGTGCTGGGTGCAGCGAAGCGCAATGTACCGCGGATGGTCGCTGTTTGTTTGCCCAACGCCGTAAGTGCCGCCTCTTCCTGCGCAATAATCTCTCGGGCGAAGGGCAGGAAATCGGCACCTTCAACAGACAGCGACACTTTGCGCGTTGTGCGATGTAACAGTTCGGAACCCAGGCTTTGCTCCAACTTGGCAAGCTTTGCGCTCGAGACAGCTGGAGCCATGCCCAAAGCGCGCCCCGCCGCACTGATGTTCAGCCTTTCTGCCGCCGCCACAAACAATCTCAGCGCGTCTGTATCAAGCCCCATTATATCGCAAACCCGAATTATCAATCCATGAATGGGCAGTTTATACGCAAATAGATTAGCGTTAAATCCCCTTCATAGATGCAACTCGGCATGGGAAGGAGACGCAGATGACGCGAACAGCCACAGTCAACTACCACGTTCACAAGCCCTGGCGGCAAGCCTTTGAACTAGATGCAGGCGGGATTGCTGGTAATTTGATTTCGCCCGAACTGGCCAGCACGGCTGTTGCATTGACAGATGCCCGCACCACGAGCAACCCAGTTACATTTGCGTCTGATGCTGTTGAGTTCGCGCTGCTGGAAACGCAGGTACAAGATTTTACCGGCGAGGTCTGGAAACCGACATACGATGCGGAACTAACGGAAATGCTCTCGAACAAGTTAGGTGCGCGCGAGGTTGTGGTTTTTGATCACACGGTTCGGATAGATGACCCAGGAGCGACGCGCAAACCCGCGCGCAACGTCCACAGTGACTATAGCAAGGACGGAGCCGAACAGCGGCTTGTCGATCTTTTGGGTGCCGAGGCCGCAGCGGAGTGGGCGCGTAGTCACTATGCTTTTGTTAATGTGTGGCGCCCTGTGGATCATCCTATCAACTCAGCACCCCTGGGCTTTGTTCGCCCGTCATCAGTTGAATCGTCTGACTGGATTTTACTGGACCTGATCTATCCCGACCGCAATGGGCAAATAATGGGGCTGGTAGGAAACCCCAGGCATGAATGGATTTATCAATCGAAGATGACGCCGGATGAGGTCGCGATCTTCAACATCTATGACAATCAAGGTGCTCCGTCGATCGCGCATAGTGCGCTTGATATGATCGAAGATTCAAACGTCAACACCATTCGCAAAAGCATCGAGAGCCGCACATTGGTGCGGTATTAAAGGAGAGCCGGACATGTTGGATAAAATGCAGCCTGCTGATTTTGCCCAAATCAACGTGGCCTATAACCGGGTATTTCGACCGGGACGGCTGAGCGTTGGCCTTGTGTTGCCGCTCGAAGCATATGCAGTCGGTGCAGAGCCCACGCTTCGGGATCATCTGGAAGCGGCTCGGAAAGCGGAGTACCTCGGGTTTGCATCACTTTGGCTGCGCGACGTGCCATTCAACGTTCCAAGCTTTGGTGATGCAGGACAGATTTTCGATCCATTTGTCTATCTGGGTGCGCTTGCTGCGGTGACGGACCGAATTGCCCTTGGAACGGCGAGCGTGATCCTGCCATTGCGTCACCCCGCTCATGTAGCCAAGGCGGCGGCGAGCGCGGATGTGCTCTCGGGCGGACGGTTGCTCTTGGGTGTAGCCTCCGGGGACCGGCCTGAGGAGTATCCGGCAATGAACCAGAGCTATGATGACCGCGGGGCACGTTTCCGCGACAGCTTTGACTATATCCGCGCCGTTGGATTGGACTATCCCGAGCGTGAAAGTGCACAGGGTACGCTGTCTAGCGGGATTGACCTGCTGCCAAAGCCGCATGGGACCCGCCTGCCGATGATTATTACGGGTGGTAGCCAGCAATCCCCCGATTGGGTGGCGCAGAACGGCGATGGTTGGATGACCTATCCGCGCAATGCGACTGCCCAAAGGCAGGTTATTGCGGACTATCGGAGGCGCGGGAAGGAAGCGGGCCAGCCAGACAAGCCTGTCATGCAATCCCTGTATATCGATGTCGTTGCCGATCACGCCGCACCACCGCGCCCGATCCATCTTGGGTTTCAGTCTGGCACCGATTTCCTGCGTAGCTATCTACGTGAAATAGAAACGCTTGGGGTCAATCACGTTGCACTGAACCTACGGTTCAATCAAGCGCCCATCGATACGACCCTCGAACACTTGGCGGATACCGTACTGCCCGACTTTTCCTAAAGGATCAGATCAATGACCAAGACTATACTCATTACAGGTTCAACCGACGGCATTGGTTTGCTCACGGCAAAGAAGCTGGCCGCCGATGGACACAAAGTACTTCTGCATGGACGCAGTACCTCCAAATTGGACAGCGCTGCCACCGACGTCGGCGGCGATGTCGAAACTTATACCGCTGATCTGAGCGATCTGTCCGCAGTGCGAGAACTGGCTGAGAGCGTAAAGGCCAAACATGACAAACTGGACGTGTTGATCAACAATGCAGGCGTGCTGAAAGCTCCGCAAACCGTGCTTGCGAATGGGCAGGACATCCGCTTTGTCGTCAACACACTCGCACCCTATCTGCTCACAGAATTGCTGATGCCGATCATTCCCGCCGACGGGCGCGTCGTGAACCTGTCATCGGCAGCGCAGGCCCCGGTGAATTTAAATGCACTGGAGGGCAGTGTTCCGCTGGATGATATGGAGGCTTACGCGCAAAGCAAGCTGGCGATCACCATCTGGACCCGGGAATGGGCCAAATCTCTGTCCGATGCACCCGTCATGGTCGCGGTAAATCCGGGATCGCTGTTGGCCTCAAAGATGGTGAAAGAAGGATTCGGCCTAGCCGGGAACGATATGAACATCGGCGCTGATATCCTGATTGACGCAGCATTGGGTGATCGGTTCGCTGATGCGTCAGGTGCCTATTTTGACAATGACAGCGGTGCCTTCGCGAATCCACATGCCGCAGCACTGGACAAAGCACATGTTGCCGACGTCATGAACTCGATCAGAGGTTTGATTAACCAGACCAACTGACCCGCGCTGCGCTAAATCCAGACGCGCTTCCAACTTTAACCTCCCTTACCCCTCGCGCGTGCCGCGTCGAGGCCCAAGAAAGGACTGTCTGATGAAATATGAGAGCTTTCAAACCTTTGACGTTGCTGTTGAAAACGGCATCGCAACAGTCACATTCAACTTTGGCACCGTAAACGTGCAAGGCCAGGAAATGCTGGCCGACCTCAACAGTCTGGCCATGCGGCTAGAGCGAGACCGCGAAACCAAGGTCGTGATCTTTCAATCCGCCAACCCGGAAATCTGGGTCTGCCACTACGATACCGAGCTGCTCAAGGATATGTCGACTGAGGCCGTATCCCGCGAGGACGCACAGCTTTTGGACCTTCAATCGGTCTGCGAGCGGATCAGCAAGGTGCCACAAGCCACCATCGCAAAGCTGGAAGGGTTCGCACGTGGTGGCGGACACGAGTTGGCGTTGGCGCTCGACATGCGATTTGCGGCGCGGGGTAAGTACAAGTTCATGCAGATGGAAGTTGGAATGGGCATCCTGCCTTGCGGCGGCGGTGCTTCGCGCATGGCACGTCAAACCGGCCTTGGAAAAGCGCTCGAGATCATCCTGAGCGCACAAGACTACGATGCGGATGATGCAGAACGTCTGGGCACCATAAACAAGGCTTTGGAGCCAGATGAGATTGGCCCGTATGTGACGGCTCTGGCCGAGCGGATCGCAAAATTCCCGGCAGAGTCGATCAATGCCTGCAAGCAGATGGTCTATGAATCCATCGACAAACCCATTGATGAAGCGCTGAAGGCCGAAGCCTATTGGCTGTATCAGGCCACAAGCAAAACCCCGGCGGTCAAACGGTTCACCATCGCGGATGAACAGGGTCTGGAACACGACATCGAAAACCAGCGCAAGTGGGGCGATCTGGTTATGCAGGTTCAGGATATCAACTGATCCGTCCTCCAACACAATGATCACGTCAGGCGTGCGCTGTTCAAAGCCGCGCCTGACACTTCGCTAAAAAAGGAATATCCCAATGAAAGCAATGGTTCTGAACGCCTACGGACCCGATGCACCGTTCGAGCTTGTAGAAATGCCTGACCCGGTCGCAACGTCTGGGCATGTAGTCGTCAAAGTGGCCGCGGCCAGCGTCAATACCGTCGATACAATGATCCGAAGCATGGGCGCGGATCTACCTCTGTCCCCCAATTTGCCCGCGGTCCTTGGCATGGATTTTGCTGGCACAATCACAGCCGTTGGCGAAGGTGTTACAGGTTTTTCCATAGGCGATGAGGTGTATGGCTGCGCCGGTGGTATGATGGACCTCCCTGGTTCGCTAGCCGAGTACATCAATGCGGATGCCCGCCTGATTGCACACAAATCCAAGACGCTGAGCATGCGAGAAGCCGCGGCGCTGCCTCTCGTAGGCATCACCGCCTACGAAGGATTGACGCGCGCCGGTGTCGGCGAAGGGCAGACCGTTCTGGTTCAAGGCGGTGCCGGTGGCGTTGGTCATGTTGCCGTTCAAGTTGCGCGCCACCTTGGCGCAACCGTGTCGGCAACAGGTCGCGGAGCGGATCAGTTAGCCCTCATCGAGGGTCTCGGTGCGCGCCCGTTGGATTTCACAACCCAAAAAGTCGAGGACTACGTGGCCGAACACACTGATGGCGTGGGCTTCGATGTGGTGTTTGATAGCGTGGGTGGGCAGAACATGACGAAGTCGTTCGAAGCGGCCAAGCTCAATGGCCAAGTCGCCTCAACCGTCGCGATGGTCGAGATTGATCTGACACCTGTGCATTTCAAAGGTCTGTCTCTGCACGTCGTCTTCATGCTGATCCCGATGATGCATGATGTCGGGCGTCAATCCCATGGTGACATCCTGAAAACTCTGGCGGAAATGGCGGACGCGGGCCAACTCAAACCAATTGTTGACGAACAGAGGTTTGGGTGGACCAATGTCGATGCAGCCTATGAGCACCTGACAAACGGAGCGGCGGTCGGAAAAGTTGTTGTAGAGCTGTGAACGGAACCGGCCGGGATTGGTGCGCAGAGATATAATTGCGCACCATTCCAGTATGGCCTGATATTGATATCGACCATCAGTACTCAGCCAAGCTGAATCCAAGTTGCAGCTCAGATTGCTATGAACTCAAAGCACTGGTCGGAGCTGACGCAGCACATGGATCCCCTCCGCTGCTGGCGATACTAACTGATACCGCCATTGCGGTTTCCAGACCCAAGAACCTTTACTTCCAGCCAGTGGAAGCCAAATGCAATCACGCCCGCAACGAAAATATAAAAAACGGCCAAAAGGATGAGTGGCTCGTAAATAATGAAAGTGTCGGAGCGCACACGTGAAGACACTGCGTAAATGTCGACGACAGTGATGGTCGCAACCAATGGAGTTGCTTTGAGTTGCAATATGGTTTCACCGCCCAATGTCGGCAGGACGTTGCGGATAGCTTGCGGCAACCAGATACGGCGAAACATGGTGAAACGTGGCATGCCAAATGCCTTGGCTGCCTCAAGCTGACCCTTGGCGACCCCTTTGAAGGCACCGCGCATCACCTCTCCTTCGTAGCCGGCATAGGACAACGTCAGCGCCAGTACTGCATAAGGCCAGGCCTGCCGCAAATAGGGCCACAACTCGGAAGAGCGTATCCAAGGGAACTGCGGAAACAAAGACCCAAGCCCATAATACAATAACCAGAGTTGCAGCAGCAGCGGTGTGCCGCGGATGATAGTGCAAAATGCCTTGGCCGGGGCGGCAAGATACCAAGGCCCTACCGCCTGTGCCAATCCAAGAGGAACGGCGAGTAGGAAACCCAAAACTACGGTGACCACCAACAGCCAGATTGTCGTCCAAATGCCCTGAAGGGCGAGCGGCGCATATTTCGGGATCCAGTCCCACTGAAGAGAGACGGCGCACCAGACAACGATCCCAGCGAATATCAGCATCATCACAATGCGATGTGGTTGCATCAACGATCTGAAATCAATCATCTGCCCCCTCCTTTAAGGGAGGGTTGGCCGCGACGCGCCCATTTCTCAATCCGAGCGAAGATGCCGCCCGAACACAGCGTTACCATGAGATAAAGAAATCCCGCTGCCAGAAAGAAAGTAAAATAGGCGCGTGTACTGCTTGCAGCCTGGCGGGTTTCCAGTGTCAGCTCGTTGAAACCCACAACAGCGAGCAACGCGGTATCTTTGGTTGCAATCAGCCACAGGTTGGCAAGACCTGGCACGGCGAAGCTCATCATGGCCGGGATTGTCACGCGGCGCATGGTCATGAAGGCGGGCATACCGTAGGACTTGGCCGCTTCGATCTGACCGGGCGGAACCGCCTGAATCGCGCCGCGCAAAATCTCGGTCGCGTAAGCGCCCTGGACCACACCCAGCACCCATATGCCTGCGCCAACACCACTGACCTCAACCCGACCCCCGCCCATTGCGGCGGAGATTTTGTTTATGATGTCAGATCCCACGTAATACAGGATCAGGATCAGGACCAGCTCGGGCACAGCCCGGATCACCGTCGTGTAGATGGCGAGAAGATCGCGCGTGACCTTCCCGCCATAGAGTTTGCCATAAGCTCCGAACAATCCGATCACGAGACCGAGGGCATAAGCGCCGAAAGCGATCTGCAATGAGTGGGACAATCCGCGCAGCAGATTGGCCCCCCATCCCGGCGGCGAGAGCGACAAAAGCTCTGCGCTCTGCGCCAATCCAAGTGAATCCAACAGTCCGTTCACAGCGGCGGCTTAGTAAATGCTGGCCGAGAAATAGTTCGATGTGATCTTCTCGTGCGTGCCATCGGCAAGAATTGCGGCGATGCCTTTGTTCAGCGCCTCACGCAGGTCATCTTGCCCTTTGCGCACGCCAGCCCCAACGCCGCGTCCCAGAATAGCGGGATCATCTGCAACGGCGCCTTTAATTTCACAGCAAGCGCCCGCATCCGAGTTTACAAAGTCGGCCATGGCGATGCTGTCTGCTTGAGTTGCATCAATACGGCCTGCGAATAGGTCCTGATTGGCCTCATCCTGTGTCTGATAAACCCGCAGTTCAGCATCCTTGAAATATTCCTGCGCATAGGCCTGGTGGATGGTCGAAGCCTGAATGCCGACAACTTTACCCGCCAGCGACTCGGGTGTCGCTTCGATATCCATCGATTTGTCCGCAACGATTACAGCGGGTGTGTTGTAGTAAGGATCGCTGAAATCAATGGTTTTCAGCCGCTCCTCGGTGATCGACATAGAGGCCATGATGGCGTCGATCTGCTGCCCGGTCAGCGATGGAATGATACCATCCCAGGCTACAGGCGTTATAACACAGTCCAGTTCGGCAGCTGCACAGACGGCATTGATAACATCGATCTCCCATCCAACCCAGTTGCCTGAGCTGTCAAGCGAAGCGAATGGTGGATAAGGTTCAGCCGCGATACCGATCTTGACCTCTTCGGCACTGGCGACACCAACTGAAAGGATGGCGGCGGCAACTCCGGACGCAAGCAGTTTCTTAAGGTTCATTTTGTTACTCCCTTTTGGTTCATTAGTTTGTTTTGACTGAATCAGGCGACCGAGCTGAGGAACTGCCTCAACCGCTCTGATTTTGGACTACCGAAGACCTCGGCAGGTGGACCCTGCTCTTCAATGCGGCCTTCGAAAAGATAGACAACGTGGCTGGCAACTTCGCGCGCAAATTTCATTTCATGGGTGACGAGCAGCATGGTGCGTCCTTCACCAGCGAGATCACGGATCACGTTCAAAACTTCGCCGACCAACTCGGGGTCCAGCGCCGATGTGGGCTCATCGAAAAGCATCACCGAAGGATCTACGGCAAGCGCACGGGCAATGGCAGCGCGTTGTTGCTGACCGCCAGATAGATAGGCCGGAAAGGTGTCGGCCTTGTCACCAAGCCCTACCCTTTTCAACAGGTCGTGCGCCCGCGAGATAGCCTCTGCCTTTGGCACCTTGAGGACATGTATCGGCACTTCGATCACGTTCTCCAAAAGCGTGCGATGCGTCCACAGATTGAACTGCTGAAAAACCATTGCCAGCCGCGTTCGGATACGCTCGATCTGGCGGCGGTTCGCTGGGCTACCATCGGCGTGCATTTCAACCAATTCACCGCCTATGGTGATTTTTCCCGAGCTCGGCGTTTCCAAGAAGTTGATACAGCGCAGCATGGTGGATTTGCCCGAGCCTGACCCCCCGATGATTGCGACAACGTCCCCCTTGTTGGCAGTCAGGGAGACACCCTTCAGGACCTCTAGCGCACCAAAGGATTTGTGCAGGTCCTCAATCTTTATCGCCTCAATGGACGCAGTGGCTTCGGGTGTGGGTGATGCTGCTTCGGCTGTGTCCATATCCAACAATCTTCTGATTTCAGCTTGCAGTAAGCCTCGAATCTCGCAATTATGCAAGTGTATAATAACTCCATGCCATGGATGACACTGACGTGCAGGACGACAGCCGCAAATTTAAACGTGAGTCTGCTGAGTTTCGGCGCGAGGCGCTGATATTGGCGACTTTGGACCTGATCGCCGAGATGGGCGTCCGCGGTGCCACGGTGCGTGAGATTGCAGCCCGCGCGAACGTGACCCAAGGGTTGATCCGTCATTATTTCTCTTCAAAAGAAGAGTTGGTTCAAGCGGCGTATGAGCACCACATGAATACGCTAACCGATCAGACAGCAGCTTCGTCAGGAATGGGAAGCGCGGTATCTCAGTTGACCAACTTCGTTGACGCGTCGCTGCGACCACCAATCGTTGATCCAAGCGCTGTGGCGTTGTGGGCCAGCTTTCTGAACAAGGTGCAACATGATTCAAAAATGCAGCGCATTCACCAGCAGACCTATAACTATTTCCGGGGTCACCTCGAGGAGCTGATCGTCGCTGCATTGCTGGAAACCGGACGTTCAGTTGCTGCAACGGAGGCAACGCAACTGGCCATTGCTTGCAACGCGGTAATCGACGGCCTTTGGCTGGAAGGCGGTGCGCTTCCGGACGCGTTTTCCGAAGGGCAACTGGCGCAGATCGGCTTGGACTCGGTAAGCGCCATCTTAGCGATACCATTGAACAAAGAGGCGGAGCAGCCATGAAGACCACATCTGTGACTGAGCGTTTAGCGGGGTTGGGTGGTGCCAAATGGGGTGTACACCTGAAAGCACGTGACCTTATCAAAGCCGGAGCGGATATCGTCGAAATGACGATTGGAGAGCCGGATGTGCCCGTGCCAGCCGCATTGGTAGAAGCCACCGTAACCTCCTTGCGGGCACAACGGACAGGGTATTCCAACGGGCGCGGTGAAGCCGGACTGCTTGACGCGCTTGCTGCTCGCTATTCAACCTCTCGTGGGCGGCCCTTCGGACCCGAGAACTTTTTGTGCTTTCCCGGGACGCAAACCGCCCTATTCGCAGTGATGTCCGGGATTGCAGAGGCCGGAGACGAGGTTTTGGTTGGTGATCCGATGTACGCGACATACGAAGGAGTCGTGCGTGCATCCGGGGCGGATATGGTGCCTGTGCCGCTTCGGCCAGAGCACGGGTTTCGCATGCAAGCCGAAGATATTGCTGCACGCATCACTCCACGCAGCCGCGCCATTCTTCTGACAACGCCACACAACCCGACAGGTGCAATTCTGACTACCACGGAAATTGCCGAAATCGGGCAGCTCGCCATGGCGCACGATTTATGGATCATCTCGGACGAGGTCTATGAAGAACTGATCTTTGACGAGGCCGAATTTGCTTCACCATTGGCAGACCCGAAACTGGCGGATCGTGTCATAGGTGTATCATCCATCTCGAAATCACATGCTGCCCCAGGGTTTCGTAGCGGTTGGTGTGTCGGACCAGCAGCGTTTTGTGAAGCGCTGCTGCCGTATTCCGAAACAATGCTCTTTGGCAATCAGCCCTTCATCGCGGACATGACCGAAAAGGCAATCCGCGACGGGTCCGAGGTTGCGCCCGGCATGGCCGCTCGTTTCTCTGGCCGCGCCACCCTGCTGGCTGATCGTCTTGAAGCAGAAACGGATCTGACGGTTCATCGCCCAGAGGCGGGAATGTTCGCCCTCATCAACGTTTCTGCCACCGGGTTTGATGGTGAAGCTTATGCGTGGGATCTGTTACAGGCCGGGGTGGCTGTCATGCCAGGGTCCGCCTTTGGCGACGGTCTGAAAGACTGGGTCCGGGTCGCGCTGACGATTAGTGACGCCGATTTTGCCACAGCGGTTTCTCGCATCATTGATCACGCCAACAGCAAATCACGCGAGGTTGCATGAGCGGAATGACAATCGGCGAAGCTTTGGTTGCCAAGCTTCGCCAAAGAGATGTGACCTGCGTCTTCGGAATTCCGGGCGTTCACACGGTCGAACTTTACCGCGGTCTTGCGGCTTCGGGCATTCGTCATATCACGCCCAGGCATGAACAGGGTGCTGGTTTCATGGCTGATGGCTACGCGCGTGTTTCGGGGAAACCGGGTGTGACCTTTGTGATCACCGGCCCCGGATTGACCAACACCTTGACACCGATGGCGCAGGCGCGCGCTGATTCAATTCCGATGTTGGTGGTCTCTGGTGTCAATAAAACCGCTTCACTTGGCAAGGGCTTGGGACATCTGCATGAATTGCCAGACCAACTGGGGCTGGCCAGAACAGTTGCGTTGGTGTCAGAACAAGTTCCCGACTCCAACGCTCTGGACCCGGTCTTGGACCGTGTTTTTCACGACCTCACCAACGGTCGCCCAGGGCCGGTGCATATAGAGGTCCCGTTGGATGTAGCAGCAGAAAAATATCAAAAAACACCAGTCGAGACGCTCGATCCAGCACCCCCGGTCAATCCAGATTTAATCTCACAAGCGGCAAGGCAACTGGCTAAAGCAAATCGAGTTGTCATTCTGGCGGGCGGTGGCGCGAAAAAAGCGGAAACCGATTTACAGACATTGGCTGAAACCCTCGATGCCCCCGTCGTGCAAACCGTCAACGCACGGGGCATGATGCACCGACATCCACTGACCGTTCCTGCCAGCCCGAGCCTCAAAGCAGTACGCGAGCTGATAGAAAGCGCTGATTGCGTTCTGGCTTTGGGAACCGAATTGGGGCCAACCGACTATGACATGTACGGCACCGAGCAAATAGCAGGAAGGTCAGGCCTGATACAGGTGGATCGCTGCAGCGATCAACTGGCGCGACATGAGGCAGCGCTAACCATTCAAGGTGACGTTAATTTGGTTGTACCGGCGCTGTTTGGGGCATTGTCCAATGAGGCAAAGCAAGACGACGGTGCCGAACGCGCCAGCAAAACACGCCGCGCCGCCTGGCAGGAAATTGGTCCGGACTATCGCCATCAGGTCGAAATCCTGAACGCCATTCGCTCGGCAGTTCCGAATGCATTGATGGTCGGAGACTCAACCCAACCAATTTATGCCGGCAATCTTTTCTACGACCACGACCGGGCCGGAGGTTGGTTCAACGCAGCAACGGGATATGGCGCGCTCGGCTACGGGATACCCGCTGCCATCGGCGCGTCAATCGCCGATCCGACTGCAAGGGCGATCTGCATTGTCGGCGATGGAGGTGCACAGTTTTCATTGCCTGAAATCATGGCCGCAGCAGATGAAAACCTGCCGGTCACCTTCGTGATCTGGAACAATCATGGATACCAGGAAATTGCCGCGTCGATGCGGGATGTGGGTGTGACCGTCATAGGTTGTGATCCTTCGCCCCCGAATTTTTCTGCATCAGCCAAGTCTTTTGGCATTCCATTCACCAAGGTTCCGGCCGAACCACAGGCTGTCGCGCAGGCGTTGCGCGAAACTGTCGCTTTAGATGGGCCTGCAATGATCGAAGTCATCGCTCCGAAATGTGAACCTCAGAAAGATTGAAACATGTCAGACCCGACCTTTGAGTTCTCCCGCGCAATCACCCGCCGCCCGGCTGCGACCATTGCCGGCGGTTTGCGTGCAAAGGATATTGGAAACCCCGATTTCGAAGGAATGATGGCGGCACATAAGGCTTATGTGGCTGCACTGAAAAGCACCGGGGCTGAAGTGATCGAACTTGATCCCCTTGACGCGTTCCCCGACGCACAGTTTGTCGAGGATACGGCCCTTTGCCTACCGCAAGGCGCTGTGCTGATGCGACCAGGCGTACCATCGCGGATGGGTGAGGTGGCAGAAATGGCGCCAAATCTTCGCGCTTGCTACGAGACGGTTCTGGAAATCAACGGCCCCGGCCATATCGAGGGCGGAGATATTCTTGTAACCGGTCGCGAAATTTTGGTGGGCAGATCAGACCGCACGGACGCTGAAGGTGTCGCCGAGCTGTCTAAAATCACCTCCGCGTGGGGCCACAAACTGCGCGAAGTGTTTACACCGGAAGGCGTTTTGCACTTCAAGACAGATTGTTCACTGATGGATGCCGAAACAATCCTGTCTACCCGAAGACTTGATGCATCAGGCTGCTTTGAGGGCTACCGAGTGCTTCATGTTGCTGATGGGGAAGAAGCTGCTGCCAACGCGATCCGCTTCAACAATCTGGTGCTGATGGCCGCAGGCTTCTCGCGCACAGCAGACATGTTGGATCGTGAAGGGTATGAGATCGTAGAAATTGACAACACCGATTGCGCCAAGCTGGATGGCGGCATGTCATGTCTCTCGCTAAGATTTTGAAGGGTTATTCGTCAACTTTTGGTTATCGGCGGTCTTTTAGTTGGCGAATGAATATCAGCCGCGCGCTATCTGCGACAGCCGGGGCCGTTCTCTGAATCTGATCATTGCGGCAGGATAAGTCAGCTTTGCATATCCGCATCTATGATGGCGCGGATCCGTTGCAAATCCTCAAGTTCGATGCTGGTGATCTCGTCATAAAGGTTGCGAAACTCGGGCTCATCCATCAAAAACTCAATCTTAGCCTGGTGCCAGGCAACAGCTTTTTCGTGTAGCTGCGCAATCTGGGGAATGGCTAGCAACGCTTCCATCGCCACTGACAATCTGGCCAGGTTGCGTTGGATAGTGACGTCCTGATACTGGTTCCAATCCATCCGTATCCAATAGTTGCGCCCGACAGTGCGATCCACATGCAGGGCTCGTCCGCGTTGACGCTTGACCAAGAAAGACTGCGCAGATCTTAGTGCGTAGTGGTTTAGCTGGACCAGTTCATAACCGATGGTCTTGATATCGGACCTCCAGCCATTCTTTGCCACTTTGTGCGTGATATCCTGACCCGATCCATTGACCCATAGCACCTGTTCGGCTTTTGCTTCTTTCAGCTTATTTGGCCGGTGACAGCTTAGTTTACGATAGGCACGAATATTCCTGGTGGCGGTCTTGAAGCCCCAAGCGGTATGCGGTTTGGGCAGATATGACGGAGCGCATCGGTCAAATTGCGCCAGGACCGGCCTGTCTTCGTAGGTCTTTATCCCGGCCGACCCAAATTGCCGCCAGGTCATGGCAATATTGCTGACTCCGTCGGGCAGGCGCTTATAAAGTTCCGGCAGTGTCCCGTTACCAAAGCGGATGTTGATAAACTCATCCACATCAATATGGATAACCCAATCAGCACGTTTGACCACCTTGAGCTTTGCAGACTGGTTCAGAGCCCACTGTTGCGGGGAATTGCCCTTCCATTTGTTGTTGTCGACATGCGTGACCAGACCGGTTTTGGCCAGCGCATCCAGCATCAGATTCGTGCCATCCTCGCAGCCATTGGTATAGATAACAAAGTGATGCACCCCGATCGATTGGTGGTATGCAATCCATTCCAATAGGAAAGGGCCTTCGTTTTTCATGCAACCGATCAGCACCGTGCCGCTGGTACCCTCTGGCGGCCTGAGGTCCACCGGCACCGTGTCACCCATGGGTCGACTTTCGTCAAAACTGGTCAGGTCATTGCGCGGCAAGAAGCGACGGGCAAATGGCAGCACTTCTTTTGGAGTGAATTCTTCTTTTGCAGAGGAGGCCAGGGTAGAGAATGCAGGAGGCTGTGCAGTCAGATCATCTGGCCATTCAATCCGGTTAACTATCGCATCGGCACCAAATTGTGCGGCCCAAATTCTGGCGCGATCAGATCCTGAATCAAGATCAGTCAAAATCAGGATGTCGGCCGCCAATTGCCCCAAAACTTCGTGGACTCGACCAACAGAGACTTCCGTGTTGAGGTTTTCTGATAGCGCTGGCATGGCCAAAAGCATGAACCGCGGTCGCTCATTAGCAATCGCACTGGCGAGTGCGGGCAAAAATTCGGGCGGCTCGGCCTTTGCACGTCTTCGCCGCGTAATCTGCGCAAACGCAACCAGTTGCTGCTGCAAATCCGCGTTATCGATACTCAAAACAGACGCAACCCCATTGGCTTGGTGCGCCTGATCCCGAGCTGTGTCGCGTATATCCAGGATTAGCTGCATTAGTCAGCGGTCTCTTGATGGATGGGAACCAGCTGGTCGCCAAGGGCTTTTTCCAGTTTTCGGATGGTTCGCCGCCGCTGCCGCCAGAACATTTCTTCCCAGGCCAGATCAGGTGAGACAAATCCTGCATCGGCAAGCATTTTATGCAATCTGGACATGTCAAGCTCTCCAAGTGAATGGCGGTTGGGGCGACCGCGCGAAGCCAATACCCAATCAGTGCGAATGGCATTGGCGACTAAAGGCTCTTGCCCGCAAAAGGCCGCTAGCTGAGCCGAGATATTGTGATGCACCGAAGAAGTGCGGCGCGGGATCATTGCAACCTGCTGATCTGGACGGCCTACCAGAGCAAAAAGATGCAGTGCCGACCCGTCTAGTGCAACGATCTGACGGGCGGCTTTGTAACGCGCGATCTGCTTTTCCATCGGGTGTTGTTCCGGATAGAAAATCTCGTAACCGTTCTGGCGCAAATTCTCTTCGAGAAACTCTTCTCCGATAACGCCACCCCGCCGTATTCCAAGACCCGCGCGCGAGATATAAAGCCGCTCCGGCCCATCAGGGGGAACGTCGGCGCCAAAATTTTGATGGATCAAGGCACGATATTCAGGCGTTCCCGCCACAATCGGGCCCAGCCCAAACCCCTGACCGGGCACATGCAGATGTTCTATCTGAGTTGGCTCGGTCACCACTTTGATTGGAAGATCAATACCCAAAAGCGCAAAAAAATTATGCTGCATGGGGCGCGTTTCATCCCCATTGGCGGGTCGCTTGGGGGTAAAGAGGACCCCATCAATATCCTTCGCGATTGCCGGCAGCGGCCAAAGACGTGCGGTGCTTTCAGCCAGGAAATGACCAAAGTGTACCCATAACAGCCCGGCATAAAGCCAGCGACCCGACAATTGCGGCAAAGGGTCTGTTGGCGATACCGGTTGGGTGGTCATGGCACGCTTTCCCCGCCAAAGCGCCCCATGCGCGCAATATTCCCGGTCTTCAGTCAGAACACCGGCTTCCTGCACCGTATCGGAGACTGCGGGCGGAACCACAATAGCCCGCTCAAGTGCAACAAGTTCACGTGACCATCCTTGATCAGGCTGAGGAGGTTGGTTCAGATCATTATCGTTAAGCGTAGACATCTTTGTTCACACCCGGTCAGAGCGACCGGGTCGACAAAGACATGCTTTTAGTCGGTCTTCTGGTGTTAAAGGCCGGGATAGATGATCGGCGAATATCCTTGTGATCTGTAGCCAGCTTCTTTGACATTCGCCTATCCCTTAAACTGGACCCCAGATTAATCCAAGATCTGTGTTCGGGCTTCATAACATTCGGCCCTATTCACCCCAGTATTCTGATATGGCCGTACCTGCGCCGCTGCAAGTAATCGTAGTGAAATTTCTACGCCAGAAAAAGTAAAGGCTCTATCCGTAGGAAGACAATCGAATATGTTGACAGTGTCGCAGTTTATCATCCTTGCCTGAAGCGACCGCCATTACTTTGATTGCCAAGTTGTTGTCCGTTGTACTCAATGCAATGGCCGGTTGGGAAACCGTCCGCCAAACAACTTGGCACTACGGTATTAGCAGATGACACCTAGTGTTATTGTTTGCGATCGCCCCAAACCTGGACACAGACTGGCGCTTTTGACTTGCCCAGACATTTTAATCTTGGTCAACAGACTTCAGCACATCCTGTGGCATCGCCTTAGAGGGATCGATGTCATGTTTCTTGCATAGCTTGGCGACCTGGCTGTTGGGATGCGGCAAAGGAAACCCACCGTCCATATTGTATTTCTTGCGCATGCTTGAGCCGCCAATGTGATGAACCCCCAACGCGTTTTCATTGAGCGATATGCGGGAAAACCGCGGCCGGAAATAATTCAAGCGCATGGCCGTAGGTTCTTGGGAATAGAATGACTCGGGTGGCAGGGCGTGTTTGACTTCACCGTTTTTGCCCAGGAAATACGAGATAGCCTGAGGCCCGAACGTATAAAATGGCAGCTGCGACAGGTTTTCCAACGGTACCGAGAAAGAGCCGTCTTCATTGGACTTGCCGATGGAAACATCAATATTCTTTTTCCACGGCCAGTCATTGGGGATCACGATCTCAGACCCGTTCATAAAGTCATGCATACCCTGCAATGTTGGAGAACTGTGCGGCAGCCGGAGAGCCGCATTGTTATAATAGCGTTTCTCTTTTGCGAAAATATACTGAATGTCGGGGATCGGCTGCATACACAACATATCGCAATCCATCCAGATTTCGTCGGATTCCCGAAGCATGTTGATCCTGAAAAAATCCGACAACGGGGCATAAGCGCTGTTTCGCTTTTCGTTTCGCCATATTTTCAGGTGGTCAGGTAAGAAAATACGTGCATCCGCATTTTCAACGCCCGGTGGCGTATTCGTGATTTCATTCAAAGAGTACAACTTGACCTTATGGCCGTGATCCACAAAGCTTTTGAGGCAGAGTTGCTCGAAAAAAGTCAGACTGGATCCATGCCAAAACGATGAAATTACTGGAGAAATATCCATGCTGGATCGATGCCCGTTATATTTTTCGCTTGCTCCGCATTAGCATGGCTCCGGTATTCGATCCACTGGTTTAATGATCCCGATACAACCGCAATTGTGATGGTGACCCAACCGTCCAATATGAACTGTCTGTAGCGCAGGTCCGTTAGTCAGAATTCTCGCACCTTTGTGTTTCGCGAAAAAGAACGAGCGGTAAAGATCAAACTTTAGGGGCTCGCAATAAGCAGTAATTGTTTGGTTACCTCAACTTTGGTCCAGTTTTCTCAGTCCTCCCCGACAAAGGTCGTAAGATCACCCAAACTGTCTTAAATCGGATCGTCCAATAAGACCTCAGGATGCTCTTGCTTAAGGCGGAAAATTCACCGATCAAGGTTGCCACAAATCCAGACTTACTGGGCAATAGAGGAAGCCGGTGACTCTAAAGACGTGCAATCAGCGATTTTGGCCCTTCCCAAACACAGGACTCCTTTGAAGATGGCCACCTGGGGTGTCGTTACTATGGTCAAAGAGCCGCCAGAGCTGGTGGCTATATTTGCTTCCTATTATGCGTCACTCGGCGCGCAAGAGATCTTTATCTTTCTGGATGGTGATGATCCGAAAGCGCGGCAACTTCTGGCTCAGATACCGAACTGTCGCGTTGAAGTGATGGATGACACGTTTTTTCGAAGAAACTGGGACTGTGCTTATCCAGAAAACAGTTTCAGACGCCAAAGGCTGATAGCGACAAAAGCCTATCGAGAAGCAAAAGTCGATTGGATGCTTTTCCTCGATGCGGACGAGTATCTGCAAGCCGATGATTTTGCACAAGAGCTTGCTGACCTGCCCTCGGATGTTGATACGATTTCAATTCCTAATGGCGAGCGTGTGTTTTCAACCGAGGACACCACACCCGGACTTTTTGGTGGTCTTATGCTGAAGCCTAAGCACACCCGCGGCTATGTCGCCCGAAGCTTATTCGGAGAAGAACGACTCAAGTACAGCGACAGAGGATTTTGTGCGCATCGTTTCGGAAAAAGCGCCACCCGAACGGGGAAAAACATCAAGTTAGGTGTTCATGCGCCACAGCGGTGGAGAGGCAACATCAAGCGACATGTTTCTCAACAATCGGTCATTTGTCACTTTGACGGACTGACCGAAATCCACTGGATGCTCAAATTGCTGAGATATCATGATATGGGCACATATGAATCACCTAAGGGCAGCAACGATTTCCGCTATGAACAGGTCCAATTCCTGAAAAATTCATCTTCTATGAATGCTGTTCAAGAGCTTCATGACATTATCCGAAAATACGACAAGGACACGGAAGAAAGATTGAGGGGTCATGGTCTTCTCGATGATGTGCAGGTCCGCCCTTTCCGGGGTTTGGATACTTATTATCCTGAACACGAGTTTGACTTGTCGGTTGAGTGGTTCAACGAGGTTCTGAAGACGAATATGTCGGACCTCTATGCGAGATTACCGACATGATGTTTGATGCAAATAGTCTGACCTTATGCAAAACATGCTCTACCGACCGCTCATCCTTGGAATGGAGCAAGAATGACCGAAACGAACCCTGATGTTGCGATCCAGTACCGTGGATTGAAGATACCTTCATCGCCATTTCTGGACGAAACGATCATGAATCTGATCGAGCAGGACAACTATGAAAGCTGGGAAATGGATGGCGCTTTGAGCGTCGTTCAACCGGAGGATCGTATTCTGGAAATGGGCGCCGGTCTGGGTATCGTGAGTGGTGTTGTCGCGCTCGAGAACAAACCAGAGGCTATTCTCAGTTTTGAAGCCAATCCAAATCTAATTCCACACATCCGTCGTTTACATGCCCTAAATGGGCTTTCAGACCGGATCGAAGTCCGGAATGCGATACTAAGCGCCAATCCAAAGGATCCCGACTCTATTCCGTTTCATATTGACGCTTCATATCTAGGGTCTTCAGTTTTTGATAATGCTGGTGATTCAACAACATCAGTGCACGTCGCTAAAGCAGACTTCGAAGCGGTGAAACGAGAGTTCGCTCCGACGGTTCTTGTGATGGATATTGAGGGGGCGGAACTGGATTTCTTGAGGAATGCGGACCTGTCGGGCATTCGAGCCATTGTTATTGAATTCCATCGCCTCATTTATGGGCACAAAGGTGTCCGGGCCTGTAAAAGGATTCTTTCGAACGCGGGTTTTCTACGGCTGGACGATTTGTCTTGGAGGGTCGTTTGGACCTGCACCCGAGATCTTGGCTGAGCCCTCTTCATTGCGATGGGCAATTTTCGGGTTAGGTGATTTGGCCAAGCCAGTTGAGCGCCCTGAAATGAGACTATCGGCCGGCTTGTGAACTGAATTTGCCCATCGCAATTCACGCACTGCAGCTATCTGCATCTATGAGCAGTAACTTGTGACAGAATCTCAAAAAGACTGTTTCTGTCTTTGATCTCGGATCGCGGGGCTGATGAAACGTCCACGGTTTCGGCGCTGTATGTCCCTATCTTATTGTGTCGTTCTCCGGTCATAGCATCTGGAAACGCCACCATTTTGCGACTTCACCAAAACCCCGAGTTAATCGAAATACTCAAGCGGAGGTCGCAACCACCAAACTGTGTGCAACAAAATTGTTGACGAGACCTGATCTCATCAATAATCGGTAACCATCTGTTGGGGTGCCCCTCGGGGCTGAGATGCAGACATGCAAACCCATTGAACCTGACCCGGTTAGGACCGGCGGAGGAAACAGGCATACCGGGCGCCCCGTGTCACAACTCGTGTCACTACGCAGGCTCTGGGTCTTTCCACGCACATCCTGACCATGACAACGAAGGATGTGCCATGGTTGCGACTGCATTGACGATTGCCGGCTCCGACAGCGGAGGCGGCGCGGGCATTCAGGCGGATCTCAAATCATTCGGCGCGATGGGCGTGTACGGTTGCAGCGTGCTCACCGCGATCACAGCGCAGAATACCTGTGACGTGACGGCTGTACATCCGATCCCCGACAATGTGGTCGCGGCTCAGATCAAGGCAGTGTTGGATGACATCCGCATAGACGCCATCAAGATCGGAATGCTGGGCACGCCATCATTGGTCGAAACAGTGGCCCGTGCATTGGAAGGTTTTTCCGGACCTGTAGTCCTCGACCCCGTCATGGTGGCGAAATCCGGGGTCGCCCTGCTTGAGGATCAAGCGATTGCCGCGCTGAAGCAGTATCTTCTGCCGCACGCTGACCTGCTGACACCAAACCTGCCCGAGGCGGACAAGCTGCTGGGACAAACCCATAAAGGCGACAGTGCCGGACTGGTTGCGCCGTTGCTGGCGCTAGGTCCTAAGGCGGTTCTGATCAAGGGCGGCCATGCCGATGGCATTGAGTGCCTTGATGTGCTGGCAAAGTCAGGGTTCGTTGTCACGCTGGGGGCACCGCGGATCGCGACCCGCAACACGCATGGTACTGGCTGCAGTTATTCCGCAGCAATTGCGGGCTGCCTTGCGCGGGGCATGGATCTTGAGACTGCGGTGCGGCGGGCGCATGGCTGGCTGCACGCTGCAATAAAACGTGCCGACGGGTTGGAGATTGGACAAGGCCACGGCCCGGTGCATCATTTTCACGAGATGTGGGCATGAGCGCTGTCACCATACTGGGTGCAGGAGTTGCCGGGCTTTGCGTTGCAGCCGAGCTGGTGTCACGCGGTGTTTCCGTACGGATGATCGACCCGGCAGGTCCCGTGAATACGCATTCCTGCAGCTGGTGGGCCGGGGGCATGTTGTCGCCGGAATGCGAGGGCGCAGTCGCCGAACAGCCCGTTGTGGAACACGGGCGTAAAGCAGCGGATTGGTGGCAAAAGCAGGGGGCGCAGTTCGGTCTGGATGTAACCCGGAACGGTACCTTGGTTGTCGCTCTGGGCCGGGATCAGAGCGAGCTGACGACGTTTGCACGGCGCGCCGAAGGCGTGGAATGGCTGGACCGCGAGGGCATCGCGCTCCACGAGCCGCATCTGGCCGAGCAATTCGGCAAGGTGTTGTTCATCGCGAATGAAGCGCATCTCAATCCCCGCCCGATGTTGACCGGGTTGCATGCACACCTGGTGGCTTCGGGCGTTGAGTTTCTGACTGCAGGCGAAACGCTGGGTCAGGTCATCGACTGCCGTGGTCTCGCCGCGCAGGATCGGCTGAGCGATTTGCGCGGGGTAAAGGGTGAGATGCTCATCGTGCGCTGCCCGGACGTGTCGCTATCGCGTCCCGTGCGGCTGCTGCATCCTCGTTTCCCGCTCTACATCGTACCGCGCGGCGATGGCGTATTCATGTTGGGCGCAACCCAGATCGAAAGTGGGCAGCGCAGCCGCGCAAGCCTGCGATCCGTGATGGAACTAATGAATGCGGCCTACGCGTTGCATCCAGCCTTTGGTGAAGCCGAGCTGCTGGAAATCGGAGTCGATGCCCGCCCGGCCTTTGCGGACAATCAGCCACGCATCCGCCACTTCGACGATCGCATCATGGTGAACGGGCTGTACCGCCATGGCTATCTGCTTGCTCCGGCGTTGGCAGGGATGGTGGCAGATCTGGTGACCTGCGGCACGCAGCCCGCGCTTTGGTACGAGAACTGCCAAAACACGAAAATCGCACACAAAACACTGGGGAGAACCACATGAAACTGATGGTGAATGGTGAGGCCGTCGAGGCCAAAAGCCCCAGCCTTGCCGATCTTCTGGTCGAACTAGGCAAAGGCAATGACAAACTGGCCACGGCGGTGAACGAGGTGTTCGTTCCGGCATCAACACGTGCGGCGCAAATGCTTTCCGATGGGGACCGGATCGAGCTGGTTTCGCCGCGGCAGGGGGGCTGACATGCCGGAATTCTACGGCAAGGAAATAGCGTCGCGCCTGATGTTGGGCACCGCGCAGTATCCGTCGCCCGCAGTGCTCGCCGATGCGTTTCGACGTTCGGGCGCAGGCATTGCCACGGTGTCGCTGCGTCGCGAGGCGGGTGGTGAAAGGGCCGGGCAGGATTTCTGGTCTCTGATCCGTGATTTGGGTGTCGAGGTGTTGCCCAATACCGCCGGGTGCTACTCAGTACGCGAAGCGGTCACTACGGCGCAGATGGCGCGCGAACTTTTCGAGACCAACTGGATCAAGCTTGAGGTGATCGGCCATGCCGACACTCTGCAGCCCGACCCGTTCGGCCTTGTGGAGGCGGCGCGCATCCTTGCCGACGATGGGTTCGACGTCTTCCCCTATTGCACCGAAGATCTGGTGCTGTGCGAGAAACTGATCGAGGCAGGCTGTCGTGTGTTGATGCCTTGGGGGGCGCCGATCGGCACCGGACTGGGGCTGAACAACCTTTACGGCCTTCGCTCGGTACGGGCTCATTTTCCCGAGGTGCCTCTTGTGGTTGATGCAGGGCTGGGCCTGCCATCACAGGCGGCACAGGCCATCGAAATCGGCTATGATGCGGTGCTGCTGAACACGGCGGTCGTTAAGGCAGGTGATCCGGCGGCGATGGCCCAAGCGTTTGCCCGCGCGGTTGAAGCCGGTGCCTTGGCCTTCGGTGCCGATGCTATGGAACCGCGCGACATGGCCGCGCCCTCAACACCTGTTTTCGGAAAGGCCATGCTGTGACGCTGCCGTCGTTCTACCCGATATTCGATGACATCTCATGGCTGCGCCGAATGCTGCCGCTCGGAGTGCGGTTGGTGCAGCTGCGCATCAAGGAACATCCCCTGGATGCGGTGCGCGCGCAGTTGGCGGAGGCGCGGGATTTGTGCCGCGACCACGGCGCGCTGTTGGTGGTCAATGACTATTGGGAGCTGGCGATTGAGCTTGACTGCGACTGGGTGCACCTAGGGCAGGAAGATCTGGATACCGCTGACCTTGACGCGATCCGAGCTGCTGGATTGAAACTTGGAGTCTCAACCCATGACGAAGCAGAGCTTAAGCGTGCGCTGGCTTTGCGGCCTGACTATGTGGCACTCGGGCCCGTTCATCCGACCATTCTTAAAAAGATGAAATGGCACCAGCAGGGTGTCGAAAAGCTGACCGACTGGAAGGCGCGGATCGGACCTATTCCGCTTGTGGCGATAGGTGGCATGTCGGTCGAGCGCGCGCAGGGTGCGTTCGCCGCCGGGGCCGACATCGTGTCCGCCGTGACCGACATCACCTTGAAGGACGACCCAGAAGCCCGTGTACGCGAATGGCTAAGGATCTGCCTATGAGCCGCTATGCACGCCAGATTGCTGTACTTGGCTTTGGCGCGTCGGGGCAGGAAAACCTGCGCACCGCGCATGTACTGGTGATTGGCGCAGGAGGGCTTGCCGCACCAGTGCTGCAATATCTGGTCGGGGCCGGTGTGGGACGTATCCGTTTGGTTGATGCTGACAAGATCAGCCTGTCGAACCTGCACCGCCAAACGCTGTTCCGTGAACGCGACATAGGGCAATCCAAAGTGCAGGTGGCAGCACGTGAAATGATGGCGCTGAATGATGAGGTGCGGATCGAACCGGTCGAAACCCGCTTTGATCCGGCCAATGCCTCGCAACTTTGTCAGGGCATCAATCTGGTGCTGGATTGTGCCGACAGTTTTGCCGCCAGCTATGTGGCCTCGGATGTTTGCCTTGCTGCCGATCTGCCGCTGATCAGCGCCAGCGTTGTGGGCTCGGACGGCTATGTCGGGGGCTTCTGCCACAAGGCTCCGGGGCTGCGCGCTCTGTTCCCGGATCTGCCTGCAAGGCTGGGTTCCTGCGACGCGGATGGCGTGCTTGGCCCGACGGTGGGTGTGATCGGCAGTCTGCAAGCGCAGATCGCGGTTGCGGTGCTGAGCGGGGACCTTACGCCAATGGGGCGTCTGGTGACCTATGACGCCACCAGCATGCGCTTTGGCGGTTTTCGCTTTGACGGCGCACCGGATCCCGCACCAGAGCCGGACTTCATAGCGCAAGAGATGCTTCGGGCCGACGATCTGGTAATCGACCTACGCGCCGCAGATGAAACTGGCCCGGAGCTGGCTGGCGCTCAGCGCCTCAGTGTCGATGAAATCGATCCGCGTGACCCCCTTTTGCAAAACAACAGACGCCTCATCCTTGCCTGCCGTTCCGGTCTTCGGGCCTGGCAGGCGGCGATGCGGATTTCCACGAAAAACGGGCCCGAAATCAAACTTCTGGCCCTAGGTGACAACAACTGAAACGAGGAAACCGAATTGAAACATTTTCTGACCGTAGCGGCGATGCTGATGGCTACACCGGCGCTGGCACAAGACAAGATGACTCTCCTGCTGGATTGGTTCGTGAACCCTGATCATGGTCCGATCATCGTAGCGCAGCAAAAGGGTCACTTCGCAGACCAGAATCTTGAGGTCGAGATTGTGCCGCCTGCTGATCCCTCGGCCCCACCGAAACTGGTAGCCGCCGGGCAGGGTGACATCGCCGTGAGCTATCAACCAAACCAGCACCTACAGGTAGCCGAAGGTCTGCCGCTGATGCGTGTCGGTACGTTAGTGGCGACACCACTCAGCTGCCTTTTGACGCTGAAGGACGGCCCAATCCAGGAAATCAGCCAGCTAAAGGGCGGCAAGATCGGGTTCTCAGTTGCCGGCGTAGAAGAAGCGGTGCTGAGTGCCATGCTGGGCAAGCACGGCGTCGCGCTGGACGAGATCGAGATGATCAACGTCAACTTCTCGCTCAGCCCTTCGGTCATGTCGGGGCAGGTCGATGCGGTGATAGGTGCCTATCGCAATTTTGAGCTGAATCAGATGGAAATCGAAGGCGTCGAAGGCCGATGCTTCTATGTCGAAGAAGAAGGCGTGCCGACATATGACGAGCTGATCTATGTCGCCAACCCCGAGCTGATGGACAAGGACAAGGTGCGCCGCTTCCTGCGCGCCACCGAGCTGGCCACGCAATACATCGTCAACAACCCGGATGAAAGCTGGGAGGTTTTCAAAAGCTACGCGGAAGAGCTGGACGACGAGCTGAATGCAAAGGCTTGGGTCGACACCCTACCCCGCTTTGCCTTGCGTCCTGAGGCGCTGGACGAAGGCCGCTATATCCGCTTCGAGGAATTTCTGGCCAAAAGCGGCCTAGTCGAGGGCACCCGCCCAGTATCGAAAATCGCGGTCGATCTGGGGGCACAATGAACTACGGCACCTCATTTGAGGCGTGGCGAGCGGCGGCCGGGGAAACCTGGCCTGCCTATACCCGCCACGCATTCGTGCGGGGCATGGGTGATGGAACCCTCCCGCGCGCGGCGTTTTTGCATTATCTCAAACAGGACTACGTTTTTTTGATCCATTTCGCCCGCGCTTGGGCGCTGGTGGTGACCAAGGCCGAGACCGTCGCGGATATGCGCCTCGCCGCGGGGACAGTGAATGCACTGATCAATGACGAGCTTGCCCTGCATATCGGCATCTGCGCCGAGGCTGGGATTTCCGAGGAAGAACTTATTGCAACGCAAGAGCGTCAGGCTAATCTTGCCTATACACGCTATGTGCTGGATGCCGGGCATTCAGGGGATATGCTTGATCTGCTGGCCACACTGGCCCCCTGCGTCATGGGCTATGGTGTGATCGGGGCGGAGCTTTCGGCGACAAAGACCTCGGAAACCTATGCCGATTGGATCAACACTTATGGCGGGGAAGATTACCAACAGGTCTGCTGCGATGTTGGCGCGCTGATCGATGGCGTGGTAGCGCGGCGCATCGGGGATGACCCGCAAAACTGCCCACGTTGGGCAAATCTTTGCGACCGCTTCCACAAGGCGACCGAGCTTGAGGTCGGCTTTTGGGGCATGGCATCGCAGCCATGAGCCCGGCCCCCGCCCTATATCTGCGCGGATCACTGTCGATTGGCGACACATCCATCGCGCACGGCATTGATCTGCGACTTGATGCAGGGCGGTGGACCTGTCTTCTGGGGGCCAGTGGTGTGGGCAAATCCACAGTGCTCAAGCTGCTGGCCGGACTGGGAGACCATGTTTCTTTGGACGGTGAAATCTGGGCCTCGGACGGTGGCGCGCTGGCCGGGCGGGTGGCCCTAATGGCGCAGAGTGATTTGTTGCTGCCTTGGCTATCAGCGCTCGACAATGTGGCAATAGGGGCACGATTGCGCGGCGAGACGCTTGACCGGGATCGAGCCGAGCACGTGCTGGAGCAAGTTGGGCTAGGCGCGCATCTAGACAAGAAACCGGGAGAGCTCTCCGGTGGGCAGAGACAGCGCGTGGCCTTGGCCCGAACCCTGATGGAAGACCGCCCCATTGTGCTGCTGGACGAACCTTTTTCCGCCCTTGATGCCCTGACTCGGGTGCATATGCAGGACCTCACCGCACAGCTGCTGAAGGGACGTACGGTGCTGCTTATCACCCATGACCCGGCCGAAGTGGCGCGGCTGGGGCAGAACATCATGATCATGACGCGCGACGGGCTGCACCCGGTCGAAACTCCAATGGGCAGCATCCCGCGCCCTGTTGATGATCCGGGCGTGCTGGGCATCCAGGCCGCGCTGCTTCAACAACTCAGGACTGACAGATGAGCACAAGCGAAACTCTCAGGGCGCTGAACCAGGACAACTGGACAGCGGCCACGACACATGACTTTACCAATGCGCTGGCAACCGGAATGCTCGATCACGGCAAAATGGCTGGCTATTTACAGCAGGATTACCTTTTCGTGGAAGGCTTCGTGCGTCTGCTGGCCTCAGCAGTGGCGCATGCACCCAACCTCGCCGATGCTGTGCCGGGCGCGCGCTTTCTGGGCCAGATCTGCGGGCCAGAGAACACGTACTTCCTGCGTGCATTAGACGCGCTGGACGTGCCCCAGGCAAGCGAAGCCGCACCCGAAACCCTGGCGTTTCAGGCCCTGATGGACGAAGCCCGCACATCCGGGCGCTACGAGCGGATGCTGGCGGTGTTGGTGGTCGCGGAATGGGTCTATCTGGATTGGGCCAGCCCGGTCGAAGCCCGCGCCGAAGATCTGCCGTTCTGGCTGGGGGAATGGATCACTCTGCACTCAGGCGACGGGTTCGAAAGTGTGGTCGCCTACCTACGTGGACAATTGGACGCGATCTGGTCGACCCTTTCGGACCAGGCACAGGCCGAGGTCGCTGCAACCTTCGGCAAGGCCGTCGCCCTTGAGCGTGCCTTTTTCGATGCCGCATGGGCAGGCTTCCCGGTAGCCCGATGACAGGTTGGCGTGCGGGTATCGCCGCCACCGCAATGGCACTAGCGCTTTGGCAACTGGTGGTTTGGGCCACCGGCTTGCCGCGTTTTATCTTGCCCCCGCCAGCGCTGGTTTCCGAAACCATTTGGAACAGCCGCAACCTTCTGCTGGAGCATGGGCTGGTCACCGCGACCGAAGTGCTGATCGGGCTGGCCCTTGGCGCAGTGCTGGGCGGGCTGTCGGCCATCGGCCTTGCCGCCTCACCGCTAGCACGCGCGCTGGTGCGACCAATTTTGGTGTTTTCCCAGACCATCCCCGTCTTTGCCCTCGCACCGATTCTGACCCTGTGGCTTGGCTTCGGGCTCGAGGCCAAAATCGCCATGGCGCTGCTGATCATTTATTTCCCGGTTACTTCGTCTTTCTTTGATGCACTGATGCGCAGTAATCGCGACTGGCTGGATCTGGCTCGGGTCATGGGGGCGTCACCTGCCCGAGTAATGTGGCACATCCGTATTCCATCTGCTCTGCCCGGATTTGCCAGCGGCCTGCGTCTGGCTGCCGTCTATGCCCCGATCGGTGCCGTCATCGGTGAATGGGTCGGAGCGTCGCGTGGGCTGGGATATCTGATGTTGCTGGCCAATGGCCGTGCCAAAACCGACCTGATGTTCGCCGCGCTAATCGTGTTGGCGCTACTTACCATCATCCTGCACGCAACAGTCAATGCCCTGTGCAATCGGTACCTGGATCAGCGTGATCAGATATGAACAAAGTACTGAACATCAATATACACGAACGCGGAGATCGACTTTAATCGTGCCACCAGCTGTGATGAAAGAGCTCAAAGCTAGAGTACATTGATTTCCAGAGCGCCATGTTAAACAAAGCTAATTGGTCGAGCGGCGAACGCAGAGTGTGCCGAAGTCACTTGTCCAAGAGTCCTACCGTAAGGATCAACTTGAATTAGGCCGAACCAGAACGCGTAGCGTCATGGTCTGAAGGTGGTTTATCTTTGCCAGTGGCCACTACTTCCGCTGGTCAGGCCTCCGCATCCAGAGAAGTCGGATGGTTTCCGTAATTTTTGCAACGCGGATCACATAGTGAACGCCCCACACACCAAAAGCCTGTTTGGTTGACAGATCCTGATTCCTCAGGAGATTTTTTAACGTCTTGAAGGAAGGGATCAATTTCTGCAAAGGCGGGATGTAATTAACGATGCCGCGCTTGGCATTGCGGCGCAGCCTAGCCCCCTCAATACGACGGGCTTTGGTGATGTGATCCTCAAGACTGTCGCGCGCCGGATGACGGACGATGGCGTCTTCGGCAAACACAATCGCTTCGCCCGCAGATTGAGCACGATCATTCCATTCCATGTCCCCGCCGGACAACACCGTGTCGTTGAACCGACCGATGCGATCCATAAGCTCCCGCCGTACGATCAGATTGGCCGTAACCGCACGCCCCCGTTCCACCCATTTTTTTTGCTCTAATCCCAAATGAACATCATAGAGTTCGGTCGTCGTCCAATCCTGCCCGTTCGGGATCAGCACTACATTGCCGCCAAAGCGATTAACCTCGGGGTGGTCTTCGGCTATTTTCAACCCGGCCTCTAGATAGAGCGGGTCAGGCTGACAATCGGAGTCGGTGAAAAACAGTAGCTCCGAGGTGGCTTCTTCGATTCCCCGGTTGCGCGCTGCGTATGAGCCGGGTTTTGCCTCACTTAGGATGCGGGCGTTGGCGGGCAGGCGAAACCCGTCTGGCATGGGGTCGGTCGGATCATTGTTGACTGCAAGTATCTCGAACTGGTTTGTGTTCAGTGTCTGAGAGGCGAGCCCATCCAGACAAAGCTGCAATTGGTCCCAGCTTTGATAGGTCGGGATGATCACTGACGCGCTCAGGGGCGAACGCGCCGGTGTAATGTCAGGCCGCTGGATCACGTCGGGATCATTCGGCATTGACGGCGTTCGAGTACTGATGGTCATACAGGGTTTTGAATGGTCCCGGTTTCTTCAGCAACTGTTGGGCGCTGCCCTGCTCAAGAACTTCACCAGCCTCAATCACGACGATCTTGTCCGCATGCATGATGGTTGAAAGCCTGTGAGCCACAATGATTGTCGTGCGCCCCTCGGTCAGGCGGCCCAATGCCTCCTGAACCAGATGTTCCGACCGCGAGTCCAGCGCACTAGTTGGTTCGTCCAGCAGCAGGATCGGGCTGTCGCGCAGAAGCGCGCGCGCAATCGCAAGGCGCTGTTTTTGACCACCGGACAGGAAGGCACCATTTTCACCAACCAGAGTGTCAAAGCCTTTCTCAAGCGACATGATGAAGTCATAGGCATTCGCGGCCTTGGCAGCCTCGATCACGTCGTCTTGCGAGGCACCCTCACGGCCAAAACGGATGTTGTCGGCGATTGAGGCCGAAAACAGAAACGTCTCTTGCCCGACGAACGACATGTTCTGGCGCAGTGATTTGAACGAGGCGTACTTGATATCCTGACCATCGATCGATACCGAACCACTGCTCGGGTCATAAAGGCGCAGGGCCAAATTCAAAATGGTCGACTTGCCGCCGCCGGACAGACCAACCAGAGCGGTGGTCTTGCCAGCTTCGAACGTCAACGAAAGCCCTTTCAGGATCGGATCGCGACGACGGTAGCCGAAAGTGACGGCGTCGAACACCACCTCTCGCGGACCATCAGGCAGGCTTTTGGGATTGGCCTCTTCCGGCAGAGTTTCAGGCTCGTCCAACATATTGAACAACATCTGCACCCGGCGCAGACCCAGTTCCATCTTCACCCGCACCTTCGTCAGGCGCTTCGCGGGCTCATAGGCCATCATCACAGCGGTCACGAACGACATCAGTTCACCCGGAGTGGACGCTGCAGCGCCAAACAGCTTACCAGCGCTCAACCCGATGACCGAGGCAATTGCAAACCCGGCCAGGATATCCGTCAGCGGGCTCGTCGCAGCTTGCAAACGCGCAAGCTTGTTGCGGCGCTTCTCAACGCTTTTCACCGCCGAATTCATTTCGAGGGCCATGCGCTCTTCCAATCCGAAGGACTTGACCACACGTATACCAGCCGAGGTTTCTTGAATGACCTTCATGATCGCGCCCATCGATTGCAGCTCCATATCCGCAATCTCTCGCACTTTGCGAAGCAGCATGCGAACACCCAAGATCGCCAAAGGGCCGACGATAAGCGTAAACAAAGACAAGATCGGTTGCTGGTAGAACATCACGGCCAAAAGACCAATCAATGTAAGCATATCGCGCACCGCAGTGGTCACCATGATCTCGATCACCGTGCGCGCAGCCTGGGCGGTTTGTGTCACCTTCAACAACAGATCCGAGCTTTCGGTCAAATTGAAGAATGACACCCCTTGCCGCAAAAGTTTGTCGTAAAGCTTGATCTGCTGTTTCGAGACGATCCGGTTACCGGCACGGGTCAGAGCCACAATCTGGACGTAAGTCGCAATCCCTTTGACCAGGAAGATCGAGAATACAGCCATCGAAACGCCGAAAATCTTGGCTGAGTTTTCACTGTCAAACAGCGAATCCACCACATCACGCATGATAAAGGCGATACCTGCAGTGGTTGCCGCAACAAATACCATCGCGATGATCGCGATGGTATAAGGGACCGCTTGCTCGCGCATATTTTCGGAGAGCAGTCGCCACAGGACGGAATCACTCAATACGGCCGCAAATTTTGATTTGATCTTTTGCAATGCACATGTCCACTGTGATCAGGATCGAGCTATGTCACATCTGACGCGCTCATAAACAGTTTCCGCTAGATAGTCGCCTGTTGCCAGTTGAGCAAGCCCGCGCCCTATTCTGCCGCTTCAATGCGAATTGTTCGAACCGAAGGGTCTACACGCGAATAAGCGGCCAAAACCCTCCCCGACCATTTCTGTGCAATGTAATCCGCCATGAAACGCGTTGGCGCAATCAGAATCGCCAGGCCCCCTGCCCTTTCGGCTTCGTTCAGATGCTTGAACCAACTGGACCAAAGTTCTGGGTCACGCTCATGTAGGATCGATTGAACCTGTGCCCAAACGTCTTCACCCTGTGGCGGCGGGATCGATGGCTTTGACTGAAATGGCACAACATTGGTATCGCGCTCTGGCTTCTGCTGCATTCGTTCTTGGAAATCCGTCCCGATGACGGGCCAGGTTTCGATTGTGTCCAGCATGATCTGCTTGAGGTCGAGTTCATAAACCGCAACCCGACCCCGAGCGGCGGGTCGTTTGACCGCAATCCAGCCTGCGCTGCGCAGCTTAGCCATCTCACGTTTAACTGTGCGTTCGTTCACGGACCACAACCGAGCGATCTCTTCCCGACCAATCGACAGTTCATTGGAGCGCCAGTTATAGCGCGTGGTAATTAATGTCATGATGCGAAGAACACTGCGATGACGATGCTTGTCACCTGATAAGGCGTGAACGGCGAGCGCCGACAAGATATCGTACTTCAGTGCAGGCGCATTTCGCCCGACCGGTTTCGCAACCTGCATCCGTTTCCTCACCGCTCTTTTTTGCCTCATGCGGGTTGATCCCGCCGTAATCGCGCCGTTTCCCAACGCTTTTCGTGATTGTTCACTGATTAGCGTCCAATACTTCGATTCTGTCAAGAGTTCGTTGAGATCACGCTATTTGATAGGTGCTATTCGCTATCAAAAATTAAAGAAATAGGTGAATTTATGGTGATGGGGGACATACTGGGTGTCCCCTTATGGAACAATAATGTCCCCCTATATGCCGTATTTACTTCAGTTGTGACCCCCTAAATCTGGTAGGATATCCGAAGTCAGGACGATTGCAGAGAGCAGCAGCGTTCCGAATCGGTCAGCATTACATACAGCCATATTTTCTTACCCGTGGGTAACATCACAACCTTACAATAATTTCTTTTGCCAAATATGCAAATCGAGCGTAAATAACAAAAGAGAGAAAAATAACGTCCAGAAGAATGAGAACTGAGGCATGTACACGCACGAAGACCTGAATGCATTGCGCACCCAGTCCCTGAAATTGCAAGGCTGGATTCGCCAGCAGACTTTCAGCCCTGAGATGGAGAAGACGCTAAGGCGGTTCTCAAGCTGGGAGGTGTCCGAGCTGATCTTTAAGGTGAACCAATCGACTTTCCGAGGAAAGCTGGCCGCCGATCCTTCATTGCCGGGAGGCGAGGTCGAGCCTGATGGGCGGCAGCGTTGGTTTAGTCTGGAAGAGGTAAATGAGCTCAGGCGGCGGCTTAAGGTCAATCGCAAAGCGCTCACTCCCCCACGCCCTGCAGGCAAGCGGGCGGTTCGGGCCGCTGTTGCCAATTTCAAAGGGGGGGCTGGCAAGTCGACCGTGGCGTTGCATCTTGCGCACGCCGCTGCTCTGGACGGCTACCGAGTATTAGTGGTGGATTTTGACCCTCAGGCGACGCTCAGCCATTCGATGGGTCTGACCGATGTCGCTGAAGATTTCACCGTCTGGGGTATCATGGCGCGGGATCTGATCCGTGAAACCGAGCGCATGAATAACCGCCCTGCGGCTGCGGAGTCAGGAACCGCCCTGCCCCGCCGAGAGTTACCACCTTCCATCACGGATATGGGCCTCGGCGAACTGCGCATTTCTGATTTTATCAAGCAGACCTCATGGTCAACGATTGATGCGATCCCTTCTTGCGCCAATGCTGCTTTCGTCGAATTCGCATCAGCACAATATCGGCACCTGAATCCTGAGTGGTCTTTTTTTGCAGCTGTGTCTCGCTATCTGGATCAAATACCGAATGATGCTTATGACCTGATCCTGTTCGATTGCCCGCCTGCGATAGGATACCAATCGATGAATGCGGTGTTCGCAGCAGACATGTTGTATATCCCGTCGGGGCCCGGATACTGGGAATACGATTCAACCACCTCATTCATTGGACAGTTGGCTGAAGCCCTCGAAGATCTGGCCTATGGTTTCGACAAGACCTTACCCACGGGTAAGATTGGTTTACCCAAGACATTCTGCGAAATTCGGTTTTTGCTTACGCGCTACGAACCGGGGAATGCACTGCACACAGCGATGTATGACGCATTCCGCAAAGTCTTTGGTGAGCACCTCGCCGAGCACCCGGTCGAGATGACGCGCGCGGTCGAGCAATCGGGTCGATTCCTGAGTTCAGTTTATGAGATGGATTACCGTGAGATGACGAGGGAAACCTGGCGTCGCGCGCGTTCGACATTTGATAATGTTTATGATGAATTCCGGGGCGTCATGCTATCGGCCTGGGACAAGCTGGAGGATGACGTATGAGCCGAAAACGCAGAATGTTCGATATCGATATGCCAGCGATGGAAGAAATCCCGGTTGGCAAGGTTCCGGATAAAGCGCTTGAGAAAAGGCGCGGACCGATGGCTACTGCAATCTCCGAGAACGCTAATGCGCTACGCGACCAGCAAACTACCGAAGATGCAATCAGGGTCGAAAATGACAGGTTAGCGCACGAGCTTGTGCGACTACGTTCAGAAGGGTATGTTACTGAACAGATCGCATTGGCGGATGTTGTTACCGAGCGCCTGACGCGCGACCGCAAGCCTGGCCCTGATCCTGAGTTGGATGAGTTGAAGGCTTCTATTCAGGATGTGGGTCTTTCGAACCCGATCCGGGTCGAGCGTCGCAACGATGGACGCTTTGAGTTAATTCAAGGAATGCGCAGATTATCGGCATTTCGCGCATTACTTGAGGAAACTGGCGACGCGCGATTTGCGACGATTCCGGCCGGTGTTTCTGACGTTGCAGAGCTGGATGATAGCTATCGTCGCATGGTCGATGAAAACCTGATCCGAAAGGATATCTCGTTTGCGGAAATGGGCGCGCTTGCGCGTGCCTATGCGGAAGATCCCGCCAATGATTGTCCGGATGTCGACAAAGCGGTTTCAACCTTGTTTAAATCTGCAAGCTATACCAAGCGCAGCTATATACGGGCGTTTGCGAGTTTGCTGGCCATATTGGAAAAGGTTCTTATGCACCCAAACGATATTCCACGGAATGTGGGTGTTGAACTCAAACGAAAGCTCGACTCTGATCCTGGATTGATCCGACAAGTCAGTACGGCTTTGGTGAGTGAACCAAATCGCGACAGCGTGCGCGAAGTGGCCATTCTTCGCGATTTTCTCACAACCGAAAATGCGACCGCCGCTAAGCCAAAGGCTGAAGCCGTAGGTAAACCACGCCGCGCGAAGACAACGTTTCAGGTAAGGGGCAGGGCAGGGATTGCAAAATGTTCTGCATCCAGCGGAAGGATCGAACTTCGCTATGATCTCGATTTCACCCGTGTCGATAGGGCGAAATTAGAACGTGCTGTGGCCACTTTGATCGAGGATCTGCGAGAAGAAGACGATCTTACCCACGGGTAAGACGGGCTTAGCGAGATAGATCCGAAGCGCGGCGCTGGTTAATTTCAGCGCCGTTTTTTTGCACAAACAGACCAATCGTGTAATACGGTACCCTGGGAGACCATCTAAACGCTTAGCTTTTACCGCCCGGCCTCAAATTCTTGTTTTGTAGTTCGGGCAGGTATGTTCCGAGCAGAGTTGACGACTAAAAGTTCAGGCCATCAGTAGAAGGTTTCTTAACGTATTGATATGGAACTAGGGCAGATAATCTACAATTTATGTAGTTAGTCGCGGCTGAACAGATACACAGTTTTCGCGGCAGGGCAGGGACGACGCGATCGCTTCTATCTTCGAGCGCCCCGGCACTACATTTCAACGGGAAGACCAACATAGCGTACCGAAACATATTCGAGGCGCGTGAGCATATAACGGATTGGCCGTGAGCACCTATCAATGAGGGATATGATTGCGCTGTGGCTTGCCAAAGAAAGGGCGGCGATGGGTTGAATGATTGACCGAGTAGAAGGTCATTTGGGCGTAGTGTGCAAAATACTTTAATAAGTATTATTAAGAGCTGTATCGGTCTGCCTACTTTAATGCGAAGGCGCCCCATCTAGCCGGCTTAGGGGCCTGCTGAATCGTGATTTAAGGACAGGCTTTGTTAAAGCTTGCAAAAAAACAATGACTCTTCTCAGTATTGAAACGCCCGAAGCAACCAGAAAGATGTTCGGTAACCTGATCCGATACTACAAATACCGGATTAATCGCGCGAGAAGCGCCTATAAGAATATATACTGGCCTGATAGATAATCAGTATACGGGCGGCGTTATCTGAGACAAAACCTTCTCGCTTACTTTTGTTGCTTCAAGGCTACATATGGCATTCGCCAACAGCGCGATCTCATCCCTGGATGACGTTCTGACGTTGCGTGCCCAGACCCTGAATACCAAGCTCCATTTTGTCGCCGGGATTCAAGTAGGTCTGCGGGTTCTGTCCCATACCAACACCCGGGGGTGTGCCTGTAGAAATTACGTCACCGGGTTGCAAAGACATAAATTGCGACAGATGCGAGATGACCGTCGCTACGCCAAAATGCATCGTTTTGGTTGATCCGTCCTGATATCGGTGCCCGTTTACCTCAAGATACATCGGAAGGTTCTGCGGGTCGGGGACTTCGTCTCGTGTTACCAGCCAGGGGCCAATTGGGCCGAACGTGTCCGCAGACTTTCCTTTGACCCATTGGCCAGAGCGATGAAGCTGAAAGTCACGTTCTGACAAATCGTTCACTACGCAGTAGCCGGCGACGTGGTCTATGGCTTCCGCCTCAGAGACATATTTGGCCTCTTTGCCGATAACGACGCCCAGCTCAACTTCCCAATCGGTTTTGACCGATCCGCGCGGGATTTCTACGGTATCGTCGGGGCCGGCGATGGCCGAGGTGGCTTTGAAGAAGATCACGGGCTCAGCAGGCAATTCCATGCCGCTTTCTGCTGCGTGATCAGCATAATTCAGGCCAATGCAAATGAACTTACCAACATTGCCAACGCAAGGACCGATGCGCGGGTTGCCGTTTACCAATGGCAGGCTGGCCAAATCTAGTGCGCGCAGCTTTTCAAGAACGACATCGCCAAGAGTATCGCCCGAGATATCATCCACCACACCGGAAAGGTCGCGAACCGAGCCGTCTGAGGCCAAAATGCCGGGTTTCTCAGCGCCCTTCGGGCCATAGCGTAGTAGTTTCATTGTCAGGTCCTTCCTGCTCAGATCGTCCAGCCGCCATCTATGGCAAAGGGCTGGCCCGAAGTGTATCTGCTGGCATCACTGGCCAAATACAGAGCCAGTTCAGCGATCTCCTCCGCTGTGCCAATACGGCCCATCGGTTGACGGGCGATGAAATCAGTCATTGCCTGCTCATAATCCCCGGTGGTGCGAAGCCGGTCATGCAGGCTGGGGCTGTCCACCGTACCTGGACAAATCGCGTTGCACCGAATGCCCTGGGTCACAAAATCGGCTGCCACAGACTTGGTCAGGCCAATCACCGCTGCTTTTGACGCGCAATACGCAAATCGGTTGGGCACGCCTTTCATGGACGATGCGACCGACGACATATTGATGATCGATCCTCCGCCTGCTTTCAGCATTCCGGGTAGAGTCAGTTGGATCAGTCTGAACATGGCCTTTACGTTGAGGTCAAAGCTGAAATCCCAATCCTTTTCAGTGCATTCAAGAATTGATCCCCCCGCTACATAACCTGCGCAGTTAAACAGAATGTCCAGTTGCGGCAGATTGACCGCTGCATCTGTAACGGCCTTATCGTCCATTACGTCCAGTTGCAGCGGTTCGATACCCGGAATACCGCCCAATTCGGCAAGCGCAGCATCGTTGATGTCGCTGGCTATCACCCGTGCGCCTTCGGCAGCGAACAATTCGGCGGTTGCACGGCCAATGCCTTGGCCAGCTGCTGTGATGAGAGCGGTCTTATCTGCAAGCCGGTTGGATGGGTTGATTGTCGACATAAACAACCTCACAATTTCTCGGGTAGAAGCTCGGATGGGATGTCCTGATAACAAACCGGCCGCAGGAAACGGCGTATCGACAATGTTCCCACGGATGTTGCGCCAAAGTTGGTTGAGGCGGGGTAGGGGCCTCCGTGAACCATGCTATCGCAAACTTCGACCCCGGTCGGAAAGCTGTTGGCCAACAATCGCCCAGCCTTTCGTTCAAGCAGCGGTAGCAGTGCCTGAGCGTCGGGTTTGTCGCCAGCGTCCAGATGTAGTGTGCAGGTCAACTGCCCTTCGATGGCCCGCGCGATCTGTTGCATCTGAGAGCTGTCGTTCACGCGTACGATGATGCCCAATGGTCCGAAGACTTCTTCTTGCAGCTTCCGATTGGCGAGCCAGTCATCACCTGAAACAGTGAACAGGTATGGGGCCGCATCGCGTGACTTGCAGCTTGTGCCGATAATCTTCGATACACCGGTACCAGCAGCTACACGCGAAACTCCGTTTCGGTATGCCTCCGCAATTCCATCGGTCAGCATTGTCTGCTCGGCCACCGAAGACAGGCCAGCCTCTGCCGCTGCTTGAAACGCGTCAGCATCAGGACCGTCGATGATCACGGCGATACCGGGGTTGGTGCAGAACTGTCCAGCGCCCATGGTTAGGGACGCGGCCCAGCCATTGCCGATTTCAGCACCGCGCGCGGCCGCCGCTTGCGGCAGTATGAACATCGGATTGACTGAACCCAGTTCGCCAAAAAACGGAATGGGTTCATCGCGTTGCGCGCATAAATCGAACAGCGCCCGTCCACCTCCGAGGCTGCCCGTAAAGCCAACCGCCCGGATCAAGGGATGTTGCACCAATCGCGTGCCCACATCCCGTTTGCCACCCTGTACCAATGAAAACACTCCGGGATGAACTCCGGTCGCCTTGATGGCGGCGTCGATGGCCTGCGCCACGATCTCGCCCGTGCCGGGATGGGCCGAATGGCCTTTAACGACAACCGGACATCCTGCGGCCAGTGCCGCGGCGGTATCGCCCCCAGCAACCGAGAAGGCCAATGGGAAGTTCGACGCGCCGAACACCGCAACAGGACCCAGCGGGCGCTGGATCATGCGCAAGTCGGGGCGGGGCAGGGGTGTACGATCCGGCATGGCCGGGTCATGGCGCATGTCCAGATAATTACCCGCTTCGATGTGATCGGCGAAGAGGCGCAGCTGGCCGACGGTACGGCCACGTTCCCCCTGCAGGCGCGCCTCGGGCAAGCCGGTTTCCTGAGTGCCGATTTCGGTGATGGCATCCCCGCGGGCATCAATCTCATCTGCGATCTTGCGCAACAGCGCGGCACGTTCGGTACGAGAGGACCACCCGAAAGTGGCAAATGCCGACTCTGCTGCCTCCACCGCGTTATCAATCATCGCCGCTGTCCCCACAGAAAAGTCATGGCTTGGTCCATGCGCTGGTTCTGACGCAAAAGTGGTGTCTGCGCCGATCCATTCGCCAGCAATCAGGTGTTTTCCGGTCAACATATTCGTTCTCTCTTACAGCAGGCCGCGATGGGCGAGGTTTCGCATCAGGTGTGAGGCCCCAAAGGTCCATTCGGGGCATTCCGTCGACAGGCGCACGGTGTTTGTCAGCGCTCCAAGGCGCGTATTGGAGATAGTGACGACATCGCCAATTTTGTGAGTGAACCCACCGCCAGGTGTGTCACGGTCTTGGGTCGGGGCGAACAGGGTGCCAAGGAAAAGCATCAGCCCATCAGGATATTGGTGATGGCGCCCGATAGTCTGCTTCACAAGGTCTGCAGGATCGCGACTGATCTGGGACATAGATGAGCTTCCGTTCAGCACAAATCCATCCGATCCGGTCACGGTCAGCGCAAGTTCAGCCTGGCGTACATCGTCCAGTGTGAACCCATCATCGAACAACCGGATCATCGGTCCGATCGCGCAAGAGGCATTGTTGTCCTTTGCTTTGCTCAGCAACAAAGCCGAACGACCTTCAACGTCACGCAGGTTGACGTCGTTCCCCAGCGTAGCGCCCTTAATCTCGCCCTTAGAAGTAACGGCCAGAACGACCTCGGGCTCGGGGTTGTTCCAGGTCGAAATCGGGTGAAGACCGATTTCTGAACCAAACCCGACCGAAGACAAAACTTGTGCTTTGGAGAACACCTCGGCATCGGGGCCGATCCCGACTTCAAGGTACTGACTCCAGAGGCCTTCGGCGATCAGTGCTTCTTTGACCTCTGCGGCCGCGTCCGATCCAGGTACGATGTTCGAGAGGCTGTCGCCGATCCGATCTCCGATGCGCGCCCGGATCGCGTCGGCTTTGGCAGGATCACCGGCGGCTTGTTCCTCGATTACGCGTTCGACCATGGACCCGGCAAATGTGACACCACAGGCCTTGACCGCCTGCAGGTCACACGGGGCCAGCCATTGGTGGTCGGCGTCCAAAGGGCCGATATCTTCACCTTGGGCGTTGCGCACATGATCTGCTTCATCGTCGCGTTCCAGAATGTCCCTGACAGTTGGTGCCGTTTTTGACGTGATATCGATAATCCGCCCATTGCGCAGGGTCACCACGCTGGGGCCGATTCCGCCGCGCTCAATACGGCCGAGCCACAGCCCGTTCGAATCCAATGTACCTATGGTCATTTTAATTCCTGAGGTTGTAGGCGCAGGCGGCGTTGCCACCCATTATTGCCTGTCGTTCTGCGCTGCTCAGATGTTTCAGCAACATGTCGGTGGTTTCACACCAGCGCTCATAGCTACTGGCCAAAGTGCAAACTGGCCAATCGCTACCCCAGATCAGACGCGATGGACCGAAGGTGTTCAGCAGGTGATCCACGTACGGGCGCAGATCGTCGATCGTCCAGTCTGCTGCAGCCTCGGTCACAAGGCCTGAAAGCTTGCACCATGCATTTGTATCTCGGGCCAAGGCGGCCATGTTGTTGGACCAGTCACCCAAGATTGCGTCTTTGATCAGCGGTTTCGAGCCATGGTCGACGACTACACGCATTTTCGGATGGCGTTCCAGAAGTTGTCTGAGCGGGCCCAGATGTTGGGGCAAGGTCAATGCATCGAATGTCAGGTCATGCCGTTGGACAGCCTCGAAAGCTGGAGGCAGCGTGTCGCCGAGCATCCACAGAGGGTCAGCGATGTCCTGTATCATCGGACGAAGACCGACCAGTGCCGGATGGGCGTCTAACGCAGAAATCTGTGAGCCAACATCATCGGCTTCAAAATCAACCCAGCCGACAACACCTTTGATAAACGCATTCTGGTCGGCCAGCGAGAGCATGTATTCCGTCTCAGCCACAGTGGGCGCCGCCTGGACAAGGACTGTGCCATCGATCCCGGCAGCCTTAAGCAGGGGCATTAGATCGTCCGGCGTGAAATCCCGGTAGATCGTGTCCAGATCGGGCGTCAGCCAGCCATAGTCGCAGCGCGCCAAAGCCCAGAAATGCTGATGCGCGTCGATCCTCATGCGATCACACCCTTTTTCAGGATGATGTTGCCATAAAGCCTGCGTTCGCCCGTTTGAACGATGGCAAACGCGTTGGCCGCACGCTCGTAGAATGCAAACCGTTCCAAGCCCTGAACTTTGGCCGGGTTGTCGGCGGTCGTGTCGATGATGCGTTGAAAATCCGCGACTGCGTCAGGAATCGCTTTGGGGTCGCCAACAACCTGCATGCTCAACGCCGGATCAGGAACGAACGTATCCAAAGGCATCACAGAAAGTACGGCCTTCAACATTTCACTGGCTGTAGACCCATCGGCCCGGATGCAGTCTGGTCCCATGCTGGTGCCCGGAAAATTCGCATCTGCGATAACAATCTCATCCCCGTGGCCCATGGCCCTGAGGGTGAAAAGCAACTCCGGCGAAAGGATCGGGTCGATGTTACGCAGCATCAGCTGTCTCGCTTGGCAGTGGCGCATCAGGTCGGATCAGGCCTTCGGACCGCAAGTCCGACCACAGGCCGGAAGAAATGTTGCGCTCCATTAGTGCCACGTTGGATTGTACTTCGGATGCGTTTACGGCTCCGGGAACTACTGTTTTGACGCAAGGATGACCCAGAACAAATTGCAGTGCTGCGGCAATCAACGGAGTGTCGTGCGCCGCGCAAACGGCTTCGATCTTGCGGACCCGGTCCAGAATGTCTTCGGGCGCGTCAGCATAATTGTACTTGGCGCCGGGCACTGCTCCGGTCGCGAGAATGCCTGAATTGTAAGGTCCTCCGAGGATGATCCCGACATCGCGCTGCTCGCAGAGTGGCAGGAAACTGTCGAGGGCCTCTTGTTCAAGCAATGTATAGCGCCCAGCCAAAAGGAACCCGTCGAAGTCGCCCAGCCCAAGAAGTTTCTCGCAAACCTGCCATTCGTTTACACCTGCGCCGATTGCTGCGATTTCACCCGCATCGCGCAGCTCGGTCAAAGCCTTGTAACCTCCGCCATCAAACAGTTCACGCACCTTGGCGTCCGAAACCTCTTGGCTGCCTTGGCTGAAGACACAGACATCATGGACCAGAAGAATGTCAGAATTGGCGACACCGATCCTGTTGCGGCTTGCCTCGTAAGACCGCATTACGCCGTCATAGGTATAGTCAAACACGATCCGTTTCTGCGGTACATCGACGAAAGCTTCGGGCGTTACTTCATGCGGTTCGCAATCCAGTAACAGGCGACCGATCTTGGTTGAAAGCTGGATGTTTTCGCGCCCGAACCGACCAATCGCCTGCCCAAACCGATGCTCTGATCGGCCAAGCCCGTATTGCGGCGCTGTGTCGAAAAAACGGATGCCTGCGTCATAGGCGGTCTGCAATGCCGCCTGCGCGTCCTCGTCCGAGACTTTTCGGTACAGGTTCCCCAATGGTGCCCCACCGAACCCCATGCGGGTCAGGGGAACGGGCCGCGTGGTCCGGTTGTTCAGTAATTCTGTTTGGGAAACGGTCATCCTGCCTCGCTATTCAGCTGTGGGGTGAGGTTGAACAGATGCGGCTTCAGTTGCTCCAACTGCTCAATGCGCGGCATCAACTGCCCGAGGTGGGCGCGCATAGCGACCTGCGCGGCCTGTTCGTCGCGATTGCTGATTGCCTCGAAAATGGCCCTGTGTTCTGCCAGTGTTTCAGCGATCCGGCCAGGGGTGGGCAGCAATAGCATGCGTGCGCGACTGACCTGTAAGGAAACGGTTTGGGCAACGTCGGCGAGGCGGCGGAAGCCTGTAAATTCCATCAGAAGACTGTGGAACTCTTCATCAGCCTGATAAAAGCCTGGGATATCATCATCCATAATCAACAGTTCCTGCAGACGCATATTGCGGCTTAACCTTTTACGCTGAACGTCGGTTATGTCGCGCGCGACTTTGGCGACAGTTGCAAGTTCAAGCGCTTCACGCAGGAATACGCCTTCGCGGATCTCGTCCATCGAAAAGTAGGATACGCGAGTGCCTGATTGCGGCACTACATCCACCAGCCCTTCCGAGGCTAAACGCGCGATCGCATCGGCCACAGGTGCGCGCGACACACCCAATCTTTCACACACAGGTGCCTTCCTGAGGTTCGCTCCGGGTGGGAAATCTAGTGAGAGAATCGCCTGCTTCAATGAGTGGTGAACCCGCTGAGCGAGCGGTCCTTCGATCGTTGTGATCTCGGGCAACAGTTCGGCATCAATATCTTGGTGTTTGTTCATACTGCATAAGTTAGCATTCTAACATGTTAGTTGACAAGTAGAGATATTGGATTTAGCAACATTGACCAAGCAAGTGGAGAAGAGATGCGAGCGAACGGCAGCATAAACGTTTTGGAAGAGGCGGCTCGCGATGTCGTGAAGCTAAATCCGCAGGACAACATCGTTATTGCTTTGCGTGACTTGCAAGCGGGTGAGCAGCCGGCACATGTTCCCGTGCAATTGGCTGCGCCCGTTACCCGCGGTCACAAGCTTGCCGTGTCATCAATCCAAACTGGCGAGAATATTGTCCGCTACGGTCAGATCATCGGGCAGGCCAAATGCGATATAGCGCCTGGCGAACATATCCATGTGCACAACCTTGGCATGGGGGCGCATCAGCAGGATTATGCGCATGCCAGCGCCAACACCCCGCTGCCTGTTTTGACTGAAAAGCGTACATTCGACGGATACCATCGATCTGACGGTAAAGTGGGAACCCGAAACTACATCGGGATTCTAACCACCGTGAACTGCTCGGGTTCAGTAGCGCGTTTTATCGCCGACGCAGCGGAAAAGACCGGGTTGTTGGAAAGCTATCCCAATGTTGACGGTGTGGTCCCGATTGTGCACGGGACCGGATGTGGAATGTCCAGCAAGGATGAGGGCTATGCTACCCTGTTTCGGACGTTGGCCGGCTATGCACAGCATCCGAATTTCGGGGGTATTCTGCTGATCGGTCTGGGCTGCGAAGTCATGCAGGTGGCAGATCTTGTCGGCGGTCGACCAATCCGCGCTGACGGTGCGCTGCGTTACATGACCATTCAGAACGAGGGCGGAACACGCCGCACTATCGAACGGGGGCTGGCGGAGTTGCGCGGCATCGCCCATCTGGCCAATCAAGCCGAACGCGCTCCGGCTCCGATCAGTGCCATCACGGTCGGTATGCAATGCGGCGGCTCGGACGGGTATTCTGGGATAACCGCGAACCCGGCGGTGGGGTATGCGTCGGATTTACTTGTGCGCCATGGAGGAACAACGATCCTGTCGGAAACCTCGGAAATCTACGGTGCCGAACACCTGCTGACCCGGCGGGCCGAGACTGTTGAGGTGGGTGAAAAACTGATCGAACGCATCCACTGGTGGGAGGACTACACGGCCCGAAACGGCGGTGAGATGGACAACAACCCAAGCCCAGGCAACAAGCGCGGGGGGCTCACAACCATTCTTGAGAAATCGCTTGGTGCCGTAGCTAAGGGAGGCACCGCGCCACTGCGAGACGTCTACAAATTCGGTGAGATGATCGACAAGAGCGGGTTTGTCTTCATGGACAGTCCCGGTTTTGATCCGTGTTCGGTCACCGGGCAAGTCGCTTCGGGTGCGAACCTGATCGTGTTTACCACCGGGCGCGGTTCGGTGTCTGGATATCAGCCAACGCCATGCGTCAAGCTGGCCACCAATTCCGAAATGTATGCCCGCATGGCCGAGGATATGGATCTGAACTGCGGTGACATCGTGACAGACGGGATCAGCATCGAGAGCAAGGGCGAAGAACTGTTCGAAATACTGATCCGTGTCGCCTCAGGCAAGAAAACCAAAAGCGAGGAACTTGGATTTGGGGGCGTTGAATTCGTCCCCTGGCAAATTGGTGCGGTGATGTAAACCGCGTTGGCCCAAGGGGAGAGGGGCAAATGGGAGGCAATAAAAATAGACTGGTCGAAATGACGGGGATTGATAAGTTTTTCCCCGGCGTGCACGCGCTGAAATCCGTGCAATTCGATCTTGAACCGGGTGAAGTTCACGCGCTGATGGGCGAGAACGGTGCCGGCAAAAGTACGTTGATGAAAATCCTGTCGGGTATTTATCAACGTGACGGCGGGACCTTGAAGATCGAAGGGCGCGAAGTCAGCCCGACAACCCCGCGCGAGGCGCAGGATCTAGGTATAGGGATCATCCATCAGGAATTGAGCCTGATGAACGACCTGACCGTAGCCCAGAACATTTTTATCGGACGCGAACCGCGTAAGAGCTTTGGCCGTTTGGACGAGGCGGCGCTGAATGCGCAGACTGCCGAAATCTTTGCTTCGATGAACCTCAGCCTTGATCCCAAGGCGTTGGTTGGCAGCCTGACCATCGCAAAACAGCAAATGGTCGAGATCGCCAAGGCACTGTCCTTTCGGTCCAAGGTGCTCATCATGGACGAGCCAACAGCGGCCCTGAATGACGCCGAGATTGCTGAGCTGTTCGTGATCATCCGCCGCCTCAAGGCTGAAGGTGTAGGCATCGTTTACATTAGCCACAAGATGGACGAGCTGAAGCAGATCTCGGATCGCGTGACGGTTATGCGCGATGGGGAATATGTCGGAACAGTTGGGGCTGCTGAAACCCCGATCAGCCAGATCATCGCCATGATGGTGGGCCGAGAGGTCAAGGAAGAACCGCTGGACGTGCCCGATCTGGGTGATGCGGAGATGTCTCTGCAGATCACCGGGCTGAGCCGGAGCAACGAAATTCAGGACGTCAGTTTCTCGGTCCAAAAGGGTGAAATTCTGGGCTTCGCCGGTCTTATGGGCGCAGGTCGCACCGAGGTCGCGCGCGCCATATTTGGGGCCGACCCCAAGGATAGCGGAGAAATCCGGGTACATGGTCAGGTGGTGTCGATCAAATCACCCACCGACGCCGTCAAAGCGGGGATTGGATACCTGTCCGAGGACCGAAAGCACTTCGGTCTCGCCACTAGTATGAATGTACGCGACAACATCGCGCTTGCCTCGATGGACCTATTCACCGGCGCAGGCGGGGTTCTGCACGATGGTGAAATCAGCGACACCGCCAAAAGCTACATCCAGCAATTGGGCATTAGAACGCCATCGGATGTGCAAGAGGTTCGTCTGCTGTCAGGCGGCAATCAGCAGAAGGTCGTCATCGCCAAATGGCTGCTGCGCGACTGCGATATTCTGATCTTTGACGAACCGACCCGCGGTATCGACGTCGGCGCGAAATCCGAGATTTACAAGTTGCTGGAAGAACTGGCAGGGCAAGGCAAGACGATCATCGTGATCTCATCCGAACTGCCCGAGATCATGCGTCTTAGCCATCGTATCGCCGTGATGTGCGAAGGGCGGCTGACCGGCATTTTGCCCGGCGGAAAAGACACCACTCAGGAAGACATCATGCATCTGGCCACGCAACGTGCAGCGGCGATGCAGGTAACAGGGACAGTCCAATGACCACAGCAACCGACATCGAAAAGAAAAAGCCACTCTCGGGTCTTGCGGACAGCGGCGCGTATCAAAAGCTCTTGGCCTTTGCCAGTTTGATCGTTCTGCTAATCGGTTTTTCCATTGCTTCACCCAACTTCATGCAGACGTCGAACATGATCGCCATTCTGCAGGCGACATCGGTGAATGGCGTTCTGGCTGTTGCTGCGACGCTGGTCATTATCACCGGTGGGATCGACCTTTCAGTCGGAACACTGATGACTTTCTGCGCTGTGATCGCCGGGGTGGTCCTGACATATCTCGGCATGCCCTTGCTGTTGGGAGTGGCCGCAGCCATTGCGGCGGGCGCATTTTGCGGACTTTGCTCGGGCACTTTCGTAGCGAAAATGAAAATTCCGCCCTTCATCGCCACGCTTGGGATGATGCTGATCCTCAAAGGCCTGTCGCTGGTGATCTCTGGGACACGGCCAATCTACTTCAATGACACGCCGGGCTTTGACCAGATCTCGCGCGGGTCGCTGATCGGAGAGGTCTTCCCATCGCTACCCATCCCCAACGGTGTGCTTATCCTGTTCCTGGTGGCCATCGCGGCTTCGTACATTCTGGGGCGCACAGTTCTGGGTCGTTACACCTTTGCGCTTGGCTCTAACGAGGAAGCGGTGCGTCTGTCAGGCGTGAACACCGACATGTGGAAGATGCGCATTTATGCGCTGGCCGGAGCGATCTGCGGCATCGCCGGTATCCTGATCGCTTCGCGCCTGAACTCGGCGCAACCGGCATTGGGTTTGGGATACGAATTGGAGGCGATCGCAGCCGTAGTGATCGGTGGCACGTCTTTGTCCGGTGGGCGCGGCACGATCCTGGGCACGTTGATCGGCGCCCTGATCATGGCTGTACTGACCAACGGATTGCGCGTGCTGTCAGTCGCGCAGGAATGGCAGACCGTTGTCACCGGCGCGATCATCATTCTGGCCGTCTATGCCGACATGGCGCGGCGCAAGAAATCGGGATGACCAAGCAACTAAATCAAAGACCAAAACGACCAACTGGAGGAGAAAACATGTTAACACGTCGTTTCATTCTGGGTGCGCTCAGCGCAGCCACCCTGGCAGGTCCCGCCTCGATGGCGGTAGCCGAAGAGATTTACATTCCACTGGTATCCAAAGGGTTCCAACATCAGTTCTGGCAAGCGGTGAAGTCCGGCGCCGAACAGGCAGCAGACGAGTTTGATGTCACCATCACGTTCGAAGGTCCGGATAACGAAACAATGGTGGACCGCCAAATCGACATGCTGGCTGCCGCTTTGGCCAACAACCCCAAAGCCATTGGGTTTGCCGCTCTGGACAGTCAGGCCGCAATTCCGCTTTTGAAGCAGGCCAATGAAAAGGGCATTCCGATCATCGCCTTCGACAGCGGCGTTGACAGTGACATCCCGCTTTCAACTGCGACAACAGACAATCTGGCGGCGGCTGGGCTTGCAGCCGACAAGATGGCCGAAAAAATCGGCGGCAAGGGTAAAGTTGCGGTTGTCGCGCATGACCAGACCAGCCGAACCGGCATCGACCGCCGCGACGGTTTCGTCAATCGCATGGCCGAGAAGTACCCGGATATCGAAGTCGTCACAGTTCAGTACGGTCAGGGCGACCACCTGAAGTCGACCGAGGTCACAAAGGCGATCCTGACAGCAAACCCCGATCTGAATGGCATCTTCGGCACCAACGAGGGCTCGGCCATCGGCGTTGTGAATGGCGTTCAGGAGCTGGGCACCGAGGGTTTGGTGATCATCGGTTATGACAGTGGCAAGGCCCAGAAAGACGCAATCAAGAGCGGCCTGATGGCGGGTGCGATCACGCAAAACCCTGTGGGCATCGGCTATGAGACTGTGAAAGCAGCGGTTGCGGCTCTGAATGGGGAAGAGGTTCCAGGTCTGATCGACACAGGCTTCTACTACTACGATGCCTCGAATATTGACGACCCGAAGATCTCGGCCGTTCTGTACGACTAAAAGTACTTATTAACTCTGTTCGGCCTGCCTTTTTGGTGGGCCGGACAACCAATGTTCATCGTTCAGGTGGGTTATGTCAGGTTTTGCGGGGCAACGGCGTTTGGGTCGCAACACCGGTCTGTCGCTGCTCTGCGTATGTCCTTGGTGCGTCGATGATGGGTTTAAGCCTAATTAGCAGAAATTTTGGCAAATTGATTTAATGCTCGAAGTCTGGACATAAGCTAACCTGTTGCAGACGATTAACTTTTCAGCTTTCAATCAGCAAGCTCTATACACCAATATGTTACAAGCTATTGACCATCGACGAATGCGCCACCAGCGCGTGAGTGGTTCGCGGTATCGCCGCGTCGAAGGCAAGTTCGTGATCTCTTACAATGGCGATTAGTCAGGTCTGAAAGGCGTGACGAAATCCCAAACTGCTGTAAACAAATGCATGAATCGCTATCTATCTAAATACCCCAGCCGATATGGGAATATCTGGGATGCAGGATGCATGCCCGCTTCTACGATGTCTGGTTTGTGATGGCGGTACAGGCTGCGCCAATGAGGTTGGATCGTCACTCTCTCAACACCGTCCTGCAAAGCGATGTCTCTAGAACAACGCTCAGGTTACAAACCGTCGGCCTGACCAGCGGTTTCTCAACCAAGCGAAGGCATGCGTGAGGGTGTGATCGGGCCGACGAAATTGAAATTCGCGAACCATATTGTTCTTGTGGCTGAGCTCTCTTGGCTCGATGGTCTCAATTTCCACCCACAATGCCCCAAGTTTTTTTGTGAGTAGTTTTGCAAAAGGGCGCATATATCTTGCCAGAATGACATTTTCGCAGGAATGGTTCCCGATGACCAAGATCACTCCAGAATTGCTTGAACAAATCCGTGCCCGATTTGCGCAGGTTGACCACTGCCCGCAGCAGGGACCGCGTATTTTCTTTGAAAACGCGGGTGGGGCGCTGACGCTGAATTCGGTTGTGGGTACCTCGCAGGCTTATGCTGCGGTCCCTGACAATCAGGGCCGCGACAACCCGGGAAGTCACGAACTGGTGCGGGTAATCAACAAGGCCAAAGAAGATATGGCCGCGTTCATGAACGCCCCCGGTGGCCAGTTCTTTGTCGGCGAAAGCGGGACCGAGCTGCTGTTTCGTTTGATCATGAACGCCTGTCTGGGCACCGCCACCGGTCGGGTACTTGGCACAACGCTGGAACATCCCGCGACCCGAAGCGCTTGCGCGCGTTGGGCCGGGGTGGCCGGGCAAGATCATGTTCTGGTGGTCCATGACGACGCCACAGGCACCGTCACCGCAGATGCTTATGCGGCGCAGGTAACGCCGGACACAAAGGTTGCGACTATCGTGCACACCTCGCCGGTGACCGGTATGGGCGTGGATGTAGCGGCTGTGGCTGCCGAAATCCGCACCGTTGCGCCCAATTGCTTCATCATAATCGACGGTATCCAGCACGCCGCGCATGGCCGGATCGACCTGACCGCCTATGATGTCGATGGCTATGTGATCTCGCCCTACAAGTTGTTCTCGCGCCATGGTTACGGGGTGGCCTGGATTTCTGACCGGCTGACCAAGCTGCCACATAACAGCTTGATCGACGGCCCCGCCGACAATTGGGAAATGGGGACGCGTGATACCGGCTCTTACGCTACAATGTCTGACGTAGTCAGCTATTTCGAATGGCTGGGCGCACAGGTCAGCGACGCCACCGACCGGCGCGAAAAATTCGTCGCTGCCGGAGAGGCGATCCATGAGCAGGAAAAAGCGTTGACTGATGCGATGATCCGCGGAACCGGCAACCTGCCCGGGCTGGCCGAGATGGAGAAGGTGACCATTCTGGGCGGTGTCGATAACCCAGCACGCGAGGGGCTGGTGTCACTGCAGGTCGAGGGCGTGCCGTCGGTCGATGTGGTCAAGCAACTGAACGAACAAGGCATCCGTACGCATTTGCGCAAGGCCGATCACTATTCGGGCAACATCTTGATACCGCTTGGCATGGACAGCTGCGTGCGTGTTTCGATGTGCCACTACAACAGCGTCGCCGAAGTGGCCCAGTTTCTGGGTGCAATGAAAACCATCGCCGCCTGAGGCATTTGAGAGGGGAAGCACATGAAAACGCATGCGCAAGCGGTTGTAATCGGCGGTGGCCTAGCCGGCTGTTCAATTCTGTATCATCTCGCCAAGTTGGGTTGGACCGATGTGGTCCTGCTAGAGCGGGACGAACTGACCAGCGGCTCGACCTGGCACGCGGCGGCCAACATTCATGGGCTGCATGACAACAACAATATCACCCGCATCCAGCACTATACGATGAATCTGTATAAAGAGCTGGAACAGGAAACCGGTCAGAGCTGCGGCGTGTTCCAGCCAGGTTCGCTCTATTTAGCGCAAACCGAAGAACGCGAGCATCAGCTGCGCCTGCAGGAAGCCAAGGCTAAATTCTATGGTTTGAATTTCCACGAGGTCAGTCGCGAGCAGGCCAAGGAACTGCACCCGTTGGCGCAGTTCGACGATATCCGCTGCATCATGTATGAACCCGATGGCGGCAATGTGGATCCCTCGGGCGTGCCCCACGCCTATGCTGCCGGTGCCCGCGCCATGGGAGCAACCATAGAACGGTTCTGTCCGGTGCTAGGTACGGATCAGCAACCCGACGGGTCTTGGATCGTGCGTACCGCAAAGGGCGATATTCACACGCAATGGGTAGTGAATGCCGCTGGTCTTTGGGGCCGCGAAGTTGCGGCGCTGGCGGGGCTGACTCTGCCGTTGCAACCGACCGAGCACCAGTACTTCGTGACAGAATCCATCGAAGAAGTTGCCAATCTGGGCCGTCGCCTTCCGTCAATTGCAGACCGGGATGGCGAGTACTATTTCCGTCAGGAAGGCAACGGATTGCTGATCGGGGCCTATGAGAAGGACATGAAGTTCTGGGCCGAGGACGGCACGCCGCTGGACTTTGCCCATGACCTGTTCCCCGACGATTTGGATCGGATCATGGAAAACGTGATCCGCGCTACCGAACGTGTGCCAGTTGCCGCCACCGCAGGGGTCAAACGGGTGATCAACGGGCCGATGATCTGGTCTCCGGACTCCAGCGCCTTGTGGGGTCCGGTGCCCGAACTGAAGAACTATTTCCTCTGCGGCGGACTGATCCCGGGTTTCTCGCAATCGGGTGGTCTGGGCCTGCTGGCGGCGCAGTGGATGATCGAGGGCGAGCCGCAATACGACATGTTTGCCTGGGATCTGGCCCGCTTCGGCGACTGGGCCGACAAAAAATTCACCAAGGCACGGGTCGAGGACCAATATACCCACCGTTTTGCCATCCACTTCCCGAACGAGGAGCGTAGTGCAGGTCGCCCCGCCCGAGTCCGCCCTGCCTATGAAATGCAGAAAGACATGGGCTGTGTCTTTGGTCTGAACTGCGGCTGGGAGCATCCCCTATGGTTCGCCGATCAGCCCGGCGTGCAGGAAACCAACGGCTTCACACGCCAGAACTGGTGGGAGCCGGTGGGACGTGAGGTACAGATGCTGCGGGAGAATGTGGGCGTCATCGACATATCGAATTTTGCGAATTACATCATCAAAGGACCCGGCGCGCAAGATTGGCTAGACCGCTTGGTCGCCAACCGCGTACCGACCGTGATCGGGCGGTCTTGCCTGACGCCGCTGATCTCTGTCCGTGGCGGCGTGGCTGGCGATTTCACCATAACCAAGGTGGCTGATGACGAATACATGATGATCGGATCGGGCATGGCCGAGCGCTATCATCAACGCTTCTTCAACATGATCGACCTGCCAAAGAACACAACCTTCGAAGTCGCCACCGACCGCATAGCAGGGTTCAACGTCGCCGGTCCGAAAGCGCGTGACCTGCTGCAGCGGCTGACCAATGCAGACCTGTCGAACGAGGCGTTCCGCTTTATGCGCTCGGCCACAATCGAGGTTGCGGGTGTCACCTGTCTGGCCATCCGCGTCAGCTTTACCGGCGATCTAGGGTGGGAGTTGCACTGCGCCGAAGAAGATCAGACCCGCCTTTACGCTGCGCTGCTGGATGCGGCCAAGCTGCTGGATGGCGGCCCCGTTGGCGGCCGCGCGCTGGGGTCGTTGCGGATCGAAAAAGGTTATGGCTCTTGGGGCCGTGAGTATTCGCAGGAATACTGGCCGCAAGAGGTCGGGCTGGCGGGCCTCATCAAGCTAGACAAGGATTTCCTGCACAAGGATGCGTATCTGTCGGTCAAGGACAACGCCGCACGCGAAATGCTGTCAATCTTCGAGGTCGAAGTCTCCGAGGATGCCGACGCTACCGGCGGTGAGCCGATTTTTACCCCGGATGGTACCCCGGTTGGCCGCGTGACATCCGGTGCATACGGCTATTCGGTCGGCAAATCGCTAGCGCTTGGCTATATAAACCCTGAGTTCGCACAACCTGGTGATACGGTCGAAGTGTTCATCCTTGGCAAGCCCCATAAAGCGAAAATCCTGTCCGAGCCTCCTTTTGACCCGGATGGAAACCGCCTGCGTGATGTTAAACCGGCACTGGAAGGGGCTGCCTGAGCAGCCCCGTTGCAGGTCAGCGGTCCATGCTGGCGGCGGCGTTTAGCAGCCAGTCCTGAAACAGCCTGACCGACGGTGAAACGGGTTTTTCCTTGAGACGCACGAAATAGGCCCAGGGGCTGTCCAAATCGAATTCGAACGGTTCGATCAGCAGCCCCCGGTCCACATAAGACCCGGCCAAAGAGCGGGGCAGAGCGACGCAGCCCAACGACTGCGCCGCCATTTCCATTGCCAGATTTGAAGCGTTGGTCCGCAGCCCTTCCTTCTGGTTCAGGTCTGCCAGATCAAAATGACGTGCGACCCGTTCCCAATAAGCTGGACGACCCAGAATATGGATCAGAGGTGCCTCTTGCAGTTGTGCCGGATCGGTCAGCTGCGCGCCATTGACTGTGAATTCGGGCGCACACACGACCGCAAGCTTTTCGGCCCACAGCTGCCGCGCGCCCACCGTCACATCGTCAATATGATTGACCGTTATCGAAATGTCCGAGACGTTCGGCTCGACATCAATCCAGACGGTGCCGTGTACCGTCAGGTCGATATCCGGGTGCTGGTCGCTAAAGCCCCGGATTACGTCCGGTAGCCAATTCTCGGCCAGGCTGACCGGGCAAGACACTACGACTTTGCGGGTGTGTGACCGCTGGATGACCGATTGTGTGGCTACGTCAATCTCATGCAGAGCATGCCGCACTGAAGGCAGATACGCCTCGCCCACGTCGGTCAGCGACAATGACCGGGCATGGCGCACGAACAGAGGCCGCTGCAAAAACTCTTCGAGCGAACGCACATGGTTGCTGACGGCGGATTGGGTGCAGTTCAGCTCATCTGCCGCGCTGGTAAAGCTGAGGTACCGGGCGGCGGCCTCGAAGGAGCGCAGGAAGATCAGGTGGGGCAGGTTCATCATGGCGACATTTTCCTGGGCGGGCGGATGGGTGGTGCGCCGGGAATCCTGTTTCGCGGCGGGAATTGATCTGGTTCATATGCTACAATGGAGCGGAGCCAAAGCTACAAATTTTCCGGGGCCATTGCCCTCGTATTGTTTTCGTGCTGCGATGGGCAAACACACTTAGGTTTTGGCCGAACCCGAAACCTCATCTGTAGGGCATCGTGACCAACACATTTCAAACTATCGCAAAGTTTGCGCTAAATCGAAGGGTGCAGGATTTCCCCGACAGCGCGCTCGAAGCGGCAGCACTGATGCTGCTGGACACGCTGGGGATCACCATCGGGTCCGGACCGATGCAGGCCGGTCAGATCGCGCGTGACAGCGCAGTGGCGCTTTACGGTGCGGGCGATCCGGGCCTCAGCGCACGGATGCTGTTCGATGGCCGCAAGGTTAGCGTTGCCGGCGCGGCTTATGCCGCTGCGACTCAGACCGATAATCTAGATGGCCATGACGGCTATAACCCCACCAAGGGCCATATCGGTGTTGCCGTTGTGCCGGCTCTGGCGGCTTTGGCGGAAACGGTCGCGGATTTTTCCGGCCCCGAGGCGTTGGCGACCGTAACTATTGGTTACGAAATCGCCGGGCGCGCCGGGATTTCGTTGCATGACACAGTCAGCGACTACCACACTTCCGGCGCATGGAACGCGTTGGGAGTTGTGGCCGTTGCCGCCCGTCTGCGCGGGCTGAGCGCAGAACGGATGCGGCAGGCCATGGGCATCGCCGAATATCACGGGCCGCGCAGTCAAATGATGCGCGAGATTGCCAACCCCACCATGCTGCATGACGGCTCGGGCTGGGGCGCGCTGGTGGGTGTATCCTCGGCAGTGCTGGCCGAGAAGGGATTTACCGGCGCGCCGGCGATCACAATAGAGGCGCATGAGGTCGCGCATCACTGGCGGGATCTGGGCAGCTTCTGGCAGATGGAACATCAATATGTGAAGCCCTATCCGATCTGTCGTTGGGCCCATGCAGCGATCGACGCCACCAGGGCGCTGATGCGTGAATATGGCCTGTCTCATCAGGACATTGCCGCGATTCAGGTGAACACTTTCCACGAAAGTGCCTGCCTGTTTCAGGGTATGCCGGATGACACTTCGAAGGCGCAGTATTCGCTGCCCTTCGCGGTGGCGACGATGGTGGCGCACGGCCGTATCGGGGTCGAGCATATCACCGGCGCGGGCCTCTCCGATCCGCTGGTCGCGGCGATTGTCGACCGTATCTCGGTGGCCGAGACCGCGCGCCATTCCGACCGCTTTCCTCAAAGCCGCGTTGCTGATGTCGTCATGACCCTGACGGATGGGCGGGAACTGGCGTCGGGCGACGTCCACGCGCGCGGCGGGCCCGAGGCACCCATGGACCGTGACGAAGTGATTGCCAAGTTCATGGAGTTCGCCACACCACCGCTGGGGGTCAGCCGTGCCGCCGCCATACGCGACGCGGTTCTGGGGTTGCAGTCGCCGGACGCCAAATTCTCGGATCTCGGCGCGCTGATTTATGACGCCGCTGACAACCGCTGAAATCAGGACAACAAAAATGCCGCTAAGGCTGCTGAAATACGGGCTATCCGCCGATTACCCTGTCACCGGAGACATTCCGGCCACGCCAGAGCTTAAATCCAGTTACGATGTGGTCATCGTAGGTGGTGGCGGCCACGGACTGGCCTGTGCCCACTACCTATCAAAGTATCACGGCATCACCAATGTGGCTGTGCTGGAAAAGGGTTATCTGGCGGGCGGCAACACCGCGCGGAACACCACTACCATCCGCTCGAACTACATCACCAAAGAGGGCATCGCGTTCTACAAGGAAGGTGTGCAGCTTTACGGGAAGATGAGCGAAGAGCTGGATTTCAACGTCATGTTCAGCCAGCGCGGTCAACTGACGCTGGCCCATACCGAGGCGACGCTACGCTCGTTCCATCTGCGGGCCGAGATGGGTAAACACGCGGGCACCCGGATCGAGGTAGTTGATGCGCAGACGGTCAAGGACCTGTCCCCGCATCTGAATATGGATGAGGGCGGGCCGCTGGAAATCATCGGCGGTTTGTGGCACGCCGATGGAGGCACTGCGCGGCATGATGCGGTGGCCTGGGGCTATGCAGCGCAAGCCAGTAGGCGCGGGGTGGAAATTCATCAACGTACCGAGGTTGAAGGGTTCGACACTGCCGGTGGCAAGATCACAAAAGTGCGCACCAATCGCGGTGATATCAGTGCCGGGCAGGTGATGATTGCTGTCGGGGGCATGAACTACGACATGGCGATGAAATCCGGGGTTGAATTGCCGATCCGTTGCTATCCGTTGCAGGCGATGGTCACGCAGCCGCTGAAACCGTGGCTGCACACGCTGGTCAGTTCGGTCAGCCTGCACACCTATCTGGTGCAGTCATCGCGAGGCGAGATCGTGATCGGCGGTGGCTCGGACCCTTATCAGCTGTATTCCACCCGCTCGACACTGGACATGAAAGAACATCTGGCCGAAGGCGCGGTACATTTGTTCCCGTTCTTGCACGGGGTGCGTCTGCTGCGACAATGGGCCGGGATTACCGACATGACGCCCGATTACTCACCCATCATGGGTGCCAGCCCATTGTCCAACCTATGGCTTGATTGCGGTTGGGGCACTTGGGGGTTCAAAGCCACTCCGGTGGCGGGCAAGTACATGGCGCAGTCCATCGCCAACCAGAAGGTCGCGCCGATACTCGAACCCTTCACAATGGAGCGTTTCGCCACCTTTGATCTGCTCAATGAAATGGGCGCAACTGCCGCGAGCCACTGACATGAAGATCCTGATCTGCCCTATGAACGGGCCCCGCAATATTAATGAATTCCAGAGCTTCGGCCCCCTGCGCGCCAACCCCGACCCGGATGCAACCAGCGATCAGGACTGGGCACGTCACCTGTTCCGCGCCGACAATTCACGCGGAACGCTGGTGGAATGGTGGCGGCACGTGCCCTCGAACTATTTCTTTCTGGCCGAGCGCAACGCCACCACGAACGAGGTGATCCGCACTTTTGACCCCTCAGAGCTGGAGCAAAGGTGATGGCCCGACTTCCCGCACCCTGGGGCAACAGGATCAATCGAGATGCGCCGGTATCGTTCAGCTTTGAAGGGCAGGCGTTTCAGGGATACGAAGGTGATGTGATCGCCTCGGCTTTGGCCGGGCAGGGGAAGTGGATGCTGTCGCGCTCGTTCAAATACCACCGACCGCGCGGTGCAATGTCGATGGCGGGCACCGAGGCCGATACGCTGGTGCAACTGCCCTCGGACCCGAACGTGCAGGCCGACCGGCATCCGATTTCGGCAGGGCTGCAAGTTATGGCGCAGAACGTCAACGGATCACTGGCGCGAGACCGCGAAGCATTCATGGACAAGCTGGGGCGATTCATGCCGGTGGGGTTCTATTATCGCACCTTCATGGGCCCGACGCGCAATAGCTGGCTGAAACTGTGGGAGCCGCTGATCCGCAAGAAGGCTGGGCTGGGCGTTCTGGATATCAACGCACCGCATGAAGACTACGAAAAGGCCAACCTGTTTTGTGATCTGCTGGTCGTCGGCGCGGGGCTGGCCGGGTTGACCGCCGCCATCGAAGCCGCCGAGGCCGGGGCTGACGTCATTCTGGCCGAGCAGGAGCCGGTCTTGGGCGGTGCGCTGACCTATGGCCGCGATGCCAACAGGCTGTCCGACCTACTGGCGAAAGTGCAAAGTCTGCCGAACCTCCGCATCATGACCGGTACAGTGGTGAACGGCTGGTTCGAGGACAACTGGCTGCCGCTGATCCGGGGCAACAAGCTGTTCAAGACGCGCGCGCGCGTGGTTCTGATGGCCACCGGCTGCATCGAACAGCCCGCGATCTTCCGAAAAAATGACCTGCCGGGCATCTTGCTGGGCACTGGTGCGCAACGGCTTATGCGGCACTATGGTGTGAAACCGGGCAAGCGCGCGGTGGTACTGGCCGCCAATCTCGACGGTTATCGGGTGGCGCAGGATCTGTTGGACGCAGGCGTAGAACTGGCGGCGGTGGTTGATCCGCGCCCCGGCGGCAGCGGCGGCGAGCTTGGCCAGCAACTGTCAACAAGGGGGACGCGTGTCATTCACGGCACCGTGGGCGAGGCGCGTGGCAAGACCCATGTCGCCGGTGTAAAGGTCGGCGGCGACTGGCTGGATTGCGATCTGTTGGTGATTTCGGTCGGCTATGCGCCAATGTGGCAACTGCCCTGTCATGCTGGCGCGAAACTTGGGTACAATGAAACGGCGGCGCGGTTTTCCCTGTCTCTGCCAGACGCTCCGCTGGGCATTGCCGGGGGTGTTGCCGGGGTCTTTGCGCCTGATGCGGTGGTGGCCGATGCGCAACGCGCGGCACAGACGGCGTTGACTCGTCTGGGGCTGCCAACCCGCGACATCGCGCAGGTTGAAGATGTCGAGGCTGCGTTGACGAATTTCGAACCGGCAATCGCCGGGCATCCCAAGGGCAAGGATTTTGTCGACCGGGACGAGGATATTCAGATCAAGGACCTGCAAAACGCGGTTAAGGAAGGCTATCGCGAGCTGGAGCTGATCAAGCGCTTTACCACAGTTGGTATGGGGCCGTCACAAGGGCGGCACTCGGCGCTGGCCACCGCCCGGGTGGTGGCCAAGGCGACCGACCGCACAATCGGGCAGATCGGCGTGACTACCGCCCGTCCGCCCTTTGGCCCCGAAACGCTGGGCGTGCTGTCTGGTCATCATCACCCGGCAGACAGGCGCACCGCGCTGCATCACGAACATATCCGGTTGGGGGCGGACATGCGCCCGGTCGGAGCGTGGTGGCGGCCTTATTTCTACGGCCCCAAACAAGACGCCAAGCGCCTTATCGAAGAAGAGGTGCATGCGGTGCGCAATGGGGTCGGCGTGCTGGATGTTTCAACTCTGGGCGGGCTCGAGGTGCGTGGCCCGGATGCGGGCGAATTCCTCAACCGCATTTACACCATGGCCTATAAAAAGCAGCCTGTGGGCCGTTGCCGGTACTGCCTGATGACAAACGAAATGGGCACGGTGATCGACGATGGCGTGGCGTATCGGCTGGCCGAGGATCTGTTCTATGTCACCGCCACCACCGGGGCCGTGGCGCGGGTTTATTCGGATATGTTGTTCTGGAATGCGCAGTGGCGGTTGGATGTGGATGTGCTGAACGTCACCTCGGCCTTCTCGGGCTTCAACATTACCGGTCCCAAGGCGCGCTCCGTGGTCGAGGCGCTGGACAGCGATATCGATTTCTCGCGCGATAGCTTTGCCTATCTCGACGGGCGCAGCGGCATGGTGGCCGGGGTGCCAGTGCGCGCCATGCGGATTGGGTTCACCGGCGAGTTGAGCTACGAGCTGCACTGCCCCACCAGCTATGCCCACACCCTGTGGGATGCGGTGATGGCGGCGGGTCACGCGCACGAGTTGCGCCCTTACGGGCTGGAAGCCAGCCGGATTCTGCGGCTGGAGAAAGGCCATATCCTGATTGGTCAGGACACCGACGCGCTGACCTCGCCGGATGAGCTGGGGTTCGAATGGGCGATCTCGAAGACCAAGCCGTTTTTCGTGGGCAAGCGCTCAACCGAGATGCGCCGAAACAAAGGCCTGCCGCGCAAGCTGGTCGGGCTGACATTCGACGGGCCAGATGTACCGGGGGAAAGCTGTCTGGTACTGAGGGACGATGTACCGGTGGGGCATGTGACCTCGGTCCTGTGGTCGCCGACGCTGAACACCCATATCGCGCTGGCATATGTGCATGGCGATGACGCTACGCAAGGATCGCAGGTCACGGTGAAGTGCCGCAATGGCAAGCGCGTCGTTACAACTGTACGCGGCCACACCTTCTTTGATCCTGAAAACAAACGGCAGGAGGTGTGATGATGCGAACCTATCCGCTTGACCCAAAGGGCGCTGCTGAAGGCACACCGCTGGTTTCCGGGCAGATTTTCCTGCAGGACCTGACCCATACGCCGCGTTTTGGCCTCAAGGGCCGAGGCACCGTGGCGTTTTTGCAATCGCGGGGCCTGAAGGTGCCAGACGTCAACGAAACCGCCGATGGCCTTCTGCGTCTGGGTCAGGAAGAGGTGGTGGTACTGGATGCGCCTGCCGACCTGTATGCCCGGTGGCAGGTCGCCGCCACGCCAAAGGGCTATTATTCCTGGCGCGAGGAAACCTGGGCCATGATGCACCTGACCGGCCCGCGCCTGTTCGATCTGCTGGCCAAGATTTGCCCGGTCGACCTGTCGCCCGGTGCCTTTCCAGTGGGAAAGATCGCCCAGACCCGCGTGGGCTATGTCGAGGCAATCACATGGCGCAACGACCGCAAAGGTGTGGGGTTCGATGTCCTTTTCGACGTCGCCGCCACTGCTTTTTTCGCCAACGCGGTAGCCATTGCCAGCGCCGAGTTCCAACCGGAGGTACCCGCATGAAATCCCCCACCGTGATCTTGCACACCGATAACCCCGACGCTGCCCGTGCGGTTCTTGCTGAAGGTCATCCCGATCTGCCGATCCACACCTGCGACAGCTACGAGGCGCTCACGGGTTTGATCGAGGATACAGGGGCTGAAGTTGTCTATTCCGTTCGCTTTGCGGGCACCCCCGGCTTTCCACGCGCAGCACTGGTCGAGAACCCGCAAATCAAATGGGCTTCGGTCGGCGGCTCAGGTACCGATCACCTGAACCCTTGGAACCCTGATGAGGTAACGGTGACAAATGCCGCCGGGGTCGCCGCCGATATGATGGCACAATATGCGCTGGGGGCGATGCTGCATTTCACGCTGGATTTCCCGGGCTTTCGTGCCGCGCAGGCGCGGCGGGACTGGATCGGCGGCAAAGTCGAGCCCATCGACAGCAAGACGGTGCTGATCATCGGCCTTGGCAAAACAGGAGAGGCTGTTGCGGCACGAGCCAAAGCTATGGGGCTGAACACAATCGGTGTACGGGCCCGCCCGAAACCGACCCCCAACGTGGACGAGGTACACGGGATGGAGGCTTTGCCTGATCTCTGGCCACGCGCTGACTTTATCGTCGTTTGCGTACCACTGCTGGACAGCACGCGCGGTCTGGTCGGGGCGGAGGCTTTTGCCGCCATGAAACCGACGACGGTGATAATCGACGTCTCGCGAGGTGGGGTAATTGACGAAGCACCTCTACTGGCCGCGCTGGAACAGAACCGGATCAGAGGCGCGGCGCTGGACGTGTTCGTTACCGAACCGCTGCCTCAGGGGCACAGGTTCTGGGAACTGGACAACGTGATCGTCACACCGCACTGCAGCTCGGTCTATGACGGCTGGGATCTGAAATCGGTCCGCATGTTTTCCGAGAACCTGATGCGCTATCGCAAGGGCGAGGTGCTGAACAACATCGTAAATCCACAACGGGGATACTAGGTCAATGGCACGAGACAGACGCAGCGGCGGGCGACGCGGCAAATCCGGGCGCGCGGCGGCGGGAATCGAACAGCTGCCCTGGCAACAGGTGCGCAACAGCTATCCGCCGTTCGAGCTGTTGAACCCTGAACAGATGGATCAGCTGCATACAACCTCGATGCGCATTCTGTCCGAGGCCGGAATCCGGGTGATGGGCGACAATGTTATGGACATTTTCGAACGCGCGGGGGCCATCGTAGACCGCGACACCAAGACCATCCGTATGGACGAAACCATTGTCGCCGAAGCGTTGAAAACGGTGCCCTCGGAATTCACGCTGACCTCTCGCAACCGCGCGAAACAGATTACGCTGGGCGGCGATCATGTGAATTTTGGTTTGGTTGCCGGGCCGCCGAACGTACATGACTGTATCAATGGCCGCCGTCAGGGTAATTACGATGACTATTGCAACTTCATCCGGTTGGCGCATCACTTCAACGCTATCCATCTGATCGGCAATCAGGTGATGGCCCCGATCGAAATGCCCGCCAACAACCGCCATCTGGACACCTACAACGCCAACCTGAGCTATAGCGACCTGAGCTTTCACTGCACCGCTATCGGGCGCGGGCGGGCGATGGATGGCATCAACATGATGGCGATTTCGCGCGGTCAGAAACCTGAGGACATGCGCGGCGATCCGGGGGTGATCACAATCATTTCGGTGAACTCTCCACGCCTGTTCGACGATGCCATGGGTGACGGCCTGATCGCGATGGCCGAGTATGGTCAACCTGTGACGGTCACGCCATTCACTCTGATGGGGGCAATGACACCGGTCACGCTTCCTGCCGCGCTGGCGCAACAGAACGCCGAGGCGCTGTTCGGTGTGGTGCTGACGCAGTTGGTCAGCCCGGGAGCGCCTGTCATGTATGGCTCGTTCACCTCGAATGTGGACATGAAATCCGGGGCCCCGGCTTTTGGCACACCGGAAAATGCCAAGGCGAATATTGTCGGCGGGCAGCTGGCGCGGCGCTATGGCATTCCGTACCGGACATCGAACGCAAATGCATCCAACGTGGTGGATTTGCAGGCGGCATACGAAACGATGATGGCCACATGGGGCGCGGTTCTGGGAGGGGCCAATGTCGTCTATCATGCCGCCGGCTGGCTTGAGGGCGGCCTGACCGCATCTTACGAGAAATTCGTTATGGATATCGAGATCATCCAGAACATGATGGAATTCCTCAAGCCGATGAAATTTGACACGGATGAACTGGGCCTGGACACCATCAAATCGGTGCCCACTGGCGGCCATTTCTTTGGCGTCGATCACACGATGGAACGCTATGAGACCGCGTTCTACAAACCGATGCTGTCCGACTGGCAGAACTATGAAAACTGGGAGGCGGCCGGAGCCAAGGACGCCCTGCAACGCGCCACCGAGGTTTGGCAGCAGGCGCTACGCGAGTATCAGATGCCCGAGATGGACCCCTCCGTGCGTGAGGAGCTGGATGCCTATATCGCCAAACGCAAGGAAGAGATCGGCAGCGGCGAACCCTGATGGAATATCGGGGCAGGGGGGTCGACCGCTGCCCCGGTTCGTTTACAGAAGATCGAACAACCGGCCCGGCAGAGCCTCGTGGCGTGGCAGACCCAGCGCCCGCATCATGCAGAACATCATCGCCTGATTTGAGGTCACTACCGGCTTGTCCAGCGTGTCCTCGATCTGCTCGATGGCCTCGACTGCGCGCATGTCGGTGCAGCTGAGCACGACGGCTTGCGCGTTCGGGTGGTCTGCCTCACAGGCGAGGTCGTAAACCTCGTCCGGGGTCAGCTCTCCCTGTCCGTAATTGCCCAGCTCGCGGCCAACATCGGCGCAACGCACGGTTTCGATGTCGTTTGCGGCCATGAAATCCATCGCCTGCGTGTTGATCTCGCCCAGATAGGGCGAGGAAAAGCCCACTTTCGTCACCCCAAGCGCCTGAATGGCAGCGATCAGCGATCCGGCGGCTGTCAGCGATTGCGCTCCCGATCCGGCCTTGATCTGCTGCGCCAGATCGGCGTCGAAAGTCGGCCCATGGGTCAGCGTGGCCGAGGTGCAGCCGTACAGCACCACATCTGGCCGCACGCCCGAAATCATCCGCAGATCGTGGCTGATGTCCGAGGCCCCAAGCCCCGCCATCTGGTCCGAGCCGGGGATTTCATCCACGTCATAACCACCCATGCGCTGGAAATGCACGGTGGTGTGCGGGCAGCGCATCAAGGCCATGTCGGCCTCGAGGTTGGTGTTGGTGAAGGGCACCAGCACTCCGATCTTGGCCCGGGTACGCGTTTCGTGGCTCATGACGTTACCTTTCTCAGAACGGCCAGACAGCGATCCATCACCGGCGTGTCGCAGATCGTGGCGCGCAGGCAGTCGGACAGACCATAGCCGCCCATACCGCGCATCAGCAGTTTCTCGGCCCGTAGCGCGGCGTCGGCCTGTTGCGCCTGCTCGGTCGAGGCAAAGTGGATCAGCACGAAATTGGTGTGGCTATCCGGCACGATCAGCCCCAGATCGCGGCAGTCCTGCGCGAACCGATCGCGAATGGTTGCCGTTTTCGCGACCACGTCCCGCATATGCACCTGATCGCGCATCGCTGCCGCTGCCGCAGCCTGCGAGGCAATCGAGATGTTGTTGGGGTTCAACAGCTTGCGCAGCTCTCTGGCGATGTCGGTGGGGAAATAGCCCCACCCGGCGCGTGCCCCGGCCAGCCCGTAAGCCTTGGAGAAGGTGCGCGTGATAACGGTATCTCCCCGGTCCGCCAGCCCGAAAACCTCAGTCGGATCGTTGGCGGCATCGGCGAACTCGGCATAGGCCTGATCGACCACCAGCAGCACGTCGCCGGGTAGCGCGTTGCGCAGGCGCAGGATCTCGGAATTCGGGATCAGGGTGCCGGTGGGATTGCCCGGATTACAGACGAACACGATACGGGTCGCCGGGGTGACGGCGGCCAGAACCGCATCGACCGAGACGGTCAGATCGACCTCGGGCGCGGCCACGTATTCGGCCTGCGCCTGTGCCGTGGCCGAAGTGACAAAGGCATAGCCATATTGCGTGCCCAGCACCTGATCGCCGGACCCGGCAAAGGCGCGGATCAGGCAGCCGATCAGCTCCATCGAGCCCGCGCCGCACAGCACCCGCGCGGGGTCGAGCCCGTGTACCCCGGCAATGGCTGCGCGCATGTCGGGCCATTCGGGATCGGGGTATAGCGTCAGATCAGCCAGCGCCGCCTGCCCGGCCGCCACGGCGGACGGACTGGCCGGAAAGGCGCTTTCGTTCTGCGCCAGCGAGATTGTGCCTTCGGCACCCAGATCGGCCAGCGCATAGGCGCCCATGGCGCCGACATAAGAAACCGGACGGATCATGTGTCACCTCCGTAAGCTTTGGCCCCCTCGGCACTGACCAAACCGCGTTTGAGGTCCAGCGCCAGCGCATCCGAGTTGCGGTCGCCCGGATCGCCGAAACCGCCACCACCGGGAGTGTCGAAGATCAGATAATCGCCGCCTTCGACCCGCAGCTCTCCCTTGCCGGGAATGTCGCTGTCGCCATCACGGAACCGGATGCGCCCCGGCGCGCCGGGCTGACCGCCCATGCGGCCCAGGGCGGGGAATTTCAGCCGCTCGACCGACAGGAACACGATGAAGGGCGCACCGTTGGACGAGGTCATCTCGATCCGCTGCCCCAGCCCGCCGCGATACTTGCCCGCGCCGCCGGAATCCGCACGCAGTTCGCGCCGCCAGATGGTGACGGGCGCGACGCTTTCGGTGATCTCCACCTGCGAACCGAACACGCCCGAGGGGTAGGCGGTGGCTGACAGCCCGTCCGCATGAGGCCGCGCGCCGGTGCCGCCATTATGTACCGGTTCCACTGCGAATTCGCGCCCACCATCGCGGGCCACCTCGGGGGCGTGGCGCATGGGCAGGTCGAACATGCAGCTTGCGCCCTCGGCGGGCACTTCATCAGGTAGTGCCTGATGCAGACAGCCCAGCACCAGATCGGGTGTCACCTGACCCAGCGTGTGCCGCATCGCCACCGGCACCGGGCGCTGTGCGTTCAGGATGCAGCCCTTGGGGCCGTCGACGGTGAACGGCTCCAGCGATCCGGCATTGTTGGGGATGTCCGAGCCGACGATGCAGCGCAGCGCAAACACCGTATAGGCGGTAGCATAGTTCAGCGGCACGTTGATGCCCTTGCGCGAACAACCCGAGGTGCCGGTGAAATCCACATGCATCCCCGATTTACTGACGGTCAGGGTTGCGTGCAACTCCAGCTCATTCTCATAGCCATCCATTTTCAGGACGTTTTTGTAGATACCTTTGGGCACCTCGGCGATGGCCTCAAGCGTGCCACGGCGCGAAGTGTCGATGATGTAGGACCCCAGCGCATCCAGATCGGTCAGGCCGAACTCTTCCATCATACTGACCAGCCGGTTCACCCCGGCCTCGCAACAGGCAATCAAGGCATAGATGTCGCCCTCGTTGGCGATGGGCTCGCGGCTGTTGGCGCGGATGATGTCCAGCAGCAGCGCGTTTGGGGTGCCTTCCTCGACCAGTTTGCAGGGCGGAATCAGCAGCCCCTCGTCATAGATGTCGGAGCCTTCCGGCCCCATGCCCAGACCACCCAGATCAACCAGATGTGAGGTGCACGAGGTAAAGCCCACCACCTTGCCATCCTTGAACGCGGGCATCATCAACAGGAAGTCGTTCAGATGCCCCGAGGCCAGCCACGGATCGTTGGTCATGTAGATATCGCCCGGTTTCATGGTCTGAACCGGGAAGGCGGCGCGCAGATGCTGCACCGCTTCGGCCATGGTGTTGATATGGCCCGGCGTACCGGTTACCGCCTGTGCCAGCATCCGGCCGTTGACGTCGAAGATCCCGGCGGAGATATCGCCGCATTCGCGCACGATGGGCGAAAAGGCGGCGCGGATCAGGGTCTGGCCCTGTTCCTCGACCACCGCCAGCAAACGGTTCCACATCACTTGTAGGCGGGCGGGGGACAGATCGGTTGTCATCAAGCGCCTCCTTTCTGGTCCTGAACCAGGACGAGGTTTGCTATGGCATCCACATGGGCCGAGAAATCGGCCGAGACCAGCGTGGTGGTCTGCGGTTCGTGGATCAGGGCGGGGCCTTGTATGCGATCGCCGGGGTGTAGGTCAGCCCGCGCCACGAATGCGGCTTGTTTCAGCGCCCCGTCCACATCGCAGGTGATCGGGCGGGATTCGGTTGCGGTGATAGTAGCCAACGCCGGAGTTTCCGGCACTGGCGGCACGGCGCTGTCGCTTGTGGCGACGCGCACCGCCCAGTTGAGAATCTCGATCTGCATCCCCGGCACCGGGCGTGAGAACTGCTTGCGATATTCTTCCTCAAAGGCGGTGGTCAGCGGTGCAATATCGTCTGCCGTCAGATGCCGGTCGGGCAGGGTGATCTCGATCTCGTGACCCTGACCGTTGTAGCGCATGAAGGCGGTGCGCTGGGTTTCGGTCGGGGCATCGCCCGCGCCCTGGGCAACCACGCCTTTGGCTTCGAAAATCATTGCGTCGAACAGCGCGTTGATCTCATCCATGTCCATGCTGTCCAACAACGAATAGCGCGAGCGGACGATTTCGAACGACACGGGTGCGAACAGGAAGCCCACGGCAGACCCCACGCCCGGATTGGGCGGGATTACAATGCGGCTGACCCCGGCGGATCGTGCCACCCGGCTGGCATGCAACGGCCCGTTGCCGCCAAAGGCAATCATCGTGCGCGGTCCAAGATCCTTGCCCGATTCCACCGCGTGCATCCGGCCCGCGCTGGCCATGCTTTCGTCGACGATGCGGCTGACGCCGTCGGCTGAGCCAACGGCATCGAGATCTAGTTTCGACCCGATCACCCGGCTCAGCGACTGTTTGGAGCCTTCGGGGTCCAGCTTGATATGCCCCTCGGCAAATGTGTCGGGCACGATGTAGCCCAGCGTAATGTCGCTGTCTGTCACCGTGGGCTCGGTGCCGCCGCGCATGAAGGCCACGGGTCCGGGTTCAGACCCCGCCGATTTCGGACCCACGGTCAGGCGTCCCAACCGATCCACCCCGGCGATGGAGCCACCGCCCGCGCCGATCTCGATCATCTCGATCACCGGGATGCGCACTGGCATGCCCGAGCCCTTTATGAACCGCGCGGCGCGGGCGATCTCGAACTGGCGCGAGGTCTGCGGGCGGGCCTTGTCGATCAGGCACAGCTTAGCGGTGGTGCCGCCAACGTCAAAGGACAGCACCTGATCCAGCCCGGTGCGGGCGGCGATGCGGGCGGCCAGAATGGCCCCTCCGGCGGGGCCGGATTCCACCAGCCGGATCGGAAAACGCGCGGCGGTGCGCACGGTGCACATGCCGCCGCCCGCCGTCATCATCAGGATCGGACAGGTCACGCCCTCGGCCTCGAACCGGTCGACGAAACGGGCCAGATAGGTCTGCATCAGCGGCTGGATATAAGCATTGGCGACGGTGGTGCACAGCCGGTCGAACTCGCGCGCCTCGGGGCTGACCTCGGACGAGATCGAGACGGTCAGATCGGGCCGCTTCTCAGCCAGCACATCGCGTAGGCGGCGTTCATGGGCGGGGTTGGCATAAGCGTGCATCAGGCAGATCGCTATGGCCTCTGCGCCGCTCGCGTCGATATCGGCCAGCAGTGCGTCGATGGCCGAGTCTTCGAGCTCGATCAATACCTGACCACCCGCCGACATGCGTTCGCGCACGGTCAGAGCACGCTCGCGCGGCACCAGCAGGTCAGGCTTCTCGAGGTTGATATCGTATTGCGAATAACGCCGCTCATACGCGATTTCCAGGATGTCGCGAAAGCCTTCGGTGGTCACCGTTGCCACCACCGCGCCGCGACGTTCGATCAGCGCATTGGTCGCCAGGGTGGTGCCGTGGATAAAGCCGGTCACCTGATCCAGCGTCCGGCCCGATTGCTGCATTACTCGCGCGGCCCCTTCCATGGCGCCGTCGGCAGGGTTCTGATGGGTGGTCAGGGTCTTGGTGGAGGCCAGGATTGTCTCTTCGCCAGAGACAAGGACCGTATCGGTAAAGGTGCCGCCAATATCGATGGCCAGGCGCAGCGTTTGAGTTGTCATGAGGTCTTCCGAAATTTCTGTAATCGCAGCGTGAAGCAAAAGGCCCGAGGCCCTGCTTTATGCAAGGATCACAAGATCACAGCCGGTTGCGCGGCGGTCCGTGGGATTCGGAATATCAGTCTGTGTCATGGGCGAAATGTGCAGTTTCAAGATAGCCGCAGCAAGCTGGATTGCGACAGAAAGGCCTGCAAGCGACATCTATCGGCGTAGCAGGCCCGAAATCTGCCGAAACGGGCCGTCAGACGGCGAGCGCTCGATCAGGCAAGCCACCAGCGTTCAGGGGCTTTGGCACCATCCATTTCCCAATTCGCGGCGATCTCGCCCTGGGCGACGGTTTTTGCAACACCCATGATATGATTGGCGAACATCGGAACGATCGCACCGCCATCATCATGAACCAAAGTCTGCGCTTCGGCATACAGAGTGCGGCGTTTGGCGTCGTCCAGCTCTGCACGGGCCTCGACCACGATGGCGTTGAAGCGATCGGCGGCTTCGCCTGTGCGCCAGGCGGTCTCGTTCCATTCGGTGTCGTTGGTATAGGCCGATGCAAACATCCAGTCCTCGGTCGGGCGGCCCGACCAGTACGAGAATGACCAGGGTTTCTTGTTCCAGACATTCGACCAGTAGCCATCCGAGGGTTCGCGAACCACTTCGATTTCAATACCTGCTTCGGCCGCGGATGCGGCGATCAATTGAGCCGCATCTACTGCGCCAGCAAATGCCGCGTCTGAAGATGACAGCTGCAGCGCGCCGCTATGGCCTGATTTCTTATAGTGATAGGTGGCCTTTTCAGCATCAAATTCGCGTTGCGGTAGTTCGCCGTCGAAATAGCGGTTGGCGGTCGAGATCGGATGATCGTTGCCCAATGAGCCATGACCCAGCAGGATCTTGTCGACCAGTTCCTGGCGTTTGACTGCCAGCTTCAGCGCCATGCGCAGATCGTAATTGTCGAAGGGCGCGGCATCGACCCGCATTGGTATCGTGTAATGCAGGGTCGAGGTTTTCTCGAGGATGTTGATATGTGGTGCCCGCGATAACAGGGCGACTGTCTTGGGATCGACCCGGTCGATTGCCTGGACTGATCCGTTCATCAGCGCAGTCTGGCGCGCAGTCGGGTCGATGATAGTAAGGAACTCGACCTCATCGAAATGGGCCCGATCCTGTTTGAAGTAATTCGGGTTGCGGCGCGCCTTTACCCGCACGCCCGGCTCGTACACCTCAATGATATAGCCACCGGTGCCGATACCGGATTGCGGGTCGGTCAATTTGCCATCGGTCGAAGGCATTATGACCAAGTGATAGTCCGACAGGATGTATGGGAAGTCGGCATTGGCTGATTCCAGCTCGAACACCACGTTGTTGCCATCGGCGCGCATTGATTTGATTTGGGCGACCAAGCCGTTCACCGCAGATTTCGATCCCTCGCCACGGTGGTGGTCGATAGTGGCGATGACATCGGCAGGGCTAAGGGTTTGGCCATTGTGGAACTCGACCCCTTCACGCAGGGTGAATACCCAAGTGATCGCGTCGTCCGAGGAATACTCGGTCGCGAGTTCGGGCACCAAATTGCCGCTTGCATCTACTTCGACCAAGTTGTTGCCGAACAGATAGGCGACAGCGGTGTTGATCGTACCTTCATAGGTAGCTGGATCTAACGAGTCGGTGGTCGAACCGCTGCCAAAGCCAAATTTGATCGCTCCGCCTTTTTTGGGGACCTGCGCAAGTGCTTGTCCGGATAGGCTCAATGCTGCCGGAACGGCAAGGCCCGCAGCCAGTGCGCTTGACATGAAGCTGCGACGTGAAACCCGACCGCTCTGCAGTTTCTGCATCTGAGAGGACAGGAAAGGTGATCCGGGCTTTTTCATTTGGGGCCTCCTGGTTGAACCTGTTGTTCACAATGTTCTTTGAACCGCAGCACGCAGGCCCGTTCCGAACGTCCAAGCGAAGATCACTCGGCTGTACTGCTTCAACAAACGAAGAAAACGGGGACATAGGTCATGTTTTCTTTGTCAGTGTTGCGGAGATGATCTGTCTAGACTGCGCGCACCCGCCGAATGAAGCCCCGCAGACGCAAGGAGTTCAGATGCATCCGGTTCTGGTGACGATACTGAAACGCCTGGGACTTGGCGTAGTGACTCTGGCTGTCGTTTCCATCATTATCTTCTGTTCAATCCAAATGCTGCCCGGCGATTTCGGTGAGGCTGTACTGGGCCAGGCCGCGACCGAGGAAACGGTGGCGGCGTTCCGGGCCGAGCTTGGCCTCGATAAACCTGCCTATATCCGATATTTCGACTGGATCGGTGCGTTGGCGACCGGGGATCTGGGAACGTCGTTCTCAGGTCGGGCGAGTTCGGGTGTGGATCGATCACGTCCGGTAGTGGAACTGGTCGCACCGCGCTTATGGAACACATTGTTTCTTGCGGGTATGGCGGCGCTGATCTCGGTTCCGCTAGCGCTGTTTCTGGGTATCACCACCGCGCTGTGGCGCAATTCGCGCTATGATAAGCTGGCCAGCGCCAGCACCTTGACGGCGATCTCGTTCCCCGAGTTCTTCGTGGCCTATATCCTGATTTTGCTGTTCGGAACGCTATGGCCGGTGTTGCCGTCGTTGGCCAATGTGGAGCCAGGGATGCCGCTGGTCGAGCGGATCGTCAAATGCATATTACCTGCGCTTACACTGACACTTGTAATCGTCGCGCACATGATGCGTATGACGCGGGCTTCGCTGATCAGTCTTCTAGCTTCACCCTATGTCGAGATGGCGCGGTTGAAAGGAGAGAACGCCCGCCGCGTGGTTCTGCATCACGCGCTGCCCAATGCGTGGGCGCCAATTTCAACGGTGGTCGCGTTCAACCTGGCCTATCTGGTAGTTGGAGTGGTCGTGGTCGAGGTGGTGTTCGTCTATCCCGGCGTCGGCCAACTGATGGTCGATGCTGTCAGCTCGCGCGATATCCCGGTGGTTCAGGCGTGCGCCCTGATATTCGCCGCCACATATGTCCTTCTGAACCTGATTGCCGACATCATTGGAATCGTCACCAACCCGAGGCTTCTGCACCCAAAATGAGCCAGACAAGCAAGACATATTCAGCCGCCGCCGAGGTGGGTCGCGTGCGGACCCGTCGCAGCAAGCGCGAGCGTATTTGGATCGAGCTGAAGAAAGCGCCGCCGACGGCAATTTTCGGCATGTTTGTGATCCTGTTCTATCTAATCATGGCAATCGGAGCGCCGGTCATCGCGCCTTATGGTGAGGCCGAGGTATTCCCGACGCCTTACGCACCCTGGTCGTCCGAGCATTGGCTGGGTACCGACCAGATCGGGCGTGATATCCTGTCGCGGCTGATCTATGGCGCGCGCAACACCATCGGTATCGCTTTTTTCACTACGCTGCTGGCGTTCTTCATCGGAGGCGGTCTGGGACTGATCGCTGCGATTAACCGCAGTTGGCTGGATCAATTGATCAGCCGGGGCGTAGATGTATTTATGGCCATTCCCAGCCTGATTTTCGCGCTGATGCTGCTGTCGATTTTCGGCTCGTCGGCGCTGTCGTTGATTTTGATTATTGCGATTCTGGATTCAACCCGCGTGTTCCGCCTGACTCGCGCTGTGGCGGTGAACGTGGCAGTGATGGATTATGTCGAGGCAGCCCGGCTGCGCGGCGAAAAACTGCCTTGGGTGATGCGTCGCGAGATTTTGCCCAACATCATGCCTCCGCTGGTGGCCGAGTTCGGGCTGCGATTCTGTTTCGTGTTCCTAACCATCGCTGCGCTCAGCTTTCTGGGCGTCGGTATTCAGCCCCCCACCGCCGATTGGGGCACCATGGTGCGCGAGACCGCCAACCTGATCCAGTTCGCCAAATATGATTTCAAGGCCGGGATCACGCCACTGCTGCCCGCTGCCTCGATCGCGTTGATCACTGTGGCGGTCAACTTTGTCGTCGACTGGTTCTTGCACAAAACAAGCGGATTACGCGATGAACACTGAGACTGACCTTCTGCTGGATATGCGCGACATCCGTATCGAGGGGTTCTCGGACGAAAAGTGGAATCCGATCATCAAAGGTGTCAACCTGAACCTAAAGCGCGGTGAGGTGCTGGGCCTGATAGGCGAAAGTGGCGCGGGCAAGTCGACGCTGGGCAAAGCGGCTATGGGATACACGCAGCCCGGCTGTCGTATCACGGGCGGTTCGATCCGGTTCAAGGGGCAGGAGTTGCGCGATCTGGACGACCACGTGCTGCAGCATCTGTGGGGATCGCGGATAGCCTATGTGGCCCAATCGGCGGCTGCGTCGTTCAACCCGGCGCAAAAGTTGTTGGATCAGACCGTTGCTGCAACGGTGCGCGAGGGACTGCAACCCGAGAATTTCGCGCGTGAGGATGCCCGCGCGCTTTATGCCTCGTTGTCGTTACCGCATCCCGAAACGATTGGTGACCGCTATCCGCATCAGGTCTCCGGTGGCCAGTTACAGCGGATCATGACAGCCATGGCGATGTCACCCCGTCCCGATTTGATCATTTTCGACGAACCGACAACTGCGCTGGATGTGACGACCCAGGTCGAGGTTCTGACTGCTATGCGCCGGATCGTCGAAGAATTTCATACCGCCGCAATCTACATAACCCATGACCTGGCGGTGGTCGCGCAGATGGCGGACCGGATCAAGGTGCTGCGCTATGGAGAAGAGGTAGAAGAGGCGGAAACGCGCAAAATGCTGTCTGCGCCCGAGCAAGAGTATACCAAATCCCTCTGGTCCGTGCGGCTGTTGCAAAAACAAGCCGAGACTTCGGATGATATCATCCTTAAAATTGACGGTGTGGATGCGGCCTATGGCAAGAGCGCCAAGGTGTTGCACAATGTGTCAATCAGCCTGCCGCGGGGGCGCACGGTGTCGATTGTCGGCGAATCCGGATCTGGTAAATCGACCACGGCGCGGGTGATCACCGGCTTGCTGCCAGCCACAAGCGGGCAGGTCACGTTCAATAGCGAGGTCCTGCCAAACGAACTGAAAAATCGCAGCCGTGATCAGCTGCGCAGAATTCAGATGATTTATCAGATAGCCGATACCGCGATGAACCCGCGTCAAACCGTAGGTGAAATCATTGGACGTCCGCTGGAATTCTATCATGGTCTGCGGGGCCGGGCGCAGGAAGACCGGGTCATCGAACTGCTTGAAGCCATCGAGTTGTCGGAAGACTTCTACGATCGTCTTCCCAGCGAATTGTCCGGCGGACAAAAACAGAGAATTTGCATAGCGCGCGCTCTGGCCGCGGACCCTGAGGTGATTATTTGTGACGAAGTGACGTCCGCACTGGACCAGATTGTGCAGGAAGGCATACTGCAATTGCTGATGCGCCTACAAAAAGAGCGCGGAATCTCCTATCTGTTCATCACGCATGACATTGCCACGGTCGAGGCTATTTCGGACGAGATTGTTGTGATGCTGAATGGTCAAGTCGTCGAGCAGGGATTGAAGAATACCGTTCTATCCGAACCCTTCCCGGACTATACAAAGCTGCTGCTAAGTTCGGTTCCCGAGATGGACCCGGATTGGTTGACGAACCTGCTGAAAGAGCGAAAAGAAAATCACTTAAATACAAAACATGACACTGCGTAGGCGCGGGCAATAACAACACTTGGGAATCTCAGTCGCAGTGGATTTCTCATTTTGCTTGTATTCCGAAACTCAGTTTTTACCGACATCTCGACAGATCGGTGTAAAGAGAACCTGCAACTCAGGAGCAACTCGCGAATTAAGGTGGCTTTTGACTGGATCGCATTGATGTTCTTGTTCACAATCAGTTCGATCCTCTTTTGGGCTGTCATAGGGTTAATATTTGAGGTCGCCGCAGGCCGTGTAATTGCCTCGTTCTTCGACACCCCATTGGTGACATGGGTTGCAGTCATCGCAACCTTCCTCGCCGGGTTTCCTCAGGCAGCGCGTGCGAAGCCTTGTCGCAAAATACGAGTGCAAGGCTGCGATCAATAATGTGCGAGCGGCGCTTGTCGTGATGACTGTCCCAATGGCATCATCTCCGACGGTCATGGGACTGCTTTCTGCAATGGGTGCTCGAGTAGTGGCTGGAATGCTGCAGAGCGCACCTTACATGCGTCGCAAAAGGATCTTACCGACTAAACCTCCTAGAACGACATAGTCCAATTTGGTGATGCCTTATGAACAATAGATCTGGGACCGAGTGAACGTCGATCTCAATCTGGCATCCCCTGTCTTGTTCGTTGGAGATGGCAGTAGCACTTTGCCCAACAAGCTGCTCGCACCGCGACCACTGATGCAGGTCGCCCGGTTTTTTTCTGATCGACCCTGGCGAGCGGGCGCAGAGCTTTTACATCTCTTTTTCGCCCAACCTGACTCATGGGGACAACGCAATCCTTCGAACGCAGCATTGGGTGCAAATGCGTTATGCGGGCCCGATCCCGGTTTCCGAATTGGCCCGCACCGCTCGACTTGAGCTGCGCACTCTTGGATTCCGATTCCTGACGGCCACGGGTTTCACGCCATCGGAATACCTGCAACAGCTTCGCATCACCAATGCCTGTCAGAGGCTGGAACTATCGCAGTCTAGTATCGAAACCATCGCCCGGGATGTGAGGTATATGGATGTTTCAACATTCCGCCGAATGTTTCACGAAATGGTCGACCTCTCGTCGGGAGATTACCGTAAGCGCTTTTCTTTTCTAAAAGATGCTCCGCACTCAAGAAAATGACTTCTGAACAGCCTTTCTTGGATCCGTTTTTGCTTTGGCCAAGCGTAATTGCGAAGGTCTTATACCTCTGCTTTCTTTTGTCATCACGACCTTGACGATATGGCGGCCTCGATGCTTCGATTGATTGCCTCGATCGGTCCCATTGCGTCAACATTCGCCAAAACGCCCATATGGCTATAGTAGTCGATCAAGGGTGAAGTCTGTTCACGATATTCAATCAGGCGTGCAGCGACTGTTTCGGCCTTGTCGTCAGCGCGGCGCTTAAACTCAGAGCCTCCGCAATTGTCGCAGCGTTCCGCTGCCTCAAGCGGTTTGAATGTATCATGGAAACCTTCGCCACATCCTGCACAGGTAAAGCGACCGGAAATGCGGTCGACCATCTTCTTGTCATCCACCGCAAGACTGACGACAGCACTGATCTGCTGCCCCGTTTCCGCCAATAGTTGATCCAATGCGCGCGCCTGGCTAAGCGTGCGTGGAAATCCGTCTAATATCACCCCTCCGGCACAGTCCGAATCCCTCATACGGTCACGCAAGATCGAAATGACGATGTCATCTCCGACGAGCCTGCCTTCAGCCATGATGGATTCCACCGCCTTGCCTGTTTCGCTGCCGCTTTCAATCGATCTGCGGAGCAAATCGCCTGTCGACAACTGAACCAAGTCAAATTTTTGCTCAAGCAGTCGGGATTGCGTTCCCTTACCGGCACCAGGAGGGCCGAGAAGGATTAACACTTTAGACGTATTCGGGCTGGTCACTCTTTTTCCTCTTAGAGAATATCGTAAACACGACTTGGAATAGACCGCTCAGTGCCATTTCAGATGTATTAGCGGTGTATGACGGTCGTGTGTGGGCGTTGCTTCTGATCCCTAGACCAGACTATCGCACCACGTGTACGGAACAGTTTGCATGCCTGACTACGCGTGCCGCTGTGGACCCCAGAAGATAATCCTGCAATCCAGGCTGGTGGCTTGCGATAATGATGCAGTCTGCATTGTTATTCGTTGCATAATCGAGAATTCCACGGCCCGACTGTCCTTCGACAATTTCAATTTTGGAGTCCGCAACCCCGTCCACTAGTGGGCCCAGTCTGTCAGTAACACTGGTCTTTGCGATATCCAGATGGTTTTCAGGAAGCAGGTCGCTTGTGTATTGCGGAAGGTGCTCAATGACATGCAATAGAGTAATATGACCACCATCCGAGCGGAGAGTTTGTGCGACATCCAGCGCTCTTTGCGCGTCGCGGTCGGTATCAAAGGAAACAGGGACTAGAATATTTCCATACATTTCTGGTTCTCCAGCAGGTAGAAAAATTCAACAACCAGAGCAGGGAACAGGTCCGCCTGCCCTGGTTGTTGAAGTTAGGCCCGTAGCATTATCGAGAAGAGGGGCTACTGGGCCGGGGAGGGTCATCTTACGCTTCCACGAACATGTCTTTGTATTGGTCGCGCAGGATGTTCTTTTGAACTTTGCCCATGGTGTTGCGGGGCAGTTCGTCCAGCAGGATCAGTTTGCGTGGATGCTTGAACCGCGCCAAGCTACCGCGCACGGCCTCCATCATTGCGTCCAGATCGGGGGTTTGGCCCGGCTCTGCAACGATCACGCCCAGAACAGTTTCGCCGAAATCGGGATGTGGAACGCCCACCACGGCGCTTTCCAGCACGCCGGACTGGTCATCCAGAACCAGCTCGATTTCTTTGGGATAGATGTTGTAACCGCCTGAAATAATAAGGTCTTTGTTGCGGCCAACAATATGAACATAGCCGTCTTCGTCGATCCGACCCAAATCGCCAGTGATGAAAAACCCGTTCTCGCGCAGTTCGGCGGCAGTCTTCTCCGGCATCTGCCAGTAACCTTTGAACACGTTGGGCCCGCGTACCTCGATCTCGCCGATCTCGCCCTGAGCCAGCGCATTGCCGTCTGAATCACAGATCTGCAGCTCGACCCCAGGCAATGGAAAGCCCACCGTGCCTGCGCGGCGGTCACCGTCATAGGGGTTCGAGGTGTTCATGTTGGTTTCGGTCATGCCATAGCGTTCAAGGATGCGATGGCCAGTGCGTTCTGCGAACTGTACATGGGTTTCGGCCAGCAAGGGTGCCGAGCCTGAAACAAACAGGCGCATATGTGCGGCCAGATTCTTGGTGAAGCGGTCATCGTCCAGAAGGCGGGTGTAGAAGGTTGGCACACCCATCATGGTCGTGGCATTGGGCATCCGCCCGATGATCTCATCCAGATCGAACCTGGGCATAAAAACGATGCTGCTGCCTGCAGCCAGCGTGACATTGGTGGCCACGAATAGTCCGTGAGTGTGAAAGATCGGCAGCGCATGCAGCAGCACGTCGTCGGATGTGAAGCGCCATTCTTTGACCAGCGTCTGTGCATTCGACAACAGGTTGTTCTGGGTCAGCATCGCACCCTTCGATCGGCCTGTGGTCCCCGATGTATAGAGGAATGCGGCCAGATCGTCGCCATCACGGTCAACGGTCTCAAAGCTGGCAGGCATTGCTGCAGCCTGCTCCATCAGGCTGCCGCTGCCATCTGCGTTCAGGGTTTCCACCTTCGCGCCTAGCTGCGCACCAACCGGGGCGAGTTTCTCTTCGCTGCGACTGTCACAAACGATCAGCGAGGCGCCACTGTTTTCGATGAAATAGGTCAATTCATCCACAGTATAAGCGGTATTGAGCGGCAGGAATACAAGACCTGCCTGCGCACAGGCAGCATATAGCGCCAGCGCTTCGGGCGATTTCTCGATCTGTGCCGCAACCCGGTCGCCGGGTTTCAGGCCCAGCTGCGTCGCCACATGGGCGATTTGTGCGGCGGTGCTCAGGAAGTCCTGATGGGTGATGGTCGTTCCGTCGAGCAACTGCAAAAAAGCTGTGTCTTTACCGGCATGTGCGCCGAACAAACCGTCATAGAGAGGATTGGCCATAAGAGTTACCTTTCCTGTGTCGTGGTGAGAGAGGCTGACGCGGCAAGCGATTTGGCCTCGGACGAGGCGATTACCTCGCGGGTGTTGGCGAACTGTTCGTGGTTCTGCGCTACGCGGCCAAGGTCATAAAGATAGTTGACCATGGTGCCACCGGACTGTGCCCGGCCCTTGTCCGAAACATCTGCGTCGGCATGAACCGCATGGACCAGCGCACCGTTGCCAAGATGGAACCGTGCCACCGGATCGAACGGCAGATCGCCCCGACCTTTGGCGTTCAACAGGTAATGTGCGGCCAGTGCTTTGATCTGATCGGGCTCTTCGATGTTCCAATCGATGCCTTCCTGCGACAACCATTTGGTCAGCCCCGGAATTGGCGAGAGCGTGACGAAGGTTTTCAGCCCCGCCAACTCAGCCGACAGGTCCGAGGCCACCTGTTTGATCAGCGAATTGCCGAAAGAGATGCTGGCCAACCCGGCCTGGCAGTTGGAGATCGAGTAGAACACAGCCGTATCGGCCTGATCTTCGGGCAACGGATCGCGGTCTTCGGCGAGCAAGGCCTGTACGGAACCCGGAATACCGCTGTTCAGCGCCACTTCGACAAAGATCAGCGGCTCATCAGGCATCGAGGGATGAAAAAAGGCAAAGCAGCGCCGGTCAGTGGGTTCCAGCCTGCGGCGCAGGTCGTCCCAGCTGTCGATGGCATGGACCGCCTCATACGCAATGATCTTTTCCAGAATATGCGCCGGGCTTTCCCAGTTGATCGGGCGCAGCACCAGAAAGCCACGATTGAACCAGCTGGCAAACAGGTGCCGGAAGTCCAGGTCAAGCGCCTGCAATTCGGGTTCCTTGCCGCCCAGCCGCAGCAGATCAGCGCGCATCTGTACCAGTGCGCCGGTGGCACCGGGCACGCGGTTCAACCGGCGGATCATTTCCTGCCGGGCCGGTTCCACCGCAGCCGCAAAGGTGCGATAGGTCGCTTTCGAAGGGTTGCGCTCGTATTCGTCCAGTGACGAACGTACCGCCTCGGGATCGATATTCATGGCGGTGGCGAGATAGCGGAAGAACTCCAGCTTGTCGTCATCACTCAGCGTATCGAACCGGGTCAGAATTTCCTCGGCCAGCGCCAGCCCCGAAGTTTCCCCCGCTGACCCAACCAGCGCGTCGGCCAGTTCGGTCAGTGGTCGGCCATCCGGAGCCACCGCGCCGTCGCGGCGGTAACGCCGCTCGAACACGGTGGATAGAAGATCCGCCAGCAGGGTCATACCGCTGCTCCCATCACCAGGTCAGGCAGCCATGTGGCCAGACCGGGGAACAGGCACAGCAGGACAATCGCGATCACCATGCAGGCCACGAAGGGGAGAGAGCCTGTCAGGATGGTCTTGAGCGAGATGTCGGGCGCAATGCCGTTGATCACATAGAGGTTCAGGCCGACAGGGGGCGAGATCAGGCCAATCTCCATGTTGATGGTCAGTACAACCGCAAACCAGATCGGATCGAAGCCAGCGGTGGTGATAATCGGCAGCAGGATCGGTGCCGCCATCAGGATCACAGCGACGGGCGGCAGGAAGAACCCGGCGATCAGCAGGAACACGTTGACCGCACCCATCAGAACCCAACGGTTCACGTCCAGCGTACCGATCCATTCGGCAATCGCCTGTGTGATGAACAGCGAGCTGAGCATGTAAGAGAACACACCGGCAGCGGCGATGATGAACAGGATCATCACGCTTTCCTTGGTGCTGTCGCGCAGCACGACCCAGATGTCCTTGGGGTTCCACAGCTTGTAGATGATCATCGCGATCAGCAGGCAGAGCAGGGCACCGACAGCAGCCGTTTCCGACGGGGTGGCGATACCGCCATACATGGCGTAAAGCACACCCAGAATGATGCCGAGGAAGGGCAGCACGCGCGGCAGAATCTCGAACCGTTCGGCCCAGGTGTAGCTGCCCGAACCCAGACGGGTCGCGTCACCGGATTTCCAGGTCGAATACAGCGACCAGGCCATGAACAGACCCACCAGCATAAGGCCCGGGATCACACCGGCCAGAAACAGACGGCCAATCGAGGTTTCGGTGGCAATACCGTAAACGATCATGGTGACCGATGGCGGGATCAGGATTCCCAGAGTACCGCCTGCAGCGATCGAACCGGCGGCGACGCCGTCAGGATAGCCACGTTTGCGCATCTCCGGGATACCCATCTTGCCGATGGCGGCACAGGTCGCGGGTGACGAACCGGACATAGCCGCAAATAGGGCACAGGCACCGAGGTTTGATACGACCAGACCGCCGGGAACACGGGTCAGCCAGCGTTCCAGCGCTTCGTACAAATCCGCTCCAGCTCTGGTAGAGGCGATTGAGGCCCCCATGATGATGAACATCGGGATAGACAGAAGGGCGAAGTTATCGAGTTTGCCGAACAGGATTTCCGGCATCAGTTCCAGCGAGCGCGGTCCGTCAAAGACGATTAGGAACCCAGCCGAGACGATCAGCAGGCCGATGGCCACGGACACGCCCGAGAAAAGAACAAGGATGGTGGCGATGGCGACAATAGCGCCGAGCAGAAGGGGATCCATCGGCTTTACTCCAGACCAAATGGTTTATCGATGCCAAGCAGGACGGCGACGAGATCGGCGATCAGTTGCAACAACAGCAGACCAAAGCCAACTGGGATGGCGAGGTAGGGGATCCACAGGCGAACGCCCCAAACGGTGTCGGATTTCCATCCGCGCTCCCATGCGAAGTGCCAATACTCGTAGCCGTAGAACAGCATGACTGAGACGATGGCGATGGACAGAACCGAAGTCAGGATCGCCATGTAAAAGCGGGCTCGAGGTGCGAGCGAAATCGGGATCAGGTCAACATTCACGTGACCGCGCAGGCGCTGCACATAAGGCAGACCGACCAGGGTTGCGGCGATGACCAGATAAATGACCGCTTCGGTTTGCCAAATGGTCGATTGATTCAGCACGAAGCGCACGATGATCATCTGGCAGGTGATGGCGACAGCAGCGACGATCATGCCTGCGGAACACCATCCAGCCAGAGTTGAAAGCGCAGCGACAAAGCGAAGGAAGGGATTGTTCCCTGTGTGGGAAGCAACGGCAGAGCTATGACCGGCCATTTGCGCCTCCTGTGATTGAGATGCAATTAAGTCTGAAGATCAGAGAAGATCAGAACCAAGATCGGATGCCGAGCGGCGGCAGGCCGCCCGGCAAGATGGGGTCATTCGACTGCCAGAGCCTTGTCCAGCAGGTCCTGCCCATCAGGAACCTCTTCTACGAAGGCCTTGTAAGATGTTTCCATTGCCAGCGTACGCCATGCTTCGAAGTCTTCGGCGCTCATCTCCGCAATCTCAACACCGGCGTCGGCAAAAACTTTCGCCGAGTTGGCGTCCTGTTTCTTGGCCTCTTCCAAATAGAAGGCCTGTGCCTTTTCCGATGCAGCCAGCAATGCGGCTTGCTGATCTTGGTTCAGTCCGTCGAAGGTGGATTTGTTCATCAGCAGCGGCTGATACATGAACCACAGCGCCACATCGCCCGCAGGGGTATAGCAGGCAACCTGCTCGTAGATGCGGTAGCTGACAAAGGACGAGGACGACGTGTTGGCCGCCTGCAAAACGCCGGTTTGCATGGCGTTATATATTTCTGACGACGCCATTGATGCGATCGAGGCATCAGCGCCGGCCAGCATCTGCTCAAAGGATTTACCTGCCGCGCGGGTCTGCAGGCCTGCGACATCCTCAGGGTTCGTGATGCACTTGTCTTTACCGGCGAAGCCACCGGCCAGATAGCCATGCACCAGCACCATCACGTCGTCCTGAGCCATTTTCTCTTGCAACGCCTCCATGAAGGGCGAGTCGGCCAGACGGGCAGCGTGATCGTGGTTTTTCACCAATCCCGGCATCAGCGTCAGATTATAGGCAGGCTGCTGACCGCCGGCGTAGGACAGCGGCAGTATGGTCATATCCAATTGACCGCGGCTGAGCGGCTTGTACTGCTCGCGCGGCTTGAACAGCGATTTCGAGCCGAAAATCTTGATTTCCAGATCAACGTCCGCCGCCGCAACCTCGTCTGCAACAATCTGTGCTACTTGATGGCGAATGTCCTTGTTCGACCACTGATGTGACAGGCGCAGTTCCTCCGCTGACACCAATGTACCTGCGGATGCAAGCGCCAACGCAGCGACGGCCGTTTTGAACACTGATTTCATTTTTTCCTCCCGTTTTCAGTCCCGGATGAGCCGGGGATGAATAGAAGCATAGGGCAGTAATGTTTTTTTAGTCAAGGTTTTTGTATACAAGATATGATTTCTTGAGTTCTCGCCTAATCACAAGTAAAACAGAAACCTATGGACCAACGACTTGCAGATACCATCGCTCAGGATTTGGAAGAGCTGATTTTTGACGGGACATTTTCGGACGGTGACCGTCTAGATGAGGTCAAACTGGCTGAGCAGTTCGGGGTCTCACGAACGCCACTTAGGGAAGCATTCCAGAGACTTGCCTTGTCGGGGTTGGTCGATCTGATAGCGCGGCGGGGCGCTTTTGTCCGACAGCCCGGCCCGGTGGAACTGATGGAGATGTTCGAGGTCATGGCCGAGCTTGAAGCCGTTTGTGGTCGACTTGCGGCGTTGCGCATTTCCGATGAAGCTTTGCTTGAACTGACCGAAGCTAACAGCAAATGCCAACTGGCCGTGGATGCGGGCAATCCCGATGCGTACTACCTGGAAAACGAGCGGTTCCATCGAATCATCTATCAACAGTCCGGCAATGCATTCTTAGAGCAAGAAACTTCCAAGCTGCACAGAAGGCTCAAACCATTCCGTCGACAGCAGCTTCGGTTCCGTGGTCGTATGGCCCAGTCCATGGCCGAACACGAAGAAATTGTCAGAGCCCTGAAAAAAGGCGTACCGGAAGAAACAGCGAATGCGCTGCGTGACCATGTCGCCGTACAAGGTGAGAAGTTTCGCAACCTTATGGCTTCACTCAAGAGCGCCGCTGAGTAGCAGTTGCCATTAATACACGCGGAATTTCATTGTGAGCGCGACTGGGTTGGTCAGCTAGCGTTGATGCCAGTGCGCCTTTGAATCAGATCTCAAATATAATCGGGTTAATTTTCGAACCCATATTGACGCGGCAGGATTTCCTATTGTCCTATCCCCCTGGTAGGGATATCTGGTTGTGATATGAATCACAAGCACACCTCACACCCAACGATTATCGCGCGGCTTAAGCGGGCCGAAGGTCATCTTGCGAAAGTCATCAAGATGTTAGAACAGCAGAGTCCCTGCGCAGACGTTGCGCAGCAACTACACGCGGTTGAAAAAGCAGTTACGAACGCAAAACGAGCGCTTATTCACGACCATATCGATCACTGTCTGACGGGCAGGGATGATTCCAGGCAAGCCGCGGAAGAATTGAAGAGTATTAGCAAATATCTTTGATCCGATGCTTTCAGTTCTGAAAAATCGAACATATCGCCATCTGTTCTTCGCCCAAATCGTAGCGTTGTCGGGCACTGGTTTGGCAACAGTGGCTCTCAGTTTGCTCGCCTTTCAGCTTGCCGAAGATTCTGCTGCGTTGGTGCTGGGAACTGCGCTCACGATCAAGATGGTCGCATATGTCACAGTGGCGCCTTTAGCTGCCGCATTCTCGGAACGTCTGGACCGGCGCGTAATGTTGGTCGCGTTAGATCTGGTCAGAGCGGCAGTCGGCTTGGCGTTGCCCTTTGTTACCGAGGTATGGCAGATTTATGTGCTGATCTTCATCCTCCAATCGGCATCCGCCGGGTTCACACCGACCTTTCAGGCAACCATTCCTGATGTCTTGCAGGATGAGAAAGAATACACCAAAGCACTTTCTCTTTCGCGATTGGCCGTGGATATGGAGAGCTTGTTGAGCCCGATTTTGGCCGCCGCACTGCTAACGGTCATGAGCTATGACAATCTGTTCTGGGGCACCGTCTTGGGCTTCCTTGCATCAGCCGTTCTGGTTGCATCCGTATTACTGCCATCGCCGAAACCTTCCAAACCGAGAGGTATCTACGATCGGACAACACGCGGAATGCGGTTATATCTCAGGTCGCCCCGATTGCGAGGATTGCTGGCGGTAAATTGGGTCATCTCTGCTACGGGCGCCATGGTCATTGTCAACACAGTTGTCATTGTCCGCAGTGATTTGGGATTGTCAGAAAGTGCCGTCGCTTTGGTTCTTGCCGCTTTCGGGGCAGGGTCAATGATGATGGCGATGACTATCCCGAGCTTGCTGGATCACCACAGCGAGCGCGCGGTCATGCTATCCGGTGCAATACTGAATATACTTGCATTGGCGCTATTGGCCCTCAGCGTCGTAGCCATTCCTATATCAATGTCGACCATCATGGTTGGCTGGTTTGCGATCGGCGCGGGATACTCAGCAATGCTCACTCCTGGGGGGCGTGTTCTGACGCGGTCCGCCCATCCTGAAGATCGGCCTTCCGTGTTTGCAGCGCAGTTTGCATTGTCACACGCCTGCTGGTTGGTCTTTTACCCGGTTTCCGGCTGGTTGATCACTGAATTCGGAACCCTGGTTACGATGCTCGTGCTGGTAGTTTTGGCGTGCCTCGGCTTAATTACGGCATGGCGTATCTGGCCAATAGACGCAGATCTACCTGTAAAGCATGAGCATCCTGATTTGCCGCCCGACCACCCTCACCTGAAAGGTACGGGGCCGCACAAACATGTGATCATCGTCGACAGTTTGCATCGCCAGCTGACGCGCTCGGTGCGAGCCTCTGATCGCCTATGAGGTGCTGCTATTCGAAAAGCCCTTAATAAATGTGTAGACATAATGATATATTGCATGTTTATAAAAGATGGTATTGGACGTGTTTATCCGTCTTCAGTAGGCTTTCAGTGCCAAAGGTAAACGCCTTTTGTCTGAACCACCCATGGATGGGAGCGAAGTTGGTTGCAGAGCTACAACGTATAGAAGCACCACCCCGCTTCACTTTACGGGCTGTCTATACTGGGCCCGCACAGTGTATTTTGGACTGCTTCTTGATTGTCTGACAGCCTCACTTGTAGCTGGTTCTCATGTTCATAAAGATCGGGCAGTCACCCATCAGGCAGAAGCGTCAGCCAAATCGGCTCCTGTGGCTTCTGGGCTGGGTGCTCAATTCGCTTCACGACATGTGTCGCACAATCAAAGTAACAAATCCTCGGACGACGACAGTGCTCCGGTAAAACTCACTGCTAACCACAGCACGACGCATGTACATGAAGTATCTTTTGTCGCATTTTAGTTGGCGACGGCGGCTGAGCGGGGTTATCGATCGATCTGCCTTATGTCGTCACGGTGTTCGCAGGTGTTTGAGCTGTCAACGGACATTTTCCATCCTCCAAGACTTGGGTGATCGCACGCATGAAGTTCACGTATCGCACGGGCTGAAATCTTCTTCAGACTGATAGCGACGTGTCCGCCCACCCAGGCATTCTAATGCGCAATCAAAAGTCACATCAGAAGCTCTGAGTATCGACGTCGGACTTTCTGACCCAACAGTTTTGGAGAATCGAAATGCCAATTCTTACCCGCCGCGCCGCGCTGATGGCCGAGCGTGTCGTCGGCCCTTTGGCTTCGGCGGAACTGGTTGCACAGATCGAGGACGAGCTGGGCCTGAACGACCCTCTGCCCGTCCGCTATGTCCGATGGCTGGGCGATGCACTGACCGGTGATCTGGGCATCTCGCTGCGGTCCGGCAAACCCATCGGGCAGGAGTTCGCCGAACGCCTGCCCATAACCGCCACCCTGCTGATCTGGGGTGGTGTGATCGCCTTTTTCCTATCGCTGCTGGTCGGCCTTGCGGGCGCAATCAGTAATGGTGGCTGGATCGATAGGCTGCTACGGGTGTTTTCGCTGCTGGCGGCCTCGACCCCCAATTTCTTTGTCGCGGCTCTGCTGGTGATTCTGTTTTCCGTCACGCTGGGCTGGCTGCCCGCATTTGGCGGCGCAGGCGTGGCCAGCCGGATCATGCCGTGCCTGACCATTGCGCTGTTTCCCGGCGCGGTGCTCAGCCGTGTGGTGCGCGTCGGCCTGCAAGAGGTGATGGCTCGCCCTTTCGCCACAACTGGCTTTGCCAAGGGATATGGCCGGTCAGGCGTGCTGCTGCGCGAGGCGCTGCCCAATATAGCTGTGCCTTACCTGACCACATTCGGCGCGCAGTTCACGCTGATGATCATCGGGTCGATTGTGGTCGAGACGGTCTTTGCCCTCAAACGGCGTCGGCGCGTTCTTCATCGAGGCGATCCGGTTCCGCGATTTCGTCTCGATGCAGGCGATCCTGCTGACCTTCATCGTGTTCTTTGTGTTCGTTAACCTGTTTGTCGACCTGCTGTGCATGCTGATCGACCGCCGCATCCGGAGGCAGAAGAATGCATATCCTGAAAAATTTGCCGTGGCTGGTGATCACCCCTGTGGCCCTGTTCACCTTGATCGCCATTCTCGCTCCGTGGATCAGCCCATATGATCCAACTGTGCAGAACTATGGCGCCATCCTGCAGGGTCCTAGTGCCGCCCATTGGCTTGGCGCCGACTATCTGGGCCGCGATATGCTCAGCCGTCTGATCAATGGCGCGAGTGTGTCTCTGTTTGCCATTTCTATGGTGCTGGCCTCGGCGTTGTTGATTGGCGTGGTGATCGGGTCGTTAGCAGGCTATGCCGGCGGCAAGGTCGAGCTTGTGCTGATCAGCGCCATCGACATCGTACTGTCGCTGCCCAGCCTGATCGCGGCGCTGACCATGGCATGGTGGGCCAACTATACCCGCATGAGCCGCTCCGTCGTCGCATCAGAACTGCATCAGCCGTATATCGAGGCCGTGCGGATCATGGGTGCGGGCCATGTACGCATATTCTCGCGCCATATCCTGCCGCATGTGCTGGCGCTGGTGGTGGTCTATGCCTCAGCGGATTCAGGCGCGCTGGTGCTGGCGATTGCCACGCTGTCCTTTCTGGGTTTGGGGGTCGAACCGCCCACACCGGAATGAGGCCAGATGTTGGTCGACGGCATGAGCTATCTTGAGGAATATCCCCGCCTCGTCATCGCGCCCGGTCTTGCCCTGACTATGGTGGTGGTCAGCTTCAACCTGCTGGGTGAACATTTCGCGTTGTAAAAAGTGCCGCGCGCGCTGAACCCGCGCCGTTTGCGTAAGCTAAAACGGGAACGCCTCGGCGACGAGGCCGAGATTCAGGCCAAGGAGGTCAAAGCATGACCCAGCCCGTCTTTCAAATCGAGGATCTTGTGATCGATCTTTACACTGAGCAAGTCTCGGTCCGGGCGCTCGATACCGCCTCGCTGTCGGTGATGCCGGGTGAGATTCTGGCAATTGTCGGCGAAAGCGGATCGGGCAAAACGGTGATGACGTTGGGCCCGTTGGGCCTTCTGCCCGAAGGCGTATCAGTCGATATTCGCGGCAGTGCTGTGTGCGGCGGGCAATCGCTGCTGAACCGCTCCGACCGGGTGCTGGCGGGCAATCCGCGCGTGCTGATCGCGGATGAGCCGACAACGGCACTGGACGCCACCGTGCAGGCGCAGATTCTGGAACTGATCAAGGATATCCAGCAACAGGAAGATATCGCGGTGGTGCTGATCACCCATGATATCGGCGTGGTCGCTTCGGTCGCCGACCGCGTGGCGGTGCTCTATGCGGGTCGGGTGGTGGAAAGCAGCACGGTTGCGCAGGTGCTAACCGCACCGGTGCACCCTTATACGCAGGGGTTGCTGGCCTCGGTCCCTAATCTGCGGGCCAACAGCAACGAAGTACCCAAGGGCATCCCCGGATCGTCCCCTGATCAGTCGCGGCTGCGCACCGGTTGCCCGTTCGATACGCGCTGTTCGCGCATGCTCCCGGTCTGCGCCACCCAACGCCCGGCGCTCATCCCGGTGCCTGAGGACGGGATTCATGTCACAGCCTGCCACGCGGCGCAGGCGGAACTGGAAAGTGCCTGAGATGGAGACGCAAAACGCAATCGAGGTTCACGACCTGAAGGTTCATTTCCCCGGCAGCGGCCCCGACCGGATGGTGCGTGCGGTGGATGGCGTAGATCTGACCGTCGCGCGCGCTTTTCACGCCATCGTTGGCGAATCCGGCTGCGGCAAGACCGCACTGGCGCGAGCCATGGTCGGGCTGCAACCGGCCACATCGGGTTCGGTGCGCATTCTGGGGCAGGATCTGGCCGACGGGATGCGCGACCGTAAGGCGCTGGCAAAACAGATGCAGTTCGTGTTCTAGAACCCGCTGGGTGCGCTCAGCCGTCGCCAGACGGTTTATCAGTCGCTTGAGGAACCCCTCTCGATCCACAGGTTCGGTCGCAAGGATCGTCAACAGCGCATCGCCCGACTGATGCATCTGGTGGGGCTGCCTGAAACGGCGGGTGAGCGTCTGCCACGGTCTCTGGCCGGCGGGCAACGGCAGCGTGTCGCGATTGCTCGCTCCCTGATGCTAGAGCCCGAAATTCTGATCTGTGACGAACCGCTTTCGGCGCTGGATGTCTCGACTCAGGCGCAGATCGTGAAGCTGTTCGTAACCCTGCAGCAGGAACTCGGCCTGACGATACTGATGATCTCGCACGACTTGGCGGTGGTGCGGGAAATGTGTAGCGACATGACAGTGATGTATCTGGGTCGCGTGATGGAGAAAGGTTCAACCGAGAACCTGTTTAACGATGCACAACATCCTTATACCCAAGCGCTTTTGTCTGCTGTCCCGTCTCCCGACCCGCGTATTGAGGCAACCAGGCAGCGCATCGTACTGCACGGTGACCCGCCCAGCCCAATGGACCCGCCACCTGGATGCCGTTTCCAGACGCGCTGTCAGCGGGCGCAGGACATATGCCGGCAAAAAGGGCCAATTCTCACAGGTCAACACAATGAACACGCAGTTGCGTGCTATTTTCCTGGTTCCGCTGCAGCGCGAGAACACGCAAATTGAAGTCCTGATCTGTCGAGAAGGAGATCTTTCGGCCTTTTCGGCAGATCGGAGACTTCCCGCTGACAATGATATCCAGGGTTGCGAGATAACGATTATTGACGCTAAGTGAGTACGATAGCGCATGAAGAAAAACGGACGAAAAACCGTCGCGGGCAGGAACAGTTATGCAGATTGTGTCGGGCAGACAACTGGCTGATTGGATCAGACACGCGTTTATCGCGATGATGGTTCTATGCGTATTTGCCTGGTCAGTGGCCCCGTCTTTCACACACTCTGCCAACTATTTGCTTAGCGTGTCAGAACGCAGCCAGATAATGGGTGATCACGGCCATTCCCATGGCGAAGCACTGGACAATTACTGGGCGCTGCATGGCCATAGTCACGATGCGGTCGATCATGATCACAGCTCGGCGATCCTGTTCCTGGTTGCCGAGGCGGAATCGGTCGACAGATTTAGGTTGCCTGATGCGCTGGAACCGTTTCTGGACAAACCTGACCCCATATATAGGCTTGACCGACCTCCGCGCGTGTGACCGAGCCCGCTTTTGCGGGGTTTGACGATCAATCACACAACATAGCGGAGAAATATCTCATGCAAACCGTCCAAAGGGGCCGGTTAGGGGAGGCTGTGCGCCAATCCCTGACGCTGGCAGCCCTTGTCTTTGCGGCGCTCGCCTACAGCGCGTCTTATGCCGCAGCCCATAACGTCACGGCTGGCGATGCCGGCTATATTCAACAGATCTGGGGCGTCAAACTGATCCCCTTCGCCTATCTGGGTGCCAAGCACATGGTGACGGGATATGACCATATCCTGTTTCTGTTCGGGGTCGTGTTTTTCCTGTACCGGGCCAAACATGTCGCCACCTATGTCAGCATCTTTGCCGTGGGCCATTCCACGACCATGCTGCTTGGCGTCTACTACGGCTGGAACGTCAATGCTTACATTATTGATGCCATCATCGGTTTGTCTGTCGTCTACAAGGCGCTGGACAATCTGGGAGCGTATCAGCGTTGGTTCGGCCATCAGCCCAATACCAAATGGGCCACGCTGATCTTCGGCTTTTTCCACGGCCTTGGTCTCGCAGCCAAGATTTTGGACTATGATATGCCCGAAGACGGGCTGTTGCCCAACTTGCTGGCCTTCAACGTCGGCGTCGAAATCGGCCAGTTCATAGCCCTTGCCCTGATCCTGATCTTCATGGGGTTTTGGCGCAAATCCAAATTCTTCTGGAAACACGCCTATGGCGTCAACGTCGCGATGATGGCGGCTGGTTTCGTGCTGATGGGATATCAGCTGACCGGCCTGTTCGTCTCAGCCTGAATAAACGGAGATACACATGTACAATTCTGAAAAACCAAGCCCCGAAGAACTGCCTAGCTCGGCCCAGTTGATCAAGTCCACTATCATTGCGGCCGTGGCCGCTGTGGTTTTGCTGGTGACCGTGGTTCTGCCCGCAGAATATGGCATTGATCCCACTCGGATCGGCAGTGTTCTTGGTCTGACCGAGATGGGAGAGATCAAGACCGATCTGGCCGAAGAGGCCGCTCGGGACGCGCAGCAGGCACCAGAAGATCAATCCAGCTTGTTTAAGGATATCTTTGGCGCCTTTGTGGGCGCCGCCTATGCGCAGCAAAGTGCCGAGACCTGGGCGGATGAATTCTCGTTCACTCTGACCCCTGGAGAAGGAATCGAGTGGAAGCTGGTCATGGATGAAGGTGCTGTGACTGAATTTGATTGGGTTGCCGAAGGCGGCCGGGCAAATTTTGAACTCCATGGCGACAACGCTGACGAATCCATCAGCTATGAGAAAGGCCGTGGCAAAACCGGTGCAAAGGGAACATTGGTTGCCGCATTCACCGGCAATCACGGCTGGTTCTGGCGCAACCGTGATAAGCAGGACATCACGATCACCGTGAAGCTGCGCGGTGCCTACAGCGACATCAAGCGCACCTATTGATATCTTAACGCCCCGTTTCGTCTGAAACGGGGCGTTCCCAGATCATTTGGCTCACGACCCGTTGCGTGAAATTAATCTATCTCAGTTGCTTAATTTCATTCCTGAAAGCTTCGGTTGGGTTTGAACATCCGTGGCGCTTTCTTGTTCTCCTTCAAGGAATCCCAAACCGCTGACACATAGGGCACAGGAGCGGCGATGCCTGCGTCTAGCCGGCTGTGAGGAACCGATATTCGCTTAGAATGTGTAGGTTTAGGCTGGCCGAGAATTCCGGCGGCGAGGATTTGTTTTCCAAGCCTAAGTATCCCCACACAAATGCTACCAGTTACTGTCCCCGATCTTGAAATGAGCGGTCGAAAGCGAATTCCAATCGAAGGGGAGAATCCCAATCCGTTCGAAACAGGCTGGCGCAATCACTTTCCTTCAATACTATGATACGCGCAGCTGTCTTGGTGTGTGATGTACTTCGAATTCCCATCAAATTTCGAAGTCTTCTTCTACGCGAATTTTTACAGATTAACCCTACATAAGCAGTCGATACCCAAGCCTTATTAGCTTCATGATACCATACTAATAGATGACGGTTTCCGCGAGCGCTGGCTGCGAGCAAGACCTTTGGACATCGGTCAAAGCGCGTCGCCACGCGTCTCCAACTCTTGAGTCTGTCGGACATGATCTCGTTGCGGTTTTGCCGTTTGTAACGGCGCTTCCGTCGGCTGTTGAGAGTGCTGCACGGGCCATAAGCGACAGGAGCGCCACGCCAGTGCAAGCCATTGTGATTGAAGAAATATATTCCGTTAAATGCACACCTATCATCGACCTGGGGCTTTCCAAGCGAGTTCGGCAAGAAGGACTTAGACGTACGATCTGCCCGCCAGCCAGCCTGAAAAGATCACGCATTTCAAAGTTCCGTTATCGATGCCGTGAAGCATGCAGTGCGATCTTAATCAATGAAGCCGGGCGTTGGTCTCTTCTTTAGTGAATTGGTCGACCGCCTTTTTTAATGGCGTTGCGCTGGTGGCAAATCTGCGGTGGATATCGAAAAACTGGTCAACAGTTTCCGGCTTGAGGCGGACGAGCGTTTCCTATCCGGCCGCCGCGAACCTCTGCGTCAAACAGACGATCATAAACCCTACGAACCAGTTCGGCGCAAGGTGGTCGAGTTTTTCCTGCTACTGGCGGAATCACCGATCAAATAGTGCTGGAACGGCTACATTACGGATGCGGCAGATGGTCTGCCGCGTTTGCAAACTCTTACCTCAGGTCTCTGGACATCTATGGGGATTACCGTGTGCGGTTTAGGATATGCGACGGTGACTGGTGAACTGCTAGACGAACTGATCTCGGGCCAACGCCGTGCAGTTTCCGATCTCGACTGTTACTGTTAAACCTAGCCCGTTTAGCGATTTTTGCCTGGTCAAGGCGGGTACGGCGGACTGGAGAAAAACCGACAGGACACCGCTATTCAGCGAAGCGAATAATCCGCAATCGCGCATCGCATTTCTAGCAAAGAAAGTACTGTCGTCGCAGCATTTACCAGCCCGCGGATATTTCGACGCCAAGGCCCTTTCCACTAAAAAGCCCTGTGCGTTTCACGTCCTCGCGGTGCCATGGAAGTTCTCCGCTTCCGCGTTTGCAGCGCGAAGCATGAAGGCGTGTTCCGAAGCGACGAAGATCATGGTCACCCCATAGTCGCGCAGCTTGAGTCCGGCTTCTGCGCTGGCCGCAAAGGTCATCAGCGTCTTGTCATGTGCTTTGGCTGCATCGCCCGAGCGTCGCATTGCATCAAGAACCTGTGGGTCGGACTGATCGGTCACGCCGTAACATACCGCAAGATCCGCAGGTCCTACAAAAATCCCGTCGATGCCCTCGGTCCCGGCGATATCATCGACTTCTGCGACGCCTTCTGGTTCTTCGATTTGGGCAATGATAATCGTCTCCTCTTCGCTTTGCTTGAGGACGTCAGCCATGGATCGGGTCGCAAACCCTGCCCACCGGGTTGATCCGGCATAGCCGCGACCACCATGGCCAAAACGGCCCTCGCGCGCAATGCGACGGGCCTTTTCGGCGCTGTCAACATGCGGCACAACAATACCTGTCGCGCCACTGTCAAGCGCCTTGAGAATCTCGTCCGCCGACCCAGTCGGCACCCGCACCAACGTCGGCAACCCCAGAGCCCGGGCGACGGCGAGGCAAACATCCAACCGACCCCGGTCAAAGGGTGCGTGTTCCGCATCCAGGCACAAGAAGTCCAGTTTTGACTTGGCAATTATCTCGACCAGTTCATGAGCTGGTGTCTTGAGAAACGTTCCGACGAGAGGCTCACCAGAAAGCATGCGTTGTTTGAAATTCATGGGAAAGTCCTGACGGTTTTGTTTGGGCGGCACATGGCAATTGGCAGCCAAGCGGTTTGGAAACATCGGCCATAGCGTAGAGCATTGACGTTGGCAGGGCCAGACTATCGAACAGTCGTTATTGCGTTTTCACCCGAAACGCTGTTCTTGTCGAGGCTTGCCGGTAGTGTTGGCAGGCGCAACTCTGAAAAGGTGTTCACATGGTATTCGATATCCGTTCCAAATGCTTCACAGATCTGGTGCACCCTGACGCTCAACTGGAAGAAATCGCTAGCGGTCTGGGGTTTACCGAAGGGCCAATATGGCACCCCGAAGAGCATTGGCTGGTATTCTCGGACATTCAGGAGAGCCATCAATACAAGTGGAGCGAGGGTGAAGGAGTTCGCGTTTTTCGCACCCCATCCAACCAAGCAAACGGAAATTGCTTCGACAAAAGCGGGGCAGTGATCTCTTGCGAGCACGCCAGTTCGCATTTGGTACGCCATGATCACGGCGGCAAGCGGGTTACTTCGATAGCCACGCATTTTGATGGCAAAGAACTCAACAGCCCCAACGATGTTATCTGCGACTCGCACGGTCGGATTTGGTTCACTGATCCCAGTTTTGGTCGTATCCGAGAGGATCTTGGCATTCTGAGAGAACAGGAGCTGCCGGTGCAAGGCGTGTTCCGGCTGGACCCCGATGGCACGTTGCATCTTGTGGCGGGGGATTTTCAGCAACCCAACGGGCTGTGTTTGTCGGCCGATGAAACAAGGATGTTCGTCAATGATAGCTGGGGCGGTCATATCCGCGTCTTTGATGTCGCCGATGATGGGTCGCTGACCGGTGGAGAGGTCTGGGCCAATGTTGTTGGTGAAGGGGAAGGGGTGCCGGATGGCATGAAGTGCACCCGTGACGGTCAGATCTTGTGCAATGGTCCGGGCGGGGTACATCTGTTTGATACTCACGCGCACTGCCTTGGTGTCATTCTGACGCCGCAAAAATCTACCAACTTCTGTTTTGGCGGAACCGGGTTCAGCATGCTGTACATCACTGCCTGTACGTCCGTTTACCGTATTCCGACCAACATGACGGGTCTGGCCATGATCTAAAGGCCCACACGCGCCATGCGGTCCAGAATATCGACACCTTGTTGCTTCCAGAAATGAAGCAGATCGATGAAAATCCAATTCTCGGCCAGTTTGTCACCTTGGCGACGATAGATGTCGATCACCCGGAACTCACCGGCTTTGTCGGTGGCAGGCATTCCCATGAACCCGCCGGTTGGTCGGGCGGTAAAGTTCGGCCAGCCGAAAAAGCCGCCATAATGACCCTCGGCCATGCGGCAGATATGGTTGGTTTTTGATCGGTCAGCGAACCCCGCGCGGAACGGGCCAGCATGCTGCTTTGCGTAACGTTCAATCGTGTAGGTCGCTCCGATACCGGAAGGACCCCACCAGATCATGTCTTCGCACCAGGTGCGGCGCAGCTCATCCTCAAGGCTAAGCCCGCTGTCCCACTGCCCAAGATCGGAGATCATCGCGTTGATGGCTGACAAGGTCCTTTTGCCGTCCTCGGCGGGTTGCGGCGCGAACATCAGACCGTCGTGGGTCATAGGTCCGGGCTGGACAAGTTGCACGGCGGTCTGCGGCGGGAAGGGCCGCAACCCGGCCTGCATCATGAGATGCGGGATGTCGAAATACATTGCTGTTTCGACGATCTTACCGTTCTCAATCCTGTTGAACTCGCAATAGCGCAGAAAGGCCATTTTTCCAGTTTGCGCGATGCCCAGCCAGTCTTTGTCGAACAGCCCCATGAGATGGCCCATCGAAACAACCCAGACTGAATTGAACCCGTCGATCTCGTTCTGACCGGCCATGAACACGTCCATCCGACGCTGTAGGTTTGCGAGGCTGTGGTTCAGCGGTTGCCAGAATTTTTGCGCCACGTTGCTAGCGCCACGCAGCTCGTTGAACGGGTGAAAGCCGCGCCACAGGAGGTCTTCGGCGCAATACTCAGCGATCACATCAGAGTGGGCTGATTCCTCTGCATCGCTCAGAGCTTTGTAGAAGTTCAGGACAATTTCTTTCTCGGCTTCGTAAGACATATCTTTTACTTTCAATGCTTTGCCCGGAGGGAAGCGTCAGTCTTTAGCAAGATTGCGGGCGCTTTTGCATTCGCTTGCAAAAAATACTTGCCAGATGTTCCTTTGGATGTCTATGCTTTTGCAAACGTATGCACTCAGGTGCAACTGGGAGGACAGTATGGCCGAGATTCAACTGCGCAATGTTGGAAAACGTTGGGGTTCGTTTGTTGGAGTGGACAATTTCGACCTGACAATATCCGACAAGGAATTTCTGGTGCTTCTCGGCCCGTCGGGTTGTGGCAAGACCACGACGATGCGCATGATCGCAGGTTTGGAAGACGCAAGCGAGGGTGATATTCTGATCGACGGTACCCGCGTCAACGATATGGAGCCAAAAGACCGCGACGTCGCGATGGTGTTCCAGTCTTACGCTTTGTATCCGAACATGAATGTCTACGAGAACATTCGTTTCCCGCTGAGGGTACGTGGCATCGACGCTTCCACCCATGACGAAAAAGTGCGCCGTGCGTCGGCGATGGTAGAGTTGGACGACTTTCTGCATCGTAAGCCGGCAGAGCTGTCAGGTGGGCAACGTCAACGGGTGGCTCTGGCGCGTGCGATTGTACGCGAGCCCAACGTGTTCCTGATGGATGAGCCGTTGTCCAACCTTGACGCAAAACTGCGTGTTTCGACTCGCGCGCAGATCAAGAACCTTAGCCATGAACTGGCGGTGACTACGATTTATGTGACACATGACCAGATCGAGGCGATGACACTGGCCGATCGCGTGGTGATCATGAAGCAGGGTGTTGTCCAACAGGTTGGCTCTCCGACGGCGATCTACGACGAGCCTGCGAACACGTTTGTCGCCAGCTTTATCGGCAACCCGGCGATGAACCTGGTTGATGGCGATGTTCAGGGCGGTGTGTTCCGCGCGCAGAATACCGAAGTGCATGGTCTGAATGCTCCGGATGGCCCAATAACTTTGGGTTTCCGCGCCGAGGACGCCAATGTCGTAGAAAGCGGGGGCGAGATTAACGCGCCCATCTATACGCAGGAATTGCTGGGCGACAGCACCATGGTCTCGGTTCGGATCGGCGGAGCGCTGGTCTCGGTCAAGGCCGACAAAACCTATCGTGCAGAAATCGACGATCAGGTGTCGATTCATATCCATACCGATCACTGCCACCTATTCGATGCGCAAACCGGCGCGCGCCTTGAGATCTGAGAGACGAAAACCAATCCCGCAATGACGGGACAATCTCGGGTGCAGGCTTCGAAGATGCACCCAATCACCTAGGGAGGAATCAAAAATGTTTCTAAAGAAAATCGCATTGGCCGGGTCACTGACCGCCTTTGCTGCGAGCGCGGGTTATGCCTGCGAGATCACGGATCGGGTCAACATCGTCGGCAACGAATTTGCCGCCATTCAGGCTGTGGCCGCTGCCGCAAAGGAATGCACGGGCGCATCTGTTGAATCCAACCTGACATCCGAACACCAAACCATCAACGTGGCCGGTCTGTCGGGCAATCCGTCGGAATACACCTCAGCCATCATCGCCAACAGCTCGATTGTGGCGTTGATGAATGAAGACGTTATCCGACCGCTCAATGACCTGGTCGAAAAACATGGTCAGAACCTGCAGCCGGGACAGTTGATCAAGATCGGCGATGACATCATGGCCATCGCCTTCATGGCCAACGCTCAGCACCTGATGTACCGCAAGGACGTTCTGGAACAGGCAGGCGTAGAAGTGCCGACCACGTATGAAGAACTGCTCGAAGCGGCCGAAGCTATTCGCGCGCAGGGCATAATGCAAAACCCGGTTGGTGGTGCTTACGCTGCGGGATGGAATCTGGCGCAGGAATTCAACAACATGTTCCTTGGCTATGGAGGTACTCATTTCAAGCCCGGCAGTGCAGAGCCCAACGTCAATACCGAGGCCGGTGTCAAAGCGCTGAACATGATGAAGGCTTTGTCCGAGTATATGAACCCCGATTTTCTGACCCATGATTCCAATGCCACCAACGCGGAATACCGCGCGGGCAATGTGGCGATCATGAATATGTGGGGGTCACGGGCGTCACAGCAGACCACAACCGAAGGTGTCTTGCAGGAAGTAATCGATGGCCATGCCATTGCAGCGCCGCTGACCGTGGGTGGCGGCACGACTCCGGCCTCGACCCTTTGGTGGGACGGATGGACCGTCGGCAAGAACATCTCGGATGAAGAGGCTGAGGCGACCTTTGTCGCGATGACGCATGGCGTCCGCCCCGAAATGTTGAACGATGAAACCACGCCGCTGGCAGTCTGGTTGATCGAAGGGTACGAACCTGCAGACGACGCGCAGGGTGTATTTGACGCTGCCAAAATGGGCACGACGCCTTATCCGATGCTGCCCTACATGGGTTTGATGCACAGTGCACTTGGCAATGAACTTGCCGATTTCATGCAGGGCAAGGAAAGCGCTGAACAGGCGCTGGCCGATGTCGAGGCCGCCTATCGCGCCGCGGCAATCGAACAGGGCTTCCTACAGTAAAACGCCCCTCGCGGGTGCCCAATTCGGGCACCCGCCCAATCAAGCCGACACGGGAATTGCGACATGCGCCATAAGACATTCCTTTGGTTTTTCCTGCCCACAGGACTTGCAATGCTGCTGTTCATTGCAATGCCCATCGTCTCGGTGGTGATCCAATCCATTTATGCCCCACACCCGGCGGTTCTGGTGGAAGTCGAAAACTGTACTCCGCTTGTCGGGTGCACAACCGAGACCACCATCGATCAGGAAGCCACCGCAGCGCTTCGTGCCGAACAACCATTGGGCAGATTTGTCGGGCTGGATATCTACTTTGATCGCGGCCACCTGGCGATACAGGAGGTTGGCGAAATCTGGGCGGCGAGTGACACGTGGGGTGACCTTTTCTCAGAGGTCGGAAACTTGCCCTTCTATCGGGCCATGGCCTTTACGCTGACCTTCACATTCATTGTGACACCCCTCACGATCATTCTGGGGCTGGTGATTGCGCTGGCGGTCAACTCACTGCACCGGCACCTCAAGGGTTTGATGATCTTCTTCTCGCTCTTGCCCATGATTGTGACACCGCTGATCGGCTCGCTCATTCTGTTTTGGATGATTGACAGTCGTGGCGTCATCGGCAACGCCCTTGTAAACTTGGCCGGAGATCCGGATTTCAGTCTAAAGGCTTCGACCGGGCTGATGTGGGTGGCGCTGATGGTTTATGGCGTCTGGAGCTCGGCCCCCTTTGCCTTCGTGGTGTTCTATGCCGGTTTGCAAACTTTGCCCAAAGATCAGATCGAGGCGGCCCAGATCGATGGGGCAACCCGCTGGCAACAGGTCAAATTCGTGGTTGTTCCCCATCTCATGCCCCTGGTTACGTTTGTTGCGCTGATCCAGTTGATGGATAATTTCAAGGTGTTTGAACCGATTATCGGCTTCAGCGCCGGTGCCCATGCGCAATCGCTCAGTACTTTCATCTTCAACGACCTCGGCGGTGAAACGCGACAACTGTCCTCTGCAGCCGCTACGTCTGTGATCACGATTATCGGGGTCGCCATTCTGTTGTCGCCCGTGCTTGTCCGCACCTGGCGTGACTTCAAAGGAGCAAGATAACATGGCCAGTCGTGCGCAAAGAATGCCCAAAAGCCTTCGGATTGCTTCGTCGCTTTTTGTGATCCTTTGGTTCATCCTGGCCGCTTTCCCGTTCCTCTGGACGGTTTGGGGGTCGTTCAAGGTAGAGCTGGATTTCTTCTCGATCGCCGATTGGACCAACGCTCTAACCGGCGCGCGGACCGAGGCAGTTTATGGCTCACCCTTTACCACCACCGGTTACGAAGGGGCTTGGATTCAGGAAGAATTTTGGCGGAATGTTCTGAACACGGGGATCGTTTGCGTCTTTGTGGTCGCCATCTCGCTGACCATCGGAACGCTGGGGGGCTATGCGCTTTCACGGTCGAGCTATAACTACACATTCTGGCTTTTGATCACGGCACTGATCTTCCGCGCAATGCCGCCGATCACGTTGGTCTCGGGTTATCTGCTGCCCTTCTTTGAATGGAATATCTGGGGGATACTTCCGACGACAATTATCGTACTTGTCGCGATCAACCAGCCGTTCACCCTGTGGATGCTACACGCCTTCTTCAAGAACATCCCCAGCGAGCTTGACGAAAGCGCAAAGGTCGACGGCTGCAACCAGTTTCAGGCCTTCCGCCGCGTGATCATTCCGGTGATGTGGCCGGGTGTGATCACCACGGGGCTGTTCTCGTTTCTTCTGGCCTATAACGACTTTGCCGTTGGGGCGATGCTGTTGTCAGAAAGCAACCGCACAATGGTTCCAGCCATCGCCGCGTTCCTTGGTACAACGCAAACCGAGGGCAACGTAATGTTTGCCGTTGCGGCCGTGGTTTCTGCGACGGTTCCGCTGTTCATCTTGGTGATGTTCTTCCAGCGTCAGATTGTGGGCGGTTTGACCGCCGGGGCTGTGAAAGGCTGACGCTGATGGGACTCACGCATCCTCAGTCCGTATTTGCCCATGCGCACGCAGCCAGCCTGAACATGGCTGCGTGCCGGGCAAGGCGACCAGGGCGAATTCCTTTTGCTTTGATGCGCGCAGGGCCTTGCGGGACGTTTCTCCGCAGACGCCTTGAACAGATCCTATAGAGACAAAGTTAATGGAACGCCTCGACCGTAAACCCTTTCTGAAATTCACCGCCGCGCAACGCCATCCAGGCAATTTCCGGCCGGCCTATGAGGGATTCTTCGCCCCCGGTGCACATGTCAACGTGGTGCATCCTTTCAACGAGGTCGCGGGTGGCCTCGGGCTGCACGATCACGTCATCGCCCCGCTCGCAGCCTCCTTCGACGGACTTTTTCGGCGCGATGATATCGTCATGGCCGGTGTATTTGAAGGACAGGGCTGGATCAGCGCCACCGGCTATTTCGTCGGTCGGTTCTCGCGCGACTGGCTTGGTATCCGCGCCACAGGCGAGCTTGCCTATCTGCGCTTCGGCGAGTTCCACCGCATGCATGATGGCAGGGCGGTGGAGAGCTATATATTCTTCGATATCCCAGAACTGATGCTGGCTGCAGGGCAATGGCCGATCACCGATAGCCCGGGCAAGACCCGTGGCTTCACCGGCATGATTCAGGGTCCAGCAAGCCATGATGGCATCTTGACCACGCCGCAAGACCCAGTCGAGGGGGCCAAGAGCTATCGTATGGTCACAGAGATGCTGGCCAAGCTTGCCACCAAGAACGAGGCCTGGCGGCCGTTCTGGCATGACAACATGGTCTGGTACGGCCCCGGCGCCTTCGGTTCTTTCGTCGGGCTCGAGAGTTTTGCAAGCTTCCAGGTGCCTTTCGAGGCCACCTTCGAAGGTTGGTCCGGAGGTAGTGCGGGAAATGGCATGACTGCGCATTTCACCCGCTTTGGCGAAGGCAATTACGTATGCTCGGGTGGCTGGCCTTCCTTGACTGGTGTCCAGGTGAAACCCTTCCTCGACCAGCCCGCAAGCGGAAAACGCGTCTTCATGCGGGTCTGCGACTGGTGGCGTCGAGAGGACGATCTGTTGGTCGAAAACTGGGTTTTCGTCGACATCCCGCATGTGTTGTTGCAGCTGGGATATGACCTTTTTGCCGACATCGCCGAGCAAGCCGCATGAGCAGCTCTGCAAGACATAACGCCGTTGGCCGCCACCCGGCGCTCAACCGGATGCCGAGGGATTTTCTGTCAGCTGATTGAGCTACCCGATGAAGACAGAATTTCTATTGGCACCAATACAAGGATGAGAAAGATGAAGGGTTCCCGCCCGGAACAGGCCGTGCTGACACGTGATACGGACCTAGACAAAACAGAAGACACCCGCCGTGTGATTGAAACCATGGTGGATGGTCTGAACGATCACCGCATAGATGACATCGGCGAATTCTTCTCGGAAGGCTTCCGCTGGATGGGCAATCAGGGCTGCGGCACAAAAACTGGCCTGAAACAGTTTCAGGACAATTGGCAACGCCCGTTTCAGGCGGCTTTTTCGGACAAGACCTGCATCGACGAAGCGCGCCTTTACATGGGCGAATGGGCGGCTGCGTTTGGCCGACAGGAAGCAACCCATTCGGGTGAGTTCCTGGGGATCGCCCCCACCGGAAAGCGGGTCGAGATCCGATATATGGATTTCTGGAAAGTGGTCGACGGCAAGATCGTCGACAATTGGGTGAATGTGGATTTCGCCCATGTAGCGGCACAGCTGGGTGTCGATCTGTTTAACGGTGAAGGCTGGGAAGCATTTGACCGGGGTGAGAAGTCTCCGCCCCGGCCTGAAACTAAGGATTAGGACAATGACAATCGAGTATCTGAAACGTGGTAAGTCCGATGCTGACCGGGCCGAGGATGACGCCAAAACACGCGCTGTCGTCGAAGCGACGCTGAAAGACATCGAAACACGTGGCGATGCTGCGGTACGCGAGCTAAGCGAGAAGTTCGATAACTATTCGCCAGCATCGTTTCGGTTGTCTCAAGACCAGATCGACGACCTGATCAATCAGCTAACGGATCGAGAGCTGGCGGACATCAAATTCGCGCAGGAGCAAGTGCGCAACTTTGCACAAGCTCAGCGCGATTCGATGCTGGATATCGAAGTTGAGACTCTGCCGGGCGTCATTCTGGGCCACAAGAACATCCCCGTACAATCGGTGGGCTGTTATGTGCCCGGTGGCAAATTCCCGATGGTGGCCTCGGCGCATATGTCGGTGGCGACGGCCTCGGTAGCAGGCGTGCCGCGTATCATCGCCTGCACCCCTCCGTTCCAGGGCAAGCCCAATGCAGCGGTGATCGCCGCCATGTATTTGGGTGGGGCGCATGAGATTTACGTGATGGGCGGCATTCAGGCCATCGGCGCCATGGCGCTGGGAACCGAGACGATTGATCCAGTCCACATGCTTGTCGGTCCGGGTAACGCCTTTGTCGCAGAAGCTAAACGTCAGCTATTTGGTCGTGTCGGTATCGACCTGTTTGCCGGCCCGACCGAGACCATGGTGATTGCTGATGAGACTGCCGCAGACGCAGAGCTGTGCGCGACCGATCTTCTGGGTCAGGCCGAACATGGATATAACAGCCCCTGCGTATTGCTGACCAATTCTCGCAAACTGGCCGAGGACACGATGGCCGAGGTGGACCGGCTGCTGGGCATTCTACCGACAGCGGGCACCGCAAAAGTATCATGGGAGGAATATGGCGAAGTGATCGTCTGCGATACGTATGACGAGATGCTGCAGGTCGCCGATGACATTGCATCTGAACATGTGCAGGTCATGACCGATCGCGACGACTGGTTCCTTGAGAACATGACTTGTTATGGCGCATTGTTCCTTGGACCGCGTACCAATGTCTCGAACGGTGATAAGGTTATTGGCACCAATCACACGCTACCTACCAAAAAAGCTGGCCGCTATACTGGTGGTCTATGGGTGGGTAAATATCTGAAAACACATAGCTATCAAAAGGTTCTGACTGATGAGGCGGCAACCTTGATCGGCGAATATGGCTCGCGCCTATGTATGCTCGAAGGTTTTGTGGGGCACGCCGAGCAATGTAACGTCCGCGTACGGCGTTACGGCGGCATCAATGTCCCCTACGGCGCGCCTGCACCTTATAGGGACGCCGCAGAATGAGTGACAGGCATACTGAGCACAAGACCCTGATCGCACAGGTCAGGGCTGCGATGTATGACTTTACCGAAGCCGGTGTCCGGCAGGCGTTGGATCAGATTTGTTCTCCCGACGCTGTGTTCCATCTGAGCTATCCGTTTGGCGACACCAATGGGAGTAGTGCTTATTACGATTGTTGCTATCGCGATCTTCTGACCGCATGGCCCGATCTTGAGCGTCGCGATTATATCGTCATGGCTGGACCTGATGAATTCGGGGCTGATTGGGTTGGATGCGGCGGGTACTATACCGGCACTTTCGCGGGGCCATGGCTGGAGATTCCGCCGACAGGCCATCAGGTCACCATGCGGTTTCACGAGTTTTACCGGATCGAAAATGGCAAAATCGCCGAGGTGCAGGCGCTTTGGGACATCCCCGAAGTGATGATGCAAGCGCAGGCCTGGCCCATGGCACCCGGTTTGGGGCGGGAATGGCATGTTCCGGGACCAGCGACGCAGGACGGGCTGGTGCCCGGCCCGTATGACAAGGCCAAGGGCAAAGAGACCTGCCAGCACATTGTCGACATGCTGAATCATCTGACCAAACATCCCGCAGAAGGTGGTCCGGAGGTGATGGAGATGGAGCGGTTCTGGCATCCTCGGATGAACTGGTACGGCCCCTCGGGGATCGGCACAGGGCGGGGTATTGCGGGGTTCCGTAATTGGCATCAGATTCCATTCCTCAACGCAATGCCGGATCGCGGGCAGGATGTAGATGACATCACCTGTCATTTCTTTGGCGACGGTGACTATGCGGCTGTTACGGGTTGGCCCAACATGATCCAGACTGTCACCAATGATGGCTGGATGGGGATCGCACCGTCGGGCAAGAAGATCACGCTGCGCAGCCTCGATTTCTGGCGGCTTGAAAATGGCAAGATTCGCGAGAACTGGATTCTGGTTGATCTGCTGGATACCTATCGCCAGCTGGGTGTTGACGTCTTTGCCCGTTTGCGAGAGTTCAACAAGGCGCGCGTTCCGGGCCGCATTCCATTTCCGGTTGGCGAGGTCTGATATGTCCCAATTTCCCAGCACCCCAAGTTTCAATCTTAACGGCAAACGCGCATTGGTCGCGGGCGCGTCGTCCGGTATCGGCATGGCCTGTGCCGTAGCGCTGGCAGAGCATGGTGCCGAAGTAACACTGGCGGCGCGGCGCAAGGATGCGTTGCAGGATCTGGCAACAGAGATGAACGCTCGGGGATGGTTGGCGAATGTACTTGAACTGGATGTTTCTGACGTTGCAGGCACTGCTGATGCTGTGGCGCAAAACGGGCCGTTTGATATCCTGCTGAACTCGGCCGGTCTGGCCCGACACAGCAGGGCCGTGGACACACGGCCCGAGGATTTTGATGCGGTAATGGATGTCAATGTCCGAGGAGCCTATTTTCTGACCCAAGCGGTGGCGAAAGGATTGTTAGAAGCTGGGCGCCCCGGATCGCTGATGAACATCTCCAGCCAGATGGGCCATGTGGGCGGGCGGGAAAGGGCCGTCTATTGCGCGTCAAAATTCGCAGTCGAAGGCTTTTCCAAGGCGATGGCGCTGGAGTTCGGTCCTGCAAAAATTCGGGTCAACACGATCTGCCCAACTTTTATTTTGACCGATTTGACCAAGTCGACTTTTGATGACCCGGTCAAGCGCGCATGGATATTGGACAAGATCAAGTTGGGCCGCCCGGGCGAGATCGAAGACATCATGGGGGCAGTGGTTTATCTTGCCTCGGATGCATCGGCTTTGGTGACGGGCACCGCGTTGATGATAGACGGAGGTTGGACAGCAGACTGATGGCGGCGCAAAAAGTTACATCCATGGAGGTCGCCCGCCTCGCCGGGGTCAGTCAGTCTGCCGTTAGCCGTGTGTTCACTCCGGGGGCGTCAGCCTCGAAGAAGACGATTGAAAAGGTGCGTCAGGCCGCCAAGCAACTGGGCTATCGGCCGAACGTCCTTGCGCGTGCCGTAGTGTCCGGCAAAAGCCGGATCATTGGGCTTGTTGTGGCGTATCTGAATAATCAGTTTTATCCTGAAGCACTGGAAAGGTTGACGAACACGCTGCAGGAGCGCGGCTACCATGTGATGATATTCATGGCGTCGAACCAAGCCGAAAACGTCGATAGCGTGGTTGAGGAATTGCTCGACTTTCAAGTCGACGGCATAATCGCGGCATCGGTGGCCCTGTCGTCGACCTTGTATGAACGTTGTCGGACCGTGGGTGTACCGATGGTGTTGTTCAATCGGGCACAGGATGACCTCACTATGTCATCGGTTACATCCGACAATGTCGCCGGTGGCCGAAAGGCAGCCGAGTTTCTGCTGGCTGGCGGTCATGAGAAGATCGGATATATCGCCGGGTGGGAGGGCGCTTCGACCCAGCGCGATCGTGAAGCGGGGTTCGTAGCGGCCCTGCAAGAGGCGGGTGTCAAACTGCACGCCCGTGGAGCCGGAAACTTCATCGCAGAACAGGCGCGTGAGGCAACGCTACGCATGTTCGCGTCCGATCCACCGGACGCTGTGTTCGTGGCCAATGATCACATGGCGATCTCTGTGATGGACACGCTGCGGTTCGAGTTGGGCCTGCAAATTCCGGCCGACGTCTCGGTTCTGGGATATGACGATGTCGCCGTTGCCTCTTGGCCAGCCTACAATCTGACAACTATTCGTCAGCCTGCCAATCGGATGGTTGCCGAAACCGTCGATATTCTACTTAGCAAGATCGAAAATCCCGCTGCTGCGCCGCGCCGCAGCGAGATTGACGGACCTTTGATCGTTCGCGGCTCCGCCCGCATACCTGAAGGATGGAAGACATGAAGGGATTTGATCCCAAATTCAAAGATTTCCCGGATTATATCATCGGCATCACCAAAGAGATTTGGGAAGACCGTGGCATTGCGACTTTGCATAAATATTACAGCCCAGACATCGTCGTCCGCTCGCCCGGTTCGGTTGTGTTGGGTAACCAGAATGTCATTGGTGCAACAATGGCCACGTTGGCCGAGTTCCCCGACCGTCAGCTGCTGGGCGAGGATGTGATCTGGTCGGGCACCCCGGAAGAAGGCATGCTGAGCTCGCATCGTATCCTGTCGACCGCCACGCACCGGGGCAATGGTGTCTATGGCAAAGCCACCGGAACACGCTTGCGATACCGAATTCTGGCCGACTGCCACGCCATCGACAACATGATCGATGACGAATGGCTGATCCGAGATCAGGGTGCGATTGTTCGGCAAATGGGCTGGGATCCCAAGGAATATGCCGCCGATCTGATAGCGCGTGAAGGTGGGGCCGGGGCCAGTGTGAAGCCTCTGTCACCCAAGAACGACATCGAAGGCCCCTACAAGGGGTACGGCAATGACAATGAATGGGGACACCGCCACGCGGATCTGCTGACACGGATAATGAATGCAGATATGGGCGCGATTGAACGAGAGTATGACCGAGGCGTGCAGACCGAATATCCCGGCGGTGTCACGGGCCATGGCTGGGATTCGGCTGATCGGTTCTGGATGTCTTTGCGTGCCGCCATGCCAAGCGCAACCTTCACCATCCATCATCAGATCGGGCGCGATGATCCGAATATGCCGCCCCGCTCGGCCCTGCGCTGGAGCTTGCATGGCAAGCATGACGGTTGGGGCGTGTTCGGCAAACCCACAGGCGCTGAGTTGTATGTGTTGGGGATCAGCCATGCCGAATGGGGCGAGTTGATTGGAGGCGACATCAGGCTGCGACGCGAATGGACCTTGTTCGATGAAACCGCGGTCTGGAAACAGCTTCTGTTGGAAACCGGGGATCTCTGATGTCTCGAACGCGCGTCGCATTGGATGCCAGTGAAGGAACCCGGCGGTACCACGGCCACCGGGCGTCCTTGCGGGCGCGGCGGCTGAATGATCGCCCTCCGGGTGCATGAGGATCGAGACCTCTTGTACCAATTCAATGAACGGAGACCATTATGAGCACGATCCAACAACGCATTGTCCGCTACGGCGAACTGCAGCCTTGTAAAACTGCATTTATTGACGCGCACACGCCCGGTTCGGACCAGAAGGAAAACTTTACAATCGTCGGCGGTGGCGTATCCGAAAGCCCCGATCAGCATGTCCACATCACCGACAAAATCGGTTTCAATATTGGCGCGGCGGGGCAACCTCCGAAATGCCGGAATTCGCTGCACAGCCACACCACGGCCGAGGTGTTCTTTGTCGCCAAAGGACGTTGGCGGTTCTTCTGGGGTCGCTATGGCACCGCGGGTGAGTTTATTGCCGAGGAAGGTGACATATTTAACATTCCAACTGGCATCTTTCGCGGTTTCGAAAATGTCGGGCAGGATTATGGGATGATCATGTCGATCCTGGGCGGCGATGATGCGGGTGGCGGTGTCACCTGGGCACCACAGGTGATCGAAGACGCTCAGGCGCATGGGCTGATGCTGGGCGACAATGGCGTGCTGTATGACAGCAAGAAGGGTCAGGAACTGCCCCACAACGTGCGCCCCATGCCGCTGCTGACCGAAGAAGAGCTTAAGAGCTATCCGGAAGTTCCGGTCGAAAATGTTATCGGCAAATATGTGGCACGCTATTGGGATCTGATGGCGCTTTCCGCTAACAAGCCAGCCAAAGTGATTGGCGAAGATGCCCTGATCACGGACAAGCCGGGGTTTGAGGTCGATTTCCTCGGACGCGGCTCTTGTTTGAACGAACCCGTCGCGGCGCATATGCCCGTCGTCCTCATGCCTGCGAGTGGTCATTGGCGGATTACAGTCGATGGCTATGAAACAACTTTGTCCGCAGGCGATACAGCGCTGGTTCTGTCAGGTGAAAGCTACAGTATCGTGCCCTCAATGACCGGAGAGGCCGGTCTGTATCGTATCACGGCAACGGACGATCCCGCCGGTGCTACCTGGACCGGTGCATAAAGGCAAAGTTGCGCGCTCCGATCTTTTTCGGGGCGCGCAGTATGTGACCCGTGCTTCACTTTGGACTCAGCAAAGGGAAGTAATTGAATTGGAGATGACAAGATGACCCGAATTTCAACCACCCATGTGGGAAGTCTGCCGCGTAGTCAGGAAGTCGTCGATTTCATCTTCGCGCGTGAGCGGGAGGAACCGTTCGATCAGACAGATTTTGATGCCTGCATGACGAACGCGGTGTCCGAGACCGTAGGCAAACAGGCTGCAGCGGGGATCGATATTGTATCGGATGGCGAGACTTCGAAAATCTCTTACGCGACCTACGTCAAGGACCGCTACACCGGGTTTGCAGGCGACAGCCCGCGCAACGCTCCGGCTGATCTGAAGATGTTTCCGGGCTTTCTTCAACGTTTGGCGAATGATGGCGGAACTCCGCAATACGCGCGGCCCATGTGCGTAGGCGATGTGCGCTCGAAAGGGCAGGGCGAGTTGCAGAAGGATATCGACAACCTCAAAAGAGCCATGGTTGAGCACGGGATTGAGCGCGGATTTATGAATGCTGCCAGCCCGGGTGTGATCTCTCTTTTTCTGCAGAACGACTATTACCCGACGCGCGAGGCGTATCTGGCCGCGCTGGCCGATGCGATGAAATCCGAATATGAAACCATCGTCGCGGCGGGCCTGGATATTCAATTGGATTGTCCCGATCTTGCCCTGTCGCGCCATATGCTGTTCACCGACCTTTCTGACGAGGAATTTGTCAGTATTGCCGAAATGCATGTCGAAGCGCTGAACCATGCATTGCAGGATGTGCCCGCCGACAAGGTTCGGGTTCACATCTGCTGGGGCAATTACGAAGGTCCGCATTGCTGCGATATCGGAATGGACAAGGTGTTCTCGACTTTGATGTCAACCAAGTCGCGCTATGTGCTGTTTGAAACCTCGAACCCGCGCCATGCACACGAATGGTCGGTGTTCCGCGACCGCAAGTCCGAGATACCGGATGACAAGGTACTTGTGCCGGGTGTGGTCGATACCACCACAAACTTTGTCGAACACCCCGAACTGGTCGTGCAACGTCTTGAGCGGTTCGTGAACATCGTGGGAGCGGAGCGGGTGATTGGCGGATCGGATTGCGGTTTTGGCACTTTTGCGGGGTTTGGCGCTGTCGATCCTGATATCGCCTATGCCAAACTGGGTGCGCTGGCCGAAGGGGCTGCTCTGGTCAAATGACACCACTTGTCCTTTTGCCGGGCATGATGTGCGATGCTCGGCTATTCTCGCCGCAAATTGGGGCATTGTCTGGCAGATATCCGATATTTGTCGCTCCCATTGGTGCGCATGATACGATGCAGGCTCTGGCCGCCGAGGTTTTAAGTCATGCGCCCGACCGGTTCGCCTTGGCCGGTCTTTCCATGGGAGGCATTGTTGCGATGGAAATACTGCGGCAAGCACCGGGGCGTGTAGCGGGGATGGCGTTGATGGACACCAACCCGCTGGCAGAGGTGGATCAGGTCAAGGCGAGGCGTGAGCCCCAGATTGAGGCGGTTAAAAACGGTCGGCTACGCGATGTGATGGCCGAGGAAATGAAGCCCAACTATCTGACCGATGGCCCTGATCGACAGGCAATTCTGGACCTATGCATGGATATGGCTATGGCCTTGGGGCCGGAGATTTTTGTTAACCAATCCAAGGCCCTACGAGATCGCCCGGATCAAAGTCACACATTGCGCGCTTTCAAGGGATCTGCGCTGGTCCTTTGCGGTCGTCATGACGCGTTATGCCCAGTCGAACGCCACGAATTGATGCATGACCTGTTGCCGCAAAGCCGGTTGGAAGTCATCGAACACGCGGGGCATTTGCCAACTCTGGAACAACCGCGGCAAACCACGGCGGCGCTGCTGCGCTGGCTGGAGAAAATCGAAACAATCTAAGCCGGATTTCCGCAAGGCCGTAGATAGCCCTGGTGGAAACTGACTACGATATTACTCTGTCGGACTTGGAGCCCCTATCGTAGCATGGGCGCAGCAGTAACGATTTAGAGTTTCTGAAGCACCCAAATCTGGTTCAGAGCCTGCTGTCGTGATCAAAACTGCACTTAAGTCGGGGCGCACGCGATACACCAAATACAAGGCCTGCTACCAAGCCTCTGACAAAGGTTGCTTTGTTGCGCGCAGCCACCTGCGGAATGTGGCGGAAGTTGGAGGAATTTGCTGTTTGGCGTGACAAACTTTTCAATCGTCCGGAATGCCCCGGTGGATGATTGTCTGGTTTAGCCATGAGTGGCGATTGCGGTCGCTGCGTACCGGACAGTTTGATCGTTCTCTGCAACATTGACAGTTTCGAATAGCAAATGTTGTTATCGTAACGACAGGCATCGTCCCGAGGAGAAGAGCTATGCAAGACGTCGCGGATCAATCCGCTGGCTATGATGAGCACATTCTGATTTGTGACGATGACATCGAGTTTGCTCAGGGTGTTTGTGCATTTCTGACTGACAAAGGGTACAAAATCGAACACGCGCAAGATGTACCCGCTGCGCGGTTGATGATGGCTGATGAAACCTACAGCTTGTTTCTGCTGGACCTCGTGATGCCAGGAACTAGTGGTAAGGTGTTATGTCACGAGATCGCTTCGCGCATAGATGCCGGGATCATCATGATCAGTTCGATTGATGACGACGCCGAGCGGATTTCCCTGCTGGAACTGGGCGCGGATGATTACATCATTAAACCATTCAACGAGTTGGAACTCCTCGCGCGCGTGCGTGCTGTGCTGCGCAGGCGTGCTGGTGGAACGCAGGGAAAATCCCGGGTTACACGGTTCGGAGAGTGGGAGCTTGTTGAAAACGAGAGGCATCTCAAAAGCGAGGATGGTCGGCTCATCACCCTCACCTCAAGTGAAGTGCGCGTCATGCGGTTTTTTGCTGAAAATCCGGACGTGTTGTGCACCCGGGAAGACCTACTTGCCGTCGCTCGAACGCGGCAGCATGGCGGAGCAGGGGACAGGAGCGTTGATGCTCTGATCAAACGGTTGCGGTCGAAGATCGAGAACGATCCATCAAATCCGGAATATATTCGAACGGTCTGGGGGCAGGGTTACATCTTTCGTCCAGGCTGAACTCCGGAATCAAGCGGCAAAAGCACATTAGCCCTAAGGCCCCCGCTAGGGCGGTTTTCAAGCGTAACAGTGCCCCCCTGATCGACAACAATCGCCCGGACAATAGCAAGGCCGAGGCCTGTGCCGGGCTCGGTGGCGCCTAGTCTCTGGAAAGGCTCAAACGCTGTTTCAAGTTGTTCGGTTGGGATACCTGGTCCTTCATCGTCTATGTGAATTGCGGCCATATCGTTCGAGGTGGTCAAAGAGACATTTGTTCGACCCCCGTATTTGACCGCATTCTCCAACAAGTTTCTAAGAACCCGGGTAAGCGCGTTGTGTCTTCCTTTGACCACCGCAGATTGTTCGATTGTGCAGGTCACATCGCGACCCGCCTCAACCTGTTCATCTACAAGCGCCTCAACCAGGGAGCGCAAATCCAGGCGTGCAAGCTCTCCATCGTGATGCGTTTCGCGGTTGAGGTTGGTGACGGAGTTTACAATATCGCTGATGGTTTCCAGCCGCTTGAGCAGTTGCTCTTTGGGTGCTGTTGGTTCCAATTTCTGGATCGCATCGTGCATCCGTGCAATCGGTCCCTTCAGGTCATGCCCGAGGCTACGAAGCAAGGTTGTCTTGTACTCAAGCGCCAGAACAATCCGGGCTTCCATGCGATTGAACGCAATAATTGTGTGGCGGATATCAATGGCACCCGCCTCGACGAGTGGGCCGACTTCTTCACCCCGGCCGATCAACTCGGCATTGACGGCCATCGCGCTCAGCGGTCGCATCACTTTCTGAATAAGAAACGCAAGTGCGCAAAGCAGGGTAAGCGCGACCAGACTGTCGATTGAGCCAACGATGACCAAAGGTACAATGTTCTTGTTTTTCATGAGCAAATAGCAGTTCAGCCATTCGTCATCATCCTTGAGCCGGACCGAAAAAACGCTCACCAGAAACGCGTCAACGCTTTCTGCATCGATAGGTTCGCCCGAGTGGCTCTTGAACAGTTGCAACAGCGCGCTTTGGTCGTGTTTGGCGTCAACGACCGTGTCTGCCACGGACAGTTCCGCGACGGCGATCCCACGGTGTTCCAGCCGCGCCGTCAGCCAGTTAGCCAGATTCGGGCGGTCGCGGCCATTGGCCAAAGTGGTTGCTGCATCCTGCGTGCCGACCCTGACACTCCATTCTGCAGGAAAGAAACCAAGCGCTGCTTCGGAGCGGCTGTCAGGGGGCACGCGGGCCAGGGTTGAAACCACCTGCGCAAGAAAGGCATCGCCCCTGTTTCGGATCTCTTCAGCGCGAGAGTTTCGGATCTGGACCACGTCGGTGACTACCGAGAACACGCCGACAATCGTCCAGCTGATAAGCACGATGCTCATAACTTGTGTTCGAAGTGTCAGATCATTCCAGCGCATTGCGCGTAGGCTCCCTGTCCCATCCCCCTCACTTGGGACGCTAATTCAAATACCGCCGCATTCCCAAGCGGAAATTGCATCCACCATGCCGCTGATGACGCAAAGGGGTTTCACCCACCGGTACCGCATTACGGGGCACTCGGTTTCGCCAGATCGGCAAACAACCGGCCAAATTCGTCAATTGAATCAAAGTGTGACAAGCCCTTGGGGCATCGGCGGCTGGTCTCCAAGTATCACCCACAGAGTTTTTATTGGGAGCCAGCTATGTTAAAGCATTCATCCGTTCATCCACAACTTGCCAGCGCCCGGCGCGCGCTGAGGGGCAATCTGATTGCCACCGGCGTTTTCAGCGGTGTTGTGAACCTATTGATGCTGACAGGGCCGATTTTCATGCTTCAGATCTATGATCGCGTGATGTCTAGCCAAAGCGTGAATACGCTTGTCGCGCTCAGCACACTTGTCGCCGGTCTGTACTTGTTCATGGCCTTGATTGACGGCGCGCGGACCCGTGTGCTGGTTGCCATGGGGCATCGCTTTGAACAAAGGCTCGCCCGCACAGCGTTTGATTGCACTTTGTCCGAGCCGTCGCGCAACCGTCCGGGTGGCAACCCTGCGGCGGCAATTCAAGATGTCGAAAAAATTCGCGGTTTCCTGTCGGGTCAGGGTGCCGGAGCTTTGTTCGATCTGCCGTGGATCCCGGTCTATCTGGGATTGGTTTTTGCCATGCACATGTGGCTGGGTATGGTCGGTGTAATTGGCGCGCTGGCATTGGTTGCCATTGCCATCGTTACGGATATCAAGGTCCGCGCTGCCGCGTGCGTTCAGTCTGAGCATTCAGCCAAGCGCAATCGTCTGGCAGAAGCCGGCCGCCGGAATGCCGAAATGGTTCGCGCGATGGGGATGCAGTCCAATCTGGGCAAGACCTGGCAGGATGTGAACGATCTCCACCTTGGTGCGAGTGCTAAGGCGGCCACTACTGTCGGAGTGTCTGGTAGCTTTACCAAGGTGTTCCGCCTGGCACTTCAGTCCGCCGTTCTTGCGGTCGCCGCTTATCTTGCCATCCATGGACATATATCGGCTGGCTCAATCGTTGCGGCATCGGTCATCATGTCCCGTGGCTTGCAGCCTATCGAGACTCTGGTCGGTAGTTGGCGCAATCTGGTTGCTGCCCGGCAAGCATGGGCTCAGCTGAAGCAAACTCTTTCTGGTGACGAAGCTGTCCGTCGTATTTCCATGCCCAAGGCACAGAAGTCGCTGACCGTTGACGGCCTGATCGCTGCCCCTCCGATGGCCACTGCCGCTGTTCTCAAAGGTGTTGGTTTCGATATGAAAGCTGGCGAGGCACTGGCTGTGATTGGGACGACCGGCAGCGGAAAATCAACCTTGGCGCGCACACTTGTTGGTGCATGGTCGGCGGCCAAAGGCAGCATCAGTCTCGACGGTGTGCCGATCGACCAGTACCTGCCTGAGGAGCTTGGCCCCCAGATCGGCTTTCTGCCGCAGGATGTTGAGCTCTTTGACGGAACGATCGCCCAGAACATCGCGCGTTTTGATCCCGAGGCGACGGACGAGATGGTGATTGCCGCCGCCAAGGCAGCGGGTGTTCACGAACTGATCGCTAGCTTCAAAGACGGCTATGCCACCTCGGTTGGCGAGCGTGGCGCGGCCTTGTCCGGTGGTCAGCGACAGCGTGTTGCCCTTGCACGAGCGCTTTATGGTGATCCATTTCTGGTGGTTCTGGACGAGCCCAACTCGAATCTGGATGCCGTGGGTGAGGCCGCACTGAACCATGCCATTCTCGCCGCCAAGGCACGCGGGGCGATTGTGATCGTCATCGCGCACCGGGCGAGTGTGCTGGGTTCAGTCGACAAGATTCTGATCATGGAAGACGGTCGCGCTGGAGATTTTGGTCCTCGAACAGAAGTGATGGAGCGGTTGCGTCAACGCAATCAGGCCGCCGCCGGAGCTGCACGGCCTGCCGCTGAACAGAAGACCGTCGAACAACCCCAACAAACAGAAATCGTTGCCGCCACGGGCTGACCCAGTCCCGCGCTGTAAACAGAATGAATGGAGGAAGTCATGAATACCAACAAGAATTCCAACACGAAGACCGAAGGGTTTAGGGATCGTTCTGCCCGATCCATCGGCTTTGGTCTGGTCACAATTGCTGTGCTCGCCATAGGATTCGGTGGTTGGGCGATGAAAGCCCCGATGTCTGGGGCGGTCGTGACGGCTGGTAGTGTGGTGGTCTCGTCCGACCTCAGAGCTGTGCAACATCCCGACGGAGGTATTGTCGGCGCCATTCACGTCAAAAACGGAGATAGGGTTCAGGCTGGCGATGTTGTTCTGACACTTGATGATCAGCTGTTGTCAGGCAGCCAAGCCTTGGTCGATGACAGGCTCGTGGCGCTTGAAGCGCAGTTAGTTCGTCTGACGGCCGAGCGCGATGGTCTGGACGATCTCGTACTGTCCGAGGAGCTTGCGGCCCGGAAAGACGAAGACAAAATTGACCGCGCACTCGCAACGCAGCGCGTGGTGATGGAAGCACGTCGTCTGTCGCAGGATGGTGAGGTCGCGGCCTTGGAAGAGAAAATCGAACAGGCAGAGCAGGAAATTGTGGGCCTGGAGGCGCAGCGCGAGGCTTCCGAAGAAGAGATCAAACTGATCGACAGCGAATTGGAGGGTCTGACGCAGCTCTTTGAAAAGGGTTTAGTGCCTGGTACCCGGGTGACGACTTTGCAGCGTCAAAGAAGCAGTCTTGTCGGTAATAGTGGCGGCCTGACCTCTCGGATTGCAGTCGCCCGTGGTCGTATCAGTGAGACGCGTATCCATATCCTGCAACTGGAAAAGACCTTCCGCGAGCAGGTGATGAACGAGATCTCCTCGCTGGAGGTCGAACTGGATGGCTTGAAAGAACGTCGGAGCGCGGCCGCGTTGCAGCTGGCGCGGGTTGACCTTCGGGCTCCGGCGGATGGCATCGTGCATGAATTGGGGGTGCATACAGTCGGCGGCGTAGTGTCTCCGGGCGAAACGCTGATGCAGATCGTGCCCGAGGATGACGGGTTGGTGGTGACCGCTAGTGTCATGCCACAGGACATCAACAATGTCGACTTGGGCCAGGCTGCGAGCGTGATGATCGGGGCGTTCGATCAACATGTTGCCCCTCGGTTGGATGGGCACGTTGAGTTTGTCTCGGCTGATTTGAAAACAGATCAGATGACTGGCTTACCCTACTACGAGGCGCGGGTTGCACTAAGCGAGGAGGCTGTCGGACTTTTGTCTGACCGCCAGTTGAGCCTGCTGCCGGGTATGCCGGCTGACGTCTTCATCGAAACCGGCGAACGTACCTTGTTCCAGTACCTTCTTGATCCTCTCAGTAAACAAATCCGGACCACGTTCCGGGAGGTCTGATCGACCGCATGATGTGAGCTGCCCAATAGGAAGAAACAGCTAAAACCAGCGCCAGAAATGGCGCTGGTTTTTTCGATCCTGAAGGCGAGGAGGGGCGAAGGTGGTACCTGAGCGGGTGCTGGTCCACATCTTGGAAGCGCGTCCTGTCTGAAAAGAGATGATGCCCGGCTTGAGAGCCTATTTTTGTCATACTTTGTAACAATTTAGCCCCCTTTTTCGCGTTGTAATGAAGGGGTCGGATAACCACCTTTTTGTTATACCCGAGGAGGAAGTTTCTAAGATTTTTTGGGTGCTAAACAAAGTGTGTAACAAGGAGAAATACAATGAAACATGTAACCGCTACGAGCTTCGAGAAAGCCAACGACGATGTCATCGCCGTGCCCCCGATTCAGCCTTTTCCAAAGTGCGGAACCGAGGTGCCAAACGATGGTGAAGACCTGGTGGCTGTAAATCCGTTGCCGATTAATCCGCTGGTTGCCGATCCCATCGAAGATCTGGTTGCCGTGAACCCGCTGCCTTTTGGTGCGGTTCCTGCCGGTGAAGGTGACGACGTCACCGCAGTTTCCCCGATCATGCCTGACCCCCGGTGTGGTACCGAGGTTCCGCAGGATGGTGAAGACCTGATCGCAGTAGCCCCGCTGCCTTATGGTGCGGTTCCTGCTGGTGAAGGTGACGATGTGACCGCAGTTTCGCCGATCATGCCTGATCCCCGTTGCGGCACCGAAGTGCCACAGGACGGTGAAGATCTGGTTGCAGTGAACCCGCTGCCCTTTGATCCGATCGTTCTGGATCAGGGTGATGACGTCATCGCTGTACCCCCGATCCTGCCGCTGCCCAAATGCGGCACCGAAGTACCGGAGGATGAGTATGACCTGACGGAAATGGCGCCTCCGCCGCTGTGCGAGATCGTACCGACTGCAGGCGGCGAAGACATCTGCGGAACCCCCGTTCCGACCGACAGCTTCTTTGTCGATATGGTCGCCTAAGTGGGGCGAAAACTCAGCGATTATCTATCGCTGCACAACCAAAATCCGGGCGTCTTAGTTCCTGTTGAAACGGACGCCCGGGCAAACAAAGGGAAAACCAAACTCACCGGCTGGGGCCTGAAACAGGCGCCAGCCGGATTGCTGGTTTTCTCAGGCCGTGGATTCCATTTTTGTCATACTTTGTAACAACTTAACTGGCTTTCGCCTGTTGAGATCAACAGCCTGAAAAACCACATCTTTCCTATGATCTGTGATGCGTATGGGCCCGAACCTCGGGTGTCGACCATCCAGGAAACAGGAGGAAAGACATGAAACATGTTAGCAAATCAAAATTCCAGCCCAACTCGGCGAGCACGCTCAACATATCGGTTGGTCTTGGTGAAACGGATGACGATCCTATCGTGATCCCGCCGGTTAGTCTGCTGTCGGAAGAAAGCAGCGAATTGCAGGACTACGTCTGGGAAGATTCAGCCTCGGACGACGAGACTGTAGCCAGCAACAAACCTGATATTCCCGTCTGGACCGGTGGTAAATCACCTGGCGATGGCCACAGCGGTTGGTGGGATAACTATGGGACCCATCTGCATGACACCAGCGGCACCTATGTCGGCCGCGATGTCAAAGCCCGTGGTGAATACAAAATGGCAGACGGTGAGGTGAGCTTTGAAAACCTGATGCACCGTCTCTCAAGTGGGCAAAGCAAGGGGACATATCTTTACACCCGTATCGAAGGGAATGATGGGGATAACGTCATCCACGGTTGGAACCCCGAAAACTGGGATAACTATGATGGCGGCACCTCGATCAAGAACTACTATTCCAACTATCATCATCGGGACAATATCTCGGGCGGTGACGGTGACGACATCATCATCGCTTATCGTGGGAACGACCAGTTGTTCGGTGATGCTGGTAATGATGTGATTTACGGCGGCGGCGGCCACGACTACATCGTTGGAGGTGAAGGTGATGATCAGCTGTTCGGCGAATCCGGCAACGACAAGATCATTGGCGGCGGAGGCAAGAACATCCTTGTTGGCGGCGAAGGCGATGACATCCTGATTGCCGGGAATGAAGGCGACAAACTGTACGGTGGTACTGGTAACGACCTTCTTGTCGGCGGTGACGGTGATGATGTCCTGTTTACCGGGCATATCGACGAAACCTCTGCCGACACGCTTTACGGTGGAAAAGGGGCCGACACGTTCGTTATTGGCTCTGTGCCTGAACCAACAACTCATGATCCCAACCATAACCAATCGAATGGTCTGGGCGAAGAGTGGCTGGAAGAGGCAGGTAATCTGGCACTCGCCAAGATGCTGCCGGGCGCGAAGCTGTTCATCAACCTTGCCAGAGGCCTGATCGACGGGATCAAGAACATGTTCAAGACCGAGGAGCAGGTTGTCGAAACCGTCAACCCGCCGAAGGTGTCTCTGGTCGAGATCCTCGACTTCAACCCGCTTGAAGACAAGATCATTGTACCAGTCAACGTGGAGGGGCCAGTAACGCTGGACCTGCAGGCATCGATCGTTGATGGCGCGGCATTCGATCTGGTCGCGCTTGATCCGGCCGACAACAAGTTCAAGGTGATTACAACCTTCTATTGGGATGAGGCGTCGAACATCTTTCCGGGCGCAACAAGTATCTCGCAGCAGAACACAGATGCCTTCATTCAACGGTTGAAAGAAACCGCTCTGATCACGGGGCCGGATGGTGCGCATTATGGCTTGGGCCAAAAGATCGACCTTGGCCTGAGTAGTGAAGACCTTGCAGGTCTTGGAACCAGCAAGTTCGTCACATTCGGGGCGTTCGGCGGTGTTTCGATGGTCGGCTTTCACGACGAGGATCGTCAGTTGGGAACAAACCACAACGACGTTCTGCAAGCCTATACGTCCGAGCGCGATACCCACGGCGGAAACGAGGCCGAAATCCGTAATGACGGCAATGATGTTCTCTACGGCTTTGGCGGTGACGATATCATGGCTGGCGGTGGCGGCTTTAATAAGCTGTATGGTGGAGAAGGCAATGACACGGCCTGGTATGGTGACAGCCTGAGCGGCATCTATGTCGACATGAACAACAAGGCGGAAGATGCCAGCGGTGAGTATTACTGGGCCTGGCATGGCAACAGCGCCAATCCGTTCGATCTCAATGACGAGATTCGCGACAAGGAAGGCTATGATCTGCTCTGGAGCGTCGAGAACATCTATGGCAGCGACCATGATGATGTGATCATCGGAGACGAGGGCGATAACGTCTTCACCTCGGGTGATGGCAAAGACGTGCTGACCGGTAACGGAGGAGCTGACACCTTCATTCTGAACGGCGGCGGGAACACGATCACCGATTTCGATGCCGATGAAGGCGACCGTATCGAGATTGACCTCGACGCCTACGGGATGACCGGCTGGTTCGATCTGGATCACCGCATTGAAAACGGCCAGATCATGCTGTTCAACAAGCTGACAGACGAGATCATCGTGCGCTATGACGATGACGGGAACGGATTTGACCCGTCATACATCGACCTGCGCAGCTTGGTTGGCAACGATGAAGAAGGCTATCAGGTTGTCTACGAACCGCCCTTTGGTGCAAACACGCTGGAGTGGTTCGAAAAGTATGGCAACCGGATTGATGCCGAGGTCGGCGAAGAGCTCGTTACCGTAGATGGCACCGATTGTTGGGACTACATGATCGGCGACACCGGCAGTGGTGGATTGACCCTGAATGGTGGTGCTGGTGATGACTACATTGTTGGCGGTGCGCTCAATCAGTTCGCTACTCTGAACGGCGGCGACGGCAATGACACCATCGTGATCCGCAAAGGCGCGATGATCACCAATGCAAATGGTGGAGACGGCGACGACGTCATCATCCTTGATGCAGACCAGTCTTCAGAAGCCGGGTTTGCCAATATGTTCGGTGGCGAAGGCAGCGATACTTTTGTCATCACCGGCCCGGGCAGCCAGTATGGTGGTCAGGTGATCCGGGATTTTGAGGCTGACGACTCGATTGTTATCGATCTGGAAGGGTTCGGGATCTCGTCTCTGGATCAACTTCAGATCGAATGGCGTTCCAGCACTCACTGGGTCACGGCAAATGGCCAAAAGGTGATCAGCGTACAGGGTGTTGATGAGCATTTCGATGTCATGCAGCACATCAGCGAGCTGACGGCTCAGCAATCACAGGATTGGGGTCTCTGATCATCGCCTGATAACAAAAAAACGCCTCAGCCGGTCTGGATCGGCTGAGGCTTTCTTAACAGTTCGATCTGGCAATAATGCAAAGTTAATTATTGCGACATTCCAAATTTGGCGAAGACTCGCGCAACTACACCGATCTTTTGCTCAAACCCCGCTATAACCCACTGACGTACAGCGTTTTTTAGCGCATCAAAAGGTTGGCCTAGGCCCGCATCCGCTCAGATTAATTCGTTAATGAACTCTTAACGTGTCCTGAACTTCTGACTTGTTACGCAAGTTGGGCCTGAATTCATCGGGCTAATAAAGCCGAAACACTTGGGCTGAAACAACGACAAGATGGGAGTCTGTTTCAAGATGAGTAATGGAACATATGAAGAATTTCGCGACGCTTTGCGTGCATTTGAATCTGGTTGGGATCGAGATCGATACGACGCAGGAATCATTCAGGATTGGCAGCTGAACCAATGGGCCGGTGGGGCCGTTGCTGACTTCTATCCAAGCTATTCCAGCTGGTCTGATCTAAGCAGTGATGAATGGGACGCGATGTCCTATCGCTCGATGAACTCGCTTGGTTTTGTTGGATATCAGTTCGGCGAGGCGCTGTTAATTGACCTCGGGTATTACACCGATGATGTCTATTATGGGAATGGCGCGGCTTCGAACACCTGGGATGGCACATGGACCGGTAAGAACGGGGTGAATTCGCTGGCAGAGTTCACAACCGCCGAAGCGCAGGAGCGCGCGATTCAAGAAGCGTTTGGCTACAATCTTCAAGTCATCGAAACCGGGCTGGGCTATCAGGGAGAGAGCCTGTCCGACTATCTCGGCACGACACGCACTTATCTGGAAAATGGCCAGGCCGTCTCTGTCACGCTCAGTCTTACTGGCATAATGGCCGCCGCGCACCTGCGGGGGGCATGGGGTACGTTGGCTCTGCTTCAGGGTGGAAGTGTATCCACCGATGAATACGGTACTTCGATCCTGCGGTATGTCTCGCAATTCGGCGGTTATGACGCGCCGAGTATCGAAGACGCTATCAAGGTATACACCGACGGTGTCTTGCCCACGGATACAAATGGCGGCACCGATAACGGGAATACGTCGCCGCCCGTTGTCCCACCGGTTATACATCCGGAACCCACGGAACCGACCGGCAACGGGACTGCTGACATCACAGAAGATACTGCGGATGTGGTGATTAACTGGGCTTGGGGCACGAATGCAACGATCCCGGATTTCGACCCTACGACCGATACGATCTTCATCGCATGGGTCGGTGCAGACGCGTTGGAGGTTGCCGAGGTTGATGGCGCGGTTGTGTTCTCGATCCCGTCCAACAACCAGTCCATGACCCTCAGCGGTGTGACACTTGCTGAGCTGAGCTCGGCAAACTTCACTATTCTGGACAATACCGCCGCAGCTGAAGTGCTTGGGCTGATAGGCACTGATGGTTCAATGCCGACCAGCGGTGGCAATGGTGGCGGAGATGGTGGTGGCGGTGGCCATAGCCACCAACATATGCACGTCATGCTGGGCCTTGCCAGCGAGGCACAGACGGTCGAAGGCTTCCTGCCCGCGATGGGAGATGTCATTGAAATCGGACCGGACATTGGGGCTGATAACTTCTCGATTTTCGAAGAGAGTGGGGACGCTCTGGGGCAGACCGTTAGAATTGAGCTGACCTCGGGCAATGTAACCAAGCAGATCGTATTCACTGGCTTTGGCCTGTCCGATCTTTCGCTCAGCAATTTCTCTATCACGGATCAGACGGTGTTGAACGAAGTGTCCACAGCTTTGGGGCAAGTTATCGTCTCGCCGGGAGACGGAGAGGGCTATGACCTCAGTTATGATGCAGACGGGTCAAATCCGCCCGCGATCACCGGCAATACAGACACGGGCGGGGTGAAATACCGGGCCGATAGCAACGCTGACGACATAACCGGATTCCACCCCGGTGTGGACGAGTTGGACTTTGGCGGTACGTCGGTTCACGGCATGATCTTCACCAAATCCAAGGCCGGCGAGATTGTTATCGACAGCCCATGGTCGGACGCGGCGCAAATCGTGCAAGGTGTCACCTTCCAGGACGTGACCATCGACAGCTTTGGTGTGGTCGGCAACGAACACCTCCGTCAGGATATGGGCGGCGTTCTTAGTTGGGAGCAGGGCGTAGGACCTCGCGATGCTGACACAGTCTATGTTCGCAGCCACGAATATGGCGTGCACGAAGTTATTGACGGTTTTGATCCTTCAACGATGAAGATCAGCTTTCTGTATTTCGGAACCCGCGAGCGGCTTAGCGTCGAGGACAGTGGCGATGGTCTGGTGATCTCATCCTTGCCGACCGGACAAAGCATCACGCTGACCGGCGTGACCAAGGCTGACCTGATCCCGGGTCTGGTCGAATTCCATTTTGATCAGGTGATGGAAGACAATCTCGAGGTGCCATTTGGCTTTGACCAGAACGATGCGACGTTGGTTGATCGCACCATACTGCTGACCCCACAGGCTCCTGTCGGGGCGACGACAGACGGTTATCAGACACGGGTCGGAGATCTGAAAGGGGGATCGACCCAACCAGATATCGGTAGTGGAACCAACGAACCCGGAAACAGCCAAACCCCAGGAATTGTAACCTTCGGCGCTGAAGCGGATGTGGCAGAGCTTACCTGGAACTGGGGGGTAAAGACCCAGATTATCGGTTTTAATGCCGATGAAGATATCATCGATTTCAATGCTTTGAGCGAAAGCGATGTGTCGGTCACCGAAATTGATGGCGATCTTATCTTTGAAGTTGTCGGAAATGGCGGCCATACCGTTACACTTCAGGATGTTCAGGCCGAGGATCTGGACCTTGGCAACCTGACGGCTGATGACTGGAACAGTGTTGCCGAAGCAGAAAGCGCCCTGACAGTCCAACTTGAAGCGCTCGGCATGTCCATCGCCTGAAGCACTCCAATAAGTGGTTCCCGGTCTGCGCTAGGCCGGGAACGAAAACAAACACATGAAAATCGATGGGCTCTTGCCTCGTTTCCGGTTCGGTTCCGTGATCAAGCCATGCGACCATAATATTAATGCTCGGATCGCTTGCGCTAGGTTCTCGTGGCTGGCTTTCTTATCGTTTGTCCTTCCGGCTCTACTTAAACATTACTCCAATAGGCTGCCGGACGGAGCGTTTAGCATATCAAATTGCTAAGCCAAACTAATCGGATGTCTTTGACAGAATTTGGCCACCGCTGCAGAGTCGGGTTGCAGGCGTTTCCAGTGCGGAAGAAACCCATGATCGCAACCGTTAGAAGTGTGAATCCGATTAAAGCCTTCTTTTTGTTCGTTTTGTCCTTCGCTTGTTTTTGCGCTACAAGCGCTTTGTCCCAAAACTCAGTGCCGCAAGTCGTTCTAACGGATGAGATCGTGCAGCGCATAGAAACACAGCGCTCAGCCGATCAGGTGTTCGCGGCTGACTATCAGGCATTGATTGACAGTGCAGAAGAGCATTTGCAGTCGCCTACTATTGTTGAGGCTGTTCGGAATGGAGATGGTCAACTTCACGAAGCTTTTCGTGGATTTGGACAACGTCCGGTCGAACGCCTCACCACACTGGCTTTGGCTTGGCGATTGACTGGTGACAGTCGATATGTTGATCGCGCCAGAACCGAACTCTTGCAATTTTCGGAACTGGAGACATGGCAGCCCGCACACTTTCTGGGATTAAGCCGTGTCACATTGGCGGTGTCGCTCGGATACAGTTGGATTAGTGACAATCTGGACGAAGAGGATCATCAAATCATTCGATCGGCACTTGTCGAGAAGGGGTTGAAAGAAGCCGCCAAAATCTACGATCTGGATACGCATTATTATGACAAGGGTTGGATCGCCCCCCAACGCTGGGTGAACCCAGTGTCTGTTCCCGCGTCGCTTCCTGATGGGACGGCTACCGCAGATATCGCCTGGCCCGTTGCTTCCTTCAACTGGAACATCGTTTGCAATGCAGGAATGATCGTCGCCGCTCTGGTTGTGTCAGAAACAGAACCGGAACTGGCTGATCATATTATTGAGCAAACGCAGGTTTCACTTAGAAATGGGTTGGCAATGTTCGCTCCGGATGGGGCTTGGCCAGAAGGACCGATGTACGGGGCTTTGTCCGCCCGGGACGCGGCGGTGGCGTTTGATGCGCTTGTTTCCGTCCTCGGGCATGATTTTGATCTCTCTAAAATGGTAGGGTTGGAAGATTTTGGGGAGTTCCTGATCCATGCATCTGGGCCAACTGGCATGCTGTTTAACTTTGGAGACAGCGATACAAGCACTGACCTTGTTGTGTTGACCTGGTTGGCGTCGCGGTTCAATCGCCCGGGCTACGACATTAAAATGAATAGCAAAATGCGGTCTTCCCATCCAGCATTCGAGCTGATCTGGCAGCAGCGAAGCAATAGTGAACCAATCACTGCCCGATCAACATCCTATTGGTCTGGAGGGCTTGGGATCGTAACCATGCGGTCTGGTTGGAATGACCCTAAGGCCAGCTATATCGGCCTCAAGGCTGGGCCGCTTAGCAGCCATCACAATGACCTTGATGCGGGCACCTTTGTGCTTGAAGCCGACGGTGTACGTTGGGGGGTGGATCTTGGGCTCGGAAATTACCAATTGCCCGGCTACTTTACTGACAAACGTTTTGACTATTATCGAACCGCCACGATCGGGCAGAATACACTGACCTTTGACATGGCAAATCAAATCGAAACGGGGCGGGCGCATGTTGAGGAATTGGCGCAGTTTCCAGGTTTCGATTTTGCAATCGCCGATCTTTCAGACGCCTATGGAAAGCCCAAGGGAACGGTCAGACGAGGCATAGCTCTTGTCGACGGAACGACAGTGTTGGTTCAGGATGAAATTAGCCCTGATCAACGGGGGCGGGTGGCGTGGGCAATGCATACCGAAGCGCAGTTAACAGTTGATGGCTCCAAGGCCACATTGCGCCAGGATGGGAAAGAACTAACCGCACGCATACTGTCGCCGCCAAACGCCACCTTCTCTCAACTTTCAGCCAATCCTTGCGAAACGGCATTCAATTCTGAATGTGCGATGCAGAATCCGAATTCAGGCGTTACACGGCTCATGATCCAGCTTGATCTTGATGAAAGTGACAAGCGTGAAACCATTGTTGTTACTTTTGAACCTGATGCACAGGCCGCAAACAAGCCGGTCATCCCGTTAGGTGAGTGGCGATTGAACGCGACCCTCTCGAACGATGTTGAGAAAAAGCACATTGATCGGTTGCCTGCTGAAAACTCACGATAGGTTTGGGTCAAACTTGAACGACCTCAAGCCTGGCTTTGGGCGATGCTGGGTGCGCTCAAGGAATGTAGTACGCACCAGAAGTCGCACTATGTTTGGAAACGAATAGAAGACGGCACCCTAGCGCCTGAAGCAGCGCATGGCGACCTTCAGATACGATAGACTCCGATTCAAGTTGTCTGGCTGACCCGATCCAAATTATTAAGCCTATACAGCTTCGTGCTCACCACTGCTTAGATATCGGCGCAGGGTTACGCCAAGCCCAAACACAGCTACATCCCCCAGAACCGAGAGCGCGCGATGCGCGATCGCAGCGCTTAGACCGACTCCCTGATCAGTGAAAAGGCCAAGTCCGAGAGCAATAATTCCGTCTCGAATACCGATACCACCGGGTGCGCCCGGCATCAGAAAACCGATGACCCAGGCTGTCGAAAAGATTGCGATGCATTGCAATATACCGGCACCACCCTGAGGGTAGATCGCCCGTGCGACACACCAAAGTGACAAACCCAGCATCAAAAAGTTGAAGCTATGCAGAAACAACAGGATCAGGCATTTTGAAATTGTGAGCTTCGGTTTTCCCGCTTTGCGCCAGATTACAATCTGGCCAATCATGATGCAGGCCAGAATTCCGAAGAAGATGATTGTCATCTGTCCATCGAGCCAGGATCCTGGAAGGTCTGCAATTACTGCGGCGACAAGATCGGGCATGGTCAGGAGCACAATTCCGACGACCAGAGCACCGCTGGCGAGCAGAAAACCGATCTCGAGCAAAAGAGATGACGCAATAATTGCGGATGGCACTCCATCACTCCGTGCGAGGGCGAAACGTCCCAAAAGGTGGGCAACATTGCCGGGGATGTATTTCCCGATCTGCGATACCATTAACTGACTTTCAGCGCGTGTGCGCGGTAGGGCAACGTCATAGATGTTTAGCGTCACCCCCCAAGCCACAGCACCTACGAGCTGCGACAGCACATAAAGGGTAAACCCACCTAGCAGTGCATAACGGGCGCGGCCTGACCCGAGGTCGAGCACTGCAATGTCTCCTGCGTGTCGAACCAGAATGATTCCGATGAAGATCAGGGCAGCAGCGGTGCCGATATAGCGCAGGGCGGTAGCCATGTGTTTACGTTTTGCGCGCCACTATAAGAAAACCATTTCCAAATTCGGTGTTAAGGAACGGGCGTTGTAGCTGGAAAAAAAGCCGCATGACCGTGACTGCGGGTATGGAAGAAAACACAGGCCAGAAGCGCCGCTCAATGGAACGATCGCTACCGCTCTCGTTGGTAAGGTCGTTCGCTGTTTTACCAGATTTGGCGTTGGTTTCCAATATCTGCCCATAGGCCCGAGCACGCCAATACTCCATGATATTGGCCAAAGGAAAACCGTAGCACTCAATAGTTTCGACCGTGAAGCCGGCTTCCTGAACCGAATGTACTAAAAGTTCTTTACTGTAGCGTCGAACATGCCCTGCCCAAACGTCGGCCGCATTCCAGCGGGATGGGTGCGCAGGCGTCGACAAGATCATTGTTCCACCGGGTTTCAGATAAGTTTGCCATTCTCTCATGGCCTCAATATCTTGCTCCAAGTGCTCAATCACTTCAAATGACATGATCAGGTCGAAGGAGTTTTTCCAATCCGGGTCAAGCTCGGCCAAGAGTGTCATAGGGCTGGCTTGAGTGTTGAGCTTATCTGCCAGTTCAAGGGCCTGCTGCGAACGATCTGCGCCATAAGCTTCAAAACCCTGTTCTGCCAGTTCTGACAATAGCGCAGCCGGTCCGCACCCGATGTCAAGCACTCTGCAAGGCATCAGATTTTTGAGATGCCGCATAACCCGATCACGCCTTAGAAGATACCGCGGCGCGGGTACCCAATTGGATTGCGGCAGGGCCGGGCCAAAGTGCCTGTGATAGATGGCAGAAGCACTATGCTCTGCGGAATTAATGGCGGTATCAGTCATGTCGACCACAGTTTTATCCGGCTTGAGGTGCACAATGAAACAAGTATCCGCAAAGGGTCCGCGCGATCTCATGCGGCTGGGCCATTTTCAGTTTGTCTTCAGGCATTACCGGATAGCCCTCGTGCCTCAATTCAGCGATGGCATCCAGCAGCGCTTCGGGATTTGAATGAGGGATAAGCTTCACCCCGAGAGCTTCGGTGCCGAATGTTTCGATCATGGCAGGTGAGCTTCGGGTGATCACTGAACGCCCTGACAACAGCGCCTGATAAACCTTGTTCGGCACCACTGACGCAGCCTTGCCAGAGGCGCCAAAAATGCCGAGGCAGATGTCGGCATTTGTAATTGCCTCGGTCAGTTCCTCATAGGGAACCCACTTCTGCCAGGAGATATGATTATGCTCCGCATCCACCAGAGCTGTCTCGAGCAATAGGCGCTCTTGCCCGGTGCCAATCAGGTGCCAATTGATATCGCGACCTCGATCCGAGGTAGCTGCCGTCAATATCGTTTTAAGCCCATGCAGCGGGATGAGCTGTCCGTAAAACAACACTCTAGTGGGACCGTCGTGGCGCGCAGGAGGAGGCAGACGCTGGAAGGATCCCGGCTCAGCTCCCACCGGCACTGCTCCAATCCTGGATTCAGGCAAATTGAAGATCCGTGCAATATGCTCGGCATGCGCCTTCGTATCGAGCAAGACATGATGCGCTGCCCGGCAGGCCAGCCATTCAGTGACCCAAAGCATCCGGCCCGGCAGTGACTTGGCCCCAACCATACTTCGATCGTTAACGACAGTGTCGTAAAGCGAAAGGAACATGTCCCAGGTGATCTGCCGCCGACGTAGCAGGGCAAAGGGCCACAACACCAATGTATCGAGCGCGCCAAGATAGGGAACCATCACTGCATCATGACGAGGCGCACGCAAATAATGCAGGATCAGAAGCGGATAGGCCAAGAGCGCGCTGAACAACACTCGGATCATTACAGCCATGTTCAACTGGCTTTTATCCGCGTGTTTGGGCCAAATCTCTGCGTGGATTTCAATTACTTCTACGCCGAGCTCTTGCAATCCAGTTCGGAGAATTCGAGTACGCGGCTTGCTGAGATCATATGTTCCCCAAAAAATCACCCGCTTGTTGCCGGGCTCAGATGGTATCGGAGTGGTGCTGACCACCGGAGGGGAAAGAGGCATATCGGCATTCATGGCGAAAGCATCCGGAAGCCGGTATAAACCTCTCGATCCAAGCTTTCTGGCGCAACCGGAGCCACACCAGTATCCCAGATCAGCCTGACAGCAACACGTTTCGGTCCGTTGATTGTTACTGCCTCGGCCCCAATGCTGAGAATGTCTCCAGATGCGACGGCACTTGTATCAATCTGTACTGGCTGGCTGGTTTCGACCCGAAACCGCCCGGGGAACGGAAGTGCCAATTCAACCGGTTCGCCGGTCAGCGTCACTGATCCTCCGGCAAGCCAGATCGATCCCGAATAGTGCACATATGACTCGCGTAATATCTTGTGGTCCTCAGGCAGCAGCACAGGCTCGGCTCCATTGGCCGAACTTGGGTCCATCGTCAGCGTCAGAGCAGTTTTGTTGGCGATAAGTAGAGGTGGCTGCTGTTCTGCGATGATTCTGGCAAATACGGGCTGGCCCGCCGCCTGATAGCGTGCAACGCCCCAGCCTGACATGAAGAAACCAGGATTCGGGAAACTTGCGATCATGTGGCTGTCATCAATATAGGCGACCTGATCTGGGAACAGGCGATGAATTTCCGCAATAGTGGCGCGTTGGTTTCCTGCACGATCTTGCAGTGCTAGGGCTGCCTGGACAAAAAGCCCCGCAAGCATCACTATCACCAGTTGTGCCGAGCGTCGTGATGATCCAAGCCTCTGTGCTCCGATCGCGACGGCTACCATCAGGAGTGGGGTAGCGAAGGGGTAAAAATAGACAAAGGCATTGCGATAGATCACCACCGAGAGGAGCGGTGCAGCAAAGAGCGCAATCAACAGAACCCGCCGAGCATTCCGACCGGCACACAGTCCGATCCCCACAAGAATGATCTGTGGGAGACTGAGCATAGCCCAACTCATGAATTCAGTTGATCGTGGGAATATGCCGCTTTTCAACAGCGTCGTATTCAGCGCGTCCTTTGCATTGTTTGCCGTCTGGTTGCCTTCGGCGACGCGGAGGCCAGACGCATGCCAGAGGTAGAATGACACGCAAATGCCAGCCGCCAATATACCCGTGATAATGATGCGCCGTACCGCTATTCGATCTTCGATCCTCCATATCAGAACGGCCAGAAATGCGGGCAGATAGAGTGCCGATTTGATCGTAACCAGTACGGCTAGAGCGCTCAGAAGCGCTGCCGCCAGTGTTTGCCAGACAGACAGGCGCGTGGTCAGCAAGATTGCAATCGAAGAAGTCAGTAATGCCGCAGCAATGGGATCGGCACGGAAACTGGCGCCATAGGCCAAAACGTAGCCCGAAGTCAGGAAACCCAGAGCAGCGATATCGGCAAATCGCTGTTCGGTAAAATACAGGGCGATACGGTGCACAGAAATTGTGGTCAGCCCGACGCATGCAACCATCACAAGCCGGGCTGCAAATATCTGTTCCATCTCATGACCCGGCAGCGCATCGAGCCATGTGAAACCATGCACGAAGAAGGTCTGCATTGGACGGTCCAATCGACCGTCGAGGAAGGCATGGACATGTGACAGGAAATAGAATTCGTCCCAATTCACATTGTGAGTATACGCCAGCACCAGCATAAACACGAAGACAACGACAATGCTCGCACGTACCACTCGATCAAGAGTGATAGCCCCTACCAATCCGGCGTTTCGCTGATCGCCTAGCGCCGGATTATCCATTCTCTACCGCCCTGACCGGGTCGAGGGAAATTACTTCAGTAGGTCTAATCGGCGCGCGCAGCAACTCTCGGGCCCGGATGTCTTCCAGCAGACTACGGTTGGTGGCGATAAGATCGGCCAGGATACCAACGGCGAACAGTATCGTGGCCATTGCCAGCAGCACACCGGACAGAACCAGCGACTGAACATGCCCGGCCCCCCCGTCTGTCGCGTAATAATAGAGAAATCGCCCAACCCCGATTAAGCCAGGCAAGGCGAATACTGCCGAAAGCGTCAGGAAGAACTTCAATGGTGCATAGATCACAAAAACGCGCAGAATAGTTCTTGCTGAGCGGGTGACATACTCTCCGATACCTCTGAACAGACGAGACGGGCGTGTTACCTTGTTGACCCGAACAGGCACCGAGGTCATCGGGATATGTTTGCGTCCGGCCTGAATGATGGTTTCCAGAGTGTAGGTATAAGTGTTGACAACACAGAGTCGGGCAGCGGCATCTCGGGAATAGGCGCGAAATCCGCTGGGCGCATCAGGGATTTCTGACTTGCTTGCCAGTCTCACGACCCAACTGCCCAGCCGTTGAAGGGTTTTCTTCAACGGCGAGAAGCCCTCGATCTCTCTGATCGGGCGAGCGCCGACCACGATTTGTGCCTTACGCTTCAGTATCGGATCAATCAGGGCCGGAATGTCGTCAGCGCAATACTGATTGTCTGCATCGGTGTTGACGATCACATCCGCGCCCAATGAAAGTGCATACTCGATGCCGGCACTGAACGCACGGGCGAGGCCGACATGGCTGCTCATTTCCAGAACGTGATCAGCTTTGGCGTTCCAGGCGACTTCAACGGTCCGATCGGTGGAGCCGTCGTCGATGACCAGTACTTCAACTTTACTGACGCCAGGAATCGATCGGGGAATTGCCGCGATCGCTTCGGCAAGGGTTTCCTCCTCGTTAAGCGCCGGTATTTGGACGACAAGCATCATGATCATGCCACATTGATAACTATTGAGTGCAATTACATTTTATTTTGGGACAAAATTGTGTCCAAAAGGGGTAATTGTTGAGCCATCTGAAACGGTTGAAACGCTCCTTTGAAACAATTCGTATGAATACTCGATGGTTGGTGCGTCATCGGTGTCGACCGAAAACTGCGTTACTCTAAATCCGTGAATTGCGACCAGCCGTCTTTCTTCTCAAATCAACTTGACGCTGTAAATCGCTTCGAGCGATCAAGAGATCAACTCATTGGGGCCGATCAGTTTTACTCACGCCCGGCCTGGAAAATCCATTCTGTGTGAGGATTCGCCTTCACGTCTTCCAACATTTTTAAGACCTCGGCTTTCCATCCAGCTTTGATCTTTAAAGCCAGTTGAGACGGCGGCCGGTGGTTGGGTTCAAGGATCGCGTATTCATATCTGAGCGGTTTCTTGAATGGCAAAAAAGCGACCTTTCCGTCGGACAGGTTCAATTCTTGCTCGGTCACGACGGTCAGCGGATCAACGATGCTGCAACATTGCCCGGAGCTGACGAAGGGGATGAGGGGCTGAAAATACTGGCAGGTCACTGTCGGATTGTACTCAGCACCGACCTCCTCGAATTCCTGCCGGATTTTGCGCTGGAATGGGTGTGACGCATGCAAGCCGCCCATGGGCGTATCGTTCAGATCAGACAGTGTCAGGCTCTTACGCGAAGCAAGTGGGTGGGTGCGGTCAATGGCACAGAAGCAATCTGCTTTGATTAGTTCGGCAGAGTACTGCGGTTCTTTGCCCGCTGAATGTTCGAAATCAGCAAATCCGAAGTCTATGTTCTGGGTCCCTGCAAGCTCCATAATCTGAGGTGAACTGCGGGTCGAAAGAGTGATGCGAATATCGGGGTTTTCTCCGACCGACTGGCTGATGAAACGCGGGAACAAAAAGGCGGACGGGCCGGGCATCGTTGCGATGTTCAGGCTGCCTGCGTGCCCTTTGATCAACCCTTCCATTGTGCTGGAGATGGTGGCGAGACGGTCCAGAATGCCTGTGGTTTCGGCCAGAAGGTAGTGCGCTTCAGGAACCGGAACCAGGCGTCTTCCCTTGCGTTCAAACAGGGTCAGTCCCAGCGTTTTTTCCAAGTTTTTCAACGCAAGGCTAATCGCCGGCTGAGTGCGATTCAGTTTCTTGGCAGTTTGCGAGATAGAGCCGGTCTCCATCACTTCGCGAAACACTGTGAGCTGCATAAGGTTCATGGTTAATGTATAAATAAAACCTTAGTTTTGTGAAGTATAAAAAATTTGCATTTATGCGAATCGTCTCTACGCTGAGGAGATCGAATTCGGGAAAACCGAATCCAGCGATCCAACAACGGAGATGATTATGAAATTCGTGAAATGTTTGACCGGACTGGCCTTGGCAGGCGCGCTTGCCGCCCCTGCGCTGGCGCAGGATCCAACATTCTTCCGCATCGGGACCGGTGGCGCAGGCGGAACCTACTTCCCCATCGGCGGCACCATCGCCAACGGAATTTCCGCCCCTCCGGGATCGCGTCCATGTGAAGAAGGCGGCCAATGTGGCGTTCCGGGCCTAATCGCAATCGCGCAATCCACGACAGCGTCGGTGTTCAACAATGCCGCAGTGCAGAATGGTGAGCTTGAGGCCGGTCTGGCCGCAGCCGATGTGACCCGTTCAATGTATCTGGGCGAAGGTAAGTTCGAGGGTAAACCTCATCCTAACCTTCGCATCGTAGCAAATCTGTTCCCCGAGGACCTGCATCTCGTGCTGCCCGCCGGTCAGACGATCAACAACCTGGGTGATCTGGAAGGCAAGCGCGTCGGTATCGCACAGGCCGGATCGGGTACGCAGGTTGCTGTTCTGCAGATGCTCGACGCCTGGGGTGTAAACCGCGACAATATGGATGAAGCCGAACTGAACAACAGTCAAAGCGCCGAGCGTTTGGCTGACGGTCAGTTAGACGCCTATTTCTACGCTGCGGGCTGGCCAGTTGCCGCGATGGTACAACTGTCGTCGACCAAAGGCATGAACCTGCATTCGTTCAGCGATGAAGATCTGGCCAAGATCAACGAGATCATTCCGGCCTATATCCCTTCGGCTATTCCGGGTGGTGTCTATGAAGGCATAGATGCGGAAACCAAGACCCCTGCGGTCAGTGCTATGCTGGTTGTGTCCTCGGATCTGTCGGAAGATCTGGTCTATCAGCTGACCAAAGCCCTGTGGAACGACAACACCCGCAAGCTACTGGACAACGGCCATGCCAAGGGTAAGCAGATCACGCCCGATACCGCGCTGGACGGTGTGGAGGCATTGGGTGTTCCACTACATCCGGGTGCCGAGAAGTTCTACAAAGAAGCCGGACTTCTTCAGTAAACGTAACAGACTGAACTGTATCGTCGGTGCCCCTATGTGGGGCACCGCACACTGGAACTATGCGAAATCGGGAGGCCATCATGTCCGAGACCCAGAAACTTGATGACCACGAATTGACAGCCGAGGAACTAGCGGCCATCGAGGAACAGTTCGATGAAGGTGCCGCCGTCCGGCAGGTGACGCCCACCACAGGAAAAGTTCTCCGTGTTGTGGCCCTGATTTTAGCGTTCTACGAATTCTTCACGGCCGGATTCGGCCTGCCCGCGGACCACTGGCACATGGGCATCTACCTCGCCCTGCTGTTCATTCTGGTCTATGCCACAATCCCGATTGTTGGGGCAAAGAGCCTTTATGCCCTTAAGGTCAGCCGGTTCCGCATCGGTAACATCCCGCTCTATGATCTGGTTTTCATGGCGCTTGGCATCATTGCCGCGCTCTATGTTGGCGTAGCCTGGCGCGGCATTCCGTTCCTTGGGATTGAGGAACAAACGTTCCGGATGGGCAACCCAAACAACTACGACGTGTTTCTGGGCGTCATCATCATCCTATTGGTGCTGGACATCGCGCGGCGCACGCTGGGTTGGGTACTGCCACTGATCATCTGTGTGTTCATCTCATACGCCCTGCTGGGGCCATATTTTCCCGGCCTGCTGCAGCATCCAGGCGTGAACTTCAAAACCTTCGTCTCGTCGATGTATTTCCCGCAGGAAGGTATCTACGGCGTCACGCTCTGGGTGGTTTCGACCATCGTATTCCACTTTGTTTTGTTTGGGGTCATCGCTCAGCGCACCGGGTTGGGGCAGCTGTTCATCGACAACGCGACTATACTTGCGGGCCGTTATACTGGCGGTCCGGCAAAGGTATCAGTGGTTTCCTCGGCTTTCTTTGGCACGATCTCGGGCTCATCGGTGGCCAACACCGTATCGACCGGCGCGTTGACCATTCCCAACATGAAGCGTCTCGGATACCCGGGCCATTTTGCGGGCGGGGTTGAGGCTGCGTCTTCTGCTGGTGGCCAAATCACTCCGCCGATCATGGGCGCTGCGGCCTTCATCATGGCCGAGTTCCTTGAGGTCCCCTACACCACCATTGTAATTGCGGCGATCTTTCCGGCGATCCTGCACTATGTAGGTGTGTTCGCCGTGGTGCACCTGATGGCGCGCAAGCTGAACCTGAAAGGTCTGGCGAAAGAGCAACTGCCGCAACTCAAAGCCGTCTGGGCGGAAGGTTGGGCCAATATCGTGCCACTGATCGGCCTGCTGGTGGTGCTGTTTACGGGCTACACGCCATTCATGTCCGCTTTTTGCGGTATTTCTCTGGCGGTCATCGCGGGCATGTCGCGGATCAAACAGCCGCCAACGCTGGTCTATGCCGCGGCTTTCCTGGCTTTTGTGCTTTGGAAATTCTCGGATGGCGGGTTCGACCTGACGATGACCGCAATCCTTTGTGGCCTGTCGGTTATTGCCACGCTGAATCCACAGAAACGGATTGAAGTGCCCGAGATGCTGCAGGCGGTCGAACTGGGCGTGAAGTACTCGCTGGCCGTTGGTGCCGCAGCGGCTGCGGTTGGCATCGTGGTCGGAGTGATCAACACCACTGGCATCGGCTTTCGCATTGGCTTCATGGTGACACAGGGCGCGGGCAATCTGGCTTCAGATATTTACAACATGATCTCGTTCGGCAGCTTCCAGCTGTTTGCCATGGAAGACCTGCAGCTGTTCATCTCACTGGTCTTCATAGCCATCGTCTGTATCCTGATGGGCGCAGGTATCCCGACCACAGCGTTGTACATCATGCTGGTATCGGTCGCACAGCCTGCTTTGGCGCAGCTCGGCGTTCCTCCCATCGCCAGCCACCTGTTCGTGCTCTATTACGGCGTGGTGTCAGAAATCACACCCCCGGTCTGTACGTCGGCCTACGCGGCTGCTGCAATTGCCAACTCGAATCCGTTCCGCACTGGCCTGTCGGCATTCACTCTTGGATTGGGCAAGGTGATTGCGCCGATGGCTTTCGTATATGCGCCAGTTCTGCTGTTCGTATCCTCAACCGGCTTCAATTTCTGGGAGTTCACTTACACCGCCGCCAGCTGTATCGCCGGGGTCATCGCCCTGTCGGCTGCGGTTGTGGGCTACTGGCTGAAACCGATGAATGTTGCGGCGCGGATTCTGATGGCCCTTGCGGGGATTATCTTTGTCGCGCCCAGCCTGACGGCAGACCTGATCGCGCTGGCCGTTGCCTCGCCTGTCATCGTCACCCAATTGATCGCGCGCAACCGCAGTCAATCTCCGGCCTGAACTGATGACAGAACAAGTGACCATCATCGGCGCAGGAATCGTCGGCATCTGTTGCGCTTTGTCGTTGCAGGAACGGGGCATTCAGGTTCGGCTGATCGATCGAGGTGAGCCGGGTCAGGAAACCTCGTTCGGGAATGCTGGTGTGGTTTCGCCTTGGTCGATCATTCCGCAAGCAATGCCCGGTATCTGGAAAATGCTGCCCAAAATGCTGCTAGACCCTAAGAGCGCGCTGTCAGTCAGGCCCAGCTTCTGGCCGAAAATGATCCCTTGGGGGTTGCGATTTCTCGGAAACTCAGGAGAAAAAACTGTTCGCGAAGTCTCGGACGCGATGGAGGTTCTTTGTCGCCCCTCCGTCGATCTGTACCGGCGTCATTTACATGGTACCGGGCACGAGAACCTGATCACCGATAGCTATTACATCCACGCCTTTCGCCGACCAGAACAGGCTGATCTGGACGGGCTTGGATATCTTATCCGCCGAGAAAAAGGCGGCGATCTGGAACGCGTCGACGGTGACGAACTGCGCCGATTGGAGCCCGCTATGTCCGAAGCGTTCAAAGGTGCGATTGTGATCAAAGGGCAAGCGCGTGTAACCGCTCCGGGACGTGTGGGAGCGGTTTTGGCCGAAAAGGCGCAAGTGCAAGGTGCTGAAATTGTGCAAACCGAAGTCACCAAGCTTACCCCCGCAGAAGAGGGTGGTTGGCAGATTGCAACTGCGCAGGATACGCTAACCGCCAGCCATGTTGTTCTTGCGGCAGGCGTATGGTCTGCCGACCTGTTGAAACCATTGGGATTGCCTATGCCTCTCGTGGCCGAAAGGGGCTATCATGTCGAATTCCCAACCCCTGCGGTCGAACTGAACAACTCGGTCATGGATGTGGATGCAAAGGTGGTCGCAAGTTCGATGCTTGGGGGGCTTAGGGTCGCCGGTACGGCTGAATTCGGCAGCGCCGATGCACCCGCTGACCCACGGAAGAAGCAAATCCTGTCCCAACAGGCCAAGGCCATGATGCCCGAGCTTGATACAGGTGAGGCGCGGTTTTGGATGGGTCGGCGCCCGTCATTCCCGGACAGCTTGCCCGCAATCGGGCAAGTAAAAGACCAAGAGGGACTCTATGCAGCGTTCGGGCATTCTCATTACGGGCTGATGATGGCCCCGAAAACCGGCGAGCTAGTTGCGGATATCGTCTCGGATCGCATCCCGAATATCGATCTAGCACCGTATACACCAACCCGGTTTTGAACTTTCAAATCAAAAAAGGACCTGATGACAATGCCAATTTATCAAGGCGGCCAGAATATCTGCGGGGCCTCAATCGGTGTGCTTTGCCTTGAAAGCTATTTCCCAAAGCCACCGGGCCATATCAAGAATCCGTCCAGCCTGCCATTTCCGGTTCTGTATGAAATGATCGACGGGGTGACTGTCCCGACACTTCTGAACAACCCAACGCCGGAATTGCTTGAACCCTTCATCGAAGGTGCCAAACGGCTTGAGGCCGAAGGCGTGCGCGCCATTACCGGCAGCTGTGGCTTTCTTGCGCTGTTTCAAAAAGAACTGGCTGCAGCGGTTTCAGTTCCGGTGTTTGCTTCCAGCCTGATCCAGGTGCCGCTGGCTTATCACATGACCGGCGCGAACGCTCCGGTGGGTGTTTTGACTGCAGACGCTTCTGCTTTGACTGCCCGGCATTTTGAAGGCGTCGGTGCCGCCGGTGTTCCGGTGGCGGTGAAGGGACTGGAGGACACTAGTGAATTTGCAGAAGTGATCTTGCGGAATACCCGCACCCGTATGGACACAGACCTGATCGAGGCCGAGGTCCTGAACGCAGCCCGTAGCCTGATGCTTGAGGCCCCTGATATCCGCTCATTGGTTTTGGAGTGTACAGACCTGCCGCCCTACGCATCGCGCCTTCAGGAAGAACTGCGCCTTCCCGTTTATGATCTGACGACACTTGCGCAAATGGCACATTCCGTAGCGGCCCGCGAGCTATACTCTGGATTGATGCCCTGGCAGCGTTAGTGCGTGCCAATCAATTCGAATGAAGGAATGACATGGACCATGGCCGTAACCTCAGGATATCTGAGGTCTTGCAACAATGCCAAAGCTGCAGGAGTGCTATGTGACCATTGATCTGTCTATTTTGATGGCCGCCATTTGCCTCGGGGCAATGCTGCAGGTTGGCGTGGGCATCGGTTTCAGTATCATCGCGGGTCCCCCGATGATGATCCTGCTCGGCACCTCGACGGCAGTTCCCATATTGCTGTTGCTGAATACCCTTGTGTCAGTAGTCGCGACGGATCGTCATGTATTGAAGAACAACAAGCCACTCATTCTTAATGCTATCATCGCATGTTGTGTCGGTGTAGTTGCCGGTCTTACTGTTTATCCGTTGTTGAACGAGGCGTTTGTTCTGGCCTTGACGGCCTGCTTGTTGTTGATCGGCTTAATCACCACCCTGCTTCCCTTGCGCGGCACAATCGGGCGTTTTGGGTTTTCAGCCATTACAGGACTGTCCGGGCTTGCAACCGTCTGGGCGGCAACACCGGGCCCGCTTATGGTGTTTGGTTTGATCGCAAAGGGCCGTTCAGCCAAAGAGGTGGCCAAGCTGGTGCAACCCATCGCGCTGGTGGCTTATGGCATTGCATTCCTGTTGCACAGCCTGTCCGAAACGCAGGCGATCACATACGGGCCGCAACTGCTCGGCTTTGTCATTATCACACTGGTAGGCAGCCTGCTTGGACGGGCAGGAGGCCCTTACTTGCCGCAGTCGGTCGTCATAGCCGCGATCCGCGTGGTTTCTTTCATCGCCTGCTGTGTCCTGTTCCAGCGCGCCTATATGATTGCATAATCCCGGGAGGTACACGATGCAACGAAACGACAATCTGGAGAGATTTCCTCGCGCCCGGCTTATGTCGGGCCCGACACCTCTGGAACGTTTGGACAGGTTGTCGGCGGAATTGGGGATCGATCTCTGGCTCAAGCGCGATGATCTGACGGAGCTTGTGTTTGGCGGCAATAAAACACGGCAGCTCGAATTCTACCTCGGCGATGCTCAGCAACAAGGTGCCGATACCATTCTAATCACCGGTGCTGTTCAGTCCAATTTTGTCCGATCTGCAGCTGCGGCGGCCGCTAAGCTGGGCATGCAATCCGTGCTTCAATTAGAAGAGCGTGTCCCAGATATGAACGAAGAGTATTACAGGTCCGGGAACGTATTTTTGGCACAGATTCTGGGTGCCGAGCATATGAGCTATCCCGAGGGCGAAGACGAAGCTGGGGCCGATGCGGCATTGCACGCGCGTGCTGACGAATTGAAGGCCCAAGGCCGCACGCCATACGTCATTCATCTGGGCTTGAATAATCCACCTCTGGGGGCGTTGGGCTATGTCGTTGGCGGACAGGAATTGTGCGCCCAGATGCCCAATTTCGATGCGGTGGTTGTGCCGTCAGGCAGTGGTGCTACGCATGGCGGTTTGCTAACCGGTCTAGCACTGGAAGGCAGCACGGCCCCGGTATTTGGAATATGCGTGCGCAGAGATCGCGAGAAGCAACACGCCCGCATGATGATCGTTCTACAGAAACTTGCAAACTTGCTGGATGTTGATGCCGCTCTATTGCAGGCGCGGATCGATGTCTATGACGATGCATTGCCGCCAGGTTACGGCAAAGTGAACGCAAGAACGCGTGCCGCACTGGAAAAAATGGCACGGACCGAAGGGGTTTTCCTCGACCCGGTTTATTCCGCCAAGACATTCGCCGGTTTGATGCATCTGGTTGAAAGCCAGAAGATTAAACAGGGTCAGAAGGTCATTCTGCTGCACACCGGCGGGCTGCCGGCCCTTTTTGGATATCAAAATGAACTGGCGGACAATCTGACTTGAATGAACCTCGGCCTCGTAATGCCGGCTTCTGATCTATGGCTCCCATTGGCATTTCAACGCTTGTGCCGTGGGCAGCTCAAATCACTGCTAAATTCAACAATGAGAAAGTACAAGTTATGACAATCACCCGCATCGAAACCGGTCAGCGCATGAGCCGGATCGTCAAACACAACGGCGTTGCCTACCTGTGCGGTCAGACTTCGGACGCGCCGACCGTGGCAGATCAGACGCAGGCCATTCTGGCCAAGGTTGAGGATCTTTTGCAAAAGGCAGGCAGCGACAAGACCCGCATCCTAAAATGCGAAATCTGGTTGGCGGATATGGCAGACTTTGCCGAGATGAATGCCGTTTGGGACGCTTGGGTGCCCGAAGGCCACGCGCCCGCCCGCGCCTGCGGAGAATCCAAGCTCACCCGTGATGTATTGAAGGTCGAAATGATCGTGACGGCAGCTTACGACTGAGCGGCGGCTGATTGCGGTTAATAGGGCCGGTTTTCTGGGCCTTTGCAAGTCCAGTCCCTCGGAGGTTGAGCTATTCACGGTCCAGAAAACACCCTAGGTCTTCGCTTCTGCGTTCGCGTGCCCACATTTGCGTCTCTGAAAGCGATTGCTGACGGGAGATGACGGCGATGCGTTAGTTTCGCAGTTTCACCACCAACTGGCATGTGATGCGCGCCCGGTGGGTTCATATCGATTGACCGAAGTCATCGTCGTGGATTCAAATCCTCACGCATCCTGGGTGAGTCAAGAAACAACGCACGATAAATAGCGCTATTCGAGTGCTATTTCAGATCATTTTGGCCGATTCAGGACTGCGCTATGCTGCTGTTAATACAGCAAATTATTGCTTTCCGAATTTGACCAAATAGCTGCGGCGTGTATTCATCGACTTGCAACGAAACGAGCGATCAACTCTTTCTCTTTGCAAGATACGTCCAGGTTGGTCCGGCAGTTTCCCCTGATCCATCCGGCAAAGGAATACGCATCAATTTCTGCGCCAGAGACTTGATGTCATACATTGCTGGGACCAATGACCTTAGCGCAGTCTTGTCCGTGTTGAACGCGATGTGCAGACCATCAAGCAGGCCGGACCAGGCCGCGTTAAATTCAGCAGATATTTCTGCGATCTCTGGCGCGTTTTTGAAGTCCTTTTCGGACGGATCATCCCGCATCGGGGATACCGCGCTCCAATCGACGATGAGGTCGCCACCGGTGGGCGGGCCGTCTATGCTATCATCTGGCTTATAATACCGGCTGTGCAGGATTTCGTTGAATTTGAAATAGTGCGCAACATCCTCGCGGTGGTCAGGGCCAGGGATGATGTCATTGTCGCCAGCTCTGTGACCAAGGTCTGCGCCTTCCCCTTCATCCATGATTTTCTTTATCGCCTTCAGCGCGGCCTTACGGCGCTGCGACGGGGTGCCAATCACCTCGATCACCTCACCTCCAGCACCGAAATAGTCGGCGTCGGTGATTTGTCGTGCCTCATTACCAGTAAAAATCGCGGCATCCCCATAAGTATCACAGGCTTTGCGCAACCTTTCCCGGATGTAGATGTAAAAACCTCCGATCGTATGATAATCACCGCTTTTCGCAGCTCTTTCATCTTTTGGTGCCGTTTCAACCGCACGAAAGCTCTTGATTTGGTCTGGCGTAAACCTGCGCAGATAAACAGTTGGACCGCGCCCGTTTAGCAGTGGCTGGGGGTATTTGGGTAGCAGCTTAGGATTGTTCAGCTCCGGAGTTCCGCCTATCGAATTCATGACATTCGCCGCAAGAACCATGTGCAGCATTTCTTCGACCATAACCTGCCGGATCACTTCGATGGGTTCGGCGTTTACGATTGTTGGCTCAGACCGGTCATACTGGCCTTGTTCGAGGATCGAATAACACGCAGTCGCATAGGGTGGAATGGTAGTGAGTTCAAGAATAAGCGCGTCCTGAAACAGTTTACACAGTGTCGCGCGCTCTTTCTCCAGTTTGTCTTTCGAGGTCATTTTGCACCCCCTTTCCGAACAGCATCCGATATTGCTCTGGAGGCTCGGTAAGCCATTGCCGACATCGTGAGTGTCGGGTTCGATGTTGCGATTGTTGGCATCGATCCGGCGCCTACCATCCACAAATTGTCGTGATCCCAGGTTCGCATTACGTCATTAGTCACCGAATTGCGCGGGTGTGTTCCGATCCGATGGGTTCCGACAAGATGACCTGCGCCAAAGAACGTGTATCCCCGGCCGTCATAGGTGAAATATCCGGCGTCAGATGGGTTGTAGGCCGTGTGGTTTCGAATACCCAGGCGCTGAAAAATCTGGGTGCAAGTGTCATAGGCAGTTGCCAAACCGGCCCGCGAATAGTCATCCAGATCATAGCTGATCACAGGGCGATATTCACCCATCGGTGTGCGATAGGCGGGATCAATCGTGACTCGGTTGGTCGAGCGGGGCAGTTGTTCGACCATCGTACCGATGCGAACCTGTCTTTGAACATCGTGATATAATTTGTCACGAAGCGCTTTGCCAAAGAGGTTCTCCTGTTCAACAAAGCGCGCCACATCCGTGTTTGGGGCCCCGGTGGCAAAGTTCCAGCCCCAGTTTCCGATCTCGAGCCTATGTGCGGCAGTTCTGTCACGAAAGGTCCCGTCCCGGAAATTGGCGTAGCTTGACGTCGATCCCGGCCCACGAAACGGACCAACCGGCTCGGGCGCGGAACCCCAAGTCATCATGTAGGGATGATCCATCAGGTTGCGGCCCAGTTCGCCGCTGGTCCGACAAATCTCGGAAGCCAGCGCAAGAGTTACGTTTTCCACCGCTCCACCAGCAAGGACGTATTGTTTGCCCTTGGCACGGCGCAGTTCGTATTGCGCGACGCCGGGGAAAGGGTACTTCTTGTAAACGATACCCGAAACGCGACCGCTTTCGGCAAGTTCGACTTTGGATGCCACGGCTTGCGTGATTGTCTGCATGTGATGTTTGCGGAGATGCCTGGCATCATCCAGCGTTTTCATTGCATTGTATTTTGCCTGGATTGGGCAGATCGGGATACAGCTTGAGTTGCCCTCGCAGCGCTGGCCCATATAAGCAAACGGGCCGGTTGACCCGCGCGGTCGGAATTGGGGCCTCATCTTACGGCCCACAGGTATGCCATTGGCATTTTTTGGCTTGCGCGGGGTTGAGTTGCGGCCTTGTGGAGTGCGTGAGACTTTCAGTCTAACTGTATCTTTAGGGTCTTCGCCAATTTCAATGGGCATGCCGTCTGCCCGGGCAAAGAACCCGTCGATATAAGACGAGGGTATCGAGTGCATGGGGAAGTCATATCCTTTAGCAAAGTACCCCCGGTTATCATGCTTGCCCGAGGTCTTTATTCCCAATGCTCTGGGTGTCTGTTCCTCGGCGTCCGCAGAGACGCCGATTTCCCACTCGGCTCTTTCATAATCGGATCGAATATCCTTGTAGCCAAATGGCCAATCGACCCCTTGGCCGAACCTGCTCTGCATTTCGAAATCTGCGGGCATCATCCGAAGGCTGGTGCCCAGCCAATGCAAGGAGGTTCCGCCATAGGCACGCAGATAGTTGCTGCCGAAGGGCAACGGGCCACGTTGAACAAAGTACCCGTTCGTGTCCGGTTCGGTGCCGCGAACCGCCGTAATGTCCAGCACCGAAGGTGACGGCAAAGTCGGCAGATCCGGGTAGGGTGAGTTCGGTGTTTTCGCCAACGAGAGGTAGTACTGATCCAGATAGGATCGGTAGGTCTCCCACGTTTTACCGTGATCTGCACCGGCCTCGAGGATCAGAACTGTATGCCCTGCTGACACAAGCTCTTTCGCCAGAATGGCACCAGAAAATCCAGCGCCGACAATGACCACATCATAGGTTCTGTCGTCGTCTGTAATCGCGTTCATTGGCCCGCCTCCCGTTTCCGAGGAGGTTCAAGCGCCCAAGCACCAAAACCCTGCTGCTTTGCCCCCATGGGATGGGCACCGATGGCGTCCCAGACCAACCCTTCCTTGTACGAGCGTGTCGAGATGATCTTGACCACATCAAAGCGAGAAGCGCCGTAGCTTTCGCGCCATTCTTGCGAAAGCGGGACCCACTGACCCGTGTACCAAAGCTGAATCAGCGAACGCGCAATCGGGCCAAGGCACCTGTCCGACAGATAAGTTTGGCGGATAATCTGATCATCGTCCCCTTGCCCGAGGGATTGAGCGTGAGACAGAAACCGGCTCAAAATCTCTTCTGGCAGAACCTGTCGGAATTGATGCCAGTATTCCCCGGTGCACCCGGTCCCTTGCAACTCGGCACTATTGTAACCCGTCAATGCCGCGCTGACCGTCAGGAAGGCTTGATGGGCGGGACTGTTGTCATGCTGTGACATGGCGGTCTCCATCAATGGCATCCACGTAGAACCCGCGAGGCTCGAAGCAGGCGGGGGGGCTTTCAAAAACCTGTACGGCGACAGGGGTGAAGTCGGTGAACAACCGATGCATGTCCCGTGTCATCGGGAAATCGTTGTTGCCGAGTTTCAGTTTGAATGTCTTGGCGATGCGCTTGCCGTCCTTGTTGTCCAGCATTGCAGTTTCGAAGAGGCCCGAGATTGTCCAGCGGGTCCAAACAGTGCGGCCAAGACCGGTCGCGAATTCTGGGATCGGAGTGCAATTTGTTGTCGTCCACTGATTGCCACTAAGCTTTCCCAAATCGGCGGTCAAATCGTAGACGATGGTTTGCGGGTCGTCGGGGTTGACCAATTGAATCCACCAGGATTTCGGAGAGATTGGCGGATGGCCTTTCATCTTGGCGTTCAGCGACGGCACTTTGTAATTGAACTGCCCCAGAAACTTGGGCTCGCCAAAGGCCTGACGCCCAGCCTTGACAGCAACCGCATTGTCTGCGGCTACGTGTATTCGCAGATGCCCGATGGTCTTGGTCTGATCGCGGCCGTGCAGATACTCGGTCAGGGACATCTTCGGAACGCCGGGCACCCGGTTCGAAGGGTAAGCCAGAAGGTTAAATTCAACCTCGTTCACAAAGCCCAAGGAATTGTCATAGTGGGCGGTGTAGCGTTGAAAATTCAATAGAATGACAGCTTTGTTCTTTCCATTTTCATCGGGGAACTCCGCCACGCACAATCCTGTACCCTTGACGAAGGGTTTGGCGGCTTCGACCGGGGTATACCAATACATCCATTGGCATTGCAGAGAGGCATAATAGAAGGGAAACGTATCAAACTGCTTGGGCAGTTTTGGCATGACACCGGTGACATTCGTCTGATGGCAGCGGTCACCTTTTGATTTCTTCTTAGTCATAATGGCTATGTCCTCCCGACTGGCTTTGACTATCTCGTATGTTTCAAATGTCCTGTGATGAGCTCTCCGTTTTTGCAGTTCCAAGTTTACTCAGAATAGAGCGTGTCTCGGCCAAATCCGGACCATCGAACCCGGCGACTTCTTCAACCGCTTTTTTGATCCGGTTCAGGCAATCGGGGGTTGGATCAAGCTTTGCCAGCTCTTTGATCGTACGCAGCAGCGGACCAAAATGCCCGCGGTCCAGCGCCAAACTGACAGCCTGCTCGAAATGATCGATACACGCTTCTTCATGACCTTGGGCAAGCGCCAGACGTCCTCTTAGCCGGGTCAAACCGACAATCCAGAATTGTTCACCCCCTCCCAAAGTGATCTTCTCGGCTTCGTCCAAAAGCTCTTCTGCGAGTTCGAGATGTCCGTGCAGGATGGCCGCGTCTGCATAAAGATACAGAAAGAAACTCAACCCCAGCCGGCAGCCGGTATCCCGCCATTCCTGAAGACCAAGTTCGATTTCCTTCAGCGTGCCGTCGCCCAACTCGTTCCGGCGTGCCCATCCGTTCATGATCCGCGCCCATCCACGCCAGAACTGAAACGAGTACTCCTCTGACAGCGCAATCAGATTGGCCGAGCTTTCCAGTACAAGGTCTTCATCACCGCGGAACTGCGAGATCCAACCCAGAAATGCATTTGCAAAGGATTGACTGAAGGGATGCGCTGTTTCTTCCGCGTGAAGCACGGCCTTTTCGATCGCTTCCAAAGCGCTTTTCGTGTCGCCTGACAACCAGCAAGACAGCGCACGATATCCCTGAAGCGCGACGGATAGATCAACGACGTCAAAATCCAGCCCCATGAACCGGTGCTCAAGCGACAGATTGACATCAATCCCTGCCTGCAGATGCGTTAGGGCGTCCTGCGGCTGGCCAAGATATGTCTGTAGCGAGCCAAGTGATCTCTCGGCGGATACAATGGCAAGAGGGCTTTTCAGATCCTGACAAAGCGACACCAGGCGATCCGCATTCTGTTTCGATACAGCATATTCGCCCCCCAGCATTGTCGATCGGAACTGGCCATAGACGACTTTGAACAACCGCTCTGTTTCGCCGTATTCACGACACAAGGTTTGTGCCCGGGCATATGCGGAAAGGACCGAATTGTGTGCGTATCCTCGTACAAACGCCAAAGGAACCGCGATGGTGATTTGCAGATCAATCTCGCGCCGGTCGCGGTCTTGCGACGCAGGCAGTTCCTGCAGACATTCCAGGGCGTGTTGCAGATGGGTGATGGCCTCAACATTTGCAGAATGATCCAATGCCTGGCGCGCGGCCCGCATAAGATTGAGCTCGGCCGCCAAATAATCACCGGCCCGCCAATAGTGATGGCCCAGAATCTCTGGCTCGTGTTTAACAATTTCCTTGTAGTTCTCTTCAAGAACCGCCGCGATTTGACCGTGCCATCTGGACGCTGTCGAACGCAGCATGGATTGATACGCCGCATCCTGTACCAAGGCGTGACGGAACCGATATGTGTCTTCCACGCCTCTCAGCCCGGCGGGAACAATCAACTCTGTTTCAAGTAGCTGCTCCAACGCTCTGGTGATTTCCTGGTCGCTCCATTTCAAAACGTGGCTAAGCAGGTTTCTTTCAAAGTTGCGCCCGATTGCAGCAGCGACCTGCACGATTTCGCGGCTGGCGGATAATCGGTCCAGCCTGGCCATCAAGGAATCCTGCAGAGACTCCGGAATCGCCATGGACAACTCGGCCTTGCTTTGCCCCCGGCTTGCCAGCAGACCGGATTCCATCGCCATTTTAGTCAGTTCTTCGACAAACAGCGGCACGCCATCGGTTCGGTCTGCCAACTGGGTCAGAACCTCATCCGAAGGCCGGATCCCCGAAATGCTTTCAACCAGTTTGAAGATATCGCGCCGGACCAGACGGTTCAGCTCCAAGGTGGTAACATGTGACTGGTTTCGCCAGGGTGACTGGAATTCACTGCGGGCGGTCATCAAGACCAGGCAGCGTCTACTTGATAGTTGTTCAACCCATCCGTCGACAAACTCAAGCGTGGAAGCATCGAACCAATGTACGTCGTCCAGCAACAACATCAGCGGTGAAGATTGTTCTAATCCTGCGCAAAGCCGCAGCAACGCTTCGATCAACGCACCCTTTTCCCGTTCAGGCGCCATTGGTTCAGCTGGGATTGAAGTGTCTTCCAGCGCCACTAGGCGCAGAATGGGCATAACACAGTCAGGATCATCGAGACCGAGTTCAGACAAAAACCCGATGATCTTAGCCCGCTTCTGTTCTGGAGTCTCATCAGGTGTCATTCCGGTCAACGCCGTAAGCGCGTTTTTTATCGGGTAAAATGCGCTGCTTTGATGAAGCGGTGAGCCGAACAGAATGAATTGCGACGCATCTTCTTCGGCCAGGTCATCGCTTAGCCCAAAGGCGATCTTAGATTTTCCGACACCCGCATCGCCGGTCAGCAACAGCACTTGCCCTTCACCTTCCAGCGCACCCTCCCACCGAGATCGGACCAAGGCAATTTCCGCCGTCCGACCGATGGTTGGTGTTTTGTCGTGTGAAAAGTCTTTGCGCCCCGTTTCGAACCCCAAAACCTTCTGCCGGGCCTCAAACAGCTCTAGCGGAGCGCTAATCCCTGCCAATTGCGGCGCGCCCAAAGACACAAAGTCGAGCCGTTCACCAATCAGGCGTCGCGTCACCTCGGAGATCACGACTTGCCCGACCTCGGCAACGGACTGAATGCGCGCGGCCACGTTCGGTGTGTCTCCGAACAGCCACATCTTTTCGTCCAATGACGAGCTGTTGGCGGTGCCAACAACAACGGGTCCAGTGTGCATTCCGATACGAACGTTGGTCGCAACCGGCTGGCTGGAAAATCCAACTTCAATACCCTCTGCCATCTGAGTAATTTCAAGCGCGCACAGCGCGGCCGAATAGTGACTCGCCTCTTGCGCGACGGGGTAACCAAAGACAGCTACAACACCATCACCCGCATAGTTTGCGATCTCACCGCCAAATTTCGCAACCGTGCTACCGACCAGATCGCGATATTGGGTGATAAGCTCACGATAGTCTTCGGGATCAAATTTTTCGGACAACGCGGTAGAACCAACCAGATCGCAGAACATGACGGTCAGTTGCCGTCGTTCCGCAACATTTTCGGGTGCGGGCGTTAGTGGCGGTGAATTGTCTGGCTCTGAGTTGTTGACCGACGCTGATCCGACCAAAGACGCACCGCAGGCCGTGCAGAACTTTGCCTTTTGCAAAGTTGGGGCTCCGCACGCTGTACACGTAAGGGACAGGGCGTTTCCACAGCTTTGGCAATACTTCGATCCGGCAGGATTGGCCGAACCACAATTTGGGCAATTAACGTCAGGACTTACCAAAATGGTCGCCTTCGTAAGTTTAGATAGATCAGGTCAAAATTAGAAACGATAGAACGAAATCACGGCTTCTTATAACATAATATCAACAATGCGTCGCCCAACAATTCCTGATGGATGAACCAGGCTGCAACTTTACCCGGCGCAAAACCCCGTGGATCAACAAAATTACAGGGTTTCCTTGGGGTGGCCGGGATCGCCCGACCTACCTTTAGCCGTTGCTCGACCCAGCTTCGGGGCGTACGAATCCCTGAATGCGATCAACGTTCATGACCTGAAAGAATGGGCTCTCGCTCCCTGGGGCAGAAAGAAAAAGGTGACCATTTTTTTTCAGGAACTTCGAAAAATCCGATCCTTTGCTCAGGTGTTTTTTAAATGCCTTTTCGTTTTTGTAGATTTCCACGAACACAATCTTATCGTCATCGCATGGCGGGACCGAGTCCGCGCCACCTGAGTGCACAAGGTAACCCCAGGTATCAGGTTCGTTTTTCTTGACGTCCCTAGCAAGCTGCCGGAGTGCAGCAATACCTTCGGACCGGGTTTCTGGGTTCAGATACCAAATCGCAATCGTGGTTAGCATTTCCTCGCTCCTTTCATGGGTTGGACCGATCGTCTAAATGCGGGTCCAACGGTTTGGTTGCCGCTCAATATTGGCAACGTCACCGGCGGAACGGGTCGCTAATCCTGGGCATTTGTCGAGTTCAATTCTTCACTTACTGCGCAGGTCTTTGGCCACCTTGAACCGGTGACACGGTTCCGCCGAAAAATAGTCTTTGACAAGTATCCAAGCGGTGATGGTTATGCATCCAGCTGCAAGTCGGCCGCACGTGGAAGAATGCGCCCGAACTCACCGCCACCGAGGCTGTGTTTGACCTGCGTGTATATCATAAAGACGGGCGTAAATCCCGAATTTATGTTGTGACCACGCCTTCTGCGACCCATTCGTCGAACTGGGCCAATACATGATCGCAAAACGCGGCATCGTTGATATGTGCGTCTATTTCGGTCATAGGAACGCGCCCGGGCATGACTTTACGGGCCTCATCCATCATCTCGGCCAGGGCTTCGGGATCATACGCCTCTTCACCCTCCTTGTCCCAGGCTTCGACCCCGTGAACGGGCAGAAAAAAGTGAACCGGGCCAGTTGCGGCCTCCAATCGGTTGGCAAGCTCCCGCACCCAGGCACGGCGTTCATCGCCATTGAAGACCGAGCTTTTTATCAGGCGGTTGTGTTCATGAAATGGACGGTCGGCATACTGGTCAGGGATGTCCTGCCATCCGGCAAAGTCCAAAAGGTCCAGCGCGCCTGGCGCAACCAGCTGTGGTGTGCCCACACGCCCGGCATTTGTCACGCGATCCTCACCGCTGGAGACCACGGAACCCGCCATCAGGTTCCCGAATTCCTGCATGCAGAAGTCCATGACGCAGGCAAACGCCCCTTCACCCGCCAGTTTTTCGAAAGCCATGCCGCCCATTCCGGTGGAATGAAAAACGGCAACCTCGAACCCGCGCTCTTCCAGCGCTGGTTTGAGCGTTTTCATGTAGCGCAAACACGAGGATCCAAGACTGGTCATCCCAATCAGCGGTTTGCTACGATCCGGTACAGTGGCAGCCTTTGCGGCACCAACAACAGCGCCAGCAGCTTGCGCAAGCGAGGATTGGCAGATCGAATTCATACCGTAGAGCCCCCCGGCCCACAGGATCATCTGAATGTCCGGAGCCAGTCGGTGCGGCGGGATCAGCGGAGAAAAACTGACGGTCGACACGATGTATTTAGGCACTCCCATGGGCAAGGCCTGTGCACAGTCCAGGGCCAGATCGGTGCCCATAGTGCCCCCGGTCGCCAGCATCCCGTCAAATCGCCCATCCGCATAGGCTTGGGTAACGGCCTTTGAGGCACCGTCTGACATCACGCGAAAGGCTTTGTTCTCGTCCCCTTGTGCGATGACATCTTCGATGGTCATTCCAGCCGCTTGGGCGACGTCGTGCTTGGAGATGTCGGTTGGCTCCAAAGGGTCGCCCAATACCGAGACATCCATCGTCAACACATCCGCGCCCTGCGCCTTGATCGCCTGTTCGATGAACCGCATCTCGGGTTCTTTCGTGTCGTAGGTCCCAATCAGCAGGATTGTCTTTGTGGTCATTGGTTCCTCCTATTCATGCGACCTATGGGCCCCAGACAAAGCGGTGAAGACATGTCGTACAGACACCCCGCAGTCAGAGCTTTATCCAGGCGGTTTTCAATTCAAAGTACTTCTCAAGCGCGTGCAAAGATTTGTCATGCCCGTTCCCGGATTGACCCACGCCCCCAAGCGGAACGGTCAGGTCCGAGCCGCCATAGGTGTTCACATGCATGACCCCGGTCCGCACTTCGGCCACCATGCGATGCGCGCGACTGAGGTTTGAAGTCCAGACTGCGCCTGCGAGCCCATAGACTGTGGCATTGGCAAGCCGGATCGCCTCGGCTTCGTCATTGAACGGGGTCACGGCCAAGACTGGGCCGAAGACTTCGTTCTGAAACAGATGATCCGTTTCTTTGACACCTGCCATAACTGTGGGGGACATATAGTAGCCCCCGGTTTCGGTCAGAATGCGGTTTCCGCCCGTACGACGTTCGGCACCTTCAGCTTCGGCCTTGGTAACGAACTCCAAATTGGCCTCTAACTCGGGCAGGCTGTGCACGGCACCAATCTGGCTGTTCAGGTTCAACGGATCACCAACGCGATAGGCTGCGGCGTAGCGCGTGATCTCGGCGACAAAATCCTCGTAGATGTCCTGCTGCACCAGCAGGCGCGAGCCCGCGATACAGACCTGTCCGGAGTTGCGGAAAATCCCGGCGGCCGAGACCTTGGCGGCCTCGGTCAGATCCGGGGCATCCGCAAAGACGATGTTCGGAGACTTGCCGCCCAATTCCAGATAGCAGCGTTTCAGATTGGACCGCGCCGAGTATTCCAGCAGTCGCCGACCTGTCGCGCCGGATCCCGTGAAGACCATGATGTCCACATCCATCGACAAGGCCAAAGTTTCCCCCACGACCGACCCGCGCCCGGTCACCACGTTGAAGACGCCATCCGGAACTCCGGCTTCGGCAGCCAGCTCAGCGATTTTAAGCAGGCTGAGCGATGCGCTTTCTGCAGGCTTCAAGACGATGGAGTTGCCCGCCGCAAGGGCAGGGGCGATTTTCCAACTGCCAATCATCAGCGGGAAGTTCCAGGGCACAATCGCCCCGACAACACCGACAGGCGCATGATGTACGAGGCCAAGAACATCGTTGCTCGTCGGGGCAATCTGCCCGTAAATCTTGTCGATGGCTTCGGCATAGTAGCGGAAAGTGGCCGCAGCCGAGAGCGCCTCGGCCTTATAGGCCATATTGATCTCGGTTCCGTTGTCGCGTACGCCCAGCACCGCGATCTCAAGCGCACGGGATTCGATCAGATCCGCCAGTTTCAGCAGAACCTTCTTGCGTCCTGCAGGGGCCATGCGCGACCACCGGCCATCCTCAAACGCGGTCCGCGCGGCGCGCACCGCTGCATTCACATCCGCCGGGCTGCCCTCGGCGATTTGAGCGAGAGGCTGGCCGTCGATGGGCGACAGCACCTCATGCAGGGCGCCAGTTTCACCGGCACGGAAATCGCCATTGATAAAGTGTCCGCGTGGGGCAATCTCCTGCACGCGCAAGGCATCGATGGAAGACTGATCCATGAAAGCTATCCTTGTTGGTTCGGGTGGTCGGAATCCACGGCTGGGACATGGGGTTCGGGGCGCAGCTTGTTTTTGAACTCGTAGTACAGCGTGCGGAAATGCAGGATCAGGATCAGCACAATCAGGCCGAACAGAATGGCTGCGATGGGCCGGTCGATGAAGTCCAGCGGCGTCTTGACCCGAGCCATTGCGCTGCGAAGCTTGGTTTCCATGATTCCACCCAATACCATGCCCAGGATGATCGGGACGATCGGCAGATCAAGCCGTTTGAGGATCAGACCAAAGACGCCAAACCCCGCAGCGATCGCGCAATCGGTGATCGAATTGCGCAGGCTGTATACTCCGACAAAAGCAAGGATCAGGATCATCGCGCCGAGGAAGCGTGTGGGGATTTGAATGATCTTTAACAGCAGGTTTGTCGAAAACAGCAGAAAGACCAGAACGATCACATTCAGCAGGATCAGCGCCATATATAGGGCCATGACGAAATCCATCTGGTTCTCAAACAGTTGCGGGCCGGGGATCACGTTGTGAACATAGAAGACCGACAGCATCATCGCCGTAAGCGCTTCGCCGGGTATACCGAGGGCGAGTAGGGGGATCATCGCTGCCCCCGGCACGGCGTTGTTCGCGGCTTCAGATGCCACCAACCCTTCGGGCGAGCCATCGCCGAATTTGTCGGGATTTTTCGAGCTTTTCTGAGCATAAGTGTATGACAGAAACTGCGAAGTGAACTCACCCGTTCCCGGCACCATGCCCATGAATACCCCGACGCTTGAAGAAACGGTAGCGATCCGTTTCAGGCCCAACAGTTCCTTCAAACCTGCAAAGATATTCCCGCTGACATGGGTGTCCTCTGGAGCGTGGTTCTTTTCCAACAGCAAAAGAAAAGCCTGGCTGAGCGCAAACAGGCCCAGCACAACCACGATCAGGTCAACGCCTGACGCCAGCCAACTTTGATCGAATGTATAGCGGCGCGTATATTTGACGGGCTCCAGTCCGACCGTGTTCAAAAAGACGCCAAATGCAGCAAGCATACCTGCTGCAAAGATCTGTCCTCGATGGGCTAAAACGACCAGAACAATACCTAGCAACGCGGCCAAAAAAATCTCGCGGCTGCCAAAATGCGGGGCGATCATGGCCAACACGGGCGAGAGGACCATCAGGCAGATGATGGCAAAGACCCCCCCGAAGAATGAAGCTGAATAAGCCAGCGATAACGCCCTGTGGCCTTGGCCGCGCTTGGTCATTGGATAGCCATCATAGGTCGTCAGCGCATTGACCGCCGTGCCGGGCGTGTTGATCAGGATGGCCGGGATCGCGCCGCCATACATGGATGATCCGTAAATCCCCAACAACAAGGTCAGACCGACGATGGGCTCAAAGGCAAAGGTTGCGGGCAACAGGATGGCGATGGCAACGGCAGCGCCCACACCGGGCAGCGCGCCGATGATGACACCACCGATCGAGCCGATGAACAAGGCCACGATGACCTGCCATTGCAGCAGGATTGAAACACCGGACAGAAGGGTATCCATACGTGCCTCCCTACAAATATGTCAGCGCAAAGGCGCGGATCGAGTCGGGAAGGTATTCATAGACAGCCCCTGCTGGGATTTTGACTTGCAGAAACGCTCGGAACACGATGGTGACGACGAAGCCGAACAGGGCTGCGATGCCGATCGCGCCCGAGCCTCGAAACCCTGAGCGCAGCGTCAGAAACACCGCGAACAACATGGTGGACGGCAGATAGCCAAGCTGTGGCACCAGTAGGACATAAATCAGGAAATAAGCCACATATTCCAGAGACCGGACCCAAAACCCGACCTCGGCCCAACGACCATCGATCCGATCGGATAAGGCAGAGCTGAGCCAATGTAAAAAGCTGAACAAGACCATGCACCACACGGCAACGGTGGGCCACAGACCGGGTTGAGCAAACCATTTGGTCCGCTTGACGACCTGTGTCTGCTCCCCAAGCTGAGACAGCAGAAACACCGAGAAAGCCAGGAACAATACGGCAAAGACAATATCACCCGGACGGCGATACCGTTTGAACATGTCCTGAAGCGTTCTTGCGATCATTTCATCCTCCCAGCCCTATGAAGAAGGCGCGGAAATCACTGCCCGCGCCTCGATCCGGGGTGTTACTCGCCTAGAATCTCTTCTATTTTGGCGAATGACGCTTTATCTTGCTCGATCTGGGCATTCGAAGCATCGGGATCCTGCCAATAGATCAGCGCACCGGTTTCTTCGGCAAGCTTTTTAGCCTTGTCCGATTGCAGTGCTTTTTGGGCTGCGGCGGTGATTTTTTCGCGAGCCTCGGGCGGCGTGTCTTTGTGAACAAACAATCCGTTCCACAGCGCCAATGGCAGGTCTGGGTTAAGCTCAACCACTGTCGGCGTATCCGGTACCAGAGCGATCCGGTCGCCGCCGATGCTGGCCAGCACGTTCACTTCATCCAGACAGGGCAGAATAAGCTGGAGCGTGGTGTTGATGACATCAACGTCACCGGACGCCAAGGTGTTGCAGTCCAGCGCATCGAACGCGGCTTCGCTGGCAAAGTCGAAACCGCTGCTGACAGCGGCGGCAAAAGTAACCTGCGTGGGTGGCAGAACCGAGCCAAAGTGGCCGAGTGCCACGTCGTTTGACTTGCCGTGTTCCACCAACTCATCCCAGCTTTGGAACGGGGCGTCTTTGCTCGACGCGATTACGAACGGGTAGGTCAGGAAGATGCCGATCGGTTCAAACGGGTTCGGGTTCAATTCAGGAATACCAATCTCGGGCCCGATGACCGGAACACCAATCACAAACGACCCGATCGTATAGCCATCCGCCGGTGCTGTGGCGACTTCGACTGCGCCGGGGAAAGGACCACCACCGCCGCCGGGCTTGTTCACAACAGCTGCCGGTACCCCGTACATCGCCTGAAATTCATCTGCGATCATTCTGGTCAGGACATCTTCAAGATCACCCGGAGGCCAAGGAACCACGAAGGATACCGGCTTTTCGGGGTATTCTGCCAAAGCGGCCGTTGCCGAGGCGGCCATCACGGCTGCCGCAATAAACTTTTTCATTTACACCTCCCAGCGTATGGTTCATTATTTGAACCGTGTTAACAATAATAATCTTGCTTTGTTAAGTTCATTCTGTCAAGGATAACCTCAGCGGAAGGAGGCAAAACACATGGGTGCCGCACTTAATGCCCTAAAAATGCTGGACTTATTCTCGAATACGATGGCCGAAATCGGCCTGAGCCAGGCCGCGCGCCTGTCAGGATTGAATAAGGCGACAGCCCTGCGTCACCTACGAGCGCTTGAAGAATTCGGGTTGATCGAACAGAATCCGCAGTCAAAGACCTATACCATCGGACCGGCTGCGCTGCGGCTTGCGGCGCTGCGCGAGATTGCCAAACCCGGCCTTGAAGGCGCGCGCCAGAAAATGCACTTGGCCATGCAAGAGGTTGGCGAAAGCCTGCACCTGACGCTGCTGGAACAGGGCAGTCTGCAAACCGCCATTGTGGTTGAGACAACCAAGCACAGCGTTCGCGTCAGCCTTGATCCAAGCGAGATCATCCCGGTCAACGCGACTGCGGCTGGTCTATGTATGCTCAGCTTTGGCCCACCTTTCCTGCTGGATCGTCTGGATCAGGAAGCGCAGGTACGTTTCACCGAATCCACTCTGACAGACCCGGATCTGATCAGGGAAAAAGTTGCTCTGATCCAGCGGGCTGGTTGGGCCAACAGCAATGGCAGCTATGAAGAGGGCGTTTTCGGATTTGCGACCCCAATCTTTGGCATCGACCAAGTCGCCCTTGGGACCATTTCGATCGCGGTCCCAGAAATCAGAGCTACCCGTGAACGCCTGCCCGTGATTCTGAAATCCCTTCAATCCCTCTCGCGCGATCTGACCGCAAATTTCGGCGGCCAGATGCCCGAGACTTTTCCAACCGAGTTCCACCCATAAGCGATAGTGGACAACCCCCGGAGAACCGCGACATGAAAGACTCCAACTTCCTCAAGGAGAACAACGCCCGCCATTTCTGGCATCCGATGGCGCACCCGGCTGACAGCCGGAACAACCCTCCGACCATTCTGACCTGCGGGGAAGGGGTCAGCATCATCGATGTGGACGGGCACAAGGCCATCGACGCCGTGGGTGGCCTTTGGAACGTCAATCTGGGCTATTCCTGCGATCCGGTGAAACAGGCGATCACCGATCAGCTAAATGCGCTGCCGTATTACTCGACCTTCCGGGGCACGAGCAATGACAAGGCGATCGAGCTGTCTTACGAATTGGCGCAGTTCTTTGCCCCTGACGGGCTTACGCGCGCCTTCTTCACCTCGGGCGGATCGGATTCGGTGGAAATCGCACTAAAGCTGGCACGCCAGTACCACAAAGTCCGGGGTGAGGCCGGTCGCACCAAGTTCATCAGTCTCAAACAGGGATACCACGGCACCCATTTCGCTGCCGCTTCGGTTAATGGCAATCAGAAGTTCCGCGCCGTGTATGAACCCATGATGCCAGGCTGTTTTCATGTGCCTTCGCCTTGGACCTATCGCAACCCGTTTGACGAAACCGACCCTGAACGCCTGGCTCAGCTTTGCGTCAAAGCGCTTGAAGCCGAGATTGCGTTCCAGGGGTCCAACACGGTTGCCGCCTTCATCATGGAGCCGATTTTGGGCGCTGGCGGTGTAATTCCGCCGCACAAAAGCTTTATGCCCATGGTGCGTGAGGTTTGTTCGAAGAACGGTATTCTGCTGATCTCAGACGAAATCATCACGGCGTTTGGTCGAACCGGTAGTGAAAGCGGAGCGAGACATTGGGGCGTCCAGCCTGACATTATGACGACGGCCAAGGCGATCACCAATGGCTATTTCCCGTTTGGCGCCGCGATGATCTCGGGGGCAGTTGCCGAGGTATTTGAAAATGACACAACCGGCTTGGCATCCGTTGATCAGGGATACACCTATTCTGGTCACCCCGTCGGCGCGGCGGCGGCACTGGCAGCTCTTTCGGAAATCAATCGTCTGCGGATTTGGGAAAACGCTGCAGCACGCGGGGATGAGCTGTTCGAGGGCTTGAAGAAACTGGCTGAAAAGCACGAGGTGATCGGTGACGTCCGAGGGGGCGAGGGCCTTATGTGCGCGCTGGAACTGGTCTCGGACCGCGCAACCAAAGCACCGATTGCCAAACAACTGCCAATACAGGTGCAAAAGGCAGCTTATGAGGATGGTGTGATGGTGCGCGTATCTGGCAACAACATCATCATTTCCCCACCTCTGATTGTCACATCCGACGATGTTGCCAAGATCCTGTCAGCGCTGGATACAGGATTGTCGAGTTTGTAGTCGTCGCGCAGACCCCGCTTGCCAACTGGCGGGGTCAAACCTTAACAGCTTGCAGCTCTTCAAGTAGGTCCAGTAGCTCATCAAGCTTCTCTCGCCCCATCTGCGCCTCAATACTATTTGAAATGGCCAATGACGCTTGAAGGTTGTCTTTCAAAATCTGCCGACCCGCATCTGTAATCATCACCATCGTCCGCCTTTTATCCTGGCTGTCCTGACGACGTGTGACCTGCCCATCGGCTTCCATGCTGCGCAATATTCGCGTCAGGCTGGGCAGCAACAGACAAGCTTCTTTGGCGATAGCGCTTTGCTCGACCTCGCCAAGCTCATCCAATACGCGCAGGACGCGCCACTTTTGCTCGGATATCTGTATATCCTGCAGCATGTCCCTGATGGGGGCCATGATCGTTTCGCGGGCGCGCAATAATGCAATGGGAAGCGACCTTGAGGTGCTCTTGGTATGGCTTTGAGTGTTCATGCCGCCTTCTAGTGTGCTGCCCCAGGAAATGCAAAGATTAACAACGCAACTTCTTGACGACATAATCTCATAATGCTAAACATGTTAATTAATAACGGAGGAATCATGCCGCATTTTCACGTCGAATATTCCTGGAATCTGGAAGACAGGATCGACATGGGCGGTCTGTGCGATTGCATCCGTGCAACGGCCGCTGAGATTGACACCTTTCCGCTAGCAGGCATTCGCGTCCGAGCGATCCGTGTTGATCACTATGCCATCGCAGACGGAAATCCAAAGCATGGGTTCATCGATATCTCGATCCGGCTGCGGGCCGGTCGTTCGCAGGCCGACAAGAAGGACGCAACGCAGCGCATCTTCGAGGCGGCCCGAACCTATCTGGAGCCCGCCATGAGCCAGCATTCCATCGCGCTGTCGCTTGAGATGCGCGACATCGATCCCGACCTCTCCCCCAAAACCGGCACGATCCGCGACCATCTGGAGGCCTGACCATGAGTGACCTGCACAAGAATATTGAACGGCTTGATGGTTTCCTTGCCCGTTTCAAGAGGACTGGGATAAAGAACCGGATCGCAGGAGAAGATCAAGATGGGTCAGCAGGGGTGTTTCAGTCGATCTCTCCGGTGGATAAATCGGTGATCTGCGACGTTGCCCATGGCACGGCGGAAGATATCGATACGGCGGCACAGGCCGCGCATAATGCCTTTGCAGACTGGCGCGACATGCCCGCTACGGAGCGCCGCCGGATATTGCTTAAAGTTGCAGATGGCATTGAGGCAAGAGCCGAAGAGATCGCGCTGTGCGAATGCTGGGATACCGGCCAGACCCTGCGCTTCATGTCCAAAGCCGCCCTGCGAGGGGCTGAGAATTTCCGCTATTTCGCCGATCAGGTGGTTCAGGCGCGGGATGGTCAACACCTGAAATCACCGACACTGATGAACATAACCACCCGCGTCCCAATCGGGCCCGTTGGTGTCATCACGCCGTGGAACACCCCGTTCATGCTGTCGACATGGAAGATCGCTCCGGCACTGGCCGCTGGCTGTACGGTCGTCCACAAACCGGCTGAAGATTCACCGCTGTCTGCGCGGCTATTGGTCGAAATCGCGGAAGAAGCCGGTCTGCCCAAGGGTGTGCTGAACACTGTCAACGGTTTTGGTCCAGACGCCGGTAAGCGGCTGACCGAACATCCATTGATCAAAGCCATTGCCTTTGTCGGTGAAAGCCGTACGGGCAGCATCATTACCAAGCAAGGCGCAGACACGCTGAAACGGATGCATCTGGAGTTGGGCGGTAAGAACCCGGTCATCGTCTTTGACGACGCCGACTTGGATCGCGCGCTGGATGCGGTGATCTTCATGATCTATTCGATCAACGGCGAACGCTGCACGTCTTCTTCGCGGCTGCTGGTACAGGATACGATCAAGGAAGAGTTCGAAGCCAAGCTGATCGAGCGCGTGAACAATATCAAGGTCGGCCACCCGTTGGACCCTGCAACCGAGATTGGCCCTCTTGTAACGGAAGAGCATTACAACAAGGTCACTTCATACTTCGACATCGCCAAGGAAGACGGCGCGACTGTCGCGGCCGGTGGCGTCAAGGTGGGCGAAGAGGGGTACTTCGTACGGCCCACCCTGTTTACTAACGCTAACAATCAAATGCGCATCGCACGCGAGGAAATCTTTGGCCCTGTCCTGACCGTGATCCCGTTCTCGACTGAGGAGGAGGCGCTGCAGATCGCAAATGACACGCAATATGGTCTGACCGGCTATGTCTGGACCAACGATCTGACCCGTGCGTTACGTTTCACGGACAAGCTTGAGGCCGGAATGATCTGGGTGAACTCGGAAAACGTGCGCCATCTGCCCACACCGTTTGGCGGGGTCAAAGCATCCGGCATCGGGCGCGACGGCGGCGACTGGAGCTTTGAGTTCTACATGGAACAAAAGCATGTCGGCTTTGCCACAGGCCAGCACAAGATCATGCAGTTGGGTAAGCTATAGCGGCCCCTCAGACGACAAACGCGCGAAAAACCTTAACTCCAGGAGGAGACCATGGGAGAAATCGTTCTTGCCGCCAAAATGACCCATGTGCCGACTCTGCTCATGTCTGAGCAGGAAGGCCCGGTTAAAGGCAAACGCCAGCCTGCCATTGATGGTCACCGCAAAATCGCGCGCCGTGCAAAAGCGCTCGGGGCGACCACGGTGATCATCTGCGATACGCATTGGGTGATCAATGCCGGGTTCCACATCAACGCCAATGAAAAATTCGAAGGTTTGTTCACGTCGAACGAGTTCCCGCAGTTCATCCAGGACCTGCCCTATTCCTATAAGGGCAATCCTGAAATGGGTGATGCCCTCGCAAAGATCGCGTCGGACAAAGGCGTCTACACTTTAGCGCATCACTTGGACAGTCTCGAACTGGAATACGGTACGCTGGTCCCGATGCGCTTCATGAGCCGCGAGCATGATATGAAAGTCGTCTCAGTCGCGGCCTGGGCCACGGTGCATAGCCATGACGAAAGCCGGGTCATTGGTGAAGCCATCCGTGAAGCGGTTGAGGCCAGCAATGAAAAGGTGCTGTTGGTCGCGTCAGGCTCGTTGTCGCACAAGATCTGGGCGAACAAGGATTATGCCGCCAATAACGGCACTTTCACCATCAGCTCGGAATTCAACCGTCAGATGGACTTGCATGTGCTTGAGATGTGGAGGAACGGCGACCACGCCACGTTCCTGAAAATGCTGGGCGACTATGCCAATTTCTGCTGCGGCGAAGGCTCGATGCATGACACGTCGATGCTCTACGGAGCGTTGGGTTGGGACGCCTATGACAAAAAATGCGAGGTTGTGACCGAGTATTTCCCAAGTTCCGGCACTGGTCAGACCAACGTCATCTTCCCCGTTTAACTGGAGGTTTCAATGCCCGTTCCAGCCCCCAACCTGTACCCCGACTTCAACACGATCCGGCTGAGCCATGTTTGCCTGAACGTCAGCGATCTTGTTGCTTCGCGCAAATTCTACTCGGAGATTCTGGGTTTGCAGGTCTCGGACGAAAGCGACACACATGTCTACCTGCGCGCTATGGAGGAACGTGGACATCATTGTGTGATCCTGCAGAAATCCAATCAGCCGGCGACTGTCGAGGTAATGGGCTTCAAAACATTCGGCGAGGATGATTTGGATCGGGCCGAGGCGTATTTTATATCCAAAGGCCGACCGACCTCATGGGTTGATCGCCCCTATCAGGGCCGGACTCTGTTAACCTCGGACAATATGGGCATACCGCTGGAGTTCTATCACAAGATGGATCGCCTAGAGCCAATCCATCAGAAATACGCGCTCTATCGTGGTGTGAAACCGCTGCGGATCGATCACTTCAACTGCTTCTCGACCAATGTTGATGACAGTGTCGCATTTTATAGTGATTTCGGGTTCCGCGTGACCGAGTATACGGAAGACGAAGACAGCAAGAAACTGTGGGCAGCGTGGATGCACCGCAAGGGTGGGGTGCATGATATGGCCTTCACCAATGGCAAAGGCCCACGGATGCACCACGTGGCCTTCTGGGTGCCAACACCGCTGAACATCATCGATCTGCTCGATCTAATGGCCACCACCGGCTATGTGGACAACATCGAACGCGGCCCGGGGCGACATGGTATTTCGAATGCTTTCTTCCTGTATATACTCGATCCCGACGGACACCGGATTGAGATTTATTGCTCGGATTATCAGACCGTTGACCCCGATCTGGAGCCGATCAAATGGGACCTGAAGGACCCGCAGCGTCAAACGCTCTGGGGCGCTCCGGCGCCGCGCAGTTGGTTTGAACACGGCACATCCTTTGTCGGTGTGGATGTAAACGAGCCAGACCTGTCTGCGTCTCCCATCATCGCACCGTAAGCAAAGTATGCTTGATCTAAAACATCTTAGTATGGGCGGGTTCCATAACGCCGAGGAGGCCTGATGCGCATTGCAACCTACACTGCCAACGGTGAAACATTTTTTGGTGCGATCACTGATGAAGGCGCGGTCGCACTAAACAGCGAATTTGCCGAGTTCAAAAGCCTCTACGAGGTTGTCGCCGCCGGGGCGTTTGGCCAATTGACCAAGGCTGCCGAAGGAAAGCCCGTAACCCACACGGATTTCACCTTTGAGATGGTGATGCCGGATGTCCGCCGTATTCTGTGCGTTGGCGTGAACTTTCCAGATCGCAACGCGGAATACAAAGATGGAAGCGCCCAGCCGAAATACATGTCGCTATTTCCGCGTTTCGCCAGTGGATTTACCGGCCATAATCGCCCACTGATCCGACCGCCTGAAAATCACACGCTGGATTACGAAGGTGAAGTGGCCATCGTGATCGGCAAAGCAGGCCGCCGGATTTCGCAGGACGATGCTTATGGCCATATCGCAGCCTTGACCCTGTGCAACGAAGGGACAATCCGCGATTGGGTTCGGCACGCCAAGTTCAACGTCACCCAAGGCAAGAACTGGGATAAATCGGGTGCCATCGGCCCTTGGCTGGTCCCTTTCACTGATGCCGTGCAACTGGATAGCGCCTGCATTCAGACCCATGTGAATGGTGAGTTGCGTCAGGAAGATACGTTGAACCGGATGATGTTTCCGATCCGGCGCGAGATTGAATACATATCAACCTTTATGACCCTTCATCCGGGCGATATCATCGTCACCGGCACCCCAACTGGTGCAGGTGCACGATTTGATCCGCCAAAATACCTGGCTCCCGGCGATGTGGTTGAGGTATCCGTCGATGGAATCGGCACCCTGCGCAACACCATCGAGGACGAGCAGATATGACCCCAGAAGACCATGCGCGCGCTGCCACAGATCTACTGAATGCAGAAAGGACGCAAGCACAGATCGGTCTTTTGACACTGCGTTACCCCGAAATGGCGATGGATGACGCTTATGAAGTGCAGAATGCCATCTATCGTGCCAAATTGGCGGAAGGGCGCAAGGTCATCGGCTGGAAGATCGGGCTGACCTCAAAAGCGATGCAATATGCTTTGAATATCGACATTCCTGATAGTGGTATCCTGTTTGACAACATGGCCTTTGAAAATGGCGGGACCGTTCCCGCAGGTCGTTTCATCCAACCCCGTATCGAAGCCGAGATCGCTTTTGTCATAAAGGAGGCCATTGGTGGCGCGGATGTGAATCGCGATCAGGTTTTGCAAGCGACCGACTATGTTACTCCGTCCATTGAAATCCTCGACACTCGTATAAAGCGGGCAGACCCTGAGACTGGAAAGGCACGCACTGTATTCGACACGATCAGCGACAACGCCGCAAATGCCGGCATTGTACTAGGGGCGGAACGCCACCCAGCGGATGCGTTTGACCTGCGATGGGTAGGGGCCCTAACCTTCCGCAACGGCGAAATCGAGGAAACTGGCCTGGGTGCGGGCGTATTGAATGATCCGGTCGAAAGTGTGGTCTGGTTGGCCCGTCGCATGGCGCAATACGGCCAGAGCATTGAACCCGGCCACGTAATCCTGTCCGGCAGCTTCATTCGCCCGATCGAATGCCCGTCGGGTGCGGAAATCCACGCCGATTTCGGATCGTTCGGATCCGTCGACATCAATTTTGCCTAAAGGAGCAGCGACATGCCCGCACCAAAGAACACCTTTAAGGCTGCATTGAAGGCTGGAAAGCCTCAGGTCGGGTGCTGGATCGGAATGGCCGACGCATATGCAGCAGAAATTTCCGCGACCGCAGGGTTCGATTGGTTGTTGGTCGATGGCGAACACGCACCAAACGACCTGCGCTCGACCCTTGAACAGGTGCGAGTGATCGAAAGTTCGGGCAGCGCGCCCGTTGCACGTCTACCGATTGGTGAGACATGGATGATCAAGCAATATCTCGACGCGGGTGTTCAGAGTATTCTGGTGCCGATGGTCGAAAGCGCTGATCAGGCGCGCGAACTGGTGCGAGCGGTGCAATACCCCCCACGCGGCGTCCGAGGTGTGGGATCATCCCTTGCGCGGGCTTCGCAATTTGCCAAAATCCCGGACTACCTCGATACGGCGGATGAGCAGATTTGTCTGCTGGTACAGGTAGAGAACAACGCGGGCATGGCCGCTCTGGACGACATTCTGACGGTTGATGGAGTAGACGGAGTTTTTATCGGACCTGCAGATCTGGCCGCCGACATGGGTCATATCGGCAACGCCGGGCATCCAGATGTTGTGGAGGCCATTGAAGACGCGCTGACCCGCATCGTCGCGGCAGGTAAAGCCGCGGGTATCCTAACACTGGAGCCAGCAATGCAGCGTAGGTGCCTTGAGATCGGCGTGACCTTTCTGGCCACTGAAATTGACGTCACCCTTTTCGCAAAAAGCATGCGCGCAAAAGCGCAAAACGGCCTCGCGCTTTTGCCGCGACAAAACGCTATCGGATCGGCGACAACAGAAAATGCCAGCAAGTACTTACAGAAATTGTGCAAACATTGGTCACATAAGGGACAGGTCGAGTTCGATGCAAATACTGGAACCGTTTTTTTTGATAGTGGCAATGCCGTCGAACTAAAGGCGACGCCAGTAGCACTGGAAGTTCGCGCCTCGGCGCAGCCACGCGATGACCTGGACAGTTGGAAGACAGTGATTTCCGATCACCTGAAACGGTTTGCCTTTCGCGAAGAGTTTGAACTGAACTGGGATGACTAGCGACTTTTGCTAAGCTGGATATCACAGAAAAACAAAGAGGCCCTTCAGGAACTTTGTTTTTGGTCGGAGTGAGAGGATTCGAACCTCCGACCCCTGCCTCCCGAAGACAGTGCTCTACCAGGCTGAGCTACACTCCGACCGTGGCGCGTGATCTATACCTCGTCATATCGATGTGCAAGAGGGATTTTGAGCGTACACACATATGTCGTCGCTGGATTCGAGGGGTGGTTTTAACCCTTCGCCTGATCTGCGAATTCGCTGAGTCACTGCAACGGATCGGTTCGATACAGTCGGATTTTTGTTCCGCCGTGATCAACGATTGGGCCGGGGGGAAGCATTGGCAATCGCGTTGCGCGGGCAAGTCCGGGTGTGGTGGTGATGATGCCCACACGCCATCGCTGGAAACGACTGGATAATACCTTGCCTAAACTGCCATAGAGCGACCGCAGGCGCTTTTCATCACCGATGCGTGCCCCATAGGGCGGATTGACGATGACCAGCCCAGCTGGGCCTTCTGGCGGCTTGATATCACTGACCGAACAGTGCTGAAATCGGGTGGCATGATCCACTTGTGCCTGTCGGGCGTTAGAGCGTGAAGCCTCAATCGCGCCTGTATTGCGATCTGAGCCAAAGAATCTCAGCTGTGTTTCGGGTCGACCGGTACGAGTGCGCATTTTTTGCCAGACATCTGGATCGAAGCTTGCCAAATCTTCGAATGCGAACTGACGTGAGCGGCCTGGGGGCAGACCAAGTGCAATTTCAGCCGCTTCGATAACGAATGTTCCAGAGCCACACATCGGGTCTAGAACCGGTTCAGACCCGTCAAACCCACACTCACGCAGGAACATCGCGGCCATTGTTTCCCGCATCGGGGCCTTGGCGACTACAGGCTTATGACCGCGCTTGTGCAAGGGCTCGCCGGATGTGTCGACGGAGATCGTGCATATGTCTTTTTCGATTCGTAGCAGCACGCGGACTTTGCCATCGGGTGAGACTGAGGTGCCGAGCCCCTCGGATATGGCTTGTTCAATGCGCTGTCGCGCCGCTCCTGCATGATAGATGCGAGATTTGCGGCAGGTTGCTTCGACCTTCACGGGAATGTCTGGACTGAGATAACTCGCCCACGGGAATTTTCGGGCGCGCTTGTCCAATTGCGCCAAATGCACGGCGGGGAAACTGCCCAGTCGTACCAGAACCTTGTTGGCACCACGCAATTCCAGATTGGCGCGCCAGACTTCCGGCCAATCGCCACGGCACACGACACCACCTGGAACGATCCTGGCGCCTGAGAATCCGCGCTCTATGGCCTCGGCACACAAAGGCGTTTCGAGCCCCGGAGTGGCAATCAGAAAAATCTCGAATTTATCATTGTTGTCCATTGTGGTTGCTTACACCGGTTGATCAGCCTGTGCGACACGCAAATTAAATGGGCAAATTGTTCTGAACGACCGTAAGCTCAAAAGAATGTGACATTCCTTTTCGATTTTGGGCGGTAACAGGTTTGCGTTTGCACTCATCCCCGCGTAAAGGAGCCGTGATCGGAAATACGCCTGCGGATTCTGGTCGGATAATGGCGCTTTCGCGACCGGACAGACGGGAAATTTCGTGTTATTTCCTGGCATCATTGTAAGATGGCGCGCAGCAGGCGCAGGACAAAGGCTTGGAAGAACGTAGCAACATGCAAACTTTCAAACTAAAAAAAGGGTTGGATTTGCCGGTTGAAGGCGCGCCCGAACAGAAAATCCAGCCGGGGCCTGAATTCTCGTCGGTTGCCGTTCTGGGCAGTGATTATATCGGATTAAAGCCCAAGATGCTGGTGCAAGAGGGCGACGCGGTCCAGCGAGGAACGCCGTTATTCTGCCACAAGGATGCGCCCGACGCGATGATGGTCGCGCCGCTGACTGGCAAGGTCGTGGCAATTAATCGCGGGGCGCGACGTGTATTGCAGAGCGTGGTGATCGAGGTTTCGGATGCCAATGACGCCGGCATAGATTTCTCGCGCACCGGCGATGCCGAGACTGACGAAGGTGTTACGGCTAAGCTCTGCGCGGCCGGGCTGTGGACTTCTTTCCGGACACGTCCTTATTCAAAGATGCCCGAACCAGGCTCCAAGCCTACAGCAATCTTCGTGACAGCCATGGACAGCGATCCACTGGCAGGTGATGCGGCATTGGTTATTGCGGATGCGGGCGAGGCATTTGCGGCTGGTCTCGCAGCTGTCTCAAACCTGACCGACGGCAAGACTTATCTGTGCCAGCAAGAGGGGGCATCCATCCCCGGTTCCGATCTGCCAGGTATAGAAGCGGCTGCGTTTTCCGGCCCACACCCCTCGGGCCTTGCTGGAACTCATATTCACTTCCTTGAGCCGCTGACAGGGGACAAACAGGTTTGGACCATTGGCTACCAGGACGTGATCGCGATCGGTCGTCTGATGCAGACCGGTCATCTGGATTCAAACATCGTGATTGCTTTGTCTGGACCGGGCGCGCGCCAGCCGCGCCTGATCCGCACCGTGATGGGCGCGTCGACGGATGACCTGACCCGGGATGAAGTGAACGTCGACGGGATCGCGCGGATCATCTCGGGGTCGATCTTGTCGGGGCAGCATGCCGATGGTCCGACCGCCTATCTGGGCCGTTTTGCGCGCCAGATCAGCATTATTCGCGAAGATCATGATCAGCACACACTGGGCTGGATTCTTCCTATGCCTTCGAAATATGCGGTACAGCCTGTTTTGGGATCGGCTTTTGCCAAGAAACTCTATTCATTCACGTCAAACCTGAACGGTGGTCGCCGCGCGATGGTGCCGACGGGTGTATTCGAAGAGCTTATGCCCCAGGATTATCTGCCGACGCAATTGCTGCGGGCGCTACTGGTGATGGACACCGACACCGCGCAGGCGCTGGGTGCACTGGAACTGGACGAAGAAGACCTGGGCCTTGTGGGCTTTGCCTGCCCTGCGAAATATGAATATGGGCTGGCGCTGCGCGACTGCCTCACCAAGATTGAAAAGGAGGGCTGATCCACATGGGTTTGCGCAGCTTCTTCGATCGGATCGAGCCGAACTTTACCAAGGGCGGCAAGTACGAAAAATATTTCCCCATCTACGAGATGGTGGAAAGTTTTATCTACACTCCGAAAACCGTCACGACCGTCGCGCCGCATGCGCGCTCTTACGTGGATATGAAGCGGATCATGACCTATGTCGTGATTGCTACGATCCCCGCAATCCTCTGGGGGATGTATAACACTGGCTATCAGGCAAACTCGGCCATCGCTACGTTGGGACCGGATTCGGCAACAGGCTGGCGGATTGCGATCCTGCAGGTGTTCGGCATCTCGCTGAACCCTGACAGCATTTTCGCCAATGTGATGCATGGATTGATGTATTTCCTTCCGATCTACATCACCACACTGGTTGCGGGCGGTATTTTTGAGGTCATCTTCGCCACTGTGCGCGGCCATGAGGTCAACGAGGGTTTTCTAGTAACCTCGATGCTTTACACCCTGATTATGCCTGCGACAGCGCCATTGTGGCAGGTCGCGTTAGGCATCATTTTCGGTGTCGTGATCGGTAAGGAAGTGTTTGGCGGCACGGGCAAGAACTTCCTCAACCCAGCGCTGGTCGGGCGTGCTTTCCTATATTTCGCCTATCCCGCGCAAATGTCGGGGGATTCAGTCTGGACCCCGGTGGATGGATTTTCCGGTGCGACTGCTTTGGGTATCTCAGCTGCTGAAGGCGTTCAAGCACTGGCGGCCGACGGGATCACCTGGGCCAATGCCTTCTTCGGGCAAATTCAGGGTAGCTTTGGAGAGACATCGACGCTGGCTTGCATGATTGGCCTGGCCTTCCTGCTGACGACCAAGATTGCCAATTATCGCCTGATTGTGGGCTGTCTTGCGGGCACGATAGGCTTCACGCTTCTGCTGAATCTGATCGGATCGGACACAAATCCGATGTTCGCGATGCCTTGGTACTGGCATATCGTGCTTGGGGGCTACGCCTTTGGTCTGGCGTTCATGGTAACTGAGCCCGTTTCGGCCAGTCACACCAATATGGGCCGCTACATCTATGGCGCGCTGATTGGTATCATGGTTGTGATGATCCGCGTCATTAACCCAGCTTTCCCAGAAGGTATGATGCTGGCAATCTTGTTCGGAAACGTTTTTGCGCCGCTGATCGACTATTTCGTCGTCCAGGCAAACATCAAACGGAGGGCGCGTCGCCATGTCTGATACGCAATCCAATGAACCCAAGGGAGCGATTGCCAAGTTTCTGGCTGCTTCGCCGGATTCGGTTGGCAAGACTATCTTTGTTGCCGTTGCCGTCTGCCTTGTAGCCTCGATGGTCGTGTCTGCTGCTGCGGTCAGCCTGCGCCCGGTGCAGGAAATCAACCGTTTGAAGGATAAGCAAGTCAACGTTCTGCAAGTTGCCGGCATCTACGAACCAGGCATTGATGTGACCGAGGCATTCGCTGCCTTTGAGCCGCATGTACTGGAATTGTCTACAGGTGAATTCGTTGACGATCAGTTCGACGCGAGCACCTTTGATGATATCGCTGCTGCCAGCGATCCAGATCTGAGCGTCGCTTTGGACGATGACCCGGCTGGGATCGGGCGCAAGTCCAAGTACCGCGTGATCTATCTGCTGCGTGATGATGCAGGCGCGCTCGACAAGGTAATCCTGCCGCTTCACGGTTATGGCCTGTGGTCCACGCTTTATGGTTTCATCGCGCTGGAAAACAACGGCAACGATATCTACGGCCTGCAGTTCTATCAGCACGGTGAGACACCGGGCCTTGGCGCCGAGGTGGACAATCCTCGCTGGAAGGCGCTGTGGAATGGCAAAAAGCTGCGCGATGATGCAGGCGATCTGCAAATCACCGTTGCCAAGTCGCAGCCTGCGGCAGGCCCCGATTTCTATGTCGATGCGCTGGCTGGTGCCACGCTGACGTCGGTTGGTGTCGATAACCTGGTGAAATTCTGGATGGGCGACGCGGGCTACGCCCCGTTCCTGGCCAAACTGCAAGCAGGAGAGCTCTGATGTCTCAGACCAAGAAAGAGATGCTGGTCGACCCGCTTGTCGACAACAACCCGATCACGCTGCAGGTGCTGGGCATCTGTTCGGCGCTGGCGGTGACCTCGTCACTGCAGGTGTCTATGGTGATGGCGCTGGCGGTGATCTTCGTGACCTCGTTCTCGTCTTTCTTCATCTCGTGCCTGCGCAACCAGATCCCCGGCTCAATCCGGATCATCGTGCAGATGGTGATCATCGCCTCGCTGGTGATCCTGGTGGACCAGATCCTCAAGGCTTATGCGTTCGAGATTTCCAAAACGCTGTCCGTCTTCGTCGGCCTGATCATCACCAACTGCATCGTGATGGGCCGGGCCGAGGCGTTTGCCATGAAGAACCCCCCGGTCGCGTCCTTTATCGACGGCATGGGCAACGGCATGGGCTATGGTCTGATCCTGCTGCTGGTCGGCTTCATTCGTGAGCTGTTTGGCGCCGGGTCACTGTTCGGTGTCACCATTCTGGAGACCATCAACAACGGCGGCTGGTATGTGCCCAACGGCATGCTGCTGCTGCCGCCGTCGGCTTTCTTCATCATCGGTCTGATCATCTGGGCCTTCCGCACATGGAAGCCGAACCAAGTGGAAGAGCGTGAATACAAAATCCAGCAGGTAGAGGCCCACTGATGGAAGGTCTGATTTCACTGGCCGTAAAGGCCATCTTTGTCGAAAACCTTGCGCTCAGCTTCTTTCTGGGGATGTGTACCTTCATCGCTGTTTCGAAGAAGATTTCAACTGCGCTGGGTCTGGGCATCTCGGTCATGGTGGTGCAGGCCATCACCGTGCCTGCCAACAATCTGCTGCTGAACTATTTGCTGAAACCGGGTGCGCTGGCTTGGGCGGGTTTCCCGGATGTGGACCTGACCTTCCTTGGACTGATCTCGTATATCGGCGTGATTGCGGCGATGGTTCAGATCCTAGAGATGGTGCTGGATAAGTACTTCCCCCCGCTCTACAACGCGCTGGGGATTTTCCTGCCGCTGATCACTGTAAACTGCGCCATTTTGGGTGGTTCACTGTTCATGGTGGAACGCGACTACAATTTTGCCGAAGCGGCGACTTACGGTCTGTCCTCTGGCTTTGGCTGGGCTCTGGCGATTACCGCGATGGCGGGTGTTCGGGAAAAGCTGAAGTATTCGGACATTCCCGATGGTCTGCAAGGCCTGGGCATCACTTTCATCACCGCTGGACTGATGGCGATGGCCTTCATGTCCTTCTCGGGCGTGAAACTGTAAGGAGGGCGGAATGGAAACCTTTGGCTTAGGTGTAGCCCTTTTCACCGTTATCGTTCTTGGTTTGGTTGCCATCATCATGGCGGCGCGGTCCAAGCTGGTTTCAACCGGCAACGTGAACATCACCATCAATGGTGAGAAAACAATCTCGGTCCCGGCGGGTGGCAAACTGCTGCAGACGCTTGCGGCAGAGAAGCTATTCGTGCCCTCCGCTTGTGGTGGTGGTGGCACCTGCGCGCAATGTCGCGTGCGCGTGCATTCCGGCGGTGGCTCGATCCTGCCGACCGAGGAAAGCCATATCACCAAGCGCGAGGCGTCTTGTGGTGACCGGCTATCCTGTCAGGTTGCAGTCAAGCAGGATATGGAAATCGAAGTTCCCGAAGAGGTCTTCGGCGTCAAGAAATGGGAATGCATAGTTCGCTCGAACGAGAATGTGGCGACCTTTATCAAAGCCCTGACGCTGGACCTGCCTGAAGGCGAAGATGTGAATTTCCGCGCTGGTGGTTACATCCAAATCGAAGCGCCTGCACACCAGCTCGTCTATACGGATTTCGACGTAGAAGAAGAATACCGCGAGGATTGGGATCGCTTCAATCTATGGCAGTACAAATCCGTCGTCGCCGAACCGATCGAACGCGCCTATTCCATGGCAAACTATCCGGATGAAAAAGGCATGATCATGCTGAACGTCCGCGTGGCTTCGCCCCCTCCTGGGTCCGAAGGTATCCCTCCGGGTCAGATGTCGTCGTATATTTTCAACCTGAAACCGGGCGACAAGGTCACAATCTCAGGTCCCTTTGGTGAGTTCTTTGCTCGCGAGACAGAAAAAGAGATGGTCTTCATCGGTGGTGGTGCTGGTATGGCCCCAATGCGCAGCCATATCTTTGACCAGCTCAAACGCCTTGAAAACCGCAACCGCAAGATCAGCTTCTGGTATGGAGCGCGGTCGAAGAAAGAGATGTTCTTTGTCGAAGATTTCGACACGCTGGCCAAGGAATTCGACAATTTCGAATGGCACGTTGCGTTGTCGGACGCCCAGCCCGAGGATGACTGGAAAGGCTACACTGGCTTTATCCACAACGTTTTGTTCGAGGAATATCTGAAGAACCACCCCGCACCCGAGGATTGCGAATACTACATGTGTGGTCCGCCAATCATGAACCAGTCGGTCATCAACATGCTGCTGGATCTGGGCGTGGACCGCGAAGACATCATGCTCGACGATTTCGGCGGATAAACAGAATCGGTCGGTTCCAACCCTTGGGACCGACCATTTTCATTTTGGGTCTGATGTTGGGCAGGCTGCCAATATCAACGTCTGCATTTGGCGAACTCCGCTTCATATTTTGCCGCATTGGGCAGCAGGTCTTATGTTAACCGGATGGATCAAAAGGCTTATCGCATCTCAAACACCGCCTGATCAGACGGTGAATCTGCATTCATTGGCGCCTACAGAAAAATTCTACGCAATCGGAGACATACATGGGAGGTTGGATCTTTTACAACGGCTCCTGCCTGCGCTGGATAACGACTGTCCGGTGGTGTTTGTAGGCGACTATGTTGACCGGGGCGGATACAGCGCGCAGGTGTTGCGTCAGCTACATCACCTCGACACGAACCCCGAAACCCGGGCGATCTGCCTGAAAGGCAATCACGAAGATATGCTGCTTGGGTTTTTGTCTGATCCAACACGGATGGAGCGTGTCTGGCTGTATAATGGCGGTGCTCAGACTTTGGCTTCGTTTGGGCTTGCTGATATTGACCAGTCCAACCCGCAAGCCGTTGCCGAACAACTGCAGCAAGCGATGGGACAACCGCTTTTGGACTGGCTGCATGATCGGCCGCTGACCTGGACGAGCGGGAATGTAACGGTTGTTCATGCCGCGCTTGATCCATCGCAGCCGGTCGATCGGCAACAGGACAGAACTTGCCTTTGGGGGCATCCTCATTTCCGCAAGAAACGCCGGAAAGACGAGCAATGGGTGGTGCATGGCCATACCATCGTCGACGAAGCTCGGGTCGAGCATGATGTCATTTCGATCGATACAGGTGCGTTCATCACCGATCAGTTGACGGCTGCGGAAATCTCGCCTGGTTCTGTCCGATTTATCTCGACCACGCGCGCTGGTATCGCGCGCGTATCGGTGTAAGTCGCTAGCCTACGATCATTTGCTTCATTCTAAGTGCTTCATATTCCAGTTCTTTCAAGCGGAAATGAACCACATCGCCAATGGTGATCACCCCGCGCAGATTTCCATCACTCAGTACGGGCATATGCCGGAACCGGCCTTCGGTCATGGTTTTCAGCACGTCGTTCAGATAATCTTCGGGGCTGCAGGTTTTAACCTCAGTCGTCATAAGATCAGCCACGGTTTGGGGTAGGGTCTGGCCGGGCGTTTCCGCCATACGGCGCACGATATCACGTTCGGAAAGGATACCCTGCAGGGCACCATTCTGATCCGTCACAACAACGGCCCCGATGCGTTTTTCGCGCAAGATATCCACGACCGAGTGAATCGTGTCGTTGGGCCGCACCGAAAACACAGCATCACCTTTGCCTTCCATCAGTTTCGCAACCGTTGTCTGGGTATGCGACAGATTGGTCTCAACTGATTGACTGCGGGTTGTCGCCGCGGCCTTGTCGCCGCGTGTCGGAGGCTGGTAAGAGCTTGGGGCCATGGGCGGTCTCCTCTTTCACCGGTATTGTCCTTACAACCTACCTTACCGCAGGGACCGGCCCTGTATAGGGTGCAATTTCGAAAACCGGCGTAACTCGGCCACTTCAAAAGGAAATTGCTTGTGAGCAACCTGTATCTGACGCCACCAGTCGCCGCGCTGATATTCTTTATCGTGGTGGTCTGCGGCCATAACTTTCGCATGGCTTGGAAACAGCAACCGGAAGGTTGGCAAAAGCGCGCTTGGCTGTTTGGCGTCCCGGCAGCAATCGGGCTTTTTGCATTGGCGTTTTTGCCGCTCAAGATTTGATGTCGGTTTGACTCTGAACAGGCTCACTGGCATATGCCGGGCAAGAACACTCCCGGGAGATTGCACCATGCGCCCACTGATCGCACTGGCCTCACTTTTGATTGTTTCGGCCTGTTTGTTTGGCAAAGAACCGGATGTGGTGCGCCTGTCTGGCGAGACGATGGGAACCACGTTCAATATCACCGCAATCGGCGATGATTTGGACGAAGCAGCGCTGGGGCAAGCGGTTCAGGAGACCCTGGCGCAGGTCAATGCCAAGATGTCCAACTGGGACCCGAATTCCGAGGTCTCGACCTTCTCGGCCTCAGGCAGCACGGACCCCATGCAAGTGTCAGACGAATTTGCCTTCGTTATCGAGGCCGCAAATGAGGTTCACGAGAAATCCGGTGGTAAGTTTGATGTTACCCTTGGTCCGCTGATCGAATTGTGGGGGTTTGGACCGCGAAAACCTGAAGACCCAATTCCGGCAGATGACGAGATCGCGACAGCGCTAGGGCAAGTGGGACAAGCGCGGTTGTTAGACTTGGATCGCGGAGCGGGCACTTTGGCCAAGTCAGAGGCCGGAGTCGGGATCAACCTGTCTGCGATTGCCAAAGGCTATGGCATCGATGCGGTTGCCGCACAGCTGCGCGAGGCCGGGATCGAGAACTATATGGTCGAGATCGGTGGTGATCTGGTGACCATGGGCGAGAATGACAAAGGCGAAAGCTGGCGCATCGGGATCGAAAAACCCGAGACTGGCGCGCAATCAATCCAGTTGATCGTGCCGCTCGACAATCTGGGAATGGCGACCTCGGGTGATTACAAGAACTTCTTCGAACAGGACGGGGTGCGCTATTCGCATATCATTGACCCGACGACGGGCCGCCCGATTACTCATCGCACCACTTCGGTTACTGTTTTAGCAGACAACGCCATGATGGCGGATGCGTGGGCAACGGCGATGCTGGCATTGGGTCTGGAAAAGGGTCTGGAACTGGCCGAAGAGCATAAACTTGCCGTGTTCTTCATCTCGCGGGATGTGACAAGCGAAGAAGAAGCCTATATCACCGTACAAAGCAGCGCCTTCAAGGATGCGCTGGGGACCAACTGACCGGTAGGAACCGCTATGAGCACCTTTATTCTAGCCTTTTTCCTGTTGCTGATCGTCATGGTTGGCATGGCGCTGGGTGTGATGTTGATGGGCAAAACTATCAAAGGCAGCTGCGGTGGCCTGAACGCGATCTCGGGTGCCGATAAATGTGTGGTCTGTCAAAAGGATATCGATCCCGACAGCCCTCTGCGCGACCAGTTGCAGTGCAAGCGTGCGAAAAAGATGCTGCAACAGATGGAAGGCTAGGATAACCCTCTTGGCATGAACAAAGCCAAGAACGTCCTCTTCATCATGTTCGACCAATTGCGCTGGGATTACCTCAGCTGCTACGGACATCCACATCTGCATACGCCAAATATTGACCGTCTCGCCTCGATGGGTATGCGGTTCACACGTGCCTACATCCAGTCACCGATCTGCGGCAGTTCCCGTATGTCGACCTATACCGGCCGCTATGTGCATTCGCACGGCGCGTCATGGAATGGAATCCCGCTGAAAGTTGGTGAGATCACCATGGCCGATCACTTGCGCAAGGCGGGGATGGATTGCTGGTTGGTCGGCAAGACTCATATGCGCGCAGATGCCGAGGGCATGGCCCGTTTGGGGCTTGAGCCCGACAGCCTGATCGGCGCGCGCGTCGCTGAATGCGGGTTTGATGTCTTTGAGCGCGATGACGGGATGCGCCCCGAAGGGCCGGATGGGTTTTATGACCCGGATGGCGCCAAAAGGTACAACGAGTATCTGAAAGACAAAGGCTATGAGAGTGACAACCCCTGGCACGACTTCGCCAATTCGGGGCTGGATGAAGAGGGCAATGTACTTTCAGGTTGGTTCCTGAAAAATTCGTCAGAGGCCGCGAATATCGCCGAGGAAGACAGCGAAACGCCTTATCTCACCTCTCGCGGCATTGAGTTCATGGAAAACCATGAGGGGCCGTGGTGCTGCCACCTCAGCTATATCAAACCGCATTGGCCCTATATTGTGCCAGAACCCTACGCCTCGATGTATGGTCCCGAACACGTTCTGCCTGTCATTCGGTCCGAAGCTGAACGGCAGAACGCTCATCCGGTGCTGAAAGCGTTCATGGATACGAAAATCGGCCATACCTTCTCGCGTCAGGATGTACGCGAGGCCGTGATCCCAGCCTATATGGGCCTGATCAAGCAGGCTGACGACCAAATGGGGCGGCTGTTCGACTGGATGGAACAGACCGGACGAATGCAGGACACGATGATCGTGCTGACCTCGGACCACGGGGATTTTCTGGGCGATCACTGGATGGGAGAGAAGACCTTCTTCCATGACGCCTCGACCAAAATGCCGCTGATCATCTATGATCCATCGCCCGAGGCTGATGCCACGCGCGGCACCACATGCGATGCATTGGTCGAATCCATCGATCTAGCGCCCACGTTTCTGGAGGTTGCAGGCGGTGAACCCGCAGGGCACATTTTGGAGGGGCATTCGTTGCTGCCCATCCTGCACGGTCAGGCCGAAAGCACTCCGCGCGATGTGGTGATTTGTGAGTACGACTACTCCGCATCCCCCATTGCGCAGACACTGAACGCCTCGGTTCGGGATGCGGTCATGTTCATGGTTGCAAACGAGAAATGGAAGCTGATCCATTGTGAAGGGGGCTATCGCCCGCTTTTGTTTGATCTAGAGAATGATCCGAATGAGCTGACGGACCTGGGCGAAAGCGATGAGCATGCAGACATCATCGCCGAGATGTATGATCACCTGTTCACCTGGACGCGGCGACAGTCGCAGCGCACGACCCGGTCGGAAGAACAACTGCTAAACATGCGTGGATCAAGCCGAGGAACAGGCGTGGTGATCGGTATTTACGACGAAAACGAGATGCCGCTTGAGCTGACCGTTAAATACCGCAACCGCAAAGCGCGACCCTTTGGGGACTACAAGACAGATTAATTCTTCATTCGCGGCCCTAATGACGGTTCAACCTTGAGCGGGCAGGGGGTAGAAGACAGCAACGCCGCCTCAATCGGAGAGCTTTCATGACCGCCCCAAAGCCCGTTGTCCTTTGTATCCTTGATGGTTGGGGCCTATCCGACGACACCAAGGCCAATGCGGTTTATCTGGCAAATACGCCAACCTTTGATGCTCTCATGGCTGAAGGTCCTCATGCGCAACTGATAACGCACGGGCCGGATGTGGGTCTACCTAGTGGTCAGATGGGTAATTCCGAGGTTGGTCACACCAATATCGGGGCTGGGCGCGTGGTTGCGATGGATCTGGGGCAGATTGACCTAGCCATAGAAGACGGTTCTTTCTTTCACAATGAGGCGCTGCAGAGCTTCATCGCTAAGGTGAAAGCTGCAGGCGGGACAGCGCATCTGATGGGGCTGGTATCGGATGGGGGCGTGCACGGGCACCTGGATCACATCGTGGCTGCCGCCAAAGCGGTTACCGATGCGGGTGTGCCTGTGGCGCTACATGCGATCACCGACGGGCGCGATGTGGCCCCGAAATCGGCCTTTACCTATATCGCCGAACTCGAAGACCGGTTGCCCGATGGCGCAAATGTTGTCACCGTCTGTGGGCGCTACTTTGCCATGGACCGCGATAATCGCTGGGAACGCGTTTCCGAGGCCTATGACGCAATAGTCAAAGGTCAGGGGCGCACCGTGGCCTCGGCCCATGAGGCCGTCGACCATGCCTACGCCCAATCCGAAACCGACGAGTTTATCGCGCCCACGGTTCTTGCTGGTTATTCCGGTATTAAGGACGGTGATGGGTTCTTTTGCCTGAACTTCCGCGCCGACCGTGCCCGAGAAATCCTGCGGGCAATTGGGGAGCCCGGTTTTGCTGAGTTCGACAACGGTCCGCGCCCGCAGTTGTCGGCGTTACTGGGCATGGTTGAGTATTCCGATGGCCATAACGATTATATGACGACCGTATTTCCCAAGCGGGATATCGTGAACACGCTGGGCGAATGGGTTGCTAAGCAAGGCCTGCGCCAGTTCCGGCTGGCCGAAACCGAGAAGTACCCTCATGTCACTTTCTTCCTGAACGGTGGCAAAGAGCAGCCCGAGGGTGGCGAGGATCGCTTCATGCCCAAATCGCCCAAAGTGGCGACGTATGATTTGCAGCCCGAGATGTCCTCGGCCGAAGTGACAGAAAAGTTCGTCGAGGCGATCCACGGCGGATATGATCTGATCGTCACCAACTACGCCAATCCAGATATGGTTGGTCATACCGGTGATCTGCAAGCTGCGATTGAAGCCTGTGAAGCTGTTGATCAAGGGCTGGGGCAGGTGGTTGCAGCGCTGAAGCAGGTCGGGGGTGCGATGATTTTGACCGCAGATCACGGTAATTGTGAAATGATGGATGACCCGGAAACGGGCGGTCCACATACGGCGCATACGCTGAATCCCGTGCCTGTTGTTCTGGTCGGCGGCCCCGAAGGGGCAAGCCTGCGCGATGGGCGCTTGGCCGATCTTGCTCCAACTTTGTTGCAGCTTATGGAATTGCCGAAACCCGTTGAAATGACAGGGGAAAGCTTGCTGACATGAGATTGCACCCGATCGTTGCTGCAGCGCTGATTTGGGCCACCCCTGTCGTCGCCCAAACCAGCCCGTCAAAGGCGGCACTAGAAGCGGCCGAGATGCTGGAGCAAGCCTCGATCGCGTTGACTGAGGCCGAATCTGCCCGCGACCGGGTCAAAGCCCTGACCGAAACCATAAAAGCCTACGAGGCCGGTCTGAGCGCTATGCGCGACGGCCTGCGCCGCGCGGCCTTGCGCGAGGCGCAATTGACTGCAGAATTGCAGGTACAAGAGCAGGAGGTGGCGCAGCTGTTAGGTGTTCTGCAGACGATCGAAACCACCGCGCCTCCGGTACTTATGCTGCACCCGTCCGGCCCACTTGGGGCCGCGCGCACTGGTATGATGTTGTCCGAAGTCACGCCTGGGTTGAACGCGCAGGCTCAGGCGCTTGCAAACGAATTGCAAGAGGTACAGACACTGCGACAGCTTCAACAAAACGCTGCCAATACGCTGACCGAAGGGTTGGAGGGTGTTCAGGATGCCCGCACGCAGCTTAGTGAGGCGATAGCGGACCGGACCGATCTGCCTCGCCGTTTCGTAGAAGATCCTGTGCGTACAGCGATCCTGATATCCTCGACCGAAACGCTGGATGGGTTTGCCAGTGGGTTATCCGAGATCACCGATGGTGAGATTGAAGATACAAATGCAGATGTCTCGGGCCGGAAAGGTCAAATCGCCTTGCCCGCACAAGGGGTCATGCTGCACCGGGCGGGCGAAACGGACGCAGCGGGGGTAACGCGCCCCGGGCTGGTGCTGGGCACGCGACCCCGCGCATTGGTCACCGCGCCAACGGCTGCCACGATCCGTTACCGCGGGCCCTTGCTGGATCTCGGGAATCTTGTGATCCTTGAACCCCAGCCCGGATTGCTATTCGTGTTCTCAGGTCTGCAAGAGGTATATGGTCTGACAGGGGAAGTGATACCCGAGGGTACTCCGGTAGGTTTGATGCCGGGTGAAACTCCGGAAATCGGCGCTATTATGTCAACAAGCGGTGATGGCACTGGAACTGACTGGTCAGAAACGCTCTATATAGAAGTAAGACAGGATAACAGCCCAGTGGACCCGGAATCATGGTTCCGGACGGACAAGGATGGATAAACGAGTATGAAGAAATTTGTGATGGCCGGACTGGCCGGCACCGTGGCAGGGATAGTCGCAACAACACAGATCGCAGGCCCTTTGCTTGCGCAAGAGGCCGAGAACAAGGCAAGCGTTTACGAACAACTTGATCTGTTCGGTGACATTTTCGAACGTATTCGCGCCCAGTATGTCGAAGAGGTAGAAACCGACGAGCTGATCGAGGCTGCGATTGACGGGATGCTGACCTCGCTAGACCCACATTCCAGCTACCTGTCGCCTGATGATGCCGAGCAGATGCGCGTGCAGACACGTGGCGAGTTTGGCGGGCTCGGTATCGAAGTTACGCAGGAAGAAGGCTTTGTCAAAGTTGTATCGCCCATCGATGACACCCCAGCGGATGCTGCTGGTATCGAAGCGGGCGATTTCATCACTCATGTGGATGGCGAGAGCATTTTGGGGCTGACGCTGGATAAAGCCGTGGACCTGATGCGCGGCCCGGTGGGATCGGAAATCGTGATCACAGTCGTGCGTGAAGGCGAGCAGGAGCCATTCGACGTAACGATCGTTCGCGACACGATCAAGCTGACCGCAGTTCGTGCACGTACCGAAGGTACAAGTGTCGTGTTGCGTGTCACGACCTTCAATGACCAAACCTATCCGAACCTTAAGGAAGGACTGGAAGAACAGATTGAAGAGGCCGGGGGCATCGAAAACGTCAATGGGATCGTTCTGGATCTGCGTAACAATCCCGGCGGGTTGTTGACTCAGGCCATCAAGGTCTCTGACGCATTCCTGGATGAGGGCGAAATCGTCTCGACCCGGGGTCGCAATCTCGAAGATGGTGAACGATTCAACGCAACACCCGGCGATCTGACCGGAGGCAAGCCCATCGTTGTGCTGATCAACGGTGGTTCGGCCTCGGCGTCGGAAATTGTCGCGGGCGCCTTGCAGGATCACAACCGCGCCATCGTGGTTGGCACTAAGAGCTTCGGCAAGGGATCGGTGCAGACGGTCATGCCGCTTCGGGGTGACGGGGCTATGCGTCTGACAACCTCTCGCTACTACACGCCCTCGGGTCGTTCGATTCAGGCGCTTGGCGTCAGCCCGGACATCATCGTCGAGCAACCGCGCAACAACCCGGTTGACGAGGAAGAGGAAGATACAAACACCCGCACCCGGTCCGAGGCCGATCTGCGCGGCAGCCTGAATAATGACAGCCTCAGCGAGGACGAGATTCGCCAGATCGAAGAAGATCGCGCCAAGGCCGAAGCCACCGCGGAGCTGCGGGAAGAGGATTATCAACTGGCCTATGCCATCGATATCCTCAAGGGCCTGTCCGCATTCAATCCGACTGGACCGTCACAATAAAGGGGAGGGGGGCCGCCATCAGCGGCCCTATTCTCGCACCCTGAAGTGTTACCCTTCGACCTTGTGCAGCTTTTTCTCATCCAGCATCAGCGCTAGGACGATTCCAGCAGCGACTGAGATCGTGGCGAATACAAAAGCCATATTCATTCCGGTATCAAAGGCCGCCGCAATGGCGGCCTGAACCTTTTCAGTTTCACCTGAATTCAACTTTTCAAGCACTGCTTTTGCCGAGTCTGTGTTCAGCGTTCCACCATTGATCGCTTTCTGATCAGCCTCGGACATGTTGATGCCTGACGCAGTCAATCGGGTTTTCAGGCTGGACAGGCTTGTCACATACATGACCGCCGTCGCACAGGCGACCGCGATTGCCCCATAGACCAGATGGGTCATGAAACTCAGGCCGCCAACCAGTCCGGCGCGTTCCGGCTTGACCGCGCATACAGCGGCTGTTCCCGAAGGCCCGACCGTCAGCGTTGCGCCCAAACCAATCAGCGCCATTCCGGGAAGAATCTGAAAATATCCGGTCCCGGAGGGCATGATGACAACGCTTGCCGCCCCGACTGTGGCGCAAATATATCCCCAAAACAGCAGTCGCTTGGGCCCAAAATCGTTATACAGCGTACCCGAGACGATCGATCCGACCGCTAGCAACACCGTCAGCGGTGCCAAACCCAGCGCCGATTGGAACACAGACCATCCCAAGACTTTTTGCATATACTGCGGAAAATAAAGCAGCCCGACAAAAGCTGCCGAGACGTTGAACATATTCAGACCTAAGGTAATCAAAAACTCTCGGTTCTGCATCAACTGAGGCATTAGCAAGGGTTCCTTGACCCTCTTTTCGACTTTCGGAAACAGGAAGAACAAAACGGCGCTGACAAAAAACAGCAGCAAAAGCGGCAGCGAAGTCCAGCCCCAATCGGCACCAACGTCCAAACCGTAAAGCAAGAGCAAAACTGCAAAAGACAGGATACCCATCCCGGCAAAGTCGATGTGTTCACCTTTCTTATGCTCGGTCTCACGCTCCATCAGCAGGATCGCAGTCGTCATCGAAATGCTGGAAAACACCACATTGGCGAGGAAAAACAACCTCCAATCACCCAGATTGACCACCGCGCCGCTAATCATCGGTCCAAAGACATTACCCGTGGTGACACCCGCCAGTATCAGCCCCATCACCAATGCGCGGTGTTCTTCTTTCGACACTTTGGTGGCTCCAAATGCCAGTGTGCAGGGCCACACGCATCCCGCCCCGATCCCCTGCAAGGCGCGTGCGCCGATCAGGTAGTCCAAACCGGGTGAGACAAAGCATAAAACCGACGCAAACAGAAAGATCGAAAGACCGATGATCATCATCTTGCGATGACCATACATGTCACCCAGGCGACCTCCGGCCACCATCGTCATGGCAAAGAACAGAGCGTAAATATTCAGAACCCACTGGGTGCTGGTGATGTCGGCGTCAAAGCTGTTTTCGATTGCCGGGACCAGCATGAGGGCACCGGTAAAATCGATCCCGATCCCGAAACCCGTCACCATCAGCGCGATGACCTTTATGATGCTGTTGCGATCCATAGGCCAATCCAATGATGCACGTATGGACCTGAAAAGATAGGGACAATCCTATCGGTACTGTGGTCAGGTTTCGCTTTGAGATGCCTGAGAGCGGCGGAACGCGCGCTTTAACATGTCCAACTCGGCGCGCAACAAAGCGACTTCGGCCCTCAAGTCATCTGCGGCGGGTGAACCGGCGATGATGGTGAAATCCCCCAGCTTATGGCCTGTTGTTCCATCGTGAATCACGACAGTATGGACACCTTCCGACAGGGCGGCGGGCGGCACTGGGATGCGCAAGGCCCAGCCATCTGTTGCTGGTTCCAACTCAACATCAGTCAAAGGCTCACCAAGAAACAGCACCTTGATCTGAGGGGGGCTTTCGCTGGTCAAATGGCCTTCCCACAGGCCGTTTTCGAAGCGGATTGGTGTCAGGGTGGTATGAGACATTGAGTACCCTTTACAGATCAGCCCGGTGGTAACGGCAAAATGTCAGGTCACGAAACACCACACGGTTCATCGCGGGTTGATCAATGATCAGATCCAGCCAGAGTTTTTCAATTCGACGCTCATTCACGTTCAGATGGGCCAGATCAAAATCTACAGTCGCCGCAGGTGTTGAAAGATCAAGTTCGCGCAGAACCTGCTCGGTATTAGGGCCATGCTGAATGTTCAGGCGGGCGAAGACAACGGTAGAACGCTCGCACTCAACCAGAGTGTCGACCCGCATCAGATGCTGGCGGGACAGATTTATGGCGGCATCCGTGGGCAGATCAATGGAAAGCGACAGGAAAGATCCCTGAAAATCAAATACCTCAACGGCCAGACTGAAAGGCGCCAAATCCTTGTCTCGCCGATTTCGGATTTGCTGCAGCCCGATCTCGACCTGGCTGCAATCGTGAAACAGGATGACCTGCCCATCCATCCGCGCCTTGCGCGGGGCCGAGGCTATACCTTTGCGGATCAGTGGCGTCCGCCACAGGTCCGGTCGCCACGACCAATCCGTTCCCAGGGGTTTTGGAAACTGCGTCGCCCCAATCAAGGGTTGGATCAGGCGAGCATCAGCTTTTTGAATTGCTTGTTCAAGTTTGCCGCGCAACCGCCGGGCGTCATCACGTTGGCGGCGAAGCTCAGGCAGTGCGAGGTGGTCAGACTGCTGCGCGGCACGCTGCCAGCGCCCCAGAGCCTTTAGTTGAATATATCGATCCAGTAACCTGCCCATCGCCCCATCTTTCAAGACAGCCCCTCTTTAGTCAAAGTCGGGGCAGGGGACAAACCAGTCTTACTTGATTAGCGGATAAATCTTCCCGAATCCTAAATGTGATCTCCTATCCAGCTGGTTTCTGCGTCGCAAAGAGCCGCCATTCTTGCAATAGCTCGGGCCGAGGCTTACCGTCGGCGCTCGGGCAATCGGCATTTGTCCTGGATCATACAGGCTCATCATGAGGCAGGGGAATGGAACCCACCCTATTTTCATTCATATGGAAGCATTCGAAAAAACAGCAATTGGTCCTACTATTGCTGACCGTTCTGTCATTTCCGTTCCTTTACGCTTCGTTGGAGCTTCCTAAGCAGATCATCAACGACGCGATTGGTGCGCCCGCAGACACCGTGACAGTACTCGGTATCACCGTGACACAGGTGCAGTACCTGCTGATTCTGTGCTTTGCCTTTTTGGCAACTGTCATCGCCAGTGGCGTGATGAAAATGCGCATCAATACCATGAAAGGTATTCTCGCCGAGCGGATGTTGCGTCGCCTTCGCTTTACCTTGATCAGCCGCTCGATGCGCTTTCCCAAATCCTATTTCGCCACCACCAGCCAAGGTGAACTGGTATCGATGATTACGTCCGAGGCCGAACCCATGGGCGGGTTGATGGGAGATGCCATCGCGCAGCCCGTTTTTCAGTTCGGCCAGATGATGACGATCGTCACGTTTCTTTTCATGCAAAGCGTGTGGTTTGGTCTGGCCAGTATTGCATTGATCCCTTTGCAGGCTTGGCTGATTCCCAAATTGCAGCGTCAGATCAACCTTCTGAACAAGGATCGCATTCAAGAGGTCCGGCGGCTGAGCTCTGAGATTGGCGAAAGTGCTGCTGGTATCAGCGATCTGCGCACCAATGGCGGCTGGCGCTATCGTCTGGCGCAATTCAGCCATCGGCTAGGAACCTTGTTCGAGATCCGCTTTAAGATCTACAACAAGAAGTTCTTCATGAAGTTCCTCAACAATCTGATCACTCAGATGACACCCTTCCTGTTCTATTCAGTAGGCGGCTATCTGGCGATCACGGGCGAGGTGACAGTAGGCGCATTGGTTGCCGCGTTGGGTGCATATAAAGACCTCAGCGGCCCTTGGAAGGATCTTCTGACCTACTACAACCAGGTACAGGACATGTCACTGCGCTGGGAAATTGTGACCGAACGGTTTGCCCCATCGAATATGATACCCGAACAGTTGTTTGAGGGCGTCCCCGAGGCAATCCCGCACCTAACCGGCGATATCGAACTGCGCAACGTGACCGTTCGTGATGATGACGGCAAGACCATCCTTGAGGATATTGATCTTACCATTCCCCAAGGCGCTCGGGTTGCGATTCAGTCGAAACACGCTTCGGAACGCAGTGCGCTTGCGCAGTTGCTGACGCGCGAAGTGCTGCCGGTTCAAGGCGAGGTTCTGATGGCTGGCCACAACCTCAACAGCCTGCATCAGGCGGTGATTGCGGCGCGGATCGGCTATGCCTATTCACGCCCTTACCTGTTCGACGGAACATTGGGTGATAACCTGCTAATGCCGCTGCGCACGCATCCTCAACACGAAAGTGGTGCATTGCAGGCCCCCTCACGCCGCCAGATCGAAGCCGTGCGCGCCGGGAACCCACCCGATTCACTGTCCGATGAATGGATCGATCCAAGCCTCGCGGGTCTTGATGACATCGAGGATATTCGCGATTGGTGGTTCCAGCTTGTCGAAGCGATGGGCATTGATGAATTTATGTTCCGGCGCACTTTGCGCTCTCAGTTCGACCCGGAAGTACACCCGGTGTTGGCGAATGAAATAGTCGATCTGCGAGATACCGTTGCCACACGCCTGCAAGAGCGCGGTTTGGACAAGTATGTCTATCGGTTCGATCCTGACCAGTTCAATCCCGCCGTGCCCTTGGGCGGGAACCTGCTGTTCGCTTCACCGACGCATGATATCGCACCGGACATTCTGGCGGGGGACCACCGGTTTCTGTCGTTGCTTACGGGCAATGGCCTGGATGATGACGCGCTCAGCATCGCTCAGGCCGTTCTGGAAACCCTAAACCAGACTTTCGGGCGAGATGGGGCCGATCACCCATTGTTCTTGCGGCTTGGCATGTCAAAAGACATGTACCACCGTCTGCTCGATATCGAAGAGCGCCGCAAAACCAAGGGCGAAGAAGCCATCGGCGATCAGGAACGTGCGCTGCTGTTGACCGTCCCATTCATGCTGACCGCTGAACAAATCGGCCCGAGTTTCCCTGAGGAGTACAAGGACAAAATCCTTTCCATTCGTCACAGTCAGGCCGAACGGCTGCGGGGCGCTATGGGTGCGATGTTCGTGCCGGTGTCACCGGACGTCTACGTTCCCCGCCTGACAGCAATGGAAAACGCTCTGTATGGTCGGGTATCCATCATGGCTGGTGCTCATGCAGAAGAGATCGAAGATCTGGTCGCGGAGGTTCTGAACGAGGCCGGGCTGCGCCGAAGGGCCGCCGCGATCATCTACGACCTGCCCTCCGGGTTAGGTGGGAACAACCTTCCGACAGTGTTTCAGGAGCGTGCTGCCTTTTCTCGTGCCGGGATCAAACGCCCCGATATCCTGATACTCGACAAGGCACTGGCCAGCCACGACTCTGAAAGCCGCCTGCGGACCCGTCTGAAGCTGCGCGAGTTATTACCCGACTCGATCATGATCTTTATGGAGGATCATTTTGCCCATCCGGAAGCCTATGATTTATTTGTTGAAATAAAGGACGGTCGCATCGATGGTGTCTCCCGCGTGTCCAACGATGCCGAAGACACCGGGACGGACGACCTGAGCCGGAAACTCAAGATCATTTCTTCGACCGAGTTGTTTTCACGAGTCGATGGGCGCAACCAGCGTCTTCTGGCGTTTTCGGCCCAATGGTACGAGGTCGCGGCAGGTCAAACCATTTTCGCACGTGGCCAGGCTCCCGATGCGGCGTATTTGTGTATTTCAGGTTCGGCAAGCCTGAATTGGCTGAATGAACACGGTGAAATGCGTTCGCTCTCGATAGTAGAACCCGGGCGCCTTATCGGCGATCTTGCGATTATCACCAATGAGCCGCGACAATTGGATTTGGTAGCCCTCACGGATTGCTCGTTCCTGCGGATCGGCGCGGAGGAATTGCGTGCTGTGATTGAAAGTGACGCGGGCGTTGCGATGAGGTTGCTTGAAACCGTGGCCGGATATTTGTCCACGGTGTCCGAGCGGTTGCGTGACCCCAACACTCCAATTGGGGATGACCTGCCTTCGGTAAGTGCTGAGCAATCCGATGAGCACTAATGAAAGGCGGGGGGCCTATTCAAGTCATCAGCAATTGCTAGGTGCCGCCCGCAGATATCCCGAGATATGGCGCTTGTTGGCTGGTCTTGCGCTGGTCTCAGTGGTTGTGGTCACGCTCAATGCAATCTTGTTCGCAATCGTTGCCAGTCTTGGCTCATCAGGATCGGCGGTCACATTCTTGAATGGATCGTCGCCAACAGCGCTCCTTATTGTGCTCTCCAGCTTTATTTTTGTCACTATTGGCGTGGCGTTGGGGGCACGACTATTTCAGCACCGGTCACTTGCCTCGGTCCTGGGCGAACAATCCATCGCAATCTGGCAGTTTTGGCGCGTTGTTCGCGCATTGCTTCTGCTGGGTGCAGTCATATTCATACTCCCTCCCTATGACCTTGGTGCACCATTGGTGGCGAATCTCGCGTTAACTAAATGGCTTTTGCTGCTTCCCTTATCCGCTGTTGCGGTGCTGATTCAGACCAGCGCCGAGGAAATCCTGTTCCGAGGCTATATGCAACAGGGCCTCGCCGCGCGGTTTCGGTCTCCGCTGATCTGGATGGGTCTGCCATCAATCTTGTTCGCAGCTGGCCACTACAGCCCCGCGACGGTCGGAGACAATGCGGTCTTGATTGCCATCTGGGCGCTGACATTTGGGCTTTTGACCGCCGATCTGACCGCGCGAGCGGGTACGCTGGGCCCCGCCATTGCGCTGCATTTTTTCAATAACATCGCGGCTCTGCTTGTCATTTCGCTTCCCGACAACCTTGGTGGCCTGGCCTTGTTCCATCTTCCTTATGAGGCATCGGACGCCGAAGCGTTGCGACCTTGGTTGCTAGTCGACTTTGCGCTGATGATCGTGGGGTGGCTCACCGCAAGATTGGTCCTCAGGCGCTGATTGCATTTCCCGGCATTGCGTCTTATTTGACGTCAACGCCGCATTATCAAGGTTCCGACATGAACTGGATCACAAACTACGTCCGCCCCCGGATCAATTCGATCTTCTCGCGCCGCGAAGTGCCCGAAAACCTTTGGCACAAGTGTGATGAGTGTGGAACCATGCTGTTCCACCGCGAATTGGCGGAAAACCAGAATGTCTGCACCCAGTGCGACCATCACATGGCAATCACGCCGCGCGATCGGTTCCAACATCTGTTTGATGGCGGTATTTTTTCCGAGGTTGATGTCCCGGCACCGAAAGACGATCCCCTGCAGTTTCGGGATCAGAAAAAATACCCTGACCGTATGAAGGCGGCCCAGAAAAAGACCGGCGAGAAAGAAGCGATGCTGGTCGCCGTTGGCGAAATCGGCCGTACCCCGATCGTGGCAGCCGCGCAGGATTTTTCGTTCATGGGCGGATCGATGGGCATGTATGTAGGCAATGCCATCATTGCTGCAGCACAGGAGGCTGTTAGGCTACAGCGGCCCCTGATCCTGTTTTCGGCAGCCGGCGGCGCGCGGATGCAGGAAGGCATTCTGAGCCTGATGCAAATGCCGCGTACGACGGTCGCAGTGGAGATGCTCAAAGAAGCAAACCTGCCCTATATTGTTGTCCTGACCCACCCGACTACAGGCGGCGTTACAGCCTCGTACGCGATGCTGGGTGACGTTCATATTTCGGAGCCCAATGCCCTGATCTGTTTCGCCGGACCCCGTGTGATCGAACAGACCATTCGTGAGAAACTGCCCGAAGGATTCCAGCGCGCTGAATATCTGCTGGATCACGGGATGCTCGACCGAGTGACCAAACGCACCGAGATGCGGGATGAGCTGATCACCATCACCCGAATGCTGATGAAGCAGCCCCCTGCGGTCAAAGGCGACCTTCCTGCGCCCGAGCCGGAAGAAGCCCCAACCGAGGCACCCACCGAGGACGCGGTCGAAAAATGACCTCCCCATCTTCGGATGCCATCCTAGACCGGATGATGGCGCTGCACCCCAAGATCATCGACCTGACTTTGGACAGGGTATGGCGTTTGCTGGCGGCACTAGACAATCCTCAGGTTAAGCTGCCTCCGGTCATTCATATCGCTGGAACCAATGGCAAGGGCTCGACCCAGGCCATGATCCGGGCGGGGCTTGAAGGGGCAGGGCATGCGGTCCATGCCTATACCTCACCTCATCTGGCCCGGTTTCACGAGCGAATCCGACTGGCAGGTGAGCTGATTTCCGAGCCCGACCTGACCGCCGTGCTGGATGAGTGTTACGCCGCAAATGGCGGTGAGAACATCACCTATTTTGAAATCACCACCTGCGCCGCGCTGCTGGCATTTTCCCGCACCAAAGCTGACTATACGCTGCTCGAAGTCGGGCTGGGCGGGCGGCTGGACGCCACCAACGTGATCGAACGGCCCGAGTTGACGGTCATCACCCCCGTCTCGATCGACCATGAGCAGTTCCTGGGCGACACTTTGGGCAAGATCGCCGCTGAAAAAGCCGGAATCATCAAGCCGGGCGTTCCCTGCATCGTCGGCCCGCAGCAAGATGAGGCGCTGGAAGTCATCGAATATACTGCAGCCCGTCTGGGCGCTCCGCTAATGGTCCACGGGCAGCACTGGCATGTTCATACTGAGAACGGTCGCCTTATTTATCAGGACGAAACCGGTTTGCGCGATCTGCCTATGCCAAACCTACTGGGTGCTCATCAGATCGAAAATGCAGGCGCGGCTCTGGCTGCGTTGCGCCACCTGCAAATGGGTGATGATGCCTACGAGGCCGCTGTGGCCAAGGCCGAATGGCCCGCGCGCATGCAGCGGCTAAAAATCGGTCCTCTGGTTGAGCAGGCCCCTCAAGCTGAGTTGTGGTTGGATGGCGGTCACAACGCGGCTGCAGGCACTGCTTTGGCCGAGGTTTTAGCGTCACTACCAGAACGTCCCACGCATATGATTTGTGGTATGCTGAATACCAAAGATGTCACCGGTTATCTCGCGCCATTGGCCCAAAGGGCAGACAGCTTGACGGCCGTATCGATCCCGGGTGAGCAGAATACACTGAGCTCGGACGAAACCGCCGCCGCTGCTGCTAAGGTGAATCTGACCGCCACAACAGCAGACAGCGTCACAGACGCGCTCGCCGCAATCACCGCTCAAACCCCTGATGCACGCATTCTGATCTGCGGGTCGCTTTATCTTGCGGGAAACATCCTTAGAGAAAACGCCTGATCCTCCGCCTGATGAAAAAGATCCTGCGCCAGGGCAGCACCCCCTATCTGCCCCAATCCTTGTCTTGCATCTCCCGCAGGCGCGAGGCCGTACGCTCAAACTCAAAGGTTCCTTCTCCTTCGACATAGAGCATCTCGGGCTCGGCAGCGGCGGAACAAATCAGCCGAACTTTCGCCTCATAAAGCGCATCGATCAGGGTGACGAAGCGCTTTGCCTCATTGAAGTTATTGCGTGACAAACGCGGGATGTCTTCAAGAACCAATACCTTCAGCGCTTCTGCGATAGCCAGGTAATCTCCTGGACCCAACATTCGTCCGCAGAGGTCAAAAAACGAGGCCCGTGCAACGCCGTTGCGAAAGGCGGGCAGGACAACTTCGCGACCCTTCACCTGAAGGGCCAGCTCTTCTGCCGGTCCACCCGACAGATCATTCCACACCTCACGAATCTTTTCCCGCGCTTCGGGCCCGATGGGGGTGAAGTAAACCGGCGAGCCTTCAAGTCGGTTCTGCCGGTAATCCGTGGGTGAAACCAACTCCCACACTTCCAGTTGCTCTTTGATATGCTGAATGAAAGGCAGAAAAAGCTGCCGGTTCAACCCATCCTTATATAGATCATCCGGATGTCTGTTCGAAGTCGTAACGATAACGACACCACCCTTGTAGAGCAGATCAAACAACCGCCCCACGATCATCGCGTCGGTGATATCGACGATCTGCATCTCATCAAAGGCCAGCACCCGCGCCGATTTGATGACTGCATCGGCCACAGGTACCAGAGCGTCCTCAACGCCGTCTTCACGCGCCTTGTGCAGACCGGAATGGATTTCCTGCATGAACGCATGAAAATGCACCCGTCGAACTGGGATTTCACCCAATGTCTCGACAAACATGTCCATCAACATCGACTTGCCGCGCCCAACACCTCCCCAAAGATACAAACCCTTGGGTGGCGGCGGCGCTTTGCGGAAAAATCCACGCTTAACCGGTTCGGCCAAGGCTGCCCGAATGCGCTCAAACCGGGGCAGCACAGCCTCTTGCGCGTCGTCCCGGGTCAGTGTCCCATCAGCAATAAGATCTTCATAGTGTGAAATTAGATCCGTCATGAGTTGAGCCATACCGATCGCTTCGTGTGTTGAAAAGAAACCTTTTTTCCAGACACATCAATATTGCTGAACTGGCGTCACAAAACTCCTGAATTGACGCGCCGAGTTGTACCGCTAACGTCTGCTGGAACCAATCTTCGGAGCCTTAATGTCGCAATCCACCCGTTTGCTGAACCCGATCCTGATCGTCGGCTGCATCGTAATTACAGTCAGTTTTGCCGTACGCGCCTCTTTTGGTGTGTTCCAGATACCGATTGCAGATGAGTTCGGCTGGCTACGCAGCGATTTTTCGATGGCGATCGCCATACAAAACCTGGCTTGGGGGATCGGCCAGCCGATCTTTGGCGCCATTGCGGAAAAGATAGGTGATCGGCGCGCCATCGTTCTGGGCGCTCTGACCTATACGGCGGGAATGGTCCTGACGGCATGGTCCGTTACCCCGTTTGAACATCAGATGTATGCCTGGCTCGTGGGTTTCGGGATCGCTGGGACGGGGTTTGGCGTGGTCCTTGCGGTCGTAGGTCGTGCCTCATCGGATGCGAACCGCTCGATGTCATTGGCGATTGTCACCGCAGCGGGCAGTTTCGGGCAAGTCATTGGCGCACCCACAGCAGAGTGGTTGCTGACTTTCTTACCCTGGCAGCAAGTGTTTCTGATCTTTGCGGTGGCTATCCTTGCATTGATCCTGACATTGCCATTCATGCGCGCGCCTCAGCCCGTCAGCAGGACGGAGCTAGAAGAGAGTATGGGGCAGATCCTGTCCAAGGCATTCCGCGACCCGTCTTATTCGCTGATTGCGATCGGCTTTTTCAGTTGTGGCTATCAACTGGGCTTTGTCACAGCCCATTTCCCCGCCTTCGTCACCGAGATGTGCGGCCCGATCCAACCCGGAGGCCTCTTACATTCGATGGGGATCACCACAACTTCAGCCTTGGGGGCGATTGCGATTTCGTTGATTGGGTTGGCCAATATCGGCGGAACCCTTTTGGCCGGATGGGCTGGAAATCACTTTCCGAAGAAGTACCTGCTCGCGGCGGTTTACACCGGCCGAACGCTTGCCGCAGGTGCCTTCATCGTGTTCCCAATCACGCCCTTGTCCGTGATCGCATTCTCGCTTGTGATGGGGTCGCTCTGGTTGGCGACCGTACCGCTAACATCTGGCCTTGTCGCACATCTCTATGGCCTGCGGTACATGGGCACGCTCTACGGGATCGTATTCCTGAGCCATCAGATCGGCAGTTTTCTGGGCATCTGGTTAGGCGGGCGCATGTACGACCAATTCGGTGATTACACCATGGTTTGGTGGATCGGCGTCGCTATCGGAGCGTTCAGCGCCATCATTCACCTGCCCATCCGCGAAAATCGCTCACCAACCGGCGTGACAGCCTGAGCTATGCGGCCTCTTCAGCGGTCAGCAGCCCCTCAGAAACCAATCGATCCGCCCAACCCTGCGGATCGATGAAGTGGTGCGTTTGCCATCCGCGCGCCCTTGCTGTTTCGATATTCTCGATCCTGTCATCTGCAAACAAAAGCGCCGAGGGAGGGATGCCGCAATCGGCCTCAACCATTTCGTAAATTGGCATATGAGGTTTGACCGTCTTCATCCGACCCGAGACATATTGACGATCAAACTCATTCAGAAACGGATAAACAGTAGTGGCATAGTCAAAATTCTGAACCCCAAAATTCGTCAGGGCAAAGACCGGGATCTTCTTGGTCCGCAACGCGCGCAGCAGTCGCGCTGAATGTGGGATCTCGGGCGCGGCCAGTTCGATCCAGTTGTCATGCCACATTCGGATTTCATCGCGCCATTCCGGGTACTTGTCCGCCCAATTGTAAATCGTATCCGTGAAATGATGGCCCTGATCTACCAGATCATTCATCCCATGCAGATCGACCTCGTCAAACATGGCGCGACGACGATCCTCGCCGATTACCCGATCATAATAGCGCTCGGGCTGCCACTCGATCAGCACATTTCCGATGTCAAAGATGACGGCTTCAATGGCCATGACTTAATCCCATACCAGTTCAATCACCACCGACTGAACCAAGCGCAGGTCAGAGATGCAAGCGCCAACCGCCGCGCGGCACGCGCTGCCCAGCCCAACGGGAGGATACGCATCTTTGATGCGTCTCTGACCGGCGGGAGCACTACCTGCGAAGGGCAGCGCGTATCTCGCGCTCAAGCGCATCTAGAAAACGCGACCGGTCGGCTTTGCTAAATGGTTTTCCCCCGCCACCTGTCCCCAGCGGGTTCGCCGCGCGAAGGTCCGCCATCAGATCGCGCATTGCCAATTGCTGGCCGATATTGGCCGCAGTGAAAGCCTCACCACTGGGCCGAAGCACGCGTGCTTCGGCTTCAATACACTTGGCGGCCAGCGGTATATCAGAGGTAACGACAATATCGCCGGTGCCGCAGCGTTCGGCAATCCACTTATCCGCCTCATCTGCTCCCGAGGCGACGATCACTACCTGCACCAACGGGTTGGCGGAGGGGCGTAGCCCTCCGTTTGAGACCAGAACCATCGGCACCTTGTGCCGGGTTGCCACCCGTTCAGCCTCGGCCTTGACCGGGCAGGCATCCCCGTCGATGTAAAGCGTCGTCACGCCTCTTTGACCTTTGGGGCTGACTTCGCCTTTGGCGTCGATTTGCGCACCTTGAATTCGTCCGGAATGGGCATCCGGTTAAAGGCATCCAGCCCCGCGATTTTGTAAGCTTCGGCAAGGGTCGGATAGTTGAACGTGTTCTGCACGAAGTAGTCCACCGTGCCTTTCAGGTTCAGCACCGCCTGCGCAATATGGATCAGCTCGGTTGCCCCTTCGCCAACGATTTGCACACCTAGAACCCGCCGGGTCTTGAGCGAAAATAGCATTTTCAGCATGCCATGCTCCAACCCCATGATGTGCCCGCGTGAGGTTTCGCGGAAACGGGCCACGCCCACTTCGTAGGGAATACCACGCTCCTGCAGTTCTTCCTCGGACATCCCGCAGGTTGAGATTTCGGGGACCGAGTAGATCCCATACGGATACCAGGGGCTTTCCGGCAGGGTTGGAGTCTCCAGCGCATGACAGGCCGCGACCCGCCCTTGTTGCAACGAAGTTGAGGCCAACGACGGATGCCCGATGACGTCTCCGGTGGCATAGATATGCGGCTCCGAGGTCTGATAGGTCTTGCGGTCCACACTGATACGATCGCGATGATCCGTTTCAATGCCAACCGTATCCAGGTTCAGCGCCGAGGTTGCCCCCATCCGCCCGGCTGCAAACAGCAGCATCTCGGCCCGGACGTGCCGCCCATTGTCCAGCGTGATCTCAACATGGCTACCGGCGTCTTCTATTTTCTCGACGGCTGCACCCAACCGCAGATCGACGCCATTTTCACGGATCTGATGTGTGAAATCGTGGATAAGTGTCTTGTCGATGAAATCCAGAAACGTCTCGCGCGGTTCGATCAACGTCACCCGGACATCAAGCGCCGAGAACATGGTTGCATATTCAACGCCGATCACGCCCGCACCGATCACGCAGAGCGAACGCGGGATTTCCTCCATCTCAAGGAAATCATCTCCATCGACGACAGTTTTGCCATTGAAAGGCACGTAATCTGGCCGGTAGGTCTTGGTGCCGGTGGCGATCAGGAATTTGGCTGCTGTCAGACGCGTGGATTCGCCTGCATCCGTAGCCACCTCGATCTCGTGTGGCCCCGTGAACGTCGCCAACCCGTTCAGCGTTTCAACATGGTTGCGGTTGAACTGATGCTCCAGCACATCGACCTCATGATCGAGTGTCATGTGCAGCCGTGCTTTCAGATCCTCGGCGCTGATCTGATCCTTGACCCGGTAGGAGCGCCCATAAAAACTGCGCTCGCGCCAGCCTGACAGGTTCAGCACCGTCTCTCGCAAGGTTTTCGATGGGATCGTTCCGGTATGAACAGAGACACCACCAAAACGATCTTTGCGGTCAATCACCAGCACCCGGCGCTGCAATTTGCCTGCCTGAATCGCCGCCGCCCGGCCTGAAGGGCCCGAGCCGATGATGATCAGGTCATAGTCATATTTGCTCATGCCTCAGTCCCCATACAGCGCTTCGGCGTGGAAGGTGATGTGATCCTCCATAAAGGTGGACACGAAATAGTAGGAATGGTCATAGCCGGGCTGCAGGCGATAGGTGGCCTGCTGGCGACGCTCGGCAATTGCCTGCGCCAGTGCCTCCGGGCGCAACAGATCCATAAACTGATCGTTTGCACCGGTGTCGATCAGGACCGGTCCGTCAAAGCCTGTGCTTTTCATCATCGCCGACGCGTCATGCTTGGCCCATGCGGTCTCATCATCGCCCAGATACGCGCTGAGTTGCTTGCGGCCCCAATCCGCCCCCATGGGGTTCGAGATCGGCGAGAAGGCCGAAACAGAGCGGTAACGCCCGGGCAGGTTCATCGCCAGCGTCAATGCGCCATGCCCACCCATCGAATGTCCTGTGATGGCCTGACGATCAGGATCAATCGCAAAGTTCTCGGCCAGAAGGGCCGGCAACTCTTCGGCAACATAATCCCACATGTTGAAGTGAGGCGTCCAAGGGCCTTGCGTGGCATTGACATAGAATCCTGCGCCTTGGCCAAGGTCATAGTCTTCGTGATCTGCCACGCCTTCGCCGCGTGGTGAAGTGTCGGGGAACACAAGCGCAATGCCTTGTTCGGCCGCCCAGCCCTGGGCACCCGCCTTCGTCATGGCATTTTCATGGGTGCAGGTCAGGCCCGACAGGTACCACAGAACAGGAACGGGGCCGTCCTTGGCTTCGGCTGGAAGAAACAGGCCAAATGTCATATCACATTTGCAGGCCGAGGAAGCATGGCGATAAACGCCCTGCACACCACCAAAACAGGCATTTTCCGAAAGGGTTTCCATCAAGCTGATCCTCACGTTGTTTCCGGGCCATGGCTACCGGTCTGCAGCGTCGGCGTAAAGTGCAGCCACCTCTGGAAAGCTCATTTTTCGAAAAGGTGAAGATCAGAATCCGCTGACCCATCCTATCGCCAGCGGGACGGTCAGAATGCTGGCGATGGTAGATAACAGGATGGCAGCAGATGCCCGTTGCGGGGCCACACCGTAGTGCGCGGCCAGCATGTAAACATTGCCTGCAACTGGTAAAGACGCCGCCGCGATTGCGACCATCGCAGGGAATGAGGCAACCGGGATCAGCCAAATCACCATAAGTGCCACGAAAAACGGATGCAGCACCAGTTTGCAAAAACTCAACCAGCCCGCGATCTGGATGCGCTCGGCCGATTTGTCTGCCAGTGACGCCCCGATGGCAAACAGCGCCCCCGGCGTAGCCGCACCGCCCAGAATTGTCAGAAAATCATTAAGCGGGGCTGGTACAGGCACCTCTAACGCAGACCAGATCAATCCGGCGGAGATTGACAAGATCATGGGGTTTCTCAGCAGGCCAATCCCGATCAGGCGCATCGTCCCCAGGCTGAGCCGACCATCGCGGCCACCGTTGATCAGAATCACGATCAATGAGGAAAACACAACCAGATCAACTGTCAGCACCAACATCACGGGACCAATGGCGGCTTCGGAGAATAACAGCGCAAGCATGGGCAGGCCCAGAAACCCAACATTGCCAATAGCAGCACATTGCGCCTCGACCGCGGCGGTGGGGATGTCCAGCCCTCGGAGATAAGCGATAGCCGTCGCCAGCGCATAGACGCCAGCAGTGCCGATCAGATACCCGATCACCAGCCGACCGTTGAAAATTTCGGCAAAGGGCAGGGTGGCGGCAAACCGAAATAGCATAGCCGACAAAGCAAAGAAAAACACGAACTTGGTTAGATATGCTGTCGCCTCGGGAGGGAAAAACCGGCTGCGTCCGGCCCAGAACCCCAGGCCGATGATTGCGAAAAAGGGGAGAGTGCGCAGAAATATCTCGACCATGGCAACGTGTTAACATGGCTGGTCAGGCTCGCAAGGTTGACGCACGGTCGGCGGTACGATTGAAGCCGTAACGTTGTGCCAAAACCGCTATCGGAGTGAAAAGCGTTGAAACTGAACCGAACGGTTTATAGTGTTGCGGGATATCGCAATCCGGAGACATCATGACCCAAGCCGCCACCATCCTGCGTACAGGCCGTAAATTCGACCAGGTGTTACGTGGGGCCCGAGAGGTTTTCATGGCGGATGGGTTTGAAGGCGCAAGCGTCGATGACATCGCGCGTGCGGCGGGTGTTTCGAAGGCAACGCTATACAGCTATTTCCCCGACAAGCGACTGTTGTTCACCGAGGTTGCCCAGACCGAATGTCGCCTGATGTCTGAACGCATCCTTTCGATGATCGATGAGACCAAGCCAGCCCGCGAGGTGCTGACGATAGCAGCCACTCAGCTTACGGCTTTTCTCGTCTCGGACTTCGCGCAGCAAGTCTTTCGCATATGTGTGGCCGAGCGCGACCGATTCCCCGAGCTTGGTAAAGCGTTTTATGAAGCAGGGCCGAAGAACGGCCAACGCCAGATGGCCGAATATCTGACCAAGGCGGTTGGTAAAGGTGAGTTGGCGGTTGAAGACGTCAACATCGCGGCCGAGCAGTTTTCTGAACTGTGCAAAGTCCGACTATGGGGCCGCGCGGCGTTCGGTATCCAAAATCGATTTGACCAGAACGAGATAGACGAGATTGCATTACAGGCCGTCGACATGTTTATGGCCCGCTACGGCGTTTGAACTGCGTAAGTTCGCCAGCGATCAATCACATTGATGGTAAGAAGTCGTGTTGGTGCGGGTGGAGGGACTTGAACCCCCACGCCTTGCGGCGCCAGAACCTAAATCTGGTGCGTCTACCAATTTCGCCACACCCGCAACCCGATGCCGAAGCACCGCGACGACGCGCTGAATAGCAAAGCTTTTGAATGAGTGCGAGAGGTAAAATCAAGCGAGAGGGCAGTTTATTATCGTCTCGCTGGAAACAATCTTTTGCCCAAGTAAGTTTAACCAGAACTCGCATGTGCCAAATGTTAAAGAACGTGCCTTGGACAGTGAGAATGCGGTTTGGCCAGTCTTTCCAGCACGAACAGTGCTCAGGTGCTGGTTTTGGTCGTAATTTCACCTGTGTGAAGGCCCGTTCTCTGGTCCTTCTTTTTGTTTCCATTTAGCGAACATTTATCGCAATTTTTCTCTTTATCTTAAACTCGCATACGTTGAGTCGCTCAGAGATTACTTTGTGTGGGGCACATTTCAAAAAAGTGTAACTTGAGGTGAGTGGTTTCGTATCGAATTTCAATCAGAGGTTCCTTCGATCACAGAAATAGAAATTATTTCTATATATTTCAAAAAAGTAAGAAGCGGCGTGCAAATCCTTGACGCGACGGAACCTCAGACTTTTTAATAAGCAATCAAAGCCATAAAAACTTGGGCAACTCTTCAACGTCGTGGCTTACACTCTCATAGGTTGAGGTTTTTCTATGAGGCGCCATCATAATTGTGCCACATTTCAAACGCCAAAATATCCTATTCGCGTCAAAATAACACCGCGGTAATCGTAATTGATTGGGCGCAGGAGTTAATGAGTCTTTTTGCCTTCTGGCACCGTGCGAGTTTCTGCTCAACTCCAGAACAAGGGTCTCTGTCGTGACCAACCAGATCAAATCCGTTGCTTCCGAGCAAGACGCTGTCAGCCTTGCGCGTGAAAGCTTTATTGGCGAACTGAAAACCCTGAACCGTCAGCACCCTGGCACAGGATTCGGCGTCGCTCTCCGTACGCATTCGGGCAATCGCTACTTGCTGGCTAATGCCCGCATGCCGCTGCCTGCCAACAAAACAGATGATTTTCCGACCGGACGCCGTGTGGCTTGTTTGGAAAATGGTGAAGGCTTCAGTTCAATCGAAGTTCTGGCTGATTCTTTCGCATATGAATCGATTTCACCGCGAACCGAGGCCGCAATCCTCGGCAACGCGCTGGACCTGATCGCACGAATCGACACGCTTGCAAGCCTGCCTGACGGGGCAGGGAACCACATCGCTGCAACTGGTACCGGAGGCTGACCATGGCGCGTAACGACCACCTTCTGTCTGTCGGAAACGAGTCCCTGTCTGAGATGACAGAGGCAATGACCTCGTTGACGACACAGATCGACCAACTGACAGAGGTGGCGGATGCACGGTCTTCCGCACGGCTGGCTGCGCTCAAGACCAAAATGGAGAATTTTACCGCCAGTGTCACGATGGTGGGGCAGGTGAAGGCCGGCAAATCCTCAATCGTGAACATTTTGGCCGGGCGGCCAAATCTTTTGCCTTCGGATGTGAACCCGTGGACCTCGGTGGTTACAACGCTGAACATCAACACCCGCACAGAAGGCGACACCCGTTCCAAATTCACATTCTTCGAGCAGGAAGAATGGGACAATCTGATGGTTGGCGGCGGTCGTCTGGGCGAGTTGGCTAATCGAGCCGGTGCCGATGATGAGATGGACGATATTCGCCGTCAAATCGGCGAGATGAAGGCCAAATCAGAAGAGCGGCTTGGGAAGCACTTTGACCTGATTCTCGGTCAGAGCCACCAGTATGATTATTTCGACGATGAACTGATTCAGCGGTATGTCTGCCTCGGGGATGAGGATGACCCGGATATCGACCCCAAGACGGGTCGTTTCGCCGATGTGACTAAATCGGCCGAGCTGTTCATGGATATCCCGCAATATCCGATCTCGCTCAAGCTCTGCGATACCCCAGGAGTGAACGATACCTTTATGGTGCGCGAACAAATCACCCTACGCAGCCTGCGTGGATCAGAGGTGTGTGTTGTTGTTTTGGCTGCCAGCCAGGCGCTGACCACGATGGACATGGCGCTAATGCGGATCATCGCACAGTTCGAGAACCGCCAGATCATCCTGTTCGTGAACCGCATCGATGAATTGTCAGACCCGGTCAATCAAGTGCCTGAGATACGTGATCGTATTCAAGACACACTGAAACAGAACAACATAGACGCCAACACCAGCGTTGTTTTTGGCAGCGCTCTGTGGGCCGAGGCTGCGCTAACCGGAAACCCGGACATTCTAACTGAGGAATCGCGCGAGGCGTTGAACACCTTCTATCTGGCGGCTGGATTTGGCGATCAGGCTGCATCGCTGGATAAGATCTGGGCGCTATCAGGATTGCCTGATCTGCTGCTCGCCATGAATGAGCGTATCGCTGAGGGTGCAGGAACGCGTCTTTTGGATCGCGTTCGCCATCGGGCGCGCAACATCGCCAGCCAGATCCGGGCTACTGCAGTGGCCAAGACGCTGTCAAACTCCGACGGTATCGTTCGGGATCTGGACGGTGCGTCGCCCGAAGAAGCGATCGCAAAGGTTTCGGCTGAGTACGAAAAGAAAGCCTCGGAACTGACAACCAAGCTTCGCGACAAGGTATTAGAGCGACTTGCGTCCGCAGAAGCAAATTTTGTCAAACGTGCGACGGATTCTCTGATCTCACATCTGGAACAGAATGGTGAGCAGGGTACATGGCAATATGATCCGGCAGGTCTGCGCACCTTGCAGAAGGCGGCATATTTCAGCTTTGCCCGATCCATGCGTAAGGATGCCGGTGCTCTGTATTCGGCTGCTGCAGCGGATGTCGAGGCACTGTATCAGAAGCTGCTGGGCAACCACTTAGGTGAATTCAACATTGAAGCTCCGATCGTGCCGCGTGTACCCCCGCCATTAGGGATTGGCCGCACAATCGCACTGGACCTGCAGAGCACATGGTGGCGACGTTGGTGGCAACGCCGCAAAGGGTTTGAAGCTTATGCCGCAGACTATACGCGTTTGATCGCGTCCGAGGCGAACTCGATCACCAAAGACATCGAGGAAAACCAGATCGCCGCCGTCTTAGAGAACGTGCGGGCCACGTTGACCGACTTTATTGCCGAACAGAAGGACACGCTGCTCAGCATCTCGCAATCGCCTGAAAGGGCTGCGGCCCAGATGGCCGAGCAGAAGCCGCAGAAATCACGTGACGATATTCTGGGCGATATCCTGAAAGACCTTAGTAACGAAGCAGCATAAGAAGAGTTATGGTAAAAGAATCACAAACCCGCTTCGTCTCTCCCAAGGCTTGGAACCGCATCGAGCAGTGGTCCCGCCGCAAACCTGTGTTTGCGCTCATGGGGGAATTCAGTGCAGGCAAATCGACGTTGATGAATTTCCTGCTGCGCAAACAGGCACTGCCGACGCAGGTCACAGCGACGCAACTGCCGCCGATCTGGTTCAGCTGGGGCAATCGACCCGCCTATATCAAACGCCATGATGGTAGTACGCAGAATATCGAATTGGATCAGCTTGAACAGGTTGGTGTCAACGACGCCCAGTTCATTCGCATCTTCCTTGAAGCCGACATTCTTGAGGCGGTCGACCTGATCGACACACCCGGCATTTCGGACCCGAAGATTTCGACGGATGTCTGGCAACGCGCAGTTGGCCAGGCCAATGGTGTGTTGTGGTGCACGCACTCGACCCAAGCTTGGCGGGAGACTGAACGTGCCACTTGGGTTTCGCTGCCAGAACGTCTGCAGCACAAGTCGCTGCTATTGGTGACGCGCGCAGATGCCTTGAATCAGAAAGACCGTCAAAAGGTCTTACGCCGTGTAAATCGGGAAGCGGGTCATTTGTTCAATCGCACGATCCTGTTCTCGGCCCGTGATGCCATCATGGCCCGTGACAAAACCGGCGACGCCGAGTTGTGGTCACGCAGCGGCGGCGGCAAGATGGTCGACAGTTTCCTTGAGATCACTGAGCAGATCATGGACAGCCGTGCGGATATGCTGTCGCGCTATCAAATTGACAAATCCCTGTCAGACGCACCCAAAGTTCAGCCATCGCGGCCCGAGAAAACCTCTGGCGATGCACCGCTGAAACTTGTCACGCCGATGGAAGATGACTCTGCCGAGAATGATGTGGTTACAAGTTTCCCGGTACGCCCTGCCCGCGTGGAGCGTCGCACCGAGGAATCCGGACAGGCGCGGATTGATGCAGAAGAAGCCGAGCGGATGCGCGCGGAAATGGCGACCGAAGCGGAGCCTGCTGATGAAGACTTACGTGCCTTGTTCTCTGACAAGACGGAAGATCCGCTGGATTTGAACCTCTTGGCAAACCCCATCACCGACGTGGATGAGTTTGATTTCATGGATGACGATGATGAGGAAGAGCAGGAAGATGCCGAACTGATCGTCTTGGGCGAAGAAGAGGACGAAGCGGAAGCAGTCGAAGCTGCGGACACCGAACAAGAGCCGTCGGAAGACGCCGAAGAATCATCAGATATCGAAGTATCGGTTTCGTCGATTACGGCCCTGTTGGCGGAACAGTCGGAAAACTCGGCAGACGAATATGAACCGGAGCCCGAATCGAATGCGCTGGCTCCAAACCGCGTCGTATCAATGGTGGGTGAAGCTGCTGCCGAAGAGATTGAAGATGCAGCCGATGACAAGGCAGATGATTTGGGCGATCGCCTCATAGAAACGCCACTCAGTGCTGCAGCAATGTGGGGTGAAATCGTGGCGCGTGAGAACCTGCCTGACGATGCAAATGGCCTGAAAAGCGCCTTTGCAGCATTCTTGTCCGAGTTTGACCAGATTGCGTTGGAACATGACGCTAAGCGGAATCAAGACATACCGCGCGCCGTTTCTGAGGCTCGCAAAAACGGCGGAGCGGAGTGGCATGCGATTTAGATTAAACCCGAAGGTGGGCATCTGAATGTCGATTGAATCTGCTCTGGCTTCGGCCATCGAAACCATACCCGACTGCATCGCAGCCGGGTATGTCGACATGGAGACCGGCATGTTATTGGGCGTCGACGCGTCGGACCAAGACAGCGCTGATGCGCTCGAAAATCTCGCACTTGCAGTAGCTAATCTGTTTCAGGGACGCGGTATGAAGGGATTCGAAGAAATTCTGCGTGCGGCAAAAATCGACGATACTGAACACCCCGGATTTGGGGAAATCGCGGTGTTTTCAAACGACCGGCTGCACATCTTTCTCAGGACAACAGAATATCCTGATCACGTGGTATGCTATATCTGCCGCGACAGCGCGAATGTCGGGCTGGCGCTTACGAAATCACATCTCAGCCTCGGGCCGGTGGCGGCCGCGGTGTAGACGGGACCAGAGGGGGTCACGCATGATGGATAGTGAAATACTGGATATGCTCGAAGGGATCGGGCGGACTTCGGTCGCGCGCTTATCGCCTGCAATCTACCTATCGGGTAGCAGCGCACTGTTACGCCGGAATGAGGTGCTGGGGGCCATCCGGGGCACGATCTTGCCTAGGCGTTTGGAATTTACGGCGGCTGACGGGGCAACTTTGGCTATCGAAGTCAACAGCTCTCGGGTCACCGACGTATTCCGCTGTGCTTCGGGCCCTGTCCCGGATTTTGAAACCGAAGCACGCGAAAAACTGATCGAACGACTGGCGCAAGTGGTGTCGGAAATTGCAACGGCACCCGGCCCGCTTGAGTTGGTTTCTCTGCGCCCGGATACGGCGCTTGAGGCTGATGACGTAGGGGTTACCTTTTCGGAGGTCGAAGCGGCCTGCGCGCGGATCGAACTAATCGAAGAGCCACGCATGGCCATCGTTTCCGACCAGACCTTAGAACCAGAAGCCCAGCCAGAAACTGCGTCACAAGGCGCCACCAGTATTGCCGGAAAATTCTTTGAGGGCGCGGATCGGTTCGCATTAGGTCGAATACTGATTGGGTCGACTGAAGACGAGATGCAATTTGACGGGTTGTGTGCGCAGGGCCAAGACGCACATCCGGACACGGATATATTGGCCCGATTCACCCGGGATCTGGCGGGATGGCAGGCCGATGGTTCCGATGCTTTAACTGATCCACAGCTGATCGTCATTCGCCCGACAGGTGGACAAGGCGCGGGTCTCGCCATCTTGTGCGACGGTCAGGATACCGCCGCCGCCGTTCATGACGCCCGCAAGCTGGGCGCTGTCGTCAACCTATGGAAAACATTGAATAGCGCCGTTGAATAACCGCGTTCCTGCCAAATAGTGTCCACTTTGCAAAGTTAAACAAAATACGAGTTACCAGGGTAAATCTTATGAGTGAGTTAAACCGCCGCGAGCTTATTCGCATCGCAGAAGACATGAACGGGACGAGCAATGACGAAACGCGTCACTTCATCTCGCGCATCGTTGACGACTTGTCGAACCTCAAGCCTTCGATAGCATTCGTAGGTCAAATCAAGGCCGGAAAATCGCGCTTGATCAACGGTTTCACCGGGCATGCAGAATATTTACCCTCGGACGTGAACCCATGGACGACAGTGATCACCGACATGCATTTCGGTCATCCGTCCGGTCGGACGTCGGGCGCCGAGTTTCATTTCTTCGACAATCGCCAATGGCAGGCCCTGATCGCCGAAGGTGAAGAGTTGCGCAACATGTTCCCTGATGAAGAGGACAGCTACAAGCGCGAGATGATCGAAGAGCAGGTCGAGGCAATGAAAACCCGCGCCAAGCTACGCTTGGGGGAAAGCTACAAACACCTTCTTGGCGAGCATCACGATCTGGATGAATTGACCTCGGATGACCTGGCGCGCTATGTCTGTGCCGGGGATGACCCGACAGATGAAGACCAGTATGACCCCGGTTCAGATCGGGGCCTTTACAGCGACATCACCCGTAAGGCCGAGGTCTATTTTGACATTGGCCATTTTCCGTATCCGGTGACAGTCACAGACACACCCGGTGTCAATGACCCGCTGCTGATCCGTGAAGAGATCTCGCGCCAGTATCTCAAGGAATCCGACTTTTTCGTCGTCGTGCTGTCTGCGCATCAGGCGTTGTCGCGGGCCGATCTGAAGCTATTCCGCCTGATGCAAGCGCTAGAGCTTGGTCAGATCGTGGTCTTCATCAACCGCGTGGACGAATTGGGTGGTGGCGCCGAAGATGCCGGCAAAGTGCGCACTGACGTATTGGATGGGCTCGAACAGGCGCTTGGCAACTCGGAGATTGACGTTCTGATGGGCAGCGCCCAATGGGCCCATTATGCGCTGACCGGGGATGAAACCGGAATCGACCATGATCAGATATTGGCGTGGCTGCGGGCGCATCCCGAACAGATGAAGCAATATCTTGACGGCGTCGAAGAGATCAAACAAGGCCCCGGCCCCATCAGCCGCGAAGGTGTATTGCGATTTGCCGCGATGATCGCATCGGGCCTGCCCGATCTGCGCCGTCATGTGACCAAAGCCCTGACCGAAGGACCGCGCCAAGAACAGCTTAATATTGCGTGGCAGCACCTCAACAGTTTTGCCCAAGGTGAGCTTGAGCGCAGCACTGCGCGGCTTCGTGCGATTGAAGAAAAGGATGGTCCCGACACAGCGGATGTCGAAGAAAACAACAAAACGCTTTCTGAGTTGCGCGCGCTAGTTGAAGATAAATCCAAGGCCATCACCAATGATATGGACGATGTATTGGCCAATTTGCGGGGTGTTATGGATGACACCGTTGCCGAGGCTGTCTCGATCGTTGTGCGCGGCCCTGATGGGCAATCGCCTTTGCTGGCCAAAGACGGAGATACCGAGCTGAACTTTACGCCTCTGCGTGAGCGGATGCGCGAGCTTGTCCAGGGCGCGACCCAGGTGGTGCGGCAGCGCATGCTTAGTGAGCTTTACGCAATCGATATGCAGACCAATGCTGCTTTGCGCGCCTTGCCCGGATGGCAGGAGCCCGTGGACAATCGCATGAATACCAGCGCGGTGCGTTGGTTCCGTCCAAATACAAGCGCGCTGACGCGTGGCATTACGGTTGAGTTGCGTGTGACATGGCTGTCGCGACTGATATCGCGTCGCAGTGTGTTGAACCGCGCCGAACGGATGATCGTTCAAGAGTTTGAGATGATCGGAGACGATCTTGTAGATACCGCCAGAAGCGACCTGATCGAACGGATGAAAACCGTTCTTGACCATTATATGGCGCTGCTGGCCGGGCATCTGGAACATCGCGCAGGCCCCGATGGGTCGAACGCGCGCGCCGAAGCGCAACGTGCGGTTGACCAAGCGCGGCGCATCAGCGATGAACTAGGGGCGGTGCACGGAACTGCACCCGTGGACACTCGACAGGCAGAGGCCGCAGAATGATTGAATTCCCCGGAACCGAGAAGGAAGTGCGCCAGCTAGAGCGTTTCCTGACCGCCACCGAAAATGCACCCTCATCGGCAGAGCTGGATGATATGCGCGCCCGCGCGCTGGCCCATGCCGAGCGGCTTTCGAACGCGGTTTCCATTGGTTTTGCCGGGGAGTTTGGAGCCGGAAAGTCCAGCCTTGCCAACATGCTGGCGGGGGCAGACATTCTGCCCACCGGGCCGCAGCATCTGAAATTGCCCCTGGTGATCGTGGCCTATGCCGATACGCCTGAGACAACCGTTGGTTGGTGGGACAAGGAACCCAAAGTCTATTCCGGTATAGCGCTGGAAAAGGCAGCGGCGGATGAACCCGATTTCATCTCGGTCGGGTTGAATACCCCTGCCCTGCAGGAGATTTCGCTGTTTGATTTGCCCGGTGCCGGTGCACTGGATGATACCTACAAACAGACTCTAAATTTGCTCGACTATGTGGATTGTGCGATCTGGTGCACCAATGGCACCAACGCCTGGCGTGAAACCGAACGCCATTTGTGGTCGCAGGTCCCTCAAAAGCTGCGCGATAACAGCTTGTTGGCTGTAACACATGCCGATTTGCCTCCGGTGCGGGATGCTCTGGATCGGGTAGTCGCACGCCTGAACAAGGAGAAGGGCGATTTGTTTCGCGCGGTTGTGACCATCGGCACCCCGGTAGCGGTACGGGCCATGGAACAAGAGCCTGAACCCGACTTTGCTTTGTGGGAAACCTGTGGCGGGCAGAACTTGGCAGAACAGGTTTTGCACATAGCCTCTGATCACCGTCGCCATGATCTTGAGGCCGCCCAAAAAGATCTGGCTGAAGAGTTTATGCCTTATCTGGAGAACCTTACTGGTGCGGCTTCGACAGATGGCGCTGAGGCCGACGGCAATACTGTGCAGGCAAGCCTAGAGGCCGCCCTGCCCCCCCTGGACAATCCAATCCTTGAAGACTGGCTTGCGGCCATCGCCAGCATTTACAACGATCTGCGCGAAAGCTCAGATATTGAACCGGCGGCCTTCCTGCAAAGCTGTCAGGAAATCGTCGAGGATTTTGCCGAAAGGTTAGAATCTGGTACCGAAATCGATCCCAAAGCAGACTGGATTCCGGCCGAGTTTGAAAAGGCCACTGACCTGTTGCTGTTGCTGCAGTTTGAAACCGGGGACGCACCGCTGAAGGATGCAATAAGCATTCTCGCACAACTCAGCGACAATCTGGCTTGGGCAGGCAGCTCTGTTGCGTCGGCGCCCCCAAAAACCGGCACATAAGTTTTTCCCGCTTGAATTGAGCCGCATCGCAGCGATTCGAAGCGTTCGGAATCAGCGCGATATTGTTTCGAATTCGTGGACCAAGCGTCTATTTCGGCGGTATAGAATCCATTTCTTCCATCAGGCAAACACAACATATTGTGGGATGAGGGTCTGGACTCACTATATAGGCGATTTCGATTTTTGTGATCCATAGTGAAGCCATCAGGCGGCCCCAATAAAGTCAAATTTGAAACGTCTAACCGTCTTAAGTGTCCTGCGGTTGTGTTTGGTTGTGAGTTCGCGGGCTGAAGCCCTGGTTATCTATGCCGCAATAAACGAGTAGAATGGGCGGGAAGAAATGAGCCACAACCAGGCGGTCGGCGCAACGCACGACGAACCTCAAATCGAAGGATTGCAGCCAGGCGCAAAGCTGCTGCGCGGACAGTATGAAATCCTCCGGTTCCTAAGCAACGGCGGGTTTGGGATCACCTATCTCGCGCGCGATAGTCTGGATCGCGATGTGGTCATCAAAGAATGCTATCCGGGGGCGCTCTGTCAGCGGAATGGTGATCTGGTCGAACCTGCCAACCCTGACCACAAAGAAGACCTGCGCTCCATTATCGACCTGTTCATTCAGGAAGCACGCAACCATGCGCGGCTGGTTCATCCCAACATCGTCGACGTGCATCAGGTGTTTGAGGACAACGACACCGCTTATATCGCGATGGACCTGATCCGCGGATGCGATCTTCTGGATTATGTCGAAAAACCCGAAAACAAGAGCGGACCGGACTTTATCGTTCAGGTCACCGAAAAAATGCTGTCTGCGGTGTCGTTCATTCACCAAAGCGGCATGCTACATCGCGATATTTCACCCGACAATATCCTGATCGATGAGAATGGCGAACCCATCCTGATCGACTTTGGCGCAGCACGCGAGCAGGCGGCACACAAGTCAGCGGCGCTATTGACGCTGCGCGTGATTAAGGACGGGTACTCGCCGCACGAATTTTATGTGCGTGGCGCGGATCAGGGCCCCAGCAGTGACCTCTATGTACTGGCTGCAACGCTGTATCATGCGATCAGCGGCGAGCGACCGATTGATGGCCAGACACGTTTGAATGCGTTCAACAACGGCCAAGACGATCCTTATGAACCGCTGACAGGGCGATTCAAAGGTTATCCTGACGGGTTCCTTGAGGCGATCGACAAAGCAATGGAAGTGCACGCCACTGACCGTGTGCAAACCGCATTGGACTGGCTGCGTATGTTCCGTGGTCCCGGTGTGATGTTCGACAGTTTCGCGTATCGCCCTGTTTCGGTCATTGTTGGCATGGATCGCAAAGACGAAGAGGCCGAAAAAGAACGGATCAAAGCCGAAAGCGAGAATGCGGAGGCCGTCGTGACCGCGCTGCTGGCCGGGAACTCTGATCTGGCCCTCGGGAACGAGGAAAAAACGGAAGACACTCTTGCTAAATTTGCACCTCAGGACGAGGCCGTTGCTGCAGTCGACACCGTTGTAAAAAGCGGCTCGGGCGGCAGTGGCAAGATGATCGCGGGTATCGCGATTGTATTGGCGGCTCTGGCAGGAGGTGGATACTTCGTAATGCCGGGCGATCAGCAATCGCCCGAGGCAACTCCGGTGACTGCAGAGGTTCCGACTACTCCGGTGCCCGCAGAAGCAGCTCCGGAACCCGTCGAGCAGACCGCCGAAGCCACAACAGAGCCGCAACAGGCCGAAGTCGCTTTGGCATCAGAACCAGAAGCGGCGCAAGAACAACCTGTCGAGCAGGCTAATGAGGTGCCGGAAGCCGCCATTGTGTCAGAGCAGCAACCCGAAGAAATCGCTTTGGTGGAACCTGAAGTGACGGAACCTACGGTTGAAGACATCACACCCATCGCACCTGCGACGCCGGTAAATCTAGCCGAAAACCAGGTCGCATTTGGGCACTGGGATATTGAGATTCCATTCACGATGTCCAAGCGTCGCAGCTCGACCGGGAGTGTCATTGCCATCAATGGATTGAACGCCGGTCAAGATAGGTCGGTGATCGGGGATTGGGTCGAACGGGGCGCTACGATTTTTACTCTGAATGGTGAACCTATTCGTCCGGACACAACGCTTGCATCGTATGTTCTAGATAATTTCTCGGTCGATCCAGACGGGTATATCCGTGTAGCAGCGCGCTATCGCAGTCTGGGCGAAACACGCGCGCAGAATGGATTGCTGGCCCTGCCCGCCTTCCGCAGTTTTGGCCTTCTGAACGGTTATTCGTTTGATGTGGCTCATGCGGGCGAGGCAGGTTGGCAAACCGTCGTCGCATCTGTTCCGGAAGAAGTTGCTGGCAGTTTGCAGCGGGGGGATGTGCTGCTGCGCGAAACACAGACTGGTGTCTCGATCAATGAGCCCGAAAGTCTGGACGGCATCCTTGCTCAACTTGTTTCCGACAACCAACCCGAGGCGCGCCTAAGCATTCTGCGCAACGGAGCTGAAAGTACTGCGGTCATGCAACTAACGCAGGAGTGATCGCCCAGTTGATGTGACTATCGCCAGTTTCAGTGTGCTGGGGGTGCCGCCCATCGCGTCACCCCGTCGGGGACCAACCCGTCGCGACGTAAATGTTTCTCTGTTTCCTCTTCATCAGTGCCCTGCGCCTACGGCGAAGCGGTTTGTAGCAGTCCCGCGGGTAAAACCCCGCATCAGAAATCAAAGAAGGTGACGACACCATGTTCAAATACAAAAGCCCTCTGAGCCGGCTTCTAGAAGGTGCCGGAAAACCGAAAGAAGAAGATGCGGTGGAAACCGAAACCGAAACCGTTGCGGAAGCGGTCGAAACAGAAAACGCTGCTCCGATTGCGGATTTCAACGCCCTGCGCGCGGCCCTTGCGGGTGGAAACGTTAGCTCGGACAGCTACGAGGAAGCAGACGAACTGATCCCCGAAGAACCGATGCCCGAGTTTTCGGAAGACCAGATCGAAGATCAGGCGACCGAAGAAGAAGTGGCCGAGGTTCAAGAGGTCGAAGAAGATGAACAGATTGTCACGCTTCATCTGACTGCGGAAGACGAGGTTCAGGACGATGAACCCGAAGTCACCGTAGAAGAACCAGACGCCATCGAACCTGAAGTCGTATCCGAAGTTGCGGGCGAGGTGGAAATCGTCGCAGAACCCACACCGGAACCGGAGTCTGTTGATGTAACCCCGGAACCCGCCATGGTCGCACCTGCACCTGCACCTGCACCGGCTGAAGATCGGCGTTCTCGTGTGAAGACGACGTTTTTGGGTTTCGAGCGTGCAGACACGCATGTTCAGGAGCTGATGGAAACAGCTGAGCCTGTTGAAAAGACAGAAGCGGCCGAACAGACATTCCCGGTTGGCTGGCTGGTTGTGACCGCCGGACCGGGCCGGGGTGCCGCGATTACCTTGACCGAGGGATTGATGCAGATCGGTCGGAACGACGATCAGGCTATTCAGCTGGATTTCGGCGACACCGGGATCTCTCGCAGCAATCACGCCGTCATCGCATATGACCCAGAGGACCGGAAATGCTATCTGGGCCATGGCGGCAAGGCCAACTTGGTGCGCCTGAATGGCAAGCCTGTGCTCAGCACCATAGCCTTGTCCAGCGGCGATCTGATCCGGATCAGCGAAACCTCGATCCGCTTCACCGCTTTCTGTGATGACGGCTTTGACTGGCGGGATGCCGATTAATGCTGGCGACTCCTGCATATGATATTGCCCTGATCCTGGACCAGGGTCAGCGCGACTCGCAGGAAGACGCGATTGCTGCGCGGGTCTCTGACGCGGCAGACGCGGGTTATGTCGTGATTGCCGACGGTATGGGCGGCCATGAAGCGGGCGAAGTCGCTTCGCAGTTGGTCATTTCAGCCTGGCGCGATGCGATGGATGCCCAGTTGGATGGGCCCGACCTTGCTGAGAGCGCACTGCTCGACGCTCTGCCGTTGGCCGCAATGCAGGCCAACGCCGCTATGGCGAGCCATAGTGAGGAAAACGAGGTCAATCTGGGCTCCACCCTTCTGGGCATGTTGATGCTGGATCAACGCGTATTCTGGATCTCGATCGGTGACAGTCCACTTTACCTGTTCCGCAATGATGCCCTGTCACAGGTCAACGAAGATCACTCGATGGCCCCGGTGATCGACGAACAGCTCGCGCAAGGATTACTGAGCGCGGAAGAGGCGCAGGGCCATCCGGATCGTAACCAACTGACTTCGGTGATCATGGGGGCTGCGATTCCAAAAGTGGATTGTCCGGAACAACCATTGGCGCTGATTGCGGCAGATGTACTGATCCTTGGCAGTGATGGTCTGCAATATCTCGGCAATTCCGAGATCGAAACGCTGGTGCGTACGCATATTCATTCCCCGGCTCGCGATATTGCTGATGCGCTGCTTCAAGCACTGCATGCAAAGGCAGACCCGGATCAGGACAACATTTCAATCGCCGTGGTCAAACCGGCACAGACTTAGACAGGCAGTGAAACAGGACAAAATGCGAAACCATCTTATCATATCCACCCTCGCTCTTGCTGCTGCAACAGGTGCAGCATCGGCGCAAGAGGCGTGTTCGACTTATGAAATCCAGCCCGGTGACAGCTTGCGGGAACTGGCAATTGCCGTCTACGCGACGGAAGATTACCGGGTCATCTATGATGCGAACCGGGATACGATCGGGTCGAACCCCAATATCATTCGCGTCGGTGATGTTCTGACTTTCCCTTGTCTTGAAGATATCGGGCGCGCGGCGCAACTGCCGGATACCGAAGCTGGCCGCATGGCTGCCGAAATGGCCTCGGAACTGGTCAAAGCTGCCGAGGAACGGGCTGAAAAAGCCATTGCCGAGGCCGAAGCCCGCGTGGCCGCTGCAGAGGCCGAAGCTAAAAAGACCAGCGAAGAAGCCGTAATCGCGGCCAAGGCTGCGGCCAAGAAAGAGATCGAAGCAGCGCGTGCGGAAGGTGCCGCATTGATCCGCAACGCGGATGGTGGCGAAAGCCCTGAAATTCGTGACCGTCAGATTTTGTTGATCACGGGTGGTAACTACGCCCCGTTTACGGATGAAGCGCTGCCAAATCGTGGGCTTTATACCAACCTGGTTGAAACCGCGATGCTGCGGGCCGCGCCCGAGCAGTCCTACAAGATTCAGTTCGTTAATGACTGGTCGTCGCATCTGGACCTATTGATGCCGACTCTCGCCTTTGACGCCACATTCCCTTGGTCGCGGCCGAACTGTGAACAAGCCGCTACGTTGTCGGAAAATGATCGTTCACGGTGCGAAACCTATAATTTCTCAAACCCATTCTACGAGGTCGTTGATACGTTCTTCGCAAAAAGCGGTTCGGGTTACGAAGAGACTCTGACTTATGCAGATTTCGCGGGCACAACGATTTGTAGGCCGGAAGGTTGGTCATTGTCGCATATGGATGCAGTTGGTCTTTACGAGCCTGCAATCACTTTGATGCGCCCCGTTTCACCCGATGATTGTTTTCGCGCAGTCATGGATGGCACAGCCGATATTGTCGCGATCGAAGCGCATCTGGCGGTCGAAGCAATCGGGCGTCTGGGCTACGAACATCAGATCATCGAAAACCCCAACCTAGCGGCAATCAAGTCGCTTAACGTCATGACCCACAAAGATAATCCGGATGGGGAAGCGATCCTTGAGACGCTCAACCAGGGTCTGGCGATCATGCAACAATCAGGCGAGTGGCGCGACATCGTATCTACCGCACTGCGCTATCAAATGGAAAATGGCTAAGGCCTTGATTGGCCCAACGAAACAAAGTCTGGAGGAAGTGGACATGTTTAACAAGAAATTGAAGAAAGCAGTACTGTCGGCATCAGCCTTCACCGCCCTGAGCGCAGGTGCAGCCGCCGCTCAAGAGGCCTGCTCCAACTATACGGTTCAGGATGGTGACACATTGGCGACCATCGCCATTGCCGCCTACGGCACCTCAAACTATCAGCCGATCTTTAACGCTAACCGCAATGCAATCACCAATCCCGGTTCGCTAACCCCCGGTCTGGTACTGGCGCTGCCCTGTGAGGATGGCAGCCTGCCCAACGGTCAGAGCGCGCAAGAACTGATCGCGGCAGAAGAACAACGTGCTGCAAGCGTCAAGCGCTCGAATGTCTACGCGCCTCCGATCAAGATGGTCGCTGGCAACGGTTGGGAACCGTTCACTACTGAAGATCTGAGCGGCGGTGGCATCATGACCCGTCTGGCGACGACAAGCCTTCAGCGTGCTGGTAACAGCCGCGATTTCTCGGTCAGCTTTGTAGATGACTGGAGTTCGCATCTGGACACACTGTTGCCACTGGGTGCGTTTGATATTTCGATCGCGTGGACTGTACCGGATTGTACCAACCGCTCATATGAGTGGTCTGCAGAGACCGAAGCCCGGTGTACCCAATTTGTCGCTTCTGTTCCGGTATATGACATTGTCGGAGGTTTCTTCACTTTGCCTGAAAGCGAATACGCAAAGGCGACAGATTTCTCCGACCTTGAGGGCTCGACCGTTTGCCGCATGGCAGGCTGGAGCATGGTGGTGCTGGAAGAACAAGGGCTGAACCGCGAGAACACAACCGTGGTCCAACCCAATTCGGCTCGCGAATGTCTCGATGCCGTATTGACCGGTACGGCAGACGTGGCTGCATTCGAAGTTGATCTGTTTGCCTCGACAATGAAAGATATGGGTTTGACCTCGGCGGATATTGTTGAGAACCCGTATGTCTCGACACTGTCTTCGATGAGCTTCCTTGCACACCGCACCAATCCATTCGCGCGCGAGTACATCGCGATGATGAACAAGGGTTTGATCGAGATGCGCGAATCCGGCGAATGGTACGCGATTATTTCCGACACGCTGCGCGAACAAAATGAAAAGCTGAACGCAGCATCAAACTAATCCCTCGGTCGTTATGACCTTTCTTAGGGGCCGGTCTTCGGACTGGCCCTTTTTTTGTCGGTGGGTCAGAATCTTCAATGATAACGGCAAAGCCAACTGACTAGGCCTCAGACGTGGCGCAGTCAGCATTTGGTCTTATTTGCACATACATAATGACTATTTTTATCCTTAATCGCTCATAAAAGGCGGCCGTCTACGGGAATTCCCGAATATTCAGCGTGAACGATAAGCGTAGGATGAACTCAACTGCACCGGTGAGGCGTAAGCCCCGCCACTCACTCAGAAAGAGGCTGGCTATGGGGGCTGGCCTTTTTCTTTTTCAGGGCATGAAAAAACCGGCCCTCTTCGGACCGGTTTCTTTTTAGGCGTTTATGCAACCCTTGGCTTATCCGATGATCGCATTCAGGGTCGCACTTGGACGCATCACCGCAGCCGCTTTGGCCGGATCAGTGTGGTAGTATCCACCCAGATCGGCGGGTGCGCCCTGCGCTGCCGCCAACTCGGACAAAATCTGTTCTTCTTTGTCCGCCAACTCTTTCGCGAGCGGTGCAAACTCGGCGGCAAGCCCAGCATCATCGGATTGCCCCGCCAAAGCTTCGGCCCAGTAACGAGCGAACCAGTAGTGGCTATCGCGGTTATCCGGCTGGCCGACTTTGCGGCTGGGTGACTTGTTGTTATCCAAAATTCCCTGCGTGGCAGCCTCGGCAGCGGCGCCCAGGACGCCCGCTTTGGCGTTGCCCTTGCTGTCAGCGAGGAAGTTCAGGGATTCTCCGAGCGCACAGAATTCACCCATGGAGTCCCAGCGCAAGTGGTTTTCTTCAACCAGTTGCTGAACATGTTTCGGCGCCGAACCACCTGCACCGGTTTCGAACAGACCGCCGCCATTCATCAGTTTAACGATTGATAGCATCTTGGCCGACGTCCCCAGTTCGAGGATCGGGAACAAGTCGGTCAGATAATCCCGCAATACGTTACCGGTGATGGCGATGCTGTCCTTGCCCGCCGTGATAGTTTCCAGCGACTGGCGGGTTGCTTCACGCGGGGCCATAGTCAAGAACTTGTCGGCCACGCCTGCAGCTTCAAGCGCTGGTTTGACATACTTGATCAGCTCGGCGTCATGTGCGCGGTTGGCATCCAGCCAAAAGATCGCCTCGGACCCGGTCAGGCGCTGACGGTCCATCGCCAGCTGGATCCAGTTCTCGATCGGGGCCTTCTTGACGGTGCAGGCGCGCCAGATGTCGCCCTTTTCGACGTCATGGGAATGCAGCGTTTCGCCATTGGCCAGAACGATACGGATTGTACCATCTGCGGGCGCTTCAAACGTCGTCGGGTGCGAGCCGTACTCCTCGGCCTTCTGCGCCATCAATCCAACGTTGGCGACGGCTCCTGCGGTGGCTGGGTTCAGTGCACCATTGGCTTTGAAGAAGTTGATGGCCTCATCATACACCGGTGCATAGCAACGGTCAGGGATCACACAGTTAGTATCGCCCTTGGCGCCGGTTTCGTCCCAACCCTTGCCGCCAGCACGGATCACTGCGGGCATCGAGGCGTCGATGATAACATCAGACGGGACATGCAGGTTGGTGATGCCACGGTCCGAATCCACCATATACATCGACGGACGATCCCCTTTGATCGCATTGATTGCGGCGACGATGTCTGCGTTGCCCTGAACCCGCTCAAGCAGGTCCCCCAGACCCGAGTTCGGGTTTACACCCAGTGCGTCCAGCTCTGCACCGAATTTTTCGAACACGGGGGCAAGCCACGCCTTGACTGCATAGCCGAAGATAATCGGGTCACTGACCTTCATCATCGTCGCCTTCATGTGCAGCGAGAACATGGTGCCGTCTTTCTTGGTGTCCTCAATGGCTTCGGTCAGGAACGACGACAGCGCCTTGACCGACATGAATGTTGCGTCGGCCACAGTTCCTTCGGCCAGTGGCCAAGCGTCTTTCAGAACCGTAACGCTGCCATCTTTGCCCACAAACTCAATCTTGGCATCGCCGGCTTGCGCCGCAGTGATCGTTGCCGATTTCTCATTGGCGTAAAAATCATTGCCCGGCATCGAAGACACTTTGGTCTTGCTGTCCGCGCTCCACTCTCCCATCGAATGAGGGTTCTTCTGGGCATAGTTCTTCACAGCGCGCGCTGCGCGGCGATCGCTGTTGCCTTCGCGCAGGACCGGGTTCACGGCCGAACCCTTGATGGCGTCATAACGCGCACGGATCGCCTTTTCGTCGTCCGTCGAAGGCTCCTCGGGGTAGTTCGGAATGTCATAACCCTGTGATTGCAGCTCTTCGATGGCAGCCACCAGCTGGGGCACCGACGCCGAAATGTTGGGCAGTTTAATGACATTTGCGTCCGGTGTTTTCACCAGCTCACCTAACGCGGCCAGATCATCCGTAATACGCTGTTCGTCTGTCAGATTCTCGGGGAAGGTCGCGATAATGCGCCCGGCCAGCGAAATGTCTTTGGTTCCGACGCTGACACCGGCTGCTGACGCAAACTTGCGGATAATGGGCAGGAACGAGGCGCTCGCCAGCTCGGGCGCTTCGTCTACAATGGTATACAATACGTCGAAGTTCGATTTTTCTGCCATATTCCCTTACCTTTTTTAAGCCTTTCAGGGGCGTGCGATCCAAGAGCATGTGCCGCCGTGACATAGGCACCAATCCCAAAGGGGACATGACGGCCCCACGGGTAACTCTGATTTGACAGGGCCTCCCTTAAATGAGGATTGGCTTGGGATCAATCGTATTGAGCGGCGCAAATTGACACGGGTCGAATTAGTTTGGGCTATTGAGTGATATCACACACCCGGAAACACCAACTCAAATCGCGTACCCGTCTTGGAAGGCACCAGCAAAATCCGCCCGCCATGTGCCCCCAACAGGTTTGTAACGATGGTCAGGCCCATCCCGGTCCCTCCCTTCTCACGCGCGGTTGTGAAGAATGGGTTGAAGATGCGGTCCCGATTACCGTCGGATATGCCGGAACCATCGTCTTGGACAACCAATCGACCGAGTTCTGCGTGCAGGACCACCTGCCTTGCCCCGTGACGGCGTGCATTATCCAGAAGATGTTGCAAGGCAATTTTCAGGCCAGAGGCTGCAAGGTTCAATGCCTGATCGCCGCCTTCTATGCTGATGTCCAATTCGGGAAACGACGCGCGCAACTGATCGGCAAGATCGTTCAGGCTTGCCTCCCCATGATGTTCCGGCACTCGTGCCTGTGCAACCGTGTTAAGAGCGCTGAGCTGCGTTTGCATCTGATCGCTTGCGCCCAATATCTGTTGCAGCAATGCGTGATCCTGGTCCGAGAGCGTTTCGGCCTCGGCCAACAAATCTCCTGCCGCACGGATCGCGGTGACAGGGGTTTTCAACTCATGCGTGACATGATCTGCAAAGACGCGGATCGAAGCTTCGCGCCGTTGCAGCGTATCCGCCATGCTCAGAACCGAACCGGCGAGGCGCGACAGTTCTTGTGTACCGTAGTGATCGGGCGGCTCGGCGCGTTGCCATTGTTCAATGGCCCCTGAATAGGTCGCCAGCGACGTTATGGGGCGGAGCAGAAGCCGAACCATAAGGTATCCGACTACTCCGGTCGCACATCCGATCACGATCGCCAGCAAGCCCGCAGCGTTTCGAAACCCGATCTCAGGTCCAAGATACCGCAGCGCGATCAGACCCAGCAGAGACAGGGCGAGCGTACCCGCGAGACCTCCGCCAAGAACAAAACCCAGCGAAGGGCGCCATTTGCGTCTCAGCCCGGCCATGCACCCATCCGCAATCCGATCCCATGCACGGTTTCGATGGCACCGGCCCAGCCCTGATCCCCCAACTTGCGTCGTAAGTTCCGCAAATGACTATCCAGTGTCCTATCCGAGACCGGACTGCCTGCGCCATAAATCGCATCAACCAATTGTGGTCGCGAGACGATGGCGGCGGGCGTTTGCATCAGGCGACGCAAAATCGACAGCTCGGTTGCGGTTAAGGCAAGCGCATTGCCGTCGACCCGAACCAAATGCGCAGACACATCCATTTCAACCGGGCCATACCGCAGGAGAAGCTCTGCAGCACCCGGTTTGCTGCGTTTCAGGATGGCTTTGATCCGCGCAACCAACTCTCGGGGGCTGAAAGGTTTGGTCACGTAATCATCCGCTCCCAACTCGAGGCCCAAAATGCGATCAATCTCGTCATCAAGCGCGGTCAGGAACAAGATTGGTACGTTCGAGCGTGCCCGCAAGCGGCGGCAAACCTCAAGCCCATCAATCTCAGGCAGGCCGACATCCAGCACGACAAGATCAGGCGCTTCCCGCATCGCGTGGGTTAGCGCCATTTGGCCATCGCGGGCGGTAACCGTCTGGTAGCCCGCGCGCTCAAGCGTGATCGAGACCAGCTCTCGCAGGCGTGGATCATCATCCACGACGAGGATTTTCATCTACCTTCTCCGGCATGGGTTCGACGGCCAGATTACGGATCACCCGATCTGCGCGAAAGCCCCAATTCCTCCAATTGTCGACGACCGGAGGGGTTGCGCAAGCGCGTACCCGTTTGTCCTTCAGCAACTCTGCCGCCGCCATCTCATTGAGCTGACATGCGTAGTAGGCATCAAACCGTAGCGGATTTTCCAGATTCCAACGGGCGATTAAGGCTGAAAAATTCACGAAGCAGCATGCATAGAGCACGCCAATCCCCAGGACCGCAGATCGCAGCAATAACCAACGGTTCGATTTACCCTGTAAAATTTGCCAACCGGTCAGACACAAGCCCACAGCAACCAGCGCCATCCAGATTGCCGCATGAACACGCAAATAGGTCAGCCCGTAGAAATCAACGTAAAGCGACAGGCGCATCAGCGATGAGATCACCAGCAGTACATTCTGCGCCAGCCACAGCATCATCCATCTTGTCAGCCCCTGCCGCTCGTTCAGATAGGGTCGCGCGGCCAAGGCAAATGCGCCCGCCAGCAAAGCTGTGACCAAGAGTGGGTATGCCCCGCGATGAGCATATTCAGCATAGGTCATCCCCTCGGGCAACTTGGCATTGCCCCAGAGAAAGACCATGTCCATCCCAGTTTGCACCGCCAGCAGCAAGTTGAACACCATTAGCGCATTGGCAACGGATTGGGCATTCAAGCCAAAGGCAGGCAATGGGCGCTTGCGTCCGGGGCCAAATCGGGGGGTAAGCAAGTCAGGCCGCAAGGTGACCGCAAGAAAGGGCCAGATCGTGATTGCCGCCCCGATCCAGAATAGCAGTCGGTCGAACCGCATATCAAATCGCCAAATCCGATCGATCCAATCAGACAAGACCGGATTGGCCGCAACCATCAGCGAAGCAAGGATCAGTGCGCCTCCGATCGGGAAACTCCAGTTGCGCAGTGCACGAAGGGTAACCCCGTCAACGCGGGAAACCGAATGACCTTTCTGAACCGCCTCTATCCCGTGTCTGAGCGCCAATATTGGAAACAGAGACAGAAACCGGCGAACCGAAGCGACCTCATGATTGCCCAGCACGGCCCAACACAGCGCAATGGTCGATCCACCCAGCAAGAAAGCTACGGACAGGGCTTGAACATATTCCACCACCGGAAGAATGCTAAGCAGCAAAAGAAGGGCTGGCCCGACAAGTCCACCACGGCGGCGCAGCAAGGCAAATACTACAGCGGAAACCGCCAACGTAAAGAGTGCGATTGAAAGGCCAGGAGAATGGTCGAAAAACAGAAAATCGGCGAGCGCAACCAGAAACACCAAACCCAAAAAAGCGTGGCGATTGCTGGGTTCCGCTAAGCCATCGGCTCGGTTTGCGCCTCGATCAGGGGTGTCCAGCCACCAACTATCTTGTAAAACTGATGCCGGTACGCCGCGCACGATGAACTGTCCCATAAAACTGCTCCTTGTTTATGCTGGTTCTGTCTGGCCTAGGCAGGTGCAGATCACCGCGTAAGGGTCGTGCATTTTTTGTGCAGAGGTGCTTTTCGCAGCGCAGCCTCTTCCCCTTGTGCGTGCCGGTGGCTAAGACGATCTTCCAACCGCAAGTCAGGAGGCCCCTTTGGACCGTATCGCCCGCACCATCGCCACCGAGATTAACGCCCGCGCGGAACAGGTTGGGGCCGCGGTCAGGTTGTTGGATGAAGGTGCGACCGTGCCCTTTGTCGCCCGTTATCGGAAGGAAGTGACCGGCGGGCTGGATGATACCCAATTGCGCACCCTTTCCGACCGACTGAATTATCTGCGTGAGCTTGAGGCCCGGCGCGAGGCGATTCTGTCCTCGATCAAGGATCAGGGGAAACTGACGGACGATCTGGTGAAATCGATCGCCCAAGCCGAAACCAAGGCGCAGTTGGAAGATATTTATCTGCCGTACAAGCCCAAACGCCGGACCAAGGCGATGATTGCCCGCGAGAATGGTCTGGAGCCGCTGGCCGATGCGATTCTGGCGGACCGGTTGGCTGAACCAGAAGGGCTGGCTGAAGGGTATCTGATTGAGGCTGTCCCCACGACCAAAGACGCGCTGAATGGTGCACGGGACATCATCACAGAGCGGCTTACCGAAAACGCTGCTTTGCTGGGAGAGCTCCGAAACTTCATGCAACGTGAGGCGTTGCTGAGCGCAAAGGTCGTCGAGGGCAAGGAACAGGAAGGTGCCAAGTTCAGCGATTACTTTGATCATTCCGAGCTTTGGTCGAAAACCCCGTCACATCGAGCGCTGGCAATGTTGCGCGCCTCAAAGGAAGGGATCGTAACGCTAGACATTGCTCCCGAACCCGAAGCGGGAGCCGCGCGGGCCGAGGCCATGGTTGCGGCTCATCTGAACACGCGCGGTGATACTCCTGGTGACAAGTGGCTACGCAAGGTCGCGGGCTGGACATGGCGGGTCAAGCTATCGCTGTCGATGATGGTCGAGCTGATGGCCGACCTGCGCAGCCGCGCACAAGACGAGGCAATTCAAGTGTTTTCGCGCAACCTAAAGGATCTGCTATTCGCTGCTCCGGCGGGGGCACGTCCGACGCTTGGGTTGGATCCCGGCATTCGCACCGGGGTTAAAGCCGCCGTGGTGGATGCAACCGGCAAGGTGGTTGCAACGGATACGCTATATCCGTTTCAGCCCAAGAATGATCTGCGTGGTGCACAAGCGGCAATCCTGAACCTTATCGCTACACATAAAATCGAGCTTATTGCCATCGGCAACGGCACAGCCAGCCGCGAGACTGAGCGTTTGGTGGCCGATACGCTGTCGCTTCTGCCCAAGACCGTCAAAGCGCCCACCAAGGTCGTCGTGTCCGAGGCTGGAGCCTCGGTCTACTCGGCATCCGAGCTTGCCGCGCGCGAATTTCCCGACCTCGACGTCTCGCTACGTGGAGCGGTCTCGATTGCCCGCCGGCTGCAGGATCCCTTGGCTGAACTGGTCAAGATAGAACCCAAGAGCATCGGGGTCGGCCAGTATCAGCACGATGTGGATCAGCACCGCTTGTCACAGTCACTGGAGTCGGTGATCGAAGATGTAGTGAACGCTGTGGGCGTGGATCTGAATACAGCTTCAGCCCCCTTGCTTTCGCACGTCTCGGGTCTGGGACCGGGATTGGCCGAGGCGATTGTCACGCACCGAGATATTCATGGTGCCTTTGCCTCTCGCAAGGATTTGCTGAAGGTGGCCCGCCTTGGTCCGCGCGCCTTCGAGCAGTGTGCAGGTTTCCTGCGAGTTCGTGACGGGTCGGAACCTTTGGACGCCTCCTCGGTTCACCCCGAGGCTTACGATGTCGCCCGTCGGGTAGTGGCAGCATGTGGGCGCGACATTCGCCAAATCATGGGGCATGAAGGCGCGCTGAAAGACCTGCGCGCCGAGCAGTTTGTGAGTGACACTTTCGGCTTGCCTACGGTTCGGGATATTTTCACCGAATTGGAGAAGCCCGGCCGAGACCCGCGACCCAGTTTCAAAACGGCGTCGTTTACGGACGGGGTTGAGGAAATCACGGACCTGAAGCCCGGATTGGTGCTGGAGGGTACCGTCACCAACGTCGCCGCCTTCGGCGCGTTTGTCGACATTGGCGTGCATCATGACGGGTTGGTTCATGTCAGCCAACTGGCCGATCGGTTCGTGAAGGACCCGCATGAGGTGGTCAAAACCGGGCAAGTTGTCAAAGTGACGGTGGTCGAAGTCGACGTTCCACGTAAGCGCATTGGGCTGTCCATGCGCAAGGACGGTGGTGCTTCGGCACGCGAGGGCAATGCACTTCGTGGCAAGGGCAAACCGGCACAAACACCCAAGCCAGGGGAACAGCGGCGCAGCCATGGGGGTCAGAGCACCCAGAACGGGGCCTTTGGTGACGCTCTTAGAGACGCCTTCAATAAACGTTAGGCGGCAACCCTGTCATAGGGCTAAATACGAGGCGTGTTTCTGCAAGACCTACATTCACCTAAGCCCCGGCAGACAGAAAGAAAAGCAGGGCCCTAACATTCGGGTGTTGCAACTCGGACCATGATCTGGATGATGCTGGCCCATGATGGCCGAAAAATTCGGCCAACCGTATGAAAATGCGGCCACAACAAAAAATGGGGAGACGACTTATGTCATTCAAAACTCTGATGCTTGCCGCCAGTGCAACGGCGATGATCGCGGCGGGCGCTTCGGCGGAGACGCTGCGATGGGCCCGTGCAGGTGATGCGCTGACGCTGGACCCGCATGCGCAAAACGAAGGCCCGACCTCGGCCATGGCGCACCAGATCATGGAAACGCTGGTGATGCGTGATCACTCAGGCGCACTGGTTCCATCGCTGGCGACCGAATGGGCACCATCGGAAGAAAATCCGAATGTCTGGGTGTTCAAACTGCGCGAGGGCGTTACCTTCCACGACGGTGCCGAGTTCGACAGCGAGGATGTCGTGTTTTCGCTGAACCGCGCGATGACGCCGGATTCGGATTACAAGGAACTGTTGGCCTCTGTGAAAGAGGTGCGTGCGCCCGACAAGTTCACGATCGAGATCGAAACTGACGGCCCAAACCCGATCATGCCCAACAACCTGACTAACATGTTCATGATGGACAAAGGTTGGGCCGAGGCAAACAACGCCGTCAAGGTTCAGGACTATGAGGGCGGCGAAGACACGTTTGCGGCCAAGAACGCCAATGGCACCGGTCCCTACAAGCTGGTCAGCCGCGAGCCCGACGTGAAAACCGTCCTGGCCGCCTATGACGGCTATTGGGGCAAGGATGAGTTCCCGCTGCAGGTAACCGAGATCATCTATACCCCGATCCAGAACGCCGCGACCCGTGTTGCCGCGCTGCTTTCGGGTGAGGTTGATTTCATTCAGGACGTGCCCGTACAGGACCTCGAGCGTGTAGCCGGAACCGATGGTCTGGACGTACGCACCGCGCCGCAGAACCGGGTAATTTTCTTTGGCATGAACATGGGCGACGCTGATCTGACCTCGGACAATGTGGATGGTAAGAACCCGCTGGCTGATGTCCGCGTTCGACAGGCGATGTCAAAAGCGATCAATCGTGATGCGATCAAACAGGTCGTGATGCGTGGTCAGTCTGCTCCTGCTGGTATGATCTCACCTCCGTTTGTGAATGGTTGGGATGCAGATATGGATGCGTCCTCGTCAACCGATATCGAAGGGGCCAAGGCGTTGATGGCCGAAGCAGGCTATCCTGATGGATTCTCGCTGACCCTGAACTGCCCGAATGACCGCTACATCAATGATGAGGCGATCTGTCAGGCAGCGGTTGGAATGCTGGCCCAGATCGGCGTCACAGTTAACTTGGACGCCAAACCGAAAGCCCAGCACTTCCCGTTGATCAACAACCTAGAAACAGATTTCTACATGCTGGGCTGGGGTGTTCCGACTTATGACTCGGAGTACATCTTCAACTTCCTCGTCCATTCGAAGGGCGAAAAGTACGGCTCGTGGAATGGCACACGCTACTCCAACCCGGATCTGGATGCCAAAATCGTGGCCCTTGCCTCTGAAACTGATCTACCCGCACGTGATCAGCAGATCGGTGATATCTGGCAGGTTGTTCAGGATGAACAGCTCTATATCCCGATCCACCATCAGGTGCTGAACTGGGGCATGAAATCGGGCGTGGGCACCATCGTCGAGCCGGAAGATTCACCGAAGATCAAATACTTTGAGATGAACTAAACTATCCTCTGTGATGGTATGCAGGGCGCGGAAACGCGCCCTGTTCTTGTTTGCGCCGTCGGTAACGGACCTGTGATCTCGGCGCAGGAACGGCTTTACGTGGCAGCGAAAAAGCTGGATTGTTTCAGCGCTAACAGGGAGATTTCGCCATGATCCTCAGAAACAGTGCAATCGGCCTGACCATGTTGCTTGCAAGCACCGCGCAGGCGGCCGAATTCAAGTGGGCCTCGACCACCGATCCGCAGACGATGGACCCTCACGCGGTCAACTCGGCCCCAGTTCTCGGGTTCCTGAACAACGTCTACGAAGGGCTGGTCCGCCGCGGTAAGGATATGAGCGTTGAGCCCGCGTTGGCTGTCAGTTGGGAGCCAATCGGCGACGGCGAAGGATGGCGGTTCAATCTGCGTCAGGGCGTGACCTTTCACGACGGAAGCAGCTTTGACGCGCAAGATGTGCTGTTCAGCTACCAACGCGCCTCGGGTGAGGCGGCGGACACGCGCAGTTGGTTCGCTCCTGTCAGTGACGTCATTGTAGTTGATGACTACACCGTTGATATCATGACCACAGCACCTAACCCGCTGTTTCCGTCATCGATTGCCAACTGGATGATCATGGATCAAGACTGGACTGAGGCCAACGACGCCGTGGTCCCCGACAAAGAAACCGGAAACTACGCCACCATCAACGCCAACGGCACCGGCGCGTTCAAGGTGACCGAGCGCGAGCCGGGTCTTAAGACCGTGTTGGAACCTTATGAAGGCTGGTGGGGGGATGTTGAACACAACATCACCCGTGCAGAATTTAATCCGATCCAAAATCCTGCCACGGCCGTAGCGGCGCTGCTATCGGGCGATGTGGACATGATCAACCCGGTCCCCATTCAGGACGTCGCACGGCTGCAGCAGAACGCAGAGGTCGATGTCATCCAGGGCATTGAGGCGCGCGTAATCATGCTGGGCTTCGACCACGAGGCTGACACGCTGAAATACACAGACGATGCGGGCAAACCCAACCCGTTCCGTGACGCGCGCGTGCGGCAGGCAGTTGCGCAAGCGGTGAATGTCGACGCCATTCTGGCCACGATCATGCGCGGAAATGCCGAGCCCGCATCGCAGCTCGTCAGCCCAGCCATGAGCGGGTTCTCCGAAGCCAACGCCGGACGCCCCGCGTTTGATGTGGAGTCGGCAAAGGCGCTGCTGGCCGAGGCCGGATATGCAGATGGTTTCTCATTTGGCCTGAAATGCCCCAATGACCGCTACCTTAATGACGAGGCCGTCTGTCAGGCCGTCGTTGGTATGCTGGCTCAGATCGGGATCACCGCCGAGCTGGACGCGATGCCAGTGCGGAACTATTGGCCGGAACTGCGCGAAGATAATTACGACATGTACCTGCTGGGCTGGAGCCCCGGTACGTTCGACGCCGAGCATCCGGTCCGGTTCCTTGTCGCAACCCCGAACGAAGAGAAAAAGCTGGGTAGCTGGAACTTCGGCGGCTTCTCGAATGCACGTGTCGATGAGCTGTTGCCGATGATCCAGTCAGAACTGGATGAGGCCAAGCGTCAGGCGATGCTGGACGAGGTTACTCAAATCTATCAGGACGAACACGTTTATGTGCCGATGTATGTCCAGCCGCTGGTTTGGGGCACGCGCAGCAATGTAGAGGTCACGCAGCGTCCGGACAACTTCTTCCTGCTGCGTTGGGTGAATGTGAATTGATCGGCGGCAACGTCGCGTTGAGTTGACAGCACTCTCTTGACCATCTGGTCAAGGTCGGCCTAGAGAGACCGATCTACGAGGGAAACATATGTTCGCATATATCGTCAGACGGATGTTCCAGTCCGTCATAGTGCTGTTGGTCGTGGGGTTGGTCGCCTTTTCGATGTTCCGATTTGTTGGCGACCCGATCGACAACATGCTGGGGCAAGAGCGCACGCAGGCCGACATTGACCGCCTACGGACCGAGCTTGGGTTGGACCAACCTTTTGTGGTGCAATACGCCAAGTTCCTGCAAGGCGCCGTTCAGGGCAATTTCGGTGTGTCTTATCGCCAGGGGCGACCGGTCTCGACCATCCTGGTGGAGCGCGCTCCGGCGACGTTGGAATTGGCCTTTGTATCCGGCTTTCTTGCGATCACGATGGGCATTGCCCTCGGTGTCTTTACTGCAATCCGACGACAAGGGATCGCTGCCAATGTGATCATGACTGTTTCCTTGATCGGGGTTTCGCTGCCGACGTTCCTCATAGGTATCCTGCTGATCTATGTTTTCTCGGTTGAACTTGACCTACTGCCCAGTTTCGGGAGGGGCGAGACCGTTATGATTGGCAGTTGGTCCACCGGGTTTCTGACGACCTCGGGGCTCAAGGCATTGATATTGCCTGCAATCACGCTGGGCCTCTATCAAATGACACTGATCATGCGGCTTGTCCGGTCCGAGATGCTGGAGGTTCTGCGCGCTGACTATGTCCGCTTTGCCCGCGCCCGAGGGCTGTCGGACCGGGTGATCAATTTCCGCCACGCGCTGAAGAACACTCTTGTGCCGGTGATCACCATAACAGGCCTGCAGCTGGGGTCGATCATCGCTTTTGCCATCATCACCGAAACGGTGTTCCAATGGCCGGGCGTCGGCTTGCTGTTCATCAACGCGATCCAGTTCGTGGATATCCCCGTTATGGCTGCCTATCTGATGCTGATCTCGGTGATGTTCGTGACAATCAACCTGATTGTCGACCTTCTGTACTATGCCATTGACCCGCGCCTGCGTGTCGACGCGAGGGCCACATGACCGAAACGATGGAAACCCCGAAAGTCGCGCCTAAATCGCGTATGGCCAAGTTCTGGGATAGCGATTTCGCCTGGTCTTTCCGGCACTCTCCGGTAGCCATGATCGCATCTTTGGTCGTGGTCATTCTGGTGCTGGCGGCGATCTTTGCCCCGCTGATCGCGCCATATAACCCGTTCGATCCAGCAACACTGAACCTGATGAACGGGTTCACACCACCAGGTACGCCCAATGCGTTTACGCAAGAGACCTTTTTGCTAGGCACAGATGACCAAGGGCGCGATGTGTTCTCGACCATCCTCTACGGGTTGCGCATTTCATTGTTCGTAGGTGCCTCTGCTGTGCTTCTTGCCTTGATCATCGGCGTGATCCTCGGTCTGATCGCTGCGTATTTCGGAGGTTGGATCGAGACGCTGATCATGCGTATCGCAGACGTGCAGCTGACGTTCCCGGCCATTCTGGTCGCGATGCTGATCTTTGGGATCGCCAAAGGGATCACTCCGCCGGAATACCGCGATGAGATGGCAATCTATGTTCTCATCATCGCAATTGCGTTGTCGGACTGGGTGCAGTTCGCACGCGTCGTCCGTGGTGCTGCTCTGGTTGAGAAAAACAAGGAATATGTACAAGCCGCGCGCCTGATCGGGCGTGGATCGTTCCCGATCATGTTCCGTCACATCCTACCCAATGTCCTTAGCCCTGTTCTTGTTATTGCGACCATCTCGCTGGCGCTGGCAATCATTGCTGAGGCCACATTGAGTTTTCTGGGTGTGGGCGCCCCCCCGACCCAGCCGTCGCTGGGAACACTAATCCGGATCGGGCAAGGTTTCTTGTTCTCGGGCGAATGGTGGATTTTGTTCTTCCCGGCCTGCACGCTTCTGGCCCTCGCCCTGTCGGTCAACTTGTTGGGCGACTGGCTGCGCGACGCGCTGAACCCAAAACTGCGGTGATTTCATGAGCCTTCTGACCATCCAAGACCTCACCGTCGAATTCCCGACCCGCCGCCAGCTGTTTACTGCAGTGGACCACGCCAGCCTTTCTGTCGAACCCGGTGAAATCCACGGACTTGTGGGCGAATCCGGGGCAGGTAAATCTACCATCGGCGCTGCGGTGATGGGCCTTCTGGAACGCCCAGGTCGCATTGCCAGCGGTCAGATTAAGCTGGGCGGCGATAAGATCAGCGGCATCGATGCCGAGGCGATGCGCGGGCTGCGCGGCAAGAAGATCTCGATGATCTTTCAAGACCCGCTTACGTCGCTGAACCCGCTATTTACAGTGCGCGAACAACTGGTCGAGACGATCCAGGCCCATCTGGGTGGATCCGAGGCCGAAGCAAGCAAGCGCGCCCGTGATTTGATCGACCGCGTTGGCATCCCAGACCCGGATACTCGGCTGGATCAGTACCCGCACCAGTTTTCGGGCGGCATGCGGCAACGCGTGGTGATTGCTCTGGCACTTTGCACCGAACCGGATGTGATCATCGCCGATGAACCCACGACAGCTTTGGATGTTTCGGTTCAGGCCCAGATTCTGGACCTGATCAAGGAACTGGCACAAGAGCGTCAGGTGGGTGTCATCCTGATCACCCATGATATGGGCGTGATCGCCGATACAACTGACCGCGTGACCGTGATGTATGCGGGCAAGGTGGTTGAAAGCGGCACCACGGCACAGGTGATGGGCCAGCCGCAACACGAATACACCAAGTCCCTGATCGCCGCCGTACCACGCCCGACGCTGAAACTGCATCGCTTCCCTCAGATCAGCTATGGCGGGCGTGAAACGCGTTTCGCGATCGAGGATATGGCACGCCACTGGCCCAAGGTGAATAACGACGCCAGCAAACCGATCTTTGAAATCCGCGACCTGACCAAGAAATTCCTGCAAAAGCGTGGATTACTGCCTTGGGATCGTACCTACTTCACCGCTGTCGACAACGTCAGCTTTGACATTCGCGCGGGCGAAGTCTTTGGGGTTGTCGGTGAGTCCGGATCGGGCAAGTCCACCGTCGCGCGTATGATCGCAGGGCTCTATCCCGTGGACGGTGGCACCATCACCTTTGACGGGCAACTGGTTAGCGATCTAAGCAATCGTGCGGTGCAAGACGAATACCGCAAGAACATCCAAATGATCTTTCAGGACCCCTACTCGTCTCTCAATCCGCGTATGCGGGTGGATGAAATAGTGGCGGAGCCGATCCGCCATCACCGCCTGATGGAGGGTGCCGACATCAAGCGCCGTGTGGACGAATTGCTGGATCAAGTGGGGCTGGGGTCAGAGGCTGGGCTGAAATATCCGCATGAGTTCTCGGGCGGTCAGCGCCAGCGCATCTCGATCGCACGCGCACTGGCGACACAACCCCGGTTCCTGATCTGCGATGAACCCACAAGCGCGCTCGACGTTTCGATCCAGGCGCAGATTTTGAACATCCTGAAAGACCTGCAAGAGCATCTGGGCCTGACCATGCTGTTCATCAGCCACGACCTGCCAGTGGTACGCCAGATGTGTGACCGAGTTGCGGTTATGAAACAGGGACAAATCGTCGAGGTTCAGGACACCAGCGATCTGTTTACCAGTCCGAATACCGAATACGCGCAAGAACTGTTGCGGTTGATGCCGAAACTCGATGACCTGTCGACTGACGGGCTTGGGGTCGAAGCAGGATAGGGCCGCGACACCCGTCGCAGGCGCTCCGTGACTAGAGGCCTTGTTCGAATGCCCGGAACTCGGCAGCGATAGCCGCAGCTGCTATCGCCAGCAGACGCTCGCCATCCTGAGGATTGGCCAAAGCTGAATGCGATCCAACGCGGCCATCCGGGAAGTCCGCGCGATGCTCGTCAGGTGGACCATGGCGATCCCCTGCGTGATCCCGGATGTATTCGGCGCTGAGTTTCTGGGGCGGCTCAGCGGCCTGATTGGCAGGCAATGGTCCAAGCAAAGACTGGGTTATGGCAATCTCCGAGGGGGTGGCGTGCATCCCTTCCCAATCTCCATAGAGCTGCTGTCGCAGAACATTCACTGCGTTCGGCTCCCACCAGCTCCGGATCAGCAATTGACCACCGGCAATTTCGCTTTCGATCTGCCGAAGAGGCGCCAGATTGGCCCCGTGCCCATTCACTATGAACACTCCAACGAAACCTTGCTCCAAGAGCCCCCGGATCACCTCATCTGCGATGGTGCGAAAGGTTTCGGCTGAAATAGACACCGTTCCGGGAAATCCCGCGTTGAAAGGCGCTGGCGTGTAGGCCAGCGCCGGAGCGACGATACCCTCGCATTGCATGGCGGCAGCGAGTGCGACAGCCTCGGCGCAAATCGTGTCGGTGCCAATGCGACCCATCGGGCCGTGCTGCTCGGTCGATCCAACCGGCAGCAACACGGCCGCACCGGCATTGATACGAGTGTCAACCTCGTACCATGTCATGTGCTCAAGTTTCATGACTTTGAAAACTCTCGCAGGCGCTCCAGTTACTAGGGCCTCTGATCAGAGACCCCAGCGTTCCCGGTTTTCGTCAAAGAAGCCTTGGGCTTTTTTCACTTCAATCCAGTTGTTCACATAGTTGATCCAGACCTGATCACTTTGCGGCAACAGCATCGCGATAGGAGAAGGAGAACGCGGCCCGGCATTCTTGACGCGGACGACCGGGAACTTTGCTTCAAGGGTCGATCCCTCGATATTCGAGGTTATGAACACATCTGCACGACCGGCCAAGACCTCCTGAAAACCACGCGCAGGAGCTTCGACCACTTTGATATCCGCATCGGGGAACCATTCGCGCACGCGCTTTTCAAAGGTAGTGCCCAGGGTAGTAGCAACCTTCACGTCTGGCTTGTTGATCGAGTCGTAGCCATCAAATTTGTCGGCCTTTTCCTTGGTCGTGTAGGGAAACAACTCAACCGCGATGTAACTGTCGGAAAACCCTGCAACTTTCATGCGCGGAGGTGAGATAGAAGCCGAACCGGTGATGTGGTACTTCCCCGCTACCACACCATTGACCAATGTTTTCCAGTCGGTGGGCACATATTCGACCTCAACACCCAGATCAGCGGCCAGCGCGTTCATGATGTCGATATCATAGCCTTTATAGCTGTTAGTCGCCGGGTCGCGCAGTGACATCGGGTTCCAGTCACCGGTTGTCCCCACTTTCAGCACGCCGTCATCCAAAATTTCATTCAGAGCCGACTGTGCTTGCGCAGCGCCGCTGATCACAAGACCGAGCGCAGCCGCAGCCGCGACTTTAACAAAACGTTTCATGTGGTTCTCCCGTTGGTGGCGTTAGTCTTTTTATCACGACATTGCTTCTTGATTTAAGCGTAAAGAAAAAGATAACCTCAAGCAACTAATTAACTCATAGTAATCACAAGTGGGCCAGCAGATGCCAAACGCAGCGATCGAGCTTGTCGACGTAGACAAGTGGTTTGGCACATTTCACGTGCTCAAGAACATCAACCTGACAGTCAACAGTGGTGAAAAGGTTGTGATCTGCGGCCCATCCGGATCGGGTAAATCAACGGTCGTAAGATGCATCAATCAGCTTGAGAAACATCAAAAGGGCACCATCCGCATCGATGGGGTCGAACTGAACGATGATGCCAAATCTGCAGCCACCATCCGGTCAGAAGTTGGCATGGTGTTCCAGCAATTCAATCTGTTCCCGCATCTAACAGTGCTGGAAAACCTGACCCTTGGCCCCATCAAGGCCCGCGGGTTGAGCCGAAAAGAAGCCGAGGACAAAGCGCGCCACTACCTTGAGCGTGTTCATATACCCGATCAGGCCGACAAGCGCCCGATACAGCTTTCAGGTGGACAGCAGCAGCGAGTGGCAATTGCCCGTTCGCTTTGCATGGAGCCCCGGGTCCTTTTGTTCGACGAACCCACCTCGGCGCTCGACCCTGAGATGATCTCCGAGGTGCTCGACGTGATGGTCGAACTTGCCGAGGAAGGCATGACCATGGTTGTGGTGACCCATGAGATGGGATTTGCCCGAAAAGTGGCCGACAACATGGTGTTCATGGATGCAGGCGAGATTGTCGAACAAGGTAAGCCCGAGCATTTCTTCACCAATCCAAAGTCTGAGCGGTGTCAGAAATTCCTGAGCCAAATTCTACAGCATTGAGTTGGGTCCGATGAAAAAATCACTTCTCTTCCTTCCCCTTTTCTTGCTGATCACGGGCTGTTCGTCCTCACAGACCTGGGGTTGGTACGTCATTGACCCAACCACGGCTTCAGGCTGGACCAATGTAAAATTCCTGATTTCGGGCATGGGTGCGACCATTCAGATTTCGCTGATTGCGGCGATTTTATCGATTGTCATTGGATTGCTGGTCGCCCTGCCGGGTCTGTCGGAAAAGCGCGGCTGGCGGCTGGTAAACCGGGTATATGTCGAATTTGTCCGCTCGATCCCTCTGTTGCCTATGCTGTTTTGGGTGTTCTACGGGTTGCCGATTGTCTTTCAGTCGATGGGTATGGACATCCCAATCGATCCCTTCTGGGGCGCAATTATCACCCTTGCGATATCGGACAGCGCCTTTACCGCCGAGATCTACCGTGCCGGTATACAATCTATCGCAAAAGGGCAAAGCGAGGCGGCGCAAACGATTGGCCTGAACTATTTTCAGACCATGCGCTACGTGATCCTGCCGCAAGCGATCCGGCGCATTCTGCCGCCGCTGGCCAACCAGTTCATCTACATCGTGAAGATGAGCGCATTCGCCAGCGTCATCGGCATGCAAGAACTGACACGCCGTGCGAATGAGCTGGTAGTGACGGAATACCGCCCGCTTGAGATCTATACCTTGTTGATCTTCGAGTATCTGGTGCTGGTACTGATCATCAGCGCCGGTGTGCGTTGGCTCGAGCGCCGGATGGGCGCAGATGAGCGCGGATAAGGAGCATAAGATGGACTGGAAAGACTTCATGGCCGAGACCGAGGCCAATATTGGTGCATTCTCGAAAGAAGTGCCCGAAACCGTCCGTGGTTTTGGCGTCATGGGTAAGGCCGCCAAAACAGATGGTGCGCTGAGTGAAAAAACAAAGGAATTCATGGCGTTGGGGATTGCCATCGCGACGCGCTGCGACAGTTGCATCGGCTTCCATGTCCGCTCATTGGTGCGGCTGGGTGCGACCCGCGAAGAGCTGTGCGAAGCGCTGGCAATGGCCACCTATATGGGCGGCGGCCCGTCTTACGCCTACAGCGCCAAGGCGTTGAAGGCGTTTGATGTGTTTTCAGAGTAATAGACCGGTACGCGGTCCGATTTCATTGGATGGTTCTTGCCATGGCAGTCACCGAAATCCGTGATGAAGGGATGCGAATTGGTGGCGAGATCATCTTTACCGCTGAGACCATCCCGGTTCACTACCCCTATACCAATGAGGTCGTGGGCCATGTGCCCGCAGGGCAGGCTGAACACGCGCGCCGCGCCTTCGAAATTGCGGCCCACTACAAGCCCGAACTGACCCGCTATGAACGCAGCCAAATCCTGCAACGGGCTGGAGAGCTGATTGGTGAACGTCGCGATTACCTCGCCAAATGGCTGGTGCTTGAGCTTGGCATCTGCCATCAACACGCGATCTACGAGACCAAGCGCGCGCAGGATGTCTTTCAATTTGCGGCGGCCGAGGCACTGAAGGATGATGGCGAAATCTTTGCGTGCGATCTGACCCAAAATGGTAAAGCCCGCAAGATTTTCACGATGCGCGAGCCTGTGACCGCAATCAGCGCGATCACTCCATTCAACCATCCACTCAACATGGTCAGCCACAAGGTTGCTCCGTCGATCGCCACCAATAACTGCATGGTCTGCAAACCGACCGAGTTGACGCCTCTGACCTGCCTGACGCTGGCCGATATCCTTTATGAGGCAGGCCTGCCGCCTGAGATGTTTCAGGTGGTCACTGGCTGGCCACAGGACATTGGGAATGAGATGATCGTCAATGAAAACATCGACATCATAACCTTCACCGGTAGTGTTCCCGTGGGCAAGATGATCGCAGAGAAGGCGGTTTACAAACGTCAGGCGCTGGAGTTGGGCGGTAATGATCCACTGATTGTTCTGAATGACCTCAACGATGCCGATCTAGACAGGGCAGCAACGATCGCCGTAGCCGGGGCCACCGGCAATTCGGGACAACGCTGCACTGCGATCAAGCGAATACTGGTGCAAGAGAGTGTCGCGGACACCTTTGTGCCTTTGGTGCTTGAGAAGGCCAAAAAGATCAGGTTCGGAGATCCGCAGGATCCTGAGACCGAGCTGGGTTGCGTGATCCACGAGGAAGCGGCCAAGCTTTTCGAAGATCGTGTTCACTTGGCCCAGAAAGCGGGAGCAGAAGTCCTTTACCACCCCGGACGTCAGGGCGCGCTGCTGCCGCCGATCGTGGTCGACGACGTTCCCAACGACTCTGCGTTGGTGATGGAGGAAACTTTCGGCCCCATTATTCCCATCATTCGTGTGCCCGACGACGATGACGAGGTCATGCGCATCTCGAACTCTACTGTGTACGGCCTGTCGTCGGGGGTATGTACCAATGACCTGAACCGCGCAATTGCCTATATCAATGGGCTGAACGTGGGCACCTGCAATATCTGGGAACAACCCGGATACCGTATCGAAATGTCCCCCTTTGGGGGCATCAAGGATTCGGGCAATGGTGTCAAAGAAGGGGTCATCGAGGCCATCAGGTTCTTTACGAATGTCAAAACCTACTCGCTTCCTTGGCCCGGTTGAAGGCTTGTTGAAGATTGCAATGCACACCACCAGTGATGCATGCTCGCTCAGCCAAGAAATGACCGCTTGAGCCCTTCGGCTCTTGGCGTCATATGTGCCTTCGAACGCACGCGCGATGCCCCGAAACAAGGAAATACCTCATGCAAAAGGTTCTCATCACAGGTACTGCCGGATTTATCGGGTTCCATCTTGCCAAACTTTTGCTTGAGAACGGTTGCCGGGTTCATGGCTTTGACGGGATGACTGATTATTACGATGTCCGCCTCAAACAGAGCCGACATGCGCTGTTGCTGGAGAACCCAAATTTTTCGTGCGATGAAGGGATGCTGGAAGATACCGCCAAGTTCGACCAGATCGCTGATGCTTTTGAACCGGACGTGATCATCCATCTCGCAGCGCAAGCTGGCGTCCGGTATAGCCTGGAAAACCCGCGCGCCTATGTCGAAAGCAATGTTGTCGGGACGTTCAACGTTATGGAAGCTGCGCGGCGGCACAAAGTGCGGCATCTGCTGATGGCTTCGACTTCGTCGATCTACGGGGCAAATCCTGACATGCCCTTCGACGAGTGCGAAAAAGCAGATCATCAACTCACTATGTACGCAGCCACCAAAAAGGCAAATGAAGCGATGGGACACTCCTATGCCCATCTTTGGAATATTCCGACAACAATGTTCCGCTTCTTCACAGTCTACGGTCCTTGGGGGCGCCCGGACCTTGCGTTCTTCAAATTCACGGACGCGATCCTCAACGACCGCCCGATAGACATCTACAACCACGGCGACATGTATCGTGATTTCACCTATGTGGATGACCTGGTGCGCGCAATCTCTCTGCTGATCGACGTTGTGCCTGTTCGCCCCAAAGCCCCCGAAGACATCGCCGAAGGTGACAGCCTGAGCCCGGTCGCTCCCTATCGCATAGTGAACATTGGAAATTCGGACAAAGTGCGTTTGTTGGATTTCATCGACGCCATCGAAGAAAGCCTCGGCAAACCCGCGATCCGAAACTATATGGAGATGCAGTTGGGCGATGTGCCTGCAACTTGGGCCAATGCCGATCTGCTGCGCCGCCTGACCGGTTATCGCCCAAAAACCGAAATCAGGGACGGCATACAGGCCTTCGTGGACTGGTATCGCGCATATTACGGTAAATAGAACCTGCGAACCTGCCTAAACCTGAATTCGCCGGCCCCAGCACCGATTAAACCGTCAGCGTGATCAGATCGCTTTTTTCAGTGCCTCGATTATCTGCTCTTGCGAATTCTCCTGCAGATACGGGTGCATCGGCAGGCTAATCACTGTTGCGGCGGCCTGATCGCCAACAGGCAAGTCGGCATTTGGGTCAGAAACAGCTGGTTGCTTGTTCAACGGCAGTGGATAATGCACGGCGGTCGGAACCCCGGCGTCTTTGAGCTTAGCTTGCACATCCTCACGATTGTCCACGCGTATCGTGTACTGCGCCCAGGCGCTGGTCGCGCCCTCCATCAGCGTCGGAGCGGCGATATTGGTTTCCTTCAGTAGCACTTTGTAACGGTCCGCGACGGAGTCTCGCAGGACCAGTTCATCCTCGAAAATATCCAGCTTGCACAGCAGGATCGCAGCCTGCAATGTGTCCAGACGGCTGTTAACGCCAACCCTGATATGGTGATAACGCCGGTCCTGCCCGTGCCGGGCTATCTGGCGAAGAATGATGCTCAGATCATCGTCCGAGGTGAAGATAGCACCACCATCGCCGTAGCAGCCAAGGGGTTTCGATGGGAAAAAGCTGGTGCAGGAAATCGTTGATAGGTTTCCTGACCGTTTGCCACGCAACGATCCGCCAAAGCTCTGAGCAGCATCCTCGATGACAGGTAAGCCGTTTGCCACAGCTACCTCGTTAACTCGTTCGAAATCAGCAGGTTGGCCATACAGCGACACCGGTATAATTGCCTTTGTCCGGGGTGTGATCGCAGCGTCAAGCTTGTTGGGATCAAGGTTATAACTAGTCTGGTCAATATCGACATAAACCGGCTTTGCGCCCAGCAATCTGACGGCTTCAGCCGTGGCGATATATGAAAATCCGGGCGTGATGACCTCATCCCCCGGCCCGACCGCAAGCGCCATCAAGGCAATTTGCAATGCATCCGTTCCATTGGCGCAGGTGATGCAATGTTTAGCTCCCGTGAAGGCAGTCAGCCGTGCCTCTAGTTCAGCCACTTCTGGGCCAAGAATGTACTTTCCATGCGCCAACACATTGGCAATGCCAGCATCAAGCTGATCCTTGATACGTTTCTGTTGTTCCGCCAGGTCAATAAATTGCATTGATCTAATGACGCCCTATCTTCTCTTGAAAATATCGTTCTAGGTGCTCTGCCTTTGCATCCTTTACATAATCCATAAGTGCTCGGCCATGCATATCTGTTCGCAAAGGATCTGCTCCACTTGCCAACAACGTATCCAAAAGTTCAAAACTTGCATTTGGATGAGCCATAAGCGCGGTTTTTGCATACATTAGAACAGTAGTGCCGTTTCTTCCGGTCGCGTTCGGATTTGCCCTGTGCTCTAGCAGGTAGTTTGTCAATTCAAGGCGCTGATTGAAGGCAGCCATGATCAGTGGCGTCCACCCTTTTTCAGTGCGCTCTTCCAGAAGATCAGGGTGGATTTCAAGTATCTTCGAAACAGCCTGTACGTCACCCTGGTTGCACGCCACCTTCATGCTTTCAAATGCCTGCATACGGACCCTAGTTGCACGCCAAGCTGGGAAGTTAAGTAAGGTTTCCCATTTTTTGGAGGGTGCCATGGGCTCATTTTTAGTGGGCCTATGAAGCGCAGTTGGCGACAGCTCCGATTTGGTCCAGCAATCCAAGAATTGTCTTAGCGCTGTGATTTGCAGTCGATAGGTGTTTTCCTGAACTATTTCAGGAGTATCCGTCGCGCTGATTTGAGTAGCGTCAAATGCCAGATGTTGCCCCGCGTCAACCCTGGGGTCTATCAGGTGAGTCGTAACCCCGGCATCGACTCCATTTTTGAGAGTATAGAAAAATGCATCCAGGCCGGATGTCTCGGGAATCTTTCCAGGATGAAAGTTCACAATACCCTGCTTGAAGGCTTCGATAACTGGTCGTTTGAGGATTCGCGCGCCGGATATGATACCTAGCTCCAAACCATGCTCATCAACCAGATTAATGATGCCGTCGATATCACTATGCGGCATTTCAACGAAAGAAAAACCTAAGCGCTCGCAGAGTTCCTTTGTATCAAGCGGTGGTACTGCCCTGAGCGTATGTGGGAAGTAAACTGTGCGATCCATTGATGGCAGCTTTTGAAAAGGTGCACCGATTACGGTCACCTCTCGTTGACCCATCAGCGCTAGCTCTACGAGAAAATCATGAGATTTTCGATGAGGAAACGCGTAGGCGAACACTGCAATCATTGATCAGTGCCGGAATTCAACTTGGGGTGCTGCTCGCCCTTGCGAGCTTCGATTGGTGCATTGCGGATATAGTTGACCATACCAATCGCTGGTCGATTTACGTTAAGCCCAAACCCGTTCCCTTTCAAAATCTCTTCGTAGCTTCGCGTATGCAAATCAGCAAAACCACCAGAAAACTCGACCTCTTCTTCATTGATCGTGATCGACCGATAGGTTCTGGCTCCAGCTTCCCGCGCATCTGCCGGAACGTCGTTAATATCCAACGACAAGAACCAACGGCACCGGGCATGTTCGAACTCCAGATAACCCGCAGCCTTTGTCGGGGCATTGAGATGGACGTGGTTTGCCTGAAGGTCTCCGAAGAGAAAATGCAACATGTCAAAGAAATGTACGCCGATGTTGGTGGCAATACCACCAGATTTGCGGACATCCCCCTTCCAGCTCTCCAGATACCAACGTCCACGGGACGTGATGTAAGTCAGATCGACCTCGTACTTGGTATCTTTGGGGCTATTTCGAATCTTGTCCCTCAGAGCAATGATCGATGGATGTACGCGCAACTGCAGGATCGTGTTTACGGTCTGTCCGGTCGCCTGCTCGATCGCTTCCAGACCATCGATATCCTCGGGGTTCAACACCAGCGGCTTCTCGCAAATCGCATCAGCGCCTGAACGAAGGGCAAACCGCATGTGGCTGTCATGGAGATAATTCGGCGAGCAGATCGAAACATAATCAACTTTGCCCGTTTCGCTGCGACGTAACATGTCAACGTAGCGATCAAAACGCTCAAACTCTGTGAAAAAATGTGCATCGGGGAAGTGGCTATCGATAATCCCAACGGAGTCGCTTGTGTCCAGAGCAGCCAACAACGTGTTTCCGGTATCCGTTATCGCCTTCATGTGGCGCGGCGCGATGTATCCTGCGGTTCCTATCAGTGCGAAGTTGCTCATTCGGTGCGTCCCAAGTGCTCAAATTGTGCTACAGCGCTTCCAAGAATTTCTTTGGGAAGTCAATAGAGGCAGGCATTTCAAGCATCACCAATCGCGCTGGAAACCCCGATCAACCTCTGTTAGAGCAGTTCGGAATTGTCAGAGCTAGATTGATCTTCGACCGATGTCAGACACCCGTGCCAAATCTCAAAAAACCGTATTCTGTCTTACCTACCACGAAATTACGGCGGATGCGCGCGTTCTCAAAGAAGCGCGCGCGCTTCAAGCAGCGGGCCACAATGTCCACATTTTCTGCGACTGGCCTGGAGGCTCGCCGCAAGAAGAGGTCATTGATGGCATTCAGATCACTCGATTCAACTGGCAGTCTTGTGAGAACATCACTGAAAAATTGCTTGAACGTTTCTCGTTTATGGAGCGAACGTCCGCTCAAGTCGAGCAACGTGTCTTACCGTATGTCGAATCCGCTATTCAGCTAAATTCTTTAAAAACCTGGTTGAAGACTTTCCTCACGGACGAAGCCGTCCAAAAGCTTGACCCGATGTACTACAAAAACTTCGGTGGTGATGAAAGGCGGGCTAGAAAACTCGTACACAAGCGGCTGCTTTGGAAAACACGGCTTGGACTTGGATTCGGAAAGGGCCCGAAAAACCTCAAGTCATTTATGTTGATGGCCCGAAAAGTCAGAGAGAATTTCTTTAAACTCTATCAGTTGGAATCACTGATTTACGCAGAAAACCTTTGCCACCTTAAATTTGATGATACCCCGGACGTCATTCACGCTCATGACATCTATTGTCTCCCGGCGGGCGTTGTGCTTGCAAAACAGTTTGGGGCGAAGCTTGTATATGACGCACATGAATATGAACCAGCACGGGCGACGAAGAATCCAACTGATGGATCGAACTTTGCAGAAAACCTAGAAGACGATTGCCTCCCCTTCGTCGATTATATGATCACCGTATCGTCGTCCATCGCAGATTTGTATGCCAAACGCTTCAAAGATAGTCCGACACTAATCCTCAACGCTCCAGAGATAGATGTCGATTACATAGACGGTCGTAATAAACAGGAATTGGATCAGCTTTCAATTCGTGCTCAGGCAAAAGTTGCAGACGGGGCGCCCTTGATTATTTTTACTGGCGGCATTCAAACATCGCATCGTGGGTTAGATAAAGTACTTGAGGCTTTGGTTCATCTTCCCGAAGTCAAGTTAGCTTCGATGGGCCCACGGCACCTCCGAAACGACAAGTGGTTCATGAGTGTCGCTCATGACCTAGGTGTGGATGATCGCGTTACCTTGCTTCCACCAGTGGCTGCTCCAGATGTACCCATAGCGATTAGTACCGCAGATGTTGCAGTCATTCCGATTCAAGATGCGTCATTAAGCTATCGGTTTGCAATGCCCAATAAGCTATTCGAAGCCGCGTTTGCAGGATTGCCGATCTGTGTCTCCGATCTTCCCGACATGCGCCGTTTTACAGAATCGCTCGGTTTGGGGCGAGCAATGGACGAAACAGATCCTCAGAGCATTGCTGAAGCTATTCGGGATGTCTTGGACCATCCCGAACGCTTTACGTTAAGCGTCGACAACAGAAGGAAGCTTTGGGAGACCTACAGCTGGCCTGCGCAAGCCAAGAAGTTAGCGGCGCTCTATGAAGGTATTTAAACTCGCGCGGCTAGTATCTGTGCGATTTGTTGCGAAGCGGTTCCATCACCATAGATTTCTATCTGATTTCCGCTAGTCCCTATCGCACTTAGGATACCATCCTCGATATTCCCTTCCATGGGCGAATCGACACGATTCCAGCCGCTTTCATCAAGCTCAATCGACCCTGTTTCCGTTCTAATAGTGACGCATGGGACGCCGTAGAGATACGCTTCTTTCTGCATTCCGCCAGAGCCCGTAGAAACCAGCACCGCATTGCTTTCTAGAGCGACCATATCCAAGTACCCGACTGTGTTTATCGTTTAGACATATTCGAATTTACGACCGATTCCATTTATCCTTGCGGCAGTACGTTGATGAAATGGCAAGACAACCGGATTTTGTTTCGCAACCGCCTCCAGACCATCCACAATGCTTGTCAACGTTTCTAGCGAACCCGTATTTTTAGCTCTATGGATCGTCGCGAGTATGAATCCCTTTGCGTCAACCCCAATGTCAGTCAAGATCGTTGATTTCTGCTTGGACTCACCTCGCAGATCGCGGCTCTGATGCAAACCAGTTCAGGGAGTCTTCACAAGACAAGGGGATACGCGCTGGCATTCCAGGCCGAAAGCAACAAAGTACAACTTCAAATACGACAAACGCAGATGCAAGCGGCAAAACCGCGTTGAAATCATGTTCAGCAGGCTCAAGGGCTGTAGACGCGGCGCAACGCGCTATGAAGGCTGCCCAAAGGTCTTTCTCGCAGACATCGCTCTCGCGGAAACCGTCTCTATTGGTTGGGGATCATGACCCTACTGAAATGGCTAAATCTCATTCCGCAATACAAGCATTGCTAGACTTATCGATTCAGAATGGATTCTATTAGACAGCATAAGGCCGGTGCGCCTGAGCGGCGACCGGCCTTTCCCAATCAGAAATGTGCCGAATTGGAATTTGCGGGCTTGGCGACCGGAGGTGCAAAGCGGGTCAGGTCGATCCCTTCGACAGCGGCCTTGTATTCCTCGATTTTCGGAGTTCGCCCGAGGATGGCAGACAGTACAACTACCGGTGTGGAAGCCAGAAGGGATTCACCTTTCTTATCTTCCGAGTCCTCGACAACACGCCCTTGGAACAAGCGGGTAGATGTCGCCAGAACAGTATCACCTTTCTCAGCCTTTTCCTGATTACCCATGCAAAGGTTGCAGCCCGGACGCTCAAGATACAGCGTATTTTCGTATTCGGTTCGCGCTGATGTCTTGGGGAAAAGATCGTCGAATTCGAAACCGGAATATTCCTGAAGAATGCTCCACTCACCTTCTTCCTTCAACTCATCAACTATGTTGTAGGTTGGCGCCGCGACGACCAGAGGGGCCTTGAATTCAATCTTGCCCTCCTTCTTCTCAAGGTTCTTAAGCATCTGCGATACGATGATCAGATCACCCTTGTGGACCATGCAAGATCCGACAAATCCCAGATCCACTTTCTTTTCCCCTTTGTAGTAGGAAACAGGCCGGATCGTATCGTGCGTATAACGCTTGGAGACATCCGCGTTGTTCACATCAGGGTCGGCGATCATGGGCTCGTTGATCTCGTCCAGATCAACGACCAGCTCGGCAAAATACTCGGCATTTTCATCCGGCCTCAGGGCTGGAACTGCGCCGGATCTGATCTCGGCTATACGTGCGTCGGCTTTGTCGATCAGGCCTTGCAGGGTCCGCGCCTCATTCTCCATGCCCTTGTCGATCATGATCTGAATCCGACCTTTGGCGATTTCCAGTGACTCGATCAGGGTCTCGTCTTCGGAAATACAGATCGAAGCCTTCGCCTTCATCTCGGCCGTCCAGTCGGTGAAGGTAAAAGCCTGATCCGCCAGCAGGGTTCCGATATGAACTTCGATAATACGCCCTTGGAACACGTTATCGCCGAAAGCCTTCAGCATCTGCGCCTGTGTCGCGTGGACCACGTCGCGGAAATCCATGTGATCGGCCATTTTGCCTTTGAACGTCACCTTCACAGATTCCGGAATGGGCATGGTTGCTTCGCCCGTGGCCAGTGCCAAGGCAACGGTGCCCGAATCCGCCCCGAAAGCCACACCTTTGGACATGCGCGTGTGCGAGTCGCCCCCAATGATGATGGCGCGATCATCCACGGTGATATCGTTCAGAACCTTGTGGATCACGTCGGTCATCGAGTGATATTCACCCTTGGGATCGCGCCCTGTGATCAGGCCGAAATTGTTCATAAACGCCATCAGTTTGGGGATGTTGGCTTGCGCCTTCTTGTCCCAGACCGAGGCGGTGTGGCAACCGGACTGATACGCACCATCGACGGTTGGAGAAATCACGGTCGCCGCCATCGCCTCAAGCTCTTGCGAGGTCATCAGGCCAGTGGTGTCCTGCGATCCTACGATGTTGACCTTGACCCGTACGTCCGACCCGGCGTGCAAGACCGTGCCTTCCACTACTCCCAAAGCGTTGCGGTTAAAGATCTTTTCGACCGCGGTCAGGCCCTGTCCATCTCGGCTGATCTCTTTCGAAGGCGCAAATGCCGACTTCAGCTCGACTCCCAGTGTCTGTGCTGCAAATGTTTGCAACTTCTTGCCGAACACGATGGCGTAGGATCCGCCGGCCTTCATGAACTCCTGCTTTTGCGGAGTGAAGGACGAGGCAATATCAACAAGCTCTTTGGCGCCATCGGCGTCATAAAGCTTTTTGTCTTTCGTATTGATCGTGAGCACTGTCCCGGTTTCGACCGAGTACTTTTGCTCCAGGATAGGGCTGTCGTCATTGTTGAGGATCGGATTCCCCTCGGAATCGACTTTTTTGACCCAGTTTTTCAGGTCGATACCAATCCCGCCCGTCACACCAACGGTGGTCAGAAAGATCGGAGAGATACCGTTCGTGCCGGCCACGATCGGGGCAATGTTTACGAATGGCACATATGGGCTGGCCTGCTTGCCGGTCCAAAGCGCCACGTTGTTGACACCCGACATCCGGGACGAGCCAACGCCCATTGTCCCTTTCTCAGCAATCAGCATCACGCGTTTATCTGGGTGCTGGCGCTGTAATTCTTGAATCTCGTCTTGCGCTTGCTGCGAGATTAAGCACTTGCCATGCAGCTCCCGATCCGAGCGCGAGTGTGCCTGGTTGCCCGGCGACAGCAAGTCAGTCGAAATATCGCCCTCGGCAGCGATATACGTGACAACTTTGATCTCTTCCTCGATATCTGGCAGCTTGGTGAAGAACTCGGCCCGCGCATAGCTTTCAAGAATGTCGCGTGCGACCGGATTTCCGGCAGAAAACGCCTCCTTCAAACGATCCGTATCAGCCTCATATAGGAATACCTGTGTTTTCAGCACTTCAGCCGCCTGCCCTGCGATCTCGGGATCACCACCCAAAGCCAGATCAAGAAGAACCTCAACCGAAGGACCGCCTTTCATGTGCAACAACAGTTCAAAGGCAAAGGGTACTGAAATTTCGTCAACCAGCGCTTCGCCCAGAATGATCTCTTTCAAAAAACGTGCCTTCTCGCCAGCGGCGCTGGTCGTGCCGGGCAGCGTATTATAGATGAAATAGTTTAGAGAATCCGCACGATGCGCATGATCGACGTCCTTGATCTGCGTAACAAGCTCTTTGACAAGCGCGCCGTCATCAATCGGTTTCGGATGCAGACCCTGCGCTTTGCGGGCTTCAATTTCGTCGAGGTAGTTGGTGTAAAGGCTCATGGCTCGTTCCGGTATATGTGGCTCGATTAGCAGGGGCTCAAAGACGTTATGAACGCCCGAGGATCCCAATTGTATGCGGCGGTATACTAAATGATCGGAACTTGCAAGCCTTGCACCTGTGGCGCGATGTCCCGTCTAAAAGCAACACTTCACAAAGGATTTTGTGCCAGCCAATGACTTTCGATAAGTCCGCTATGTCCTTATCTGAACCCTGTTCCCGGACGATATGCATATAGACCGCCGAGATAATGAATAGCCATAAGGCGTAAACCGCCCCTGCTTCGAATTGCGTCAGGCAGTTGCTCGGGTCAGATAATCCTGAACCATGTCGCCGAAACTCTGTTCAACCGCAAACTCAAAACCAGCCTCGTAGCGCATCACAAGTGCTTTTAGGCCAAACAACTCGGAATAGGTTACTGCGTCTTCATCAAAAGCAGTGACATGCAGATCAAGAGGGCAGGCAATAGCCATCACTTCAGCGGCTTGGGGTCCGGCGACACTAAAGAAGGTAAGGGTGTCCGATATCCGCACTATACTGATGTCCGCAGGGCAATCCGTTGGTTTGAGCTGTGCTTCCAGTGCCTCTTCCAGTTCCAGCGAAGCACGTACAATCCAGTGATTGCGTCCAATGTGATATACCTCAAACGCTTCCTGCATCGCCCTTGTGTTCGGGCGGTTTGGCAGAGAAAATTCGGCCCAATTTTGAACGACCTCGGGATCCCCTTTGAGGTCAAACAGCGCATTCAGGGTTTGGCGTTCGATCTTGACGTCGTAGCTCATCTCAGGACCTCAGGCGCTGACCCTCTGGGTCATGGAATACAGGCTTTGTGATGGTCACCGGGATCACCTCGTCTTTCAGCCGAACATGCGCGGTTTGCCCGTGTCGCTCCTGCCCGTTCTTCAGCAACGCCAGGCCAACCCAGCGATTGTTGACGACGCTCCAGACGCAGGCGGTAACCAATCCTTCGGTCGCTTCTTTGCGACCTTCAGGGGTCAGTGGCGCGCCTTCGGGCACTTGCTTGTCAGGGTCTTCGGGCAAGATGCCAACCAATTCCCGGCGTTCCCCTACCGCTTCACGGCGCAAGTGGACCGAGCGCTTGCCTAGGTAGTCGGGCTTTTTCTTCGACATTGCCCAGCCCATGCCCAGGTCATAGGCGTCCATGGTACCGTCGACCTCGTGCCCCAGCGAAAGAAAGCCTTTTTCCACACGCAAGACATGGCTGGATTCCGATCCTACAGGCAGGATACCAAAGGCTGCACCAGCCTCCATCACCTTGTCCCACAAGGCGGCCATGTGGCGTGGGGCAACGTTGACCTCAAAGGATAGCTCACCGGTGAAACTGACGCGCACAACCCGCGCAGGGAACCCCGCAACCGTACCGTCCCGGAACGACATGAAGGGGAATGCCTCGGGCGACAGATCGATATCCGTACACAGCGCGAGCATGACATCGCGCGCGCGGGGTCCACAAATGGTGGCATTGTTCCACTGGCTTGTCACAGTTGTGATCATGACTTGCCAGTCAGGAAACTCGGTCTGAAGCAGCTTTTCCATGTGCTGGTTGATGGCGTCCGCGTGACCTGTTGAGGTCGAGATCATCCAGCGGTGCTGATCCAGCCGAAAGGCCACCCCGTCATCTATGATCAGACCGTCATCCGACAACATAAGACCATAGCGACCATCGCCGGGCTTCAGGCTGGACATGATGTTCGAATACAGAAAATCCAGAAAGCGCGGAACATCGCGCCCTTTAAGCTCGAACGTGCCGAGCGGCGAACCGTCGTATACGCCAACGCCTTCACGCACCGCGCGGCATTCCCGGTTCACCGCCTCTTGCAGGCCCTCACCGGGTTTGGGAAAAAACCCCGGACGGCGCCATCGGGCACCAGCCTCATACATCACTGCGCCATAATCCTTGTTCCATTGGGTCACCGGCGTGTGCCGGTAGGGGAACAACACCGAGTCCTCACGCAGCCCCCCAATCGCACCGAATGAGACCGGCGTGTAGGGAGAGCGGAATGTCGTCGTGCCAACATCTTGCAATGGAACGCCCTTTTGCAGAGCAACGGTGCCAATAATGTTGATATTGCCCGTCTTGCCCTGATCTATGCCCATCCCGCCAGTGGTGTAGCGTTTGACATGTTCCACGTTGTCATATCCTTCACGCAGCGCCAGATGCACATCGCTGACCGCAACATCGTTCTGAATATCCAGGAATGCCTTTCCGCGTTGCCCTGGCACATCTACGCGCCATAGCGGTTCAATCGAATAAGGCAGCTCTGAACCGTCATCGATGATCCGATCCAGTGTGAGATCCCCCGCCGCCGCGCCGACGGCCCGACAGGATTGAATCGGTTGATCGGGCAAAAACGCAGCGAGTTCTTCATCAAACCGAAGTGTGCTACGGGACTGAGACCACAGGTGCACCGTCGGATTCCAACCGCCGGAATGAGCCAACAAGTCGCAGTCGATCCAGGTGCCTGCGCCTCCGGACTTGGGAACGGCCTTGACAGCACGGATGCTTTTGTACCCTCGGATATCGGCGGCTACTGTTCCGGCATGGACGGTTATCCCCGACACCAGATCAAGAGCTTCCCTTGGAACCGTGTCGCGGCTATCGAGGATCGCGTTAACCGTTACCTCAGCTGCGACCAGATCGGCGGCCACTGCGTAAGCGCTGTTGTTGTTGGTGAACAGAACCACACGCTGACCGGGTGTCACGCCCCAACGATTAACATAGGCCTGCACGGATGAGGCCAACATGACGCCCGGCCTGTCATTATTGGCAAACACCATCGACCGTTCCGTGGCCCCGGTGGCAATCACCACCTCAGCAACACGGACCCGCCAGTTGCGTTCTAGAATGCTGGCCTGATCCGGCTCGCGTTCATTGACGATCAGTAGGTTGTGTTCGCGATAGGCCCATACGGTCGCGTTCTGAAGATGGGTGACGTTTGCCATTTGGCTTAGTTCTTCAACCGCTTCGCCCACCCAATCCATCGCCGGACGCCCGCCAATGGTCAGGGTGCGGTTCACGAGGCTGCCGCCCGCTTCGGTTCCCTCGTCTGCGAGGAAGACACGCTTGCCCGCCCGACCAGCCTCAAGTGCAGCTTGCAGGCCAGCGGGACCTGCACCTGCAATCAAGACATCTGCATGAGCGTAGCGCGCTTCGAAATGCCCCGATGAAGGCGGGTGCGCAGGCGCTGCTGCCAGCCCCGCCGCCTTGCGGATGTATGGTTCAAACAGTTGCCAGTTAGGCCATTTGAAAGTTTTGTAGTAGAAGCCCGCAGGAATAAAACGGCTCAGCAGTTGATTGATCCCACCCAGATCAAACTCGGGTGAAGGCCAGCAATTGACCGAGCGTGCATTCAGCCCTTCGCGCAATGGAACCGTGGTCGCTGGACGGTTGCCCGAGGCGTCCTCGCCTTCCAGCTCCACAAGCGTTCCTGGCTCTTCGGGACCGTGTCCGACAATGCCGCGTGGGCGGTGGTACTTGAAACTACGGGCTGTTACTCGCACCCCGTTTGCCAGCAAGGCCGAGGCCAGAGTGTCCCCTTCGAACCCTTCGTAAGTTTTCCTATTGAACTGGAACGTCAGAGGGCGGCTTCGATCAACACGACCACCCACTGCGCGGCGATTAATCTGAGCCATCGGGCACCTCCACAATGTCATGTGTCACGGTATCCCGCCAGATTGTCAGCCACTCGCCACAGCCCCGTGCGTGCCACCACCGCTCTTGCACAGGCCCCATCGGGTTGGGCGTTATGGTCAGGTATTCGACCCAATCAGCATCGCTGACGGCGTTGGCATCGGGTCGAGTAGCACCGACCGGGCCGCCATAGACGAACTCACTTTCATTGCGCTTGCCACAGAATGGGCAGGGGATGAGCATCATGATCCTGTCCCTTCCTATCTCGCCGTTGTGGTGCCGGCTTCCATCACAAATTCCAGATGGCGGAAGCGGCCTAAAGTGAACGAGGCCATCAGCGGATGCGGCTCGCCTTTGGCGACCAGATGCGCAAGCGTCAGTCCGCCCGCAGGAATGGCTTTGTATCCGCCCCACCATCCAGCGGTCACGAACAGCCCCGGTACCTCAGTCTGATCCATGATGGGCGAGGCATCATGGGCAATATCAAGATGCCCACCCCATTGGCGCATTAGTTTGAGTTTCTTGAAGCTCGGGAAAAGCGACAGCATCGTGGTCACAGTGTCTTCGAACACATGTTGCTTGATGTCGCGACGAAAGCTTTGCCCCATATCAGGAGCGCCGCCGATCACCATCTCGCCCTTGTCAGACTGGCTGAAATAGAACCCACTGTCCGGGCAATTTACGATGACATCCACCAAGGGCTTCACTGGTTCGGACACAAAGGCCGTCAGGTTCATCGTGCGCAATGGCAGCTTGAGCCCCGCTGTCTCGGTCAATGTCGTGGTATGGCCCGATACGGCCACCACAACCTTTTTCGCCCGCACGGTGCCGCGATTGGTCTCGACACCTTCGATGCGCCCATCAGCGCCACGGATCAATGCTTGCACGGCGGTCTGTTGGTGCATCTCCACCCCCATTGCATCCGCCGCGCGGGCATAGCCCCAGGCCACCGCATCATGACGGTTTACACCCGCATCTGTGTGGACCATTCCGCAGATGATCGGCAGGCGCGCATCTGGCCCACCGCCTGTCAGCGCAGGTATGCGTTTGCGCAATTCGTCTGTGGTGATCTGCTCATAGGTCGAGCCATAGATGTCCATGACCAATTGCCGACGCCGCAACTCTCGCAGTTTGGGCCAGGTCTGCACCACATCCACCATAGTGCGCTTGGAATGCATCATGTTGAAGTTCAACTCATGCGTCAGCCCTTCGTACATCTCGACGGATTTGACGTAGAACGGGATCGACTCGTCACGCATGTAATTTGACCGGATCGTAACCGTGTTGCGCGCTATGTTTCCGCCACCCAACCAGCCCCGTTCCAGCACGGCGACGTCGGTTATGCCAAACTCTTTGGCCAGATAGTAAGCCGTGGCCAGCCCGTGACCCCCTGCCCCGATCACCGCCACCTCGTACCGGTCTTTGAGCGGCGGGCTCCGCCAGGCTCGGGACCAGTTCTTATGACCAGAAATCGCGTTACGGGCGAGTGAAAATGCCGAATATTTTTGCATAGCAAGCATAATATTTATCAGAAAAAATATATCGTCAATAAATATATTTACCATTGCGCAAAAACTGCTTGGGCAATCAAAGGTCGTGGGCTACCATGGCGCATGACCTTCAAAATTGAACAGTTTCATCGGAATCTTGCTGGCAAATGGTCGGCCCGATCCCGCTGGCCCTGCTTTATCATAAACTGCCGCAGTTCACCCTCTCTCTGACTCCATGCAGACCGTGGCGCTTTGCGCCTGATTTCAAACCCGCCGGGAAATGAGGCGGATGCTATGGATGGAAGAACTATGATAAACACACCGGATACAGATTCTGTTCAGCAAGCGTATGCGCGCGATGGCGTCGTTTTATTGAGAAACATCCTCAGGGACGATTGGTTAAACAAGTTGCGTGATGCCGTGGACGAAGAGGTCAAAAAGGGTGTCCGGTATTTTGCCTATAAAAATATGCGTGAAAAACCGAGTGTCTTTCAGGACTATTGTCTGAACTCAGATATTGGAAAGCGCGTGGCCGAGGTGGCGGGTAGCCCCTGGACTTCGTTGATCTATGACCAAATTTTTGTGAAAGAACCCGGCACACGCACCCAGACCGGCTGGCATACAGATCAGCCCTATTGGCCTGTGGCCGGTCCCATCATGACAATGTGGATCGCACTTGATCCTGTCGACCCAGACAATGGAGCGCTGGAATTTGTCCGTGGCTCGCACGCTTGGGGCGCAAAATACCGGCCTTTCAAAACTGACCAGCTTGGCAAGTTTCTTCACTATCTGGAAGAGGATAAACCGGACTATATCGACATGCCCGATTTCGAGGCGGATCGCACTAAATATGACATATTCCACCATGAACAGATGGAACCTGGCGATGCACTGGCCTTCGATGGAATGACTGTGCATTCGGCGATGGGCAACCGAACCTCGACCCGTCGCAGGCGTGGATATGCGGTACGTTTTGCCGTTGAAGGTGCCACCTATGAACCGCGCGATAGCGTCACTGAATGGCTGCATGATGACGACCTGAAACCGGGTGCTCCCTTTGCCGGTGGGCGCTTCCCTGTCATCTATAGCAACACCTAAGATAAGGGGCCGGGAACTGGCCTCTGTTCAGGTTTCAGGCTTGCCGAATTGCACCCTCTGGCACAGCGGCCTCGGCCTCGATCGCTCGGTCGAGCACGCGACGGTATGTTTTTGCCCCGGCATCCAAACCCAGATCAATATGCGGTGTCTGAGCATTTTTCATGCCCTTGTGCACTTTTTCCAGCACATCTTTGTCTTCAAGAAACGCCATCCGGGCACCGTCATTCATGAACTTTGAAACCTCGGCATTGTCAGGATCAGAGTTGCGATGCTGGAACCAGAAATACCTGGTCTGATCCTCGTTGATTGGCGTCATGAAGTTGTAAGAGATGTTGATGAATGTCTCATCGACAGGATCTTTGTCATATCCACCCGTGCCAACCGGAGTATAGATGGACTTATTCAGCCCGATTGCGGGCATGCACATTTCGTAATGCTGCAAGCGGTCGCAATCGCCGTCGAACGAGACCAGTTTGGCATAGTAAGGCGATGGTGGTTTGTTTTCGATCCAGCGCGAGACAATCACGCCGCGATCTGTCTTTTTGACGTCCAGAGGCTCTTCATCCGTTCCCGCGCCGGCGAATGACGAGACATGTACCCAGGCCACATGGCTGGGATCAAGCAGGTTATCGCAAACCCAAAGATAATGGCAATCGATATCCATCACCCCGCCATCGGTTAGGCCCCAGCTCGTGTCATCAAAGTTTTCGATTGGGAAAATCAGGTCCGGATCAGCCAGTTCAGGATCGCCCATCCAGATCCAGAGCAGGCGATAGCGGTCGACAACTGGATAAGACTTCACCACCGCGCGCCGAGGCGTCATCCCCCGCTGCGTTGGGCTGTCCGTACATTTGCCCGAACAATCGAATGTCAGCCCGTGGTAGCCGCACTCGACCAGATCCCCTTTCAGATTGCCATCGGATAGCGGGAGCTTGCGATGCGGGCAGGCATTCTCAAGCGCAACGGGCGTCCCATCCTGCTGACGATAGAGCACAATGTTCTCACCCAGATATGTCTCAGCCTTCAGTTCGCGCCCGATATCCTTGCTCCAGGCGGCAACATACCAGCAATTTCTGAGGTACATGGTTTGCTCTCCAATTTCATCAGTTGGCTTAGCGCCATTATGGCAGCGTCAGCGCAATACACCATTCTGGATTTGTAATGATACATATAAGGCAAGCTAATTCGGCAGCGTTACAGACGGGGGCAGATCGGGCTGCGAAGCAACTTCGGCCTTGATCCAGTTCAGGAACTCGCTGACTTTTTGGCTGTCTTTGCTATCAGGACGCCGGACGAGCCAATAGGAAAGTGGCGATTGGGTCAGTTGCTGAAACGGTCGCACCAAACGGCCATCGCACAACGCATCAATAACCAGCGGTTCGCGCCCAAGCGCCACCCCCAGCCCCTCAATCGCTGCCTGTATGACCATGTTTGATTGGCCCAATCGGCGCGTGCGCACTCCAGACGGCAATGTCAGATTGGATTGCCGCGCCCAGAACTCCCATGTTGGGCTGGACGTACCATGGTGCAGATTTTCATCTACCAGCAGTGTGTGCTGTGACAAATCTTCAATGCGCTTTAGTTCAGGCAACAGCGCAGGCGCGCAGACGGGAAACAGCCTTTCCCGCATAAGCAAATCCACTTCAAACCCGGGATATTCACCAAGACCATATCGAATGCCGATATCGGAATCTGCGCCGGAAAACGGATAGTATCCCGTATCCGTCGCGATCGAAATAGACAGGTCCGGGTGGGCCAAATCAAAGTGCAGAAGCCTTGGAAACAGCCAGTTGAATGCAAACCCCGGCAAGCATGAAATCACGATGGTCCGGTCCGCACGCGTTCGATCGCGAAGTTGCGCACACACATCTGAAATGCGGCCCAGCCCATCCGAGATTGCCTGCGCCAATTGCTCACCTTCGCGGGTAGGTCGCGATTGCCGCGCACCGCGCAGCAGCAAATCCCGCCCAAGCCATTCCTCGAGCGATCTGACGTGCTGGCTGACGGCACTTTGGCTGACCCCCAGTTCCTCGGCGGCGGGTGAAAAGCCGGAATGGCGTACAACTGCCTCAAAGGCTCGCAGCGCGGAATATGGCAGATTCAAGATCATATTAGTCATCCTAATGTCAGCCATTATCACTTTCAAATGGATTGCCGGCGGCCTTAGGCCGTAAGTTGATAATGTCAAGTAATCAGGAGATGTCGATGTCCGACATGACGCCAGAGCGGGGCGCTTACAATCTGCTGGTCAATTGCGCCCGCGCGGCGGCGGGTGAAAGGCTGCTGATTGCCTATGAACCTGCAGAGTTTGGATATTTCGACGCCGACAGCGTAAATGTTGTCAGTCAGGCGGCCCGTAAACTTGGGCTGGGGGTCGACACGATTGATGTGGGCTTCAATCCGGACAATCCGCAATTATCGCCCGATCTGCTTGCCCGGTTCGAAGTGGCAGACATCATTCTATTTTTGGCCCGTCTTGGAGATCAGTTGCGGTTCTCGGACATGCCGCAGGGTAAGAAAGTCATCGTTAGCTTCGCTTTAACCAAAGAAATGCTGGGATCTGGTTTCTCCAACGGCCACCACGATGCGTTCATGGAGCTTAAGGCCGATATCAACGCGGTCTTGGACGCGGCCAGCGAGGTGCGGATCACTTGCCCTTTGGGCACTGATGTAAGCGGTCGGCCAGTGATGAACCTGCAACCCGCGGGCGACACCTCGATCCTGCGTTTTCCGATGTCAGTCTTTACCCCGGTTCCTGCCCACAGTTTCTCGGGCCGTGTCGCGATCAGTTTTCTGACGGGAACGGGGTCGAAGTATTACGATGACTACACCATCGAATTCGACCGCCCCGTCTTTGCGATGATGGAGAATGGGCGGCTGCAGCGTTTTGACGGCGATCCCGACAACGCCGCACGGGCCGAGGCGCATTATGACCGGGTAGCCAACCAGTTGGGAATTGATCGCAATTTCGTGCACTCTTGGCATGCAGGTATCCATCCGGGCTGCGGCTACCCCTGGGATATGCGCGAAAACTATGAACGCTGGGGCGGCTCCGCTTTCGGAAATCCACGCATCCTGCATTTCCACACCTGCGGGGCGTACGCCCCCGGTGAAATCAGCTGGAACGTTATTGATCCTTCCATCGAAATCGATGGCGTAACTTATTGGAACCACGGTACATTCCATGCCGAACGGTTGCCTTACGGCCAATCAATCCTGGATCGGCACCCTTGCGCGGCCGCCCTGTTCGCCCATCCCGATCCGGATATCGGTCTGCGTGCAGTTGGCTGATCAATAGCGGCTTGATCGAATCACGAGCTGTGGAAATACTCTTAGATAATAGGGTCTGTTCGAGTTGGCCCTATGGTGCGGAGCACTCCCGTCTCCGGTGCCGGAATATGCGCAGAGGGCAAGACCCCCGCTCCGGCAAAATCATGGAAATCACATGTCAAAAGCTATTGTTACGCCGCTGACTCAGGCTCTGGCCGAAGGAAAACTGACGCGCGAAGAACTCAAGGGATTCATGCAACGCTCGAACGCGCACGGGTTACGTCATCTTGCAATGTGGATTTTGGTGCTGGCCTGCACGACAACATTGATCACCCTAGCCTGGAACAGTTGGCTGATTTGGCCCGCGATGTTTCTGCAAGGGGTCGTCTTGGTGCATCATTTCTCACTTCAGCATGAGTGTGTGCACTATACCGTGTTTCGCACCCGGTGGTTGAATGATCTGGTTGGTCAGATTTGCGGGCTGATCATCATTCTGCCCCATCGGTTCTTCCGATACGAACATTGTGATCATCACACGTTTACGCAACTGAACGGAGAGGATCCCGAACTGATCCCGCTGCCCAAATCCCTTGGCGAGTACTTTTTGTACCTGTCAGCCCTGCCTTATTGGCGCGGTAAGTTTACTGAGCTGTTCCGACATGCCTTTGGGAAGCTCAGCAAGGCCGAGTTGAGTTTCATTCCCAAAGAGGAGCATCAGTCGGTCTATTGGGACGCGCGCCGCATGCTGGCCATTTACGCTTTGATCTTTCTGGCTATGGCCTCCACCGGATGGTGGGGATTGATCTGGTATTGGATCATACCCCTGTTTCTGGGTGAGCCGGTGATGCGATTCATACGAATGACCGAGCATGTCGGACGTCCCACCGTGGCGCAGATGTCAGAAAACACGCGCACCAATCTGGTGTCAAAGCCGATGTCATTTTTATGCTGGAATATGAACTATCATGCCGAACATCACTATGTCGCCTCAGTTCCCTTCCACGCTCTGCCCCGTCTGCATGAGAAGCTAAAGGATCATGTCTTCGTCGAAAAAGGTGGATATCTGGCTGCGCATCGCGACATTCTGCGGCAGATCATGCAACGCAAAGCCGAGGCCTGAGAGATGGCGGCAGACAAATCTTGGCGCGATGTGATCGAGGCATCGAAGCTGGAAGAAAACTGGGTCACGCGGGTTCAGATCGGACCCAGATTGATTGCGGTTTATGACACGCCCAGCGGTGTCTATGCCTCGCTGGCATTGTGCAACCATGGCGGGGCTGATCTGTGTGACGGCTATTTTGATGGGCATGTTATCGAATGCCCATTGCACCAGGGCGCGTTCGATGTGCGTGATGGCAAGCCTGTTTCAGCGCCCGCGACCCGAGCAATGCGGGTTTTTGAGACACGGATTCAGGATGGAATGGTTCAGGTCCGAATGTGACCTGAACCTAGCGCTTGTCAGATCGTTTCTCTAGCCGCGCAAAGATGCGGCTGAGGCCGAAGCAGACGACAAAATAGAATGCAGCCGTTGTGATCCATGCCTCAAAGATCATCCGGGACGAAGCGACCAACTCGACGGTCTTGTAGGTCAGTTCCTGAACCGAGATCAGCGACAAGATCGAGCTGTCCTTGATTAGTGAGATGAACTGGTTGGCCAGCGGCGGCACGACCTTTTTCATCGCCTGCGGCAGCACGACATAGCGAAGCTCTTGCAAACGGCTCATACCGATCGAGCGTGCAGCTTCGCGCTGACCTTTCGGGATCGACTGGATACCTGCTCGGACAATTTCGCCGACAAATGCGCTTTCAAACAGCGCCAGAACGATGACACCTGAGACAAGCGACGGAAAGCGCCGCATCTCACCAAAGAAAAATGTCCAGATCTGGTTGTCTTCCTGCCGCGCAATTCCACGCGCCCAGCGTTCAAGGTTCAGTGCGTCGATCAGTTGCTGCGATAGGAAGAAAAAGAAAATAAAGACAACAACAACCGGTGGCACATTACGCAGAAATTCAAGATAAGTGCGTGCCAGCATGCGTATGGTCAGGTTCGCGGAACAGCGCGCGATCCCCAGAATTGTACCCAGAATGAGCGCCAAAATGCCGGAATAGATGCTGATACGAACCGTCGCCACCAAGCCTTGCAGCAATAGATTGGCAAAATACTCTTCTCGCCCAGTATGCCAGCCGACGATGTAGCTGGGGATCAATTCCCACCGCCACTTATAGTTCAGCGTGCCTTCGATCGACAACCAGATATATCCGAAGAAGGCGATCAATACCGCCACGATCAGATAATCTGGCCATCTGAGTTTTCTAAGAAATTCAGGCACCTGGGCGCTCCGCTTCAGGCCCGAGGGCGGCTGACCCGCCCCCGGCTAATTGGTTATTGGGCAACCTGGTCTGCCCACTCTTCAGTTGCGAACCAATAGTTGTGACGCTCTTCCAACCAACCCGACCGCCAGTTCTGAGCGATCCAATTGTTGAAAAAATTCATGGCGTCCGGATCGCCCTTGCGTACTCCGAACGCTTCGCCACGCGGATCATAGAGGTTATCGAACGGAACGGTCAGAGTTTCCGGATGACGACCGGCCTCGCGGTTCGGTGTGGGTTGGGCCGCCATTGAGGCATGCGCGTTTCCGTTCAGCACTTCTTGCGTTGATGCACCGTCTTCATCAAACAACAGCAGCGTCGCGTTGGGGAAGTTTTCCGCGATGACTGTAGCTGGTGTCGCACCGCGACGAGCGGCAAAGGTGACCTCAGGTTTATTGAAATCTTCCAAAGACATACCATCGGTCAACTGTTTGTTAGCCATAATAGCCAGGCCCGAATACGCGTAGGGATCGGTGAAGTTGATCGTCAAGTTTCGCTGCGCAGTCACCGACATGCCCGAGATGATCACGTCGAAATTGCCGGATACGAGCGCCGGGATGATGCCATCCCAGGCGGTCGGTACAAACTCGACCTCTACACCCATGTCCTCGGCCAGCTTGCGACCGACATCCAGTTCGAACCCGATCAGATCACCATTCTTGTCGCGCATCGACCACGGCACGAACAGCGAAAGACCAATCCGGATTACCCCATCCTGTTTGATCGTTTCAATCACACTTTCGCGGGACAGTTCCTGAGTCGCACTTTGCGCCCAGCCTGAGGTCGCCATGCCTGTTGCCACGACCGCGCCCAGGGCCGCCCCGAGCATTCTGCGAGATAGCTTCATCTTGGTTCTCCTTGTTGTCCGGTTAAGTTCTTGTGGTTATTGGTCGACGGCATATTTCTTCTCCAGATAGCTAACGCCAATCGACAGGATCAGGGTCACCACCAGATAGACCAGCGCGATAGTGAACCAGATTTCAAAACTCATATATGTGTCGGATATGATGTTGCGCCCGAAGGTGGTGAGTTCAGCCACGGCAATGACGCTGACAATAGCCGAGGATTTGATCAAGTGGACGACCTCGCCCGTCATGGGCGGTAGCATAAAGCGAACAGATTGCGGCAGAATGATATATCTGTAGGTCTGATAGGGGGTCATACCGATAGACTTGGCCGCCTCCCACTGACCAGATGGGATGGCGTTGATCCCCGCCCGTAGGATTTCTGAAATCAAGGCTGAATGAAACACCGCCAAAGTCAGGATGCTGGCGGTATATCGATCAAATCCAAAGATAGGACCCAGGACATAATAGAACAGGTAAAGCAGAACCAGCAGAGGGATATTGCGGATCAGTTCAAGGTAGGCAACCGCGACAGCCGTGCCAACTACCAAGCCGGACAAGCGCAGTAACGCCACCAGCAACCCGATAGCTGTGGCCAGCAGAAACGAGGTAACTGACAGCTTGATCGTGGCAACCAGTCCGATGGGGATTTCGCCCCACTCGAACCCGATCTCGGTGTTGCGGTACAGGAATTGGGGCACGCGATACCACTGCCAGTTATAGCCCATACCCTGCGCGCCAACATATGACCCGTAGGCGATCAACCCGACAATAACCGCATAGATCACGACGGACACTAACACCGAACCAAAGAATCGCTTGTATAGTGGTGGCTTCGGCAGCGCTTGCCCGCGTCCCTGTGATATGCCCAGATCGGTCACGTTAGTGTTCCAATATCTGGTTCAGGAATAGACGGCAGCGCTCGCTTGACGGGTTGGTGAAGAACTGATCGGGCGGCGAGATTTCAACGATCTGCCCCGACTCCATAAAGACCATCGTGTCGGCGACCTTGCGCGCAAACCCCATCTCATGCGTGACAACCACCATGGTCATGCCGGTATCGGCCAGTTCAACCATCACATCCAGCACCTCATTGATCATTTCGGGATCAAGCGCGGATGTAGGTTCATCAAACAGCATGATCCGTGTTTCCATGCATAAAGACCGCGCGATAGCGACGCGCTGTTGCTGCCCCCCCGACAATTGCGCGGGGTACTTGTCGGCCTGCTCGGGGATGTGAACGCGATCAAGATAATTGCGCGCGGTTTCCTCGGCCTGCGCCTTGGATAGCTTGCGCACCTTCATCGGTCCGATCATCAGGTTTTCAAGCACAGTCAGGTGCGGAAACAGGTTGAACTGCTGGAAGACCATGCCGACTTCCTGTCGCAGTTCACGGATTTCCTTGGCACCTTCATAGACTTCGATCCCATCGATCACGAGACGCCCGGAATTATGCCACTCTAACCCGTTGAAACAGCGGATCAGTGTGGATTTTCCTGATCCGGACGGGCCGCAGATTACCACCTTCTCGCCCTGATGAACGGTCAGATCGATGTTCTTGAGCGCATGGAAAGTCCCATAGAACTTATCCAGATTGGTCACTTCGATCATGGGGGAGAGCTGTGTCATGCCGAACCTGTCAAGATGCGGATCAGCTGGCGTCGCTGATCTATGACGCTGTGGTGGTGCGATCGCAACATGAGGTCATGCACGCATGGGCACGAGGTCATTCGAGGGGATTCAGGCAGTGTGGAGAGATCTGGCAAAGCTTCAGAATCCTCAAATTCGTTGCGCGCTGTTCAATATGGTTGCTTAATGTGCAATATTCGTCAATAAAAAACTCAGCCGAACGGCACACGCCGCGAAAATAGAAACAGAAAACACGAGAGGAAACGTGAATGTCCGCCTGGATTCGGATGATATCTGACGAAGATGCCGACGAGCACCTGAGAGCGACTCTGGATCTGGCGCGCACACCACACGGGACCGTGGACAATGTGATGCGCGTGCATTCACTGCGTCCCAACACCATGAAAGGTCACGTCATTCTGTATCGCGCGTGCCTGCATGATGAAGCCAATTCCATACCCATGTGGTTTCAGGAAGTCATCAGCTCTTACGTATCGACGTTGAACACCTGCCCCTATTCTTATGCCAACCATTGGGCAAACGCCCGACATCTGATCGGTGACGACGCACGCGCCGACGCAATCGAGGCCGCGTTAAAGGCCCATCGTCCGCAGGATGCATTTGAAGGTGCGCAGTTGGCCGCGCTGATCTATGCGCAAAAGCTGACCCTGTCGCCGGGTGCAATGGAGGAATCCGAAGTTCGCGCATTGAAAGATGCCGGCTGGGAAGACGGAGAGATTCTCGAGATCAACCAGATCGTCGGATATTTCAATTATGCCAACCGATTGCTGAATGGTCTGGGTGTCACAACGGAAGGGGACGTGGTGGGCTACTACGCCGAGGATTGACGGATTGAATCATGCACGATGACACGCCGGGAAGACAGATTGATCGCGCTATTGGTGCCTCGCTCAGGGAACTGCGCCAAAGCCGCAAGCAATCCGCCCGTCGTTTGGCAGAACAGTCTGGTATCTCGGCTGCAATGGTCAGCCGTATCGAAAACGGGTTGGTCTCTCCGTCAATCGATACGCTGGCTGCACTTGCCGAAGCGTTAGAGGTACCAATCGTATCGCTATTTCGCGAAGCGCGGACAGACCACACCGACTATACGCTGGTTCGCCATGGCGAAGGGCTAAAGTCTACGCGACTGGCGGGCGGCCATTCGCACGAATACGTCAACCTTGCGCTGCATTCCCGGAAGGACCTGCGCTTTCAGGCCCGTCGTGTCACGTTGTTGCGCGACGAGGGGCAGCCACCCACTTATGTCGGCCATGGCGTCGTGTTTGTGCAGGTTCTCGAAGGGCAGGCCATCTATCGCTATGGCGAGGCCCGATTTACTCTTTCAGCAGGAGACAGCATCAGCATCGATGCAGAGCTGAATCACGGCTTCGAAGAGGTCCTAACGCCAGAGTTCGTATTCCTGACCGTTCAGGCCGAACGTCCGTAGTGGCCAGTTGATATGGCCATCCCAACTGAAATTGATCTGACGCGCGGGCCAATCTCGACCCATTTCCGAACCCTGGCGATCCCGGGCGCAATCGGGATGTTGTTCAACACTCTCTACAACGTTGTCGACATGTTCTTCGCCGGCCTTCTCTCGACCAGCGCACAGGCTGGATTGGCATTAGGGTTTCAGGCTTTTTTCATTGCCATTTCGGTCGGGGTCGGGTTGGGTGCCGCGATGAGCGCGCTGGTCGGCAACGCGTTAGGCGCTGGAGACACTCGCGCAGCGCGGCGTTTTGCAGCACAGGGAATGATCTATGGTTTCATTGCAGCCTGTGTCCTGGCGGCGGCGGGTCTCTGGTACGGCCCTGCGCTGATAAATCTGGTTTCGGAACCGGGACCTTATCGCGATGCAGGTTTACGTTATTTCCACTGGCTCCTATTGGCCTTGCCCGGATTTCTTCTGGCCTTCGGTTGCAATGGCATTCTTCAGGCACATGGTGACGCGGTATCGATGCAACGCGCCCTCATGGTGGCGTTTTTTGCCAATATCGGTCTGAACCCCCTCTTGATCTACGGCATTCCGGGCATGATCCCGGGCATCGGATTTGATGGCCTCGCTGTATCGACGGTGATCAGCCAGACCGGTGTGATGGTGTTTCTGATCCGTCAGGTCCTCAGACGCCGCAGGATGAGGCGCATGCGCCCCCGAAACTTCATTCCGCGCCTACAGAAGTTCAAGGAGATCTCGGTTCAGGTACTTCCCACAGCGACATCTTTCTTCGTGATGCTGCTGTCAGGTTTCGTCATGCAGTTTGCCCTGAAAATCTTTGGAGAGCACGCAATCGCTGGCTTTGGCATTGCCATTCGGCTTGAGCAGATTTTGCTTTTGCCGGTGCTGGGGGTCACGGGGGCACTGCTGCCCATCGCGTCCCAGAATTTCGGTGCCCGCGACTATGAAAGGGTACGCGAGGCACTGTTTTATTGCTGGAAAGTCGGGTTCATCATGACCGCCATCGCAGCCCCCATATTGTGGATATTTGGCCGCCTTATGATGGGCTTTTTCACCGACGATCCCGAAGTGATCCGCGTCGGACTTAGCTATCTACGTGTCGATAGTCTGATCCTCCCGATCTACATGATGCTTTTTTCCATCAACTCGCTATTGCAAGCCTTGAAGCGACCGATCTGGACCGTGTGGATCAGCCTATATCGTCAGGGATTTGGCGTCGCCTTTTTTGTCTGGATTTTCGTCGGCCTGCTCGGCTTTAACGAAATTGGTGTCTGGTTCGGCACCGCAGGTGCCGTGGTGACTGGCTGGATGATCGCGTTGCTGATGACGTCCCATGTGGCTCAAAAAGAGCTGGGCGGGCTTTGGCTCAGGACGAGAACCGATCTGGGCTGAAGGCTTCTATATCGATGTCCGGTGATCTGCCAGCAATTACATCTGCGATTATACGCGCCGTCGTCGCGCCTAGTGTCAGGCCAAGCTGTCCGTGACCCGTCGCAAAGGCGACGTTAGCCAGTCGCCTGCTGCGGCCAATGATCGGACGCGTGTCCGGTGTAAACGGGCGGCGACCCATCCTGCGTTCCGCATTATCGGTCTTCAAACCCGGTAATACGCGGAATGCACGCCTGACCAGCACATCGGCTCGGTTCCAATTCGGCTGCGCGTTCAGGTCGGCAAATTCTGCGGTACCGGCCACTGCCAGCGCCTGCTGATACGGTGTAATGCCAAACCCGCCTTTGGCATAAAACACTGTATGGCGGAGCTCGACCCCGCTATCTTTCAACGCAGTCGAATATCCGATCACCCCTTCCATCCTCAGTTGAACGCCCAGCGTCTTGGCCAAGATTCTAGACGGCGTTCCCGCAGCGATGACGAAATCATCTGCGCTGATCGATCGCCCATCGCTCAGCTTCACGCTTTTCACATGTTGTCCGTCCTGCGTAAAACCGATTGCTCTTCCTGCCACGACAGCCCCGCCGCGGCTGCTAAAACTCTGCGTCAGCGTTTCAACCAATACCTTAGGGTCCGTCACAAAACTCCAGTCTCTAAGCAAAGCTGCATGTTTGAAATCAGATGCTATTGCAGGATCGATTTCATGCGCTTCCTGACCTGTAACTTGATCAATCGTGCAGCCCAACTCACGCGCCAACTCAAAAGCTGGGCGCATGGTCGCAAGGTCATTGTCGTCGTCAAACAACTTGATTACCGGCCGTTCGACCAAAAGCTCAGGATGGCCTACATCTAAAAGCTGAGCCTTGAAATCCGCTGTTGCAGCAAACGTAATTCTTGCCAGATCGGAGGCGATTGCGCGCATCTTCGAGCGACGCGCATTGGCCGTAAACCGTGCAAACCACGGCAGCAGCTTCGCTACTGAGGCCGGGCGCAGTGTCAACGGGGCCTCGGCATCCAGCAACCAGCCCGGCACTTTCATCAGCATCCCCGGCTGCGACAACGGCACGATCTCACCCACTGCGATACACCCGCAGGAAGCCCAACTCGCGCCCTCACCAACCGGACCCGGTTCTACGACGGTGACCTCGTGGCCCTGCGACTGCAATGTCAGCGCACAGGATATTCCGACGATGCCGCCGCCAATTACAACCACCCGTGCCATTACTGGGACCCCTACAGAAGTTCGCGAAGTTGCTTCATCAAGTCCGCCGTGACGCGAACACCATCCGCTTCGGCGGCAGCACGGTTCTTCAAGCGGCCATCTCCGGGAACGCGGGCATCCCCGTTACCTTCAATCTCAGCGCAGATGCGTTGGACATAGCCTTCAAATGCGGCATTCCCGAAACGCGCCGGATCAATCGCGATCAACGTTGAACCGCCCTTGATATTCAAGGCACCGTGCGCTTCGCGGTTGGCATTGTCCACGGACAATGTTCCACCGGCCAGTGCCGCGCCAAGAACTTCGATCAGGAAGGCGATCGCCGCGCCTTTGTGCTCGCCAAACGGCAACAGACTGCGGGTCTCCAAAATCGCGTTGGGATCGCTGGTTGGCTGACCGTTCGGGTCAAGCCCCGCAGGGCGTGGCAATTCGTGCCCTTCGGCCGCGGCCATCCGGATGTCCATCAGCGCAACCATTGACGAGGCCTGATCCCATACAACCGGCGCACGACCCGGTCGCGGGCAAGCAAAGGACATCGGATTGGTGCCAAAAACAGGGCGGGTGCCGCCTTGCGGCACCACCATCGAGAGCGAGTTCACAACACCTAGCGCTACCAGCCCAGCGTCCGCCAGCGGACCTGTATCGAAACGTAGTGCCCCCAGATGGTGGCAATTGGCACAAGTTAACGCGGCAATACCATTCGCGCGCGCCATTTCAATAAGCTCGTCTCGAGCTTTGGCGGCCACGATCTGGTAATAGCCATTGTCACCATCTCCGCGCAGAACCCCCGGTGCGATCCGTTCGACACTCGGGTCGGCCTCGGGATTGGCATATCCCGAAGAAAAGCTCTGCGCATAAACAGGTAACATCCTTAACCCATGGCTACGCGGGCCGTCGCGCTCGCTCATCCGCACAAGCCCGGCCAGAACCGTGCTGCCATGTTCATCCATGCCTGCAGCCACAAGGACAGATTTTGCCAATTCCTCTACTTCGTCGAGTGAGAGAGCGATCGTCGAGTTATCGGCCATGTGCCTAATCCTGTCGTTGGTTGAGGAAACGGGCACATAAGTGCCCGCTTGCAGATCTGTTTAGGCGCTGTATTCTACCCGCTTCTTAGCGACGAATTCATCCAACGCCCCGCGCTGATCGTCCGGCATTGGTGGCTGGACGTAGGTGTTCAGCATACGCTGCGCCTCTTCCGTGCCAACGGCTTCTGCGGTTTTCGCACCTTCTGCCTCCCACTGTTCAAAACTGTCATTGTTTTGCAAGTGGTTCATATGCATTGGGTTTTCGCGCGTGTGGTCAGTACCAAGGAAGTGCCCACCCGGTCCGATTTTGTCAATGTCGCCCAGCAACGTGTCCAGATTTTCCTCTTGCAGGCCGCTGAAGAAACGGTGGAAGTTCTCCAACTGCAACGCGTCCTGCACCCATTTTGAGTAGCTGACCCCAAGCGCGCCTTCTAGGAAGCCTGCCGAGTGTACGATGTAGTTTGCACCGCCCAGAAGCACCGGCCACATGGTGTTTGCGGTGTCGAACGCAGCCTGCATATCCGGGGATTTCGATCCGGTCCACATGGTACAGGTCCGCCATGGCACACCATAAAACCGTGCCATCTGACCCACCAGAAGGTTCATCAGCCCGGGTTCCGGAGAGCCCATCATCGGTGCACCTGTCTTCATCGAAACGCCCATGATTGCCACCCCCAGCACCATCGGGGCTCCGCGCCGGATGATCTGGCTGTAGGCCATACCGGCCAGAGATTCTGCAATCAGCAGCGCGACACCACCCTGCGGGCTTGCAGGTGTGCTCGCCCCGGCAAGAACAAAGGGCGACAGCAGGCAGGGCTGGTTGGCGGCGGCATAGACGCGTAGGCTCTGCAACATGGTCTCATCCCAGACCAACGGTGTGTTGCAGTTCAGCAGGGCTGCCATCACCACATTGTTGTCAACAAACTCCTCACCAAACACGATGCGAGTCATCTCTACCGAGTCCAACGCTGCCTGTTCGGATAGAACTGAACCCTTGATAGGTTTGTCGGTCAGCGTCAGTGCGGCATGAACCAGCTCCAGGTGGCGTTGCGGGACGGGTACGTCCTGCGGCTCGACCGGCAAAATACCCGGCACCATCATCGACTGACTCATCTGACTGAGTTTGAAGAAGTTATGCGCATCCTCCAGCATCGAAGGGCGGCGCACACCATCCAGACCATAGACAAATGGCGCGCCATACGCATTGGCAAAGACCGAATGCCGATTGCCCACCCGTAGCGAGCGTTCCGGGTTGCGCGCGGCATAGCCCCATTCCGAGGGAACGGCCGAGATCAGGTCCATAAGCATCTCGCGTCCGATGCGCACCCGCTCACCCTGAACATCCGCACCGTACTTCTTCCAATCCGCTAAGGCCACCGGATCGCGGAACTCAATCCCTGTGGTTTCAAGTATAGTCATGGCCGCGTTGTGGATTTTCTCAACGCCTTCAGGACCAAGCAGATCAATCGGGCCAACTTTGCGGTTCAGCGTCGACAAGTAGACTGGGGGCGGGTTGGTGCGAGCCTTGACCCGCGCGGCACGTCCACCGCCACGGCCCGAGCGTGCTTTGACTTCTGCCATCTCAAATCCTCCGGATCAGGCGCGCGCGCGGGCGCTGGTGGGATCAACGGCGCAGGTATCGATCACTTCGGCCTCGCGCATTTCATTGTGGATGAGCACCTGCATTTTGGTGCCGGGTGCCGTCATCTCGTGTGGAACCAGCGCCATCGCAATGTCGTGGTTGCAGTAATACGAGAACCCGCCCGAGGTGACGCGTCCGATCAGCTTGCCATCGGCATATACGCCTTCGTCAAACATCACCGAGGTGTCGCAGAACGGCAGCTTCAGTGTGACCAGTGTGTTGTATCCACCCTGCTCCTGCTGCTGTTGCAACGCGGCTTTGCCGATGAAATCACGTTCGGCCACCTGCCCGCCGATCTTCTCGGTCATTGCAACGAAACGGCCCAAATCGGCCTCATATGGGGTCAGGTCCTTGCAGATTTCGCGGTTGATTGCGCGATAGGATTTCTCAAGCCGCATCGACTCCAACGCTTCAAGCCCGAAAGGTTTCACACCCGATTTCAGCAGCAAATCAACGAGGTGGCGATTGTACCCGACCGGGTGGTGCAGTTCCCATCCCAACTCACCGGTGTAGGAGACGCGCAACAAGTGCACACCTTTGGCATAGCCCACCTCGCCCATCTGTGCCGACAGCCATGGGAATGCTTCGTTCGACAAATCATTATCGGTCAATGGTTGCAGGATGTCCCGTGCCTTGGGCCCAGCCAGTGCGATCACGCCCAGCTGTTCTGAGATATCCTCGATCACCACCGAGCCATCACCTGGCAGCACGCGCTGTAACTGATCCCAATTGTAGGCTCGCCAGTTCGGCGTCGATATCAGGTAGAAATCGTCGTCGGCATAGCGCACGATTGTGTACTCCGCATCCATGCCGCCCTTATCGTTCAACATCAGCGACAAGGTCATGCGGCCCACCTTGGGCAGCTTGTTGGCCATCAGGCTATCCAGCCATTTGGCTGCACCCGGTCCACGCACTGTGAACTTGGTCATCGGCGACATTTCGATGAAGCCAGCCTCTTCACGGGTGGTGCGCACCTCTTCCTGGACACGCTCCATATGGTTGGTGCGGCGGAAACTGTGTTCGGGGATCGCCTCTTCGGGCGATTTGGCAAACCAGCGAGGAAATTCGTAGCCGTTAAAGCTGGTCCAAACCGCGCCCTGAGCAGTCAAAAGATCATATGACCCCATGGTCTTCATCGGGCGCGCATCCGGAAAGTCCTCACCCGGAACATGCGCATCCATATGGGTGCCCCATGTCTCGCGCACCTTATCCATGGTCCAACGTTTTGAGGCGTAGTCCGAGAATCGACGCGGGTCGAGCTCCGACATATCCATGCCCGGATCGCCATCGACGATCCATTTGGCCAAACGGTTACCAACGGTGCCGCCCCAGAGGATGCCACCTGGCATGCCTTCGGCCAGCCAAAGGTTCTCATGCCCCGGTGCGGGTCCGGCCAGAGGCAGCTCGTCCGGGGTCATCTGGAACGGGCCACGGGTGTTGGCCTTGATCCCAACCTCACCCAAGGTTGGCACCCGTTCGATGGCGCGTTCCCATTGGGTTTCCACGGCATCAAAATCCTCGGGCAACAGATCGGCTCCGAACTCGGGCGGGACACGATCCTCGGCGAATAGTTTGAGGTCTTTGGTGAATTCATACGGCCCGAACTGGATCCCGCCCACATCTTCGCGCAGATAAGCGCCGTAGTCCTCATCCCGCAGGATTGGGAATTCGGGCAAGCCTTGCGCCCGGCGCTCTTTCAACAGCGGCACCGTCTCGGTCGTCCAATACTGGTGAACGATCGGGATACATGGCAGGTCCAGCCCCACGCGGCGCGCATTTTCGCGGGCGTAGTTGCCGGTGGCAAAGATCAGATGCTCGCAGGTGATCTCACCCTGATTGGTGGTCACTTTCCAGTGGCCATTGTCCAGCTTCTCATAAGCCTGCGCTTCGGTGTTCTGGTATACCTTGGCGCCGGCATCCCGCGCGAGCTTGGCCAGCGCCATGGTAATGTCGGCGGGATTCACATAGCCGTCTTCCGTGTGCAGAATACCACCCCGAATATCTGGACTTTGGTTCAGCAAGGGATGAATCTCGGCAATCTCCTCCGGCGTCAGCAGTTGGCAGGGCACGCCCGCAGCTTCGGCAATCGAGATATAGGACTGGAACTCATCCCAGCGCTTTTCGGTATTGGCGACCCGCAGCTGTCCTACCTTACGCAGTCCGACCGAACTGCCCATCTTCTCTTCCACCTCGGTATAGATGCGGATGGTTTCCATCGTCATCTTCGACACGTTGTGCGACCGCACAAAGGTTACTAGCAAACCAGCCGCATGCCACGTCGAACCCGAGGTCAGTGTGGTGCGTTCCAGCATAACGGCATCAGAGCATCCATGTTCGGTCAGCCCATATAGAATTGACGCCCCGACGCATCCACCACCGACAACCACGACTTTTGCATGTGACTGCATACTGCAACTCCTTCAACTTGTGCACGACCAACCGGGGGTCGCATTGCATGACGAAAGATCGATATGAACACCAAGGGTCTTGAGGGCCTTTGATACATCCATTGATCATGTCTCAAACGGTTGTGGCGAATTTTCACCGTGAACCGCTGGCGGGCAATTGCAAAAAGATTCACTTTGAATAAGATCAGCTAAGCCTGATCTTCGGATAGTGCTTATATAATATTGGATTTACAAACCATCACAGGTCAAATCACCTTGCTCAACAGGCCCTACGATCTTCCACCTGTAAGTTCGCTTATCAGCTTTGAGGCTGCTGCGCGGCATGTAAGCTTCAAGACCGCCGCAGAAGAGCTGAACGTCACGCCGGCCGCAATCAGCCATCAGGTCAAAGCGCTGGAGAACGAGCTGCAATGCGCGCTGTTTCTGCGCCATCATCGCGGCGTGGAACTTACTGAAAGCGGTGCTTATCTTCTTGTTGCCCTTCAACGTGGTCTGGAAGGCATCAGCGAAGCCCTTGGGCAGTTGCGGCGTCAATATGACAGAAAAGGTGTAACGATCCGCTCAACCACGGCAGTCAGTTCACTTTGGCTCACCCCGCGCCTTGCGCAGTTCTGGAAGCAATACGGACATGTTTCCGTGACGCAGGTCGTGACTGACCTCGGCATCGACACGTCAAAATGCGACCTAAGTATCCATTACGGCGATTCCAGCCGCGAAACGGGCATCTTCAAGACACTATTTCACGACAAGATCATGGCGCTTTGCAGCCCAAGGTTTGCGCAACAGAATCCCATCAAACGTGTTGAAGATATTGCCAGGGTCCCCCTAATTCATCTCGACGCTCCGGATACCGGCTGGACCGACTGGCGTGCCTGGACCCAGAAACTCGGCTATGAAGGCCCCCTGAATTCCGCGCATCGGGTCAACAATTACACGATCGCGCTTCAGGCCGCGCAGGACGATATGGGCGCGGTGCTGGGATGGGAGGGACTGACCTCGGAGCTGACCGCATCCGGAAAACTGGTCAGACTGTTGCCGCAAACCATCTCATCGCAACTGGATTTCTACGTGAAACTACACAACACCTCATCCGACCGCGCCAAGCTTGTGTTCAAGTGGCTCGGCCAAGCGGCTGACGGAAAGGTATAAACTCGGCTCAGACCTGATCAGGACGAAATATCTTGTGAGCGAAGATCGAGGGCCTTACCGTTGATTTCTCGCAGTCCTGAATAAAAGCAAGAATACAAACACCGATCCGATTGAAGTTGTGACGATCCCCACCGGCAATTCCTGCGGAGCCAGCAGAAGCCTGCTGAGAATGTCAGAGCCGGTCAACAAGGCAGCACCAACCATAGCGGCGGTAGGTAGAAGGTTTTTGTGCAGCGGACCAGCGATCCCGCGTGCAATATGCGGCACCATCAGACCGACAAAACCAATCACCCCGGCTACGGAAACAAACACGGCCGTTGCCAACGCTGCGGTGAAAAACATGCTGAACCGCAGACCCCGAACCGGCACACCCAGAGTAGCGGCAGTCAAATCCCCGGTCAGCAGCGCATCCAACCAGCGGCTGCGATAAAGCGAATAGCTCAGGATCAGCAGCAGACCGATGCACACCAGCGGGAACGTCTCCCAACGGGCCAGGCCCAGCCCCCCCAGCATCCAGAAGATGACAGAATGGGCGGCGCGGCTATCGCCGGCGAAAATCAGATAGTTGGTGATGGCCGAAAACAAAAACGACACAGCCAGACCCGCAAGGATCAGCTTCTCCGGTGCGCTGGTGCGAAGCCCATGAACCAGCGCCAGCACGATGCCCGACGCCACAAGACCGCCGCAAAAGGCAGCCAGCGGCAGAGTCCAGAAACCCAGAATATCTCCGGTCACGGTAATTACAAACACCGCCCCCGCTGCCGCGCCCGAGGACAGGCCGAACAGAAATGGATCGGCAAGGTCATTACGTGTGGTCGTTTGCAGCACCACGCCAACGATGCCCAGCCCGGCACCGATCACGGCTGCAAACAACGCGCGGGGCAATCGCAGGTCGAATACGATCCTATGCAGCGGTGACATCTCTGCGTCCTGCAACCCGGTACCGCGCAATATCGCGGTGAAGGTGTCGGACAAAGGAATCGAGGTTGTGCCGTAGATCGTGGAAATCAGCAAAAGGGCGGTCAGAACGACCGCCCCCAGCAACAACGTCAGGCCCAGTCGGCCCATATTAGCTCTGACCCGGATGCATCGCGCGCGCCATCTTCGAGATCGCTTCGATATTTGCCGGTCCCGGCGTCAGCTCTTCGTAGCGCAATCCGATCCAGCGTTCGTTCTTGACGGCATCAGTCTGCGACATGACGGGATGCTCCTGCAGGAACTTGAAAGTGTCCTCGGCACCATTGCCGGTCTGATAATCCAACAAAACCAGGAATTCCGGGTTCGATGCGGCAACGGCCTCCCACGAAGTGCGGCCCCAGCTCGTGTCCATGTCATGAGTGACGTTTTCACCACCGGCGGCTGTGATCATCGCATCGGGAATCGCGAATTTACCGGCGGTAAACGGAGCATCTGCAGGACCATCCAGAAGAAAGACGCGGGGCCTGGGCAGTTCAGCAGTCTTGGCTTCGATCGCTGCCAGCTGCTCTTTCCAGCCCGAGACCAGAGCTTCGGCCTTGTCTTCGACTTGCATCACCTTGCCCAAGCGCAACACATCGCCAAACAGAAGATCCATGCTGGCTTCGGGGCGATCCTTGTCCAGATGCACACAGCTTTCGGTTAGAACCAAGGTCTTGATTCCGAACGGTTCCAATGTATCTGGGGTCACATCACCACCCGGCTTCATGCCATAGTACCAACCTGCAAAGAACAGGTCGGGTTCAACCGCCACCAGGTTTTCGACGGTCGGATATTTCGGCGCAAGCTCGGGGATGTCGCCGCGCAGGGCATCAAAATCAGGGCTGGTCTTGTACCAGCCGGTGATGCCGGTCAGGCCGACGATCTTGTCCTGCAGACCCAATGCAAAGGCCATATCGGTCATGTTCATGTCATGCACAACCAGGCGCTCGGGCGCGGTATCAAAAACCAGCGGTTCGCCGCAGTTGTCTACGGTGACTTCTTGCGCAGCAGCACCGCTTGCCATGGCGGTGGCCAACGCCACGGGCCAGATGTATTTCATCTCAGTGTGTTCCTTCGACTAAGTTGAGACTGTGGTTCTTCGAATATCAAGCGCCGGGATCACGCGGCCTTCGTGGAGAAAGCAGAGGAAATCAACGCCAAAAGTTTCGCGGACTCTTTCGGGTGTCAGCACCTTGTCCACCGACCCAAACTCGATCATGCGGGTCGATTTCATCAGCGCCACGTGTGTGGCGAATTCGGGGATCATGACCAGATCGTGTACGATCATGACCACGGTGATCCCAAGCTCGGCGACCAAAGACAGCATCCGCCCTTTTGCATCAGGATCCAGATGGTTGGTCGGTTCGTCCAGAAACAGCAACGAAGGGTTTTGCGCCAAAGCGCGCGCGATATGGGCACGCTGACGTTCGCCTCCGGACAGTTGGGCCATGCGCTTGTCCGCGAGATTGGCGAGACCGGTCAGGTCTAAAATCCGGTCCAGCTCTTGCGCGTGGCCTTCGGCAGAGCGGTCCGCACGGATGGGTATTTGCCCCAGCGCAACATAATCGCGTAACGCCAAGCGTCCATCGGGCAGTTCCTGCTGACCTACCACTGCAATCATGCGCGCACGCTCTTTGGCAGAGAGCTGTTTCAGACTGCGTCCTTTGATCCGAACATCGCCAAGTGCCAGCGGCTCAGCGCCGCACAACAGATTGAGAAGCGTCGTTTTCCCCGCCCCGTTCGGGCCGGCGATGGCTAGAATGGAACCCTCGTCCAACTCGAACGAGACGCCCTGCAACAGCACATCTCCGTTAAGGGCATAATACTCAAGGTTTTCGGCAATCAGAAAGGGTCGCAACGTCATTGCGATGCCCCCTGTTCGATCCGCGGCATGCGCGAGAGGGTTTTATTGAACAACGCCTGCGGGCGATCAGTGGCATTTGTCCAGCCATCCGGGCTTTCACGATAATGCGCTGCAAACTCAGCCAGCGCCTGCACCTCATCCGCGGTCTGAATGCCACCAAAAAGGTATTGCGCCTTTCCTACGGCCTGGAACCCAACCGTTCTGGGACTATCGCAGCCTGCCATGCAAGACGACGCGCGGATCGCAAAACTGCGATGTAATTTCCCGGTCAACGCATCGCAAATTTCATCAAGGGGCAGCCCTTCAGTGCAGCTTTCGCAGACTAGAATGAAATGATCAGGCGTATCTGGCATGGTCCACTCCACTTGTTTCCAAGCGCATGCGGAAGCTGCCGACAATGTAAACACGCAATTGACGCGCCATCAAAGCCTCCTTCCAGGACGCCCCGCCCCGGGTTGGTTAAACATCTGATGGCAGGTCTCCTGACTTGCGGGTCCGCGCTCGGCCAACCTTCCCGACCCTGTGGACCAGTGGCTGTTTGGCCTTGCTCACCGCTTACAGTTGCGGGGGCAGTTACGGAATTGGCACCTTTTGGCAAACCTCACCGTATTCCCTTTTCATCCCGCGGCAACACCACCGGGAACCATCAATCGATTGAGTGCCCGAGAACACCGGACACGTCAATGATAAAGTCGAAGGCGCTCAACTCTGGTCGAGGATCGAGCGCCGCCAACCACGTGTCCGAAGCACCAGCCGAATAGCTTGGGCTGCGCGCCGAATTTGTCTGGCCACGGCTGTCCATAGTTGGTGTGTTTGGAAATTAGACAATCTGAGGTAAGCTGAACAAATTTAGAGGTTTAGCTTTGTCAGCGCCTTACCCCTGTTTGATCATTGCCTGGGTTTATCCAAGGAGACGGTTCTTTGACGCATGTTTCGCAAAACGCATTGCCGCCGGATATTGTTGATGATGTCATTGACCACAATCTCGAGGCCGTTGCACGGTGGAAAGGCCATCGCTTAAGGGCTCAGCATGGGCGCAGTCACGGGTGCGTGGCTGCAACATTCACCGTCAGAAACGATCTACCAGAACAGTTCCGTCACGGCCTGTTTGAACAGCCCGCTGCCTATTCAGCCGCACTTCGCTTTTCCAACGGCGCGCATCTGGATGACCGGAAATCGGATGCCCACGGGATGGCGATCAAGCTTTTTGACGTGCCAGGCCCCAAGCTGATCGACGCCGAGGCACTTGCGCATCTGGGGACCACACAACTCAGCGACGAGTTCGATTTCGTATTGGTCGATCAGGATGTGTTTCCCAGCTACGTCCCCGATGAATATGAGCGATTGGGCAGGCTTGTCGCCACATTACAAGCGGTCCAGCACGCGATCAAAGGGCGACGAAAATGGAGCCTTAGGTTGATCACCAAAGGGCTGCGCGCAGGATTTCGCACCTTCCTCACTCGTGAAGGCAAGCGTCAGTTTCGCGTCGCGAGTGATTTTGCCTCGAACTATATGCACTCGCCTTTTGAGGTCCATTTCTGGTCGACAACACCGTATCGGCTGGGCCCCGATCTAACAGTCCGATACCTGGCCCGCAGCGCTAAACCAAAAATTCCGGCACATCCGGTAGACGATCCAGATGGGATCGGGCAGTGTTTGCGGCAAGACGTGGCCGATGGAGATAATCACTTCGAGCTGTGTGTGATTGAGCCCCCGCGCCCGGCCGACGAATTCGATGTGCTAGACAATCGCATCCGGTGGGCATGCGATCCGCAACCAGATGCACCTCTTGATCCGTACCATCATACCGTCACGCCCGTGGCGGATATCACGATTCCCAAAGGTGCAGAATTTGATCCGCAGAATGGCGACGCGATGAGCTTCTCGCCCTGGCGTGTCACGGCAGATCACGAACCTTTAGGACCGATTAATGCGATCCGGCTCAGAACCTATCTGAGCCTGGCCCGCGCCCGGTTCCCGAATCGATGACCAAACGGAGATGTATTGATGCTGGACGTTGATGATCTGATCAAACTCGGATTCAAGATCTCCCCACCCGTTACGAGCTATTTGGCCGCGATCAGGCTTGCAAACGCCGCGAAGATCCACCGACCGCGGCCCTATACAATGGGCGCAGACTACACGACATGGCCCGGCGTGTTTTCCCATCGCTGGATCGGTCGGCATACGACGCCAGAAGACCTCTCACCCGTCCTGCCGTCGGAAAGCGAAGTTGCTGATCTCTTTCGCCGACGGACACAATTGGATGGCAGCCCGCTTACCTTGATGTGCCCGCAAGGATCGACACTTTTGTTTATCTCGGCCGCACAATGGTTTACCGACAGTTTCCTTCGCACCTTTGGGGCGAAAGGACCGGTTGATCAGACGGATTCGAACCACGAGGTCGATCTGTGCCAAATCTACGGGCTGAACGATTTTCAGACCGACATGCTGCGCGAACGCGATCCCGATACCAATGAATTAACCCACCGGTTGGCCTTTCGTCTGGATACACAAGGCGAGATGTGGGCCCCGAAGCTGTTTCAAAAGAACCAATCCGGTGGTGTTAAGCTTGCGCCCCCCTTTGATGGCAGTCTTGCCACTGGCGAGAATTACGGAAAGCCCCTGCACGATCCATGCAAGCTGTGGAATGCGGTGAAACGGGCGCATCCGGGTCTCAGCGATCACGCGATTGACCAGCTACTGCTCGATTTTCATGCAACCGGGCTCGATAATGGCAATGGTACCATAGGTTATATCGCGATCAATACACTGATGTTGCGCGCCCATAACACCTTTGCCGACCTGTTGTGGCGCGAAAAGCGCGGCATTTCGGGCTGGGATAAAGAGCGTGTGTTCCAGACTACACGCTGCACCTTGATCGCATTGCTGATCAAGCTTGTGCTTGAGGATTACATCGCCCACATCGCCAATATGCCATTCAAACTGCCCGTTGGCGTCAATCGCTGGCAGCCCTGGCATCACTCCAACCAGATCGCGATTGAGTTCAATCTGCTCTACCGCTGGCATTCGATGATCCCCGAACGGTTCATAATCGACGGCGCACAGGTTGGCCCAGAAGGCTTCAGGTTCAATCCACGACTGGTCGAACAAACGGGCTTGGCGGAAATGATCCGATCTTTGTCGCGCCAACCTGCGGCCCGCATGTCGCTGCGCAACACGCCCGATTTCCTGTTCCAAAGGCCTGCGCCCGGTGCTCCTGCCCCTGTCGAAGCTACAATTGCCCTGACGCGTAAGGCCCGTCTTCCGTCGCTGAACACTTATCGTCATCATTTCTGCCGCAAACCGCATTCAAGCTTTACTGAGATGGTTGGTGATCAGCCGTTTGCGGACGAATTGATTGCCGACCTGAGCCGGCTCTATTGCGACGTCAATAGGGTCGAGTTGTTCCCTGGTCTCTTTGCGGAACAGCACAAGGGCGATGTGATCATGGGCGATCTGATGACATCGATGGTGGCGTATGACGCGATCACGCAGCTTATGAACAACCCGATGGTGTCCAAAAACTTGTACTCAGCTGAGACTTTTTCAGAGAAAGGTTTTCAGTTGTTGAAGAAAACTTCGTCATTCTCGCAGGTGGCGCGTTTTGTTGGCTTGGACCTGCAACCCGAAGACTGCACTTTAGGTCGACGTCCCGGCGGGACCTAAGACGCGACCGCGCGCTCTTCCAGCTCAGTAATCCGCGCGGCAACTTCCGTATCGGCTGGCCGGATGCAGGCAAGATCACTCAGCGCGCGCAATTCATACAGCGCCGCGCCCTGATTATTTGCCACGGCTATAGCTTCACGCAAAGCCGCCTCAGCCGCGTCGAACGGACCACCTTGTTCCAGTAGAAGAGCCGCCTTTATCCGGTAGATTTCAGCTTCATAGTTCCGCTCGTCAGTGTTTTCTGCACATGTCAGGCCAGCCTCCACCGCATCCAACCCTTTCTGAATCTCACCCAGAGCAAGATAGCCCCTTGCGAGTTCGGTGTTGACGAGCACGCCAGCCGCCTCGGCACCCGTTGCGTGCATCCTTCCCCAAGCGGCCTGCAGCATGGCCACGCCCTCTGTGGCCTCGCCGGTTCTGATGGCAGCCCCAGCAAGATGGGCCGTCGCAACAGCTTGGTAATAAGGGCCGCCCTTGTCCTGAACAGCCGCGCTCAGCGCCTTGGCCATGCGCGCATAATCCGGGTGGTCCATCTGCATGTGGATTTCGGTCAACCAATGCATTGCATTTGCGATGATCAAGGGCTGGCCCGACGCCATCGCGGCGTCAACTGCCCGCTTGGCTTTGGCGAGTGCCACTTCAGTTTTGCCCTGAAAGCTGTCGACCAGCGCGCTCATACTCTCGATTTGTATCACGGCTGCAATATCGGGGCTGTTTCCAGCTTCGGCGCGATGCGCATCCGCATGAGACGCCGCTTGTTCTAGAGCTGCTGCCGCATCCTGAAACCGACCGCGCGGGGATAGCGCGGCCCCACAGATGTAGTTTCCAACCATTCGGGTGTGGTGATCGTCATACGCATCGATGATCGCTTGCCCCAATTGCTCGGCGTTCTGGTAATCACCTTTGACCATTGCAGCGGTAAACAGACCCCTGCCCGCGCGCACAAGAGTACGCCTGTCGCCCAGCTTTTCAGCCAGTTCAAAACTGCGCCCAAAGGCATCGATTGCGGGCTTGGCACCATAACCGACATGCACGCGCTCGGCAGCGGCCAGAAGGAATTGCAAGTTCAATTCAGCTTTATCGCGTTGGTCTGCGGGCAACTCGTCCAACAGCCGCAATCCGTTTCGGGCATGCTGAGCCCCTTCGCGATTTGCGTGCCGCCTCAGGTTCAGCCGCGCGGCCTCCGACCAGGCGGCCACCGCCTTCGTTGTTTCACCGGCCAGTTCCCAGTGCCGCGCTATTTGTTCAGGCTGTCGGGCGGCTTCCGGTTGGGCGGCAAGGGCCTCTGCCGTGCGTCGGTGCAAATGAATGCGACGGTCCCGCACAAGGCTTTGATATGCCGCCTCACGCACCAATTCATGGCGGAACCGCCAGATCATTTCTGCGTCGTCATTCGCGCCGGGCAGATGTTGCAATATACCCGTGGCGGCGAGCCCAAAGATCGCGTCTTCGGACTCGTCTTCAGTCAGTTCACTGATCTGAGCCAGCAAAGGTGCCCCAAAGGCACCACCTATAACAGCGGCCTCGATCGCGGCACGTCGGAGTTCTCCGACCTCGTCCACCTGTTGCGCCAGGAGGTCATGCAACGTGGCGGGAATGTTGTCCACGATACGTTCAGGCGACGCAGCGATGGCGGCAGAGCACTCCTTGATGAAAAGGGGCACGCCATTGCCCCGCGCCAAAATCTGCGCCGTAGTGCGGTCGTCAAGGCGCTCACCCGAGGCCGCCTTGGCCAGTTCTGACGATGTCGCATCATCGAGCGGTGGAAGCGACAATTGCTCAAGAGACGGTATGCTCTCTTTGATCGCTGATGGCGCCGGCATCCGCGAAACCATCAACATCAGGACGGGAAGTGATGTCAGATGCTCGGCCACGTCGCGCAGCACCGAAAGGGTCGATGGGTCGACCCATTGCATATCCTCAACCACGACAAGCACCGGCCCCTCTCGGCTGAGTTTTTGGTAGACGCGGATGAATATGTCACTCAGTTGCGCGCGCAGTTCGTCCTCACTGGTCGTCCCGCTGTCGCCAGGGCCCGGGGCAAGAATGAAATACAGCGTGCGAAGTTGCGCGTCGTCCAGAATATCGCTCAGATGTTCTGACAACCGGTTGCGACGCGCGGCAATATCGTCCTGATTGTGGATGCCGCACCACCGTTCGACCTGTGATATGAAGGGAAAGAACGGTGTGCTGACATGGAACGGGCTGCAGTGATAGGTCACCCATGCCTGCGGCCCGACCGACGAACGCAGATCACGGATCAGGTGCGATTTGCCAATCCCTGCCTCACCCAAAATGTGAATCACCCGCCCTCTTCCGGCTTCCACATCTTTCCACGCGCGGCGGAGTTGTCCGCGTTCGGCTTTGCGGCCAAGCAACGGGGTGCGGTTATGGCGGCGTGCCTGATCCTTGCCTTCACCGGTCAATCGATAAACTGGAACAGGCCGGTCGAACCCCGCGAGGTTCTGAACGCCTTGCGGCTCGAACTCCATTTGTTCGGCCCCAAGCGCTCGTGTTGCCGCAGAAACCATTGTTCCACCGGGGGTCGCCAACGACTGAAGACGTGCCGCAAGATTTAGCGTCGATCCAAAAATCGCGTCCGGCTGAATATTGGTCCCAAGCGCGATGTCCCCGACAAGAACTACGCCGGATGCGATCCCAATCCGGCACCTGAGATCGAGCGGACCCGCCATTGCGGGCAGATCAGTATGGATGCGCAGCGCAGCGCGTAGAGCGCGCTCGGCATTATTTTCAGACGCAGCAGGCCAACCAAAGGCGACGAGGATACCGTCGCCCACGATCTGCAGCACCCTGCCCCCGAACTCAACGGCAATTTGTTCGACCAGTTTATGATAACGTAATGTCGTAGACAGCAAATCTTCGGGCTCAAGCATTTGAGCCAATACCGTGGACTCGACAAGATCCACCATCATGACAGTCAGATGGCGGTGCTCCATCGCGCCAAGATCAGTTTCCGGGCCGGTGGGGTGCAGCACCATCAGCGCGCTCCGCGACCGGCGCTCATGCGGCGTGGAGGTTTAAGGCCAACGCCTTCCCCGGAACCCAATAACGAGAACATGCCCCCCATCGCGAAGCCTTAAAATAATTAACAGATTGCTCGCACCGCCGCTCGACACCACGAAAACTGATTGTGAGACTATATGAAGCTTCGCATTCTGGCTATGCCCAACGCCTGCTGAAGCGAAGAAGTGCCTGATATTACATGTAGGATTGAGAATGCGCGCCAGCGGTCGAACGAATGCCATCGTCGAAAATCCGATCTGGCAACGAATCTTGATCGCAACACGCCGTTCTTCGCCGAGACCAGATAGCCAGTTCAACGCAAGCCACGAACAGCACTTGAACAATTCACCACAACAAGCATATTCGGTCGCCAAGAGACAGTCTGATGATTTTGCCCTATCGCCCGCAACACCTCAGAAGTGCCGAGCTGTTGTCGAAAGCAAGCCGGCAATGCCTAGGCGGTTGTAATTATCGAGCCCCAAAAGCTCTTAGTTCAGCGGTTGAAAGAGACCAGGAAATGCGCCATTGGCGAAACCCAAAAGAAGGAATTCGATAAATGCGCATTGCGATGATTGGCACCGGATATGTCGGTTTGGTGTCTGGGGTTTGCTTTTCGGACTTTGGCCATGATGTGATTTGCGTCGATAAATCCGATCGCAAGATCAAGATGCTTCAGAGTGGAGAGGTGCCGATTTACGAGCCGGGCCTTGATGTGCTCATGGCCAAGAACGTGGCTGCTGGCCGCCTGACCTTTACCACCGACCTGGCCGCTGCGGTCGACGGCGCGGACGCGGTGTTCATCGCGGTGGGCACACCTACGAGACGCGGGGACGGGCACGCTGATCTGACTTATGTGATGGCCGCCGCCGAAGAAATCGCTCATGCCATCACCGGCTATACGGTTGTCGTAACCAAATCGACTGTCCCGGTCGGCACCAACCGCAAGGTTCATGAAGTTGTCTCGGGTGCAAATCCGAAGGCGGAATTCGACGTCGCATCAAACCCCGAATTCCTGCGCGAGGGCGCTGCAATTGATGATTTTATGCGCCCGGATCGTGTTGTCGTAGGGGTCGAAAGCGAACGAGCGGCGGATGTCATGGCCGAGATTTACCGCCCGCTTTATCTGCGTGACTTTCCGATCCTGACCACTGATCTAGAAAGCGCCGAGATGATCAAATACGCGGCGAACGCATTCCTGGCGACCAAAATCACGTTCATCAATGAAATCGCCGGTCTTTGCGAGCGGGCAGGCGGCGACGTCAAAGAGGTGGCGCGCGGTATTGGTCTGGATGGGCGGATCGGCAACAAGTTTCTGCACGCAGGCCCTGGCTATGGCGGCTCGTGTTTTCCGAAAGACACCGCTGCACTTGCCCGGATCGGACAGGATTTTGCCCACCCGATGCAGATCACCGAAACCGTCATTCGTGTAAACGATGAGGTCAAGAAGCGGATGATCGAGAAGATCCGGGATGCCTGCGATGACAGCTTCAATGGCAAGACCGTGGCGGTTCTGGGTGTGACTTTCAAGCCCAACACCGATGACATGCGCGACGCACCTTCCCTGACCATCGTTCCCGCCCTGATCGGTGGCGGTGCCCAGGTCCGCGTTGTCGATCCGCAAGGCCGTGCCGAGGGGGAAGCGCTGCTTCCTGGCGTCGAGTGGATGGATGATCCCTACGCCGCGGCCAAAGATGCGGACGTTGTTGTCTTGCTGACAGAATGGAACGAGTTCCGCGCCCTGAACCTGAGCGAGCTGGCAGAGACTATGAGATCCCCCCGAATGGTCGACTTGCGTAATATCTACTCGTCCACGATGGTTCTGGGATCGGGATTTGAAACCTATGTCGGCGTCGGGGTTGGGGATCAGCGTTAGGGCTGGCACCGCCAATGCCTCTGGCCCAAATCAGCTGGTTGTGGCAGCCGTCTGATACAGTCGGCGCATGATCAGCGGCGTCAGATACATCGGTATCTGATAGGCCCCGATGAACACCATGATCGGCGCGGTTACTTCAGGTGGCAGTGCCACGAAGAATATCGCGATGTTCCGGTTTCCGGCGATCAGAGACACCGCCGTAGTCTCGGCACCGGGCATTCGAGTTCGTGTGAATTGGAATGAGACAACCTGAGCCCCAAAGTTGATCAGACAGGCAAACGCGATCCAGAACAGCGCGAAACGTGGGTCCACAAGTGCGGTTGCGCTCAATGATGGCATCAGGCCAACAACGAAAACGGACAGAGTAATCGTTGCCGCACCTTCCACGTTCAAAAGCGTAGACTTTGAAGGTTGGCGCAGCACCGTGCGGCGCAATATGACAGCCGCGAGAATTGCTATTGTGATGGTAAGAAAAAGCCGAAGCGCGGTCATCAGGACCGCCCTGAGATCACCCAATTCCGGCATCAGCCAAAAGATCGGTAACGCGGTCAGTGGCAAAACAGCCGTTCCAACCACGACTAGTCGCATCGCCGGTTCCGCAGAATAGCCCATCATCAGGCACATATTGGGGCTGCCGGATATTGATGGGGCTGCAGCCATGACAAGCAATGCCAAAAAAACTGGCGAACCGGTCCATCCGCAGGCAATTCCAATCCCAACGACAGACAACGGCAAAACCAATTGAAAGGCGGTAATCGTTCCCGCAACTTTTCGCAGGTCAACCAGCGAACCCACAATGGCCCCCGGCTGCATTCGCAGCAGCGTCAAAAACAGCAGGAGCATGACCAAGGGCGGCAATAGAGGCCGCATCGGTGCGGCCAGCCCCGGCAGCAGAAGGCCTGCGGCAAGGCCCGATACCAACACATATGGGCCGTGACGCGCCGCGAGGTGAAGCGGGTTCAACGGCGTCTACCCACCGGGGCTTTGACGCAGGTTTTCGGGCAGCCACGTCGCCAACTCGGGGAACCAGATCAGAACGAACACCATCAGCACCATGATCAGGAACATCGGGATCGCAGCGCGGGCGATATAGCTCATCTCATGATTGGTCATGCCCTGCATCACGAACAGGTTGAATCCGATTGGCGGCGTAATCTGCGCCATCTCGACAACAACCACGATAAAGATCCCGAACCAGATAAGGTCGATTCCGGCGTCACGGATCATTGGCTCGACAACGGCCATGGTCAGAACGACCGAGGAAATCCCATCAAGGAAGCAACCCAGAATGACATAGAAAACAAGCAGAACCATCAGCAGTTCGAACCGTGTCAGTTCCCACCCGGCGATCAAATCCGCAAGCCCGCGCGGCAGGCCGGTAAAGCCCATCGACAGAGACAGGAATGCAGCACCTGCAAGGATCAACGCGATCATGGCGCTGGTGCGGGTCGCACCCATAAGGCTTTCGGTGAACGTCTTCCAATTCAGTGACCCCTGCCCTGCAGCCAGCAACAGGCCTCCGATCACGCCAAAGGCTGCGGCCTCGGTCGCTGTGGCATAGCCCAGATACATGGACCCGATCACAACCATGATCAGCAGGATCACGGGTAATAAGAAGCGAGAATTTTTGACTTTCTCAGAGAAGGTCAGCTTGCCCTCATCATTCGGGTTCCAATCTTTCCCAATCTTGGAATAGATCGCAACATACCCCATGAACATCGCTGCCAGTACGAGACCGGGCAGGATGCCTGCAAAGAACAACTTGGTGATCGATTCATTAATTGTCACCCCGTAGACGATCAATGTCAGCGAGGGTGGGATCATAAGGCCCAGCGTGGCCGCGCCTGTCAGAGTACCGATGATCATACGCTCGGGGTAATTGCGTTTGCGCAGTTCCGGGATCGACATCTTACCAACGGTCGTCAGAGTCGCCGCCGATGAGCCAGAAACCGCAGCGAAGACCGTACAGCCTACGATATTCGTGTGAACCAGCCCTCCGGGCAAAGGCGCCATCCAAGGAGACAATCCTTTGAACATGTCCTCGGATAATCGCGTTCGATATAGGATTTCGCCCATCCAGATGAACATCGGCAAGGCAGTCAACGTCCAGGATGACGACGCAGACCAAATGGTCGTGATCATCACGTCTCCCACGGGGCGTGTTGTGAACAGCTCCATCCCGACCCAGGCAACGCCCATCAGGGCAAGCCCGACCCAGACACCGGTGCCCAGCAACGTGAAGAGAACAAAGAGGAAGAGGATGATGACGGATAGGTTTTCCATGCTCTTACTCTCCGTGGCTCTGATCGGCCAGATCACGGGTGATGCGGTGGTCACCTTTGAACAGGACGTGGAATAGGTGATCGGTCAGTGCGATGGCAAGAATGACGGCTCCAATCAGCATGGTGGATTGGGGTATCCAAAGGGCGGTTTTGTCCTGCCCCTGGCTTATGTCATTGAACTTCCAGCTCCAGTACACAAAGCGATAGGCGTACCAGCAGAAATACCACATGACGGCTGTACCGATGGCAAAGCACCAGATTTCAAGAATTCTACGAAAGCCATCGGGCACCGCATTCAACAGGATGGACACCCTGATATGACTGCCGCGATTAAGTGCGTTGGCAAAGGCCAGAAAGGATGCCGCGGCCATCGCATATCCGGCATAATCCGGCGCGCCGGGGAATACTTCGCCCGTCCAGCGGGCCAGCATCTGGACCACGATGAGCAATAGAATGGAAATCAGACTAAGCGCAGCCAAAACGCCCGCTGCCAGATACAAAAAATCCAGTACAGACCGAAGCCCACGTAATGCCGCCATGCCGTCCCCGCTTTTTTTATTGAGTGTGGAATGGGCGGCGGAGGTACCCGCCACCCGTTGCTCAGCCTTTACTGAGAGGAATTGAACGCATCGACGATGGCTTTGCCCTCGTCGCCAGCGGCTTCAAGCCATTCATTGGTCATGGTAACGCCAATCTCTTTCAGCTCATTCGTCATCTGCTCGGACGCGGGACCAACAGTCATGCCGCCGTCACGCAGACCCTGAAGCGTAAAGCCGGTATACTCTTTGGCGCGCCAATTACCGGCATACTCTGCCAATTCCGCACAGCCCTTGATGACATTCTTGTTGGCATCCGAGACACCTGCCCAGACGTCTGAGTTGACCATCACATAGTTGCGCGGTAGCCAGGCATCGACTTCGTAGAAATAGTTCAAGCTTTCCCAGACCTTACGGTCATACCCGGTGGAGCCAGACGATACCATGGAATCTGCCACACCGGTTGCAAAGGCCTGACTGATCTCAGCCGCCTCGATGGTAACGGGCAGCATCCCGGTCAGTTCGGCCAGGCGCGAGGTGGCGTTGTTGTAGGAGCGGAACTTGATCCCCTCCATATCCGCCACCGAGTTCACTTCGTTCTTGAAATAAAGCCCCTGCGGCGGCCACGGCACGGCGTAAAGCAAGGTCAGATTCTGCTCAGCCAACAGCTTTTCGATCGAAGGTTTGGCAGCGTCCCAAAGTTTGGCACTGTCATCGAATGACGTGGCCAGGAACGGGATGGAATCAAAGCCGAACAGAGCGTTTTCATTCTGGTGACCCGAAAGCAGGCGTTCACCAATCGGGGCTTGCCCGGTCTGGATTGCACGCTTGATGTCACCACCTTTGAACAGAGAACCGGACGGATGCGTGACAATTTCAATCTCCCCACCTGTTCCGGTGGTCACGCATTTGGCAAACTCCGCGCCTGTGGCCGAATGGAAGTTCGACGCCGAATAGGCCATCGGCATATCCCATTTCTCGGCCATCGCTGGCGCTGCTGCGGCCGCGGTCAGGGCGGTTGCTGTCAGAAGGCTTGTCAATTTTTTCATCATGTTTCTCCCTATGATGTTGAAGCGCCGGCGTTTTCCGCCAGTCATTTCTATGTTGCGAAACGCGAGGGTGCGTAAACGCTCATGTCTGTGTTCGGGGTTCTGCCGGAAATCATCTGGGCCAGAAGTCGTCCCGTTTTTGGCCCGCCTGTCAGACCAATATGATGGTGCCCAAATCCCATATACGCACCACTTATCCCTGGGGCTTCACCGATGATCGGGATCGAGTCTGTAGGTGCAGGGCGGTGCCCCATCCATTCCACTTCCTCCTTCCATGTCAAACCCGGGAAAGCCATCCGGGCGTTCTTGCGCATCAATTCGAACGGCGCGCGCGACGGCGGCGCGTCAAGACCACCAAATTCCACGATACCTGCCAGACGAATGCGGCCATCCATCGGCGTGGCAACAAACTTGCCCGAGACCACCATGACCGGACTGCGCGGCATGGCAGAAGGCTCCACCAATTCAAGATGATAGCCGCGTTCGGTTTCAAGGGGAACAGAAATGCCCAAACGCTTGGCCAAAGGCCCTGACCACACGCCCGCGGTTACAATTGCCGTATCACATGTGATGGTTTCGCCAGCGGCCCGTATACCGGTAACGCGACCGTTTTCCTGAACCACGTCATCGACCGCTGCACGGAGGATTGTGCCCCCATGTGCCTCAACATGGGCCGCCAGATCTTTGACATAACGGCCCGGGTCGGTGATATGGCCGTGATCCGATAGCTTCGCCGCAAATCCAATGTCTTCACTATAGACCGGATCATAGGCGTGAAAGGCAGGGCCTTCCAATTCGTCCCATGTGAATCCGTTCCTGCGCCGAATGTCCCAGCCAAACGCATCATCTTTGAAATGCGCGCGGTCGTTGTACAGGAACAGATAGTCAGAGGGCACGATCCACTTTTCAGCGCCCGTGCCCTCAGCCAGCGCTTTGTGGTCGTTCAGGCTATCGCCAACAATTGGCGTCAAAGCTGACGCGATGCATTCCACATCTGATGCATTCGCATGACTCAGATATTTTGTTAGCCAAGGAATCAGCTTTGGAAGATACCCCCATCTCAGAAACAACGGTTGTGACGGGCTGAGCAGCATTTTGGGCGCCTTCCGGAGCAGCCCTGGAACAGTCACCGGAACAATCGAGCATGACGCCAATACGCCCCCATTGCCGTGCGAGGTGCCCTCTCCCGGTCCGGCCTTGTCGATCAGGATTACCTCGTGACCATCCCGCTGCAGCCAGATTGCGGCTGAAACGCCAACAATCCCAGCGCCGATGATCGCTATGGTCTTCTTCTCGCTCATGCCCCCACCGCCTTGGCCACTGCATAATGCTCAAGCTTGGTTACATCAGGCCTGTTGCCGAGGCCGGGTGCGTCAGGGACTACAACTTCGCCGCTGCTTACTTGGAAGGGGCTTTCAAGAATGTCCTCTTTCAGGAAGTAGGAGGCTTGATAGAATTCGCAGCCCAACGTTATCTCAGGTGTTGCAGCAATCATATGTGTGCCCGCCAGATGCGCCAATCCGGCCTCGAACATATCACCGCCATAGGCTGTCAGACCATGTGCTGCAGCGATACGGGCCACAGTCTGGCCTCGTGTCGGGCCACCGGATTTCATGATTTTCACTGAAACCCCGTCACAGATACCGTCACGCGCTGCCCGCTCCATGTCTTCGGGGCCAAAGACGCTCTCATCAGCCAGAAGTGGGACGTCAATCATCTGTCGCAACTTGCCCATCATGCTGAATTGATGAGCGCGGACAGGTTGCTCAATGAAATCCGGAGCGAATTGCGCAACATCGCGAACCTGAGCCGGTGCGTCCTCGATACTGAGCCCCTGATTGTAATCAACACGAACCCTGAAATCCGGATGGTTCTGCGCGAGATATTCCAACCGCATGATATCGAAGGCGTGATCCTTGAACCCGGTCTTGAGCTTTACAATCCGAACGCCATCGGCCTGCAATTGTGCCAGCAACTCAACATCCTGAGCAAAATCCGGGTTCGCAATTGAGCAACTGAGTGGAATGGTTCCCCGGCACTTCCCGCCCAGCAGAGACCAAACAGGAACCTTGCTGATTCTGCCCGCAAGATCCAGCAAAGCAGTTTCCAATGCAGCCTTTGCCTCGGTGCAATGAGCCACGGCATAAGCTGCCTGTGCCATGATCGCTGAACGGTCGCCCACTCTGGCCCCAACCACAAGTGGGCGCAAATAGCGATCAAGGGCTGCATAAGTGGCCTCTGGGGTGCCCGTGAAGACAGACCAGGGAGAGGCCTCACCAAATCCTTCACTGCCGTCCTCGGATCTCAGCCGCAGGACGACGACTTCGCATGTTCCTTCGACGGACCCGATGCCATGATCACGGCGAGACGTCACGGGCAACTCAAGGTGCCAGAGATCATAGCCGATGATTTTCTGTGTCAGATCGCCCATTGCACCCCCTGCCAATGGCCGAAGCCTGCCTTGACGAGGATATCATTTCAAATACTATATTATCTAGAGGTCATCAGGAAAAATGATACCATAGCGATGTCCCTGCGATTTCGTCAGCTACAGGCTTTTCACGCCATCATGGAAACCGGCACTGTCACGGGTGCGGCCTCGGTGCTTGGGATTTCACAGCCCGGGATCAGCAATCTGTTGGCACAGCTAGAGCGCGAAGCGCGTTTGCCGCTGTTTGAACGCAACAAAGGCCGGTTGCTGCCTACGCCAGAAGCTGAACTTCTATACCGCGAGGTTGATACGGTTGTTCGGGGGCTGGATCACGTAGCGCAGGCGGTCACGGATCTGCAGAACAAGCATCCGGGTCAATTGCAGATCGCCGCACCACATCTGCTATCCTTCGGCTTCATGCCGCGTGAGATCGCTCGCTTCGCAGAAAGCCGCCCGAACCTGTCGGTGAGTTTTCAGTCGCAGTATTCCTCGAAGATTCAAGAATGGGTAATCTCTGGCCTGTTTGAGATCGGCATTGTCGAGATGCCCATTCTGCATGACACACTGAACTATCAGGTCTTTGAGTTCGAAACGCTGGCGACCTTTCCGGAAACCAGCCCTTTGGCAGATTATGATGTGCTCACACCTGAAATTCTTGAAAACGAACCATTCATCGTGATGGGGCCAGAGCATCAAACCCACCGACGAACTCGGGACATCTTCCAATCAGCGGGGCGCAACTGGCGGACCCAGATTCACACCCATCTGTCAGAAAACCTGCTAAGTTTCGTCAAGCAGGGCATGGGGGTCGCGATGATCGATCCCTTCACTGTCACCTTTGACGACGAGAGCGGGTATCAAACCCGCCCCTTCCGACCGGCTGTGATGCTTGATCTGGCCATTATCACCGCGAAAGGGCGACCCCTATCAACGATTGCACAGGATTTTCTGGCTCAGCTAACCCCTTCGATCGCTTCTTATGCCACCCATTCCGAAACCGGTGCAGCGGCCTCGTGAAGCGGTTGTGAGTAAATGTCGACCAATGTCGGGCCATCATGCTCGATAGCCTGTTTCAGAACTTTGGACAGGTCTTCGGGATCTTTGACAGTCCATGATTTCACACCAAAGGCGCTTGCAACAGCGGCGTGGTCGGTGCGGTTGAAATCAACATTGTAGTATCTCTGCCCAAACCCTGCGTCCTGTCCGGCCTTGATCCAGCCAAAGACCGAGTTCGAGAATACAATTGAGGTGATCGGCATGTTGTGCCGCACCATGGTTTCGAACTCACCACAGGCAAAGCCGAATGAGCCGTCACCCATCACCGACAAGGTTTTGACCGAAGGCCGCCCAATATGCGCACCCATTGCAGCACCCAATGAATACCCCAACGCCCCATGCGCCCGGTTAGTGATGAAATGCCGGCCTGGTGTCCGCCAGCGGTAATGCGCGCTGAAATATGGGCATGGCGTGCCGGGATCAGCGACAACAATTGCATCATCATCCAGGATATCCATTAGCGAAGCCATGACAGCCTCGGGCCGGATCGGCGTTTCTCGGCTGGCTGCAAGCGGGGCAAACGCAGCCAGTTTGGCCGCCCATGCCGCGCTTGATTTGGCCGCCCCGCCCAGCCTGGGCAGGTCTTGGCGTGCCGCCAATGCGTCCGCCAATGCTTCCAGCGCGAGACGCGCGTCAGCACAAATAGCGACTTCGGTCGGATAGTTGGCTCCGATCACCATCGGGTCACTGTCGATATGAATGATGGTGGCATCGCGCGCAGGGCTTCTCCAGCGCTCGGTCGTGACGGATCCTGCGCGACATCCGATGAACAGAACGACATCCGCCGCATCTACCACAGCGCGGGTGGCAGGCACCCCGCCATTCGATCCGACAACACCAAGCGCGAGCGGGTCTGTCTCGGCAATCGAGCCCTGCCCCGACACGGTCGTGGCGACAGGCATATCCAACAGTCCCGCAACCCGGCGCAGTGCGTCGCTTGCCCCTGATAGAACGGGTCCACCGCCACAAACGGCTACGGCGGATTTAGACTTTGAAAGTATCTCTGCTGCCGCCTCGACCGCATCCATGTCGGGGCCTGCACGTTCCGCCGGATAGCTGCGATGTCTTGCATCCGCCCAGATCTCTGCCTCGTCCACCGGCGCTTTCTGAGTATCGAAGGGTAAGGCAAGATGTGTGGCCCCAGGTGTACCGGTGGTCATTGCACGGAATGCCGCCCGAACCATGGCCGGCAATCGTGTGGCGTCATCCAGCGACGCATTCCACTTGGCCAGCGGCTTGAACAGTGCGGGTTGGTCCAATTCGGTCAGCGGGTACTTTCCCCGGCTGGTTGTTGCCACATCCGAGGTGATCGCAAGAATAGGAACCGAGCTTTCGTTGGCTTCGACCACGCCAGGTAGAATATAGGTCGCCCCGCCCCCAGACGGGCCTTCGCAGACACCCGGCTTACCTGTCACCCTTGCATAACCATCCGCCATGTAGGCCGCATGACGTTCATCCCGCGTCAGAATGTGCTGAATACCGTGATCCATCCGAGATAGCGCATCATAGAATGGCAAGGTTGTATCACCACATAGGCCGAACATGTGCTTCACGCCATGCGCCTCAAGCATACGGACCATTGCCTCGGCTCCGGTCAGGTAATTCGTTCCTGTCATGGTCGGCGACTCCCTCGATCCTATCTGTACACAGATCTGTATACAGTTTTGTATATTGATTTCAAGACTGGCCTGTGGCACCTGTGGGGCAACGACCAAAAGGCAATACCAATGGCAGGTCCACGCGTTGATGATATCTACGATCAGGTGAAGGCCATGGCGGTTTCATTCCGCCTGCGTCCCGGCGATCGTTTGAACGAAGTCGCCCTGTCGAAGGAGCTGGGCGTCAGCCGCACCCCTTTGCGCGAAGCACTGAACCGGCTGGTCGCCGAACGTTTGTTCGACTTCCGCCCGGGACAGGGTTTCTTTTGCCGCCCATTGGATGCCCAAAGCATTTTTGACCTGTTCGAGCTGCGCCAAATCATCGAAACCGCCGCCGTCCGCGCAGCGTGCACCAAGGCCACCACAGAACAACTGCAGGCGCTTCACGACGAACTTTATGCGACGGGTATCGATATCACCGGGCTTACCGTTGAAGAGGCCGTCACGCGAGATGAAGCATTTCATCTGGGCATCGCCCGGCTGTCTGGCAACATGGAATTGCTGCAAACCCTAATGCGGATTAATGAGCGCATTCGCTATATCCGATGGATTTCCATGAGTCTGGACCGGGTCCAACGCTCAAAAGACGAACATAAGCGCGTCATGCAGGCCTTGATGAACCGCGACGCTGATGAGGCCGCGCAGGCTTTGGGCACCCATATCAACAAGCGGATGGATCAGGTGCAGGACGCGGTGCGCCATGGGATATCAAGCATCTATATGGAAGGGTCGGACGATATCTCGACCCGCATCATTCAGGAGGCGCAGTCATGATCGCGCAGGGCGGAAAATCCATATACGGCGCATCTGTCGGCATCCTGATGTTGGACGCACAGTTTCCACGTATTCCCGGTGATATGGGCAACGCTCGGACATGGCCGTTTCCCGTGCTCTATCGCATCGTGCGCAACGCCTCGCCTGATCTTGTGGTCCGACAAGGTGCTGAAGGAATGCTTGGAGCGTTCATCAATGCCGCACGGGAACTTGTCAAAGACGGGGTAGACGGGATCACCACCAATTGCGGCTTTCTTTCGCTGTTTCAGGATGAACTGGCCGAGGCGGTTCCTGTTCCTGTCGCGACGTCGTCGATGATGCAGGTCGATATGGTGAACCGTATCCTTCCTGCAGGAAAGCGCGCCGGCATTCTAACCATCTCCGCCTCAACACTTACGGATGAGCACCTGCGAAAGGCACTGGTCCCCGACGGAACTCCAATTGGCACCACCGAAGGCGGCAGCGAATTCACAACCGCTATTCTCGAAAACGCATTGACGCTGGATGTGGACAAAGCCCGCGACGACAATGTCGAAGCAGCGCTTGCGCTGCAAGCGGGCAATCCCGACCTTGGTGCAATTGTACTGGAATGTACAAACATGTGCCCTTACGCGGCGGACATACAGCAAGCGACCGGTTTGCCCGTGTTTTCTATCGTCACTTTCATCAACTGGTTTCAGGCCGGGCTGACGCCGCCAAGGTTCTGATCGAGTGACCCCGTAAGTCCAGAGTAGCCGCCTCCTATAGCCAGATGGCGATTCTGGACCTATCGGCAACAGCTTGACGGTGAACCAGAACCAAGCAATCAACAAACGAAATCGGAACAGCGCCAAAACGATCATCGTTAACCTTAAGGCACCTGTTCTGACGCCGATTAACAACAGTTCAGGAACCGAGAAGCATGACGAAAACACCGATCGAGTTGTTGGCGGCCAGTGCCTCGGAAACCCGCCCAGTTGTAGCGCTGAGCGAAGGCACCGATCCCCGCATTGTTGCCGGAGGATTGGCCGCCCATAAGGCTGGTCTGGCCAATATTATTCTCGTTGGACCTGAGGCTGACGTTAAAGCGGCGCTCGCGGCAGAAGGTGGCTCTGCCGGGGATGGTATTGCCATCCATGATCCTGCGCATTCGGAACTGACTGACGCTTTTGCGGCCGAGTATCATTCTCTGCGCAAACACAAAGGTGTCGATGAAGCCAAGGCACGCAAAGCCGCAGAAACTCCGCTGGTCTATGCAGCGATGCTAGTACGGCTGGGCCACGCAACCGGGACCGTGGGCGGCGCAGTCCATACCACGGGCGATGTCGTCAGAACTGCCATCCAAGTCATCGGGATGAAGCCCGATGCTGGAATGGTATCCTCGTTCTTCCTGATGTACCCACCCGAGGCCGCCGCTGAGGGCGCTCGCGCCATGCTCTATTCAGATTGCGGCTTGGTGATCGATCCGACATCCGAAGAACTGGCAAACATTGCGGCCGCTTCAGCGGTGTCCGCGCGGGCATTGCTGCAGGAAGAGCCAAAGATCGCAATGTTGAGTTTCTCAACAAAAGGCAGCGCCCAACACCCCGCGGTGGACAAGGTCGTCAACGCCACAGAAATTTTGCGGGCGAAACACCCAGAGTTGAATGTGGATGGAGAGCTGCAATTCGATGCCGCCTTCGTGCCGTCGATCGGTGAGCGAAAATCCCCCGGGTCCTCGGTCGCGGGTCAGTCGAACGTCAAGATTTTCCCAAATCTGGATGCCGGAAATATCGGGTACAAGATGACCCAACGGCTGGGCGGCTATCTGGCGATCGGCCCGGTACTGCAGGGGCTCGCCAAACCGGCCAACGATCTGTCGCGCGGATGCAGCGCGGAAGATGTGACGCAGATCATCGCGGTGACCATCCTGCAGGCGCGCGAACCCTAAACTCGGCAGCTCGCATGCCCCTTCGTGCGGGCTCGCGACCCATTCCTTACAAACGAAAGACTATCCGTTATGGCGTCCGCCGATCCCTCAGACCTATCCCTCACCGAGCGGAGCAAGGAGCGTGTTCGCGCGCTCTTTCCCGGCGTCATGATTGCCGTAACCGTTGCCGTCGCCGCCAAGTTCCTGTCCGAGCATTACGCGACCCCGGCCATGCTGCTTGCCCTTCTTCTAGGGATTGCGGTCAGCTTTCTGGGCGAAGAAGGAAAAACCGTTGAAGGGATCGGATTCGCCGCACGCACACTTCTGCGCCTTGGCGTGGCCTTGCTGGGTGTGCGCGTGTCGATGACCCTGATGCTGGGTCTGGGCTGGGACCTGATTGCCCTTGTGATCGTCGGAGTGCTGTTGACCATAGGTTTTGGCCTGTCCGTAGCTCGTTTTTTTGGCCACAAATGGCGCTTTGCCTTTCTGACCGCCGGTTCGGTCGCAATTTGCGGTGCATCGGCGGCAATGGCGATCAGTGCAATCCTGCCCAAGGACGAACGCTCGGAAGAGCGTCTGATTTTTACGGTCATGGGCGTGACCGTTTTGTCCACCATCGCCATGATCGCCTATCCGATCCTGGTACGCACATTGGGGATGAACGAGATTGCGGGCGGTGTGTTTCTGGGTGGCACCATCCATGATGTGGCTCAGGTTGTCGGCGCGGGATTTTCGATCTCGGAACAAACCGGAGATACAGCGACGCTGGTAAAATTGTTCCGCGTGGCGATGCTGGCACCGGTGGTTTTGGTCGCTTCACTGATTATTCGTGGCTTTGCTGAAATGGACGCAGACGGGAAACGTCCACCGCTGTTGCCGGGATTCGTGTTAGGATTTCTGGTTCTCGCTGCGGCATCCTCATTCGGATTGATCCCGCCAGCGATTTCAGAATTTCTAAGCCAATGCTCTCGATGGTTGTTGCTTGTTGCGATCGCAGCTGTGGGGATGAAGACAAACCTTAAGCAAATCCTGTCGGTCGGTGCAGCCGCAATCGCCCTCATCATAGTGGAGACGTTGTTCATCGCCGTGGTAATTCTGGCCGGGATTAACCTATTAACCTGAAGCAGTTACCAAGAGTTTTCCGCCAACTGCGACGGCTGAACGGCAACCCCTGACAGTCCGGTGCGGGTTTGCCGATTGCCTTCGTTCGCGGTGTTTGGTTCATTGGCGACTGGCGCTTTGCAGCGCTTTTTCGTTCGATTCCGAATGATTCCTCAAGCGAGATGAAGAATATGGACAACACCTTGCCTCTGCCACCTGGCCCGCATTCCGAACCGGGTTTTTGGCTTGATACATCTGAACACCGCACGTGGTTGAAAGATCAGGCTATGCGACAGTTGGCGTTTTTCAGCGCAAGTTGTCGGACCGAGCCAGGATTTTTCATCCTCGACCATGATGGCAGCCCGCTGCCAAACACATTGCAGGAACTGCACACGACTACACGCCTGGTGCATTCTTACGCTCTGGGGCATCTGATTGGATTTCAAGGCGCTGAGCGGATCATCGATCACGGTATGGCCTACCTCAACAGCCACCACAAAGACCGGGATCACGCCGGTTACCTTTGGGCTTTGGATGGCGACAACATCAAAGATGATCGCAAGCTTGCCTACGGGCATGTCTTTGTTCTGCTCGCTGCCTCAAGCGCAAAACAGATAGGGCACCCGGAAGCTGGCAAACTGCTGACCGAAGTCCGAGATGTTTTGGACACACATTTCTGGGATGATGAGGCCGGGTTGTACTGTGACGAGTGGAACCGCGATTGGACGCCGTTTTCCACATATCGCGGAATGAACGCGAATATGCACGGAGTTGAGGCACTGCTTGCAGCTTTTGAGGCGACAGGCGACGAAATCTATCTTACCCACGCCGGTCGTATTCTGGATTTCTTTATCGGCCGGATCGCTCCTGCTGAAAACTGGCGCTTGCCCGAGCATTTCACCTCAGATTGGCAGATTGACCGGGGCTATGCCGGTGACCCGATGTTCCGTCCCGCGGGCACGACCCCGGGCCATTCGTTCGAGCTTGGGCGACTTCAGCTGCAGCATTGGGATTTATCAGGCCGACCAAACTCGGGCGCGCCCGAGTCATCGCGACGATTGATTGAGCAGGCCCTCAAGGATGCATGGCTGCCCGGCGGCGGCATGGCATATACGCTGGATTTTGGGGGTCGGGTCGCAAATGCGTCGCGGTTCTGGTGGCCAGTAGCTGAAGCCATTGGTGCGGTTGGTGCCCTGATCGCACTGGATAAAAGGCAAGAGGATGAAATTTGGTACAGAAAACTCTGGACCTTTGCGAATGAAACGTTCGTGGATCACCAACATGGCGGCTGGTTCCCGGCGGTGGATGAATCCGGTGACATCGTGACATCCATCTTTGACGGCAAACCGGATATCTATCATTCATTGCAGGCTTGCCTGTTCCCGCTATCGGGGCGCTTATCGCGGATGGTGCCGCTTTAGCGCGCGGATTCAAGCAAAGCGAGACCCGCATCGAGCCGGCTCAATTGAAGAGTCGGGGTAAATCTGCTATGTTAAATACATTCAACACCATCCGACGACCTGCGAATTCGGATGCGTTTCTTGACGAACGGATAGGAGAGTTGAATGGCAAATCAAGCACGTGGAAAGCGAACGACCCGAAAGGGCACACTTGAGGTGAGACCACAACCATCGGCCCATTCCGCCCTGAGCGAACGGGCCGGGGCGTCAGGCCTCATGACCCCGCAAATGCTGAGCGAACGCGATGAGCGCGTCTCAAAAACTCGCAAAAAGGGCGGGCCTGCTTTGGAAGAAGATAATTCGGATCAATCCGGCAATGACGCTGATCCGACGGAACTGGATTACTAATCAATTAAGCACATTTTTTTGACATGAATAGATTACGGAGGCTGCTATGCCCTCGACCCATCAGCCAAGGATTTTCAACACAATAAACCTTACGGATTTCGATACTAACGGCCAAACCTCTACTGTGGGCGAGCCGACAGTTTCCAGCAACGGAGGTCAGATTCTGGCCACTGGCAACTGGTATGCAAGTCGGTCACTGGACGGCGGCCAAAGCTGGTCTCACATGAGCCCTTTCACGTTGTTCCCACCTGTTGACGGGGGGTTTTGCTGTGACCAGACCACGATTTACGACCCAAGCCGGGATCTGCTAATCTGGCTGCTTCAATATATCGAACAGGGGGGCACCAACACACTGCGGGTTGCGGTCAAACAAGGGCGCACCTTGGGGAACGACACATGGAACATTTGGGATTTCACCCCCGCCGGGCTTGATCCCGCGTGGAACAATGAGTGGTTCGACTATAACCACGTTTCGTTGTCCGAAAACTATATGTATGCGGGCACCAATGTGTTCTCGGCCGGGGCTAACCAGTTTACCCGCTCGGTCATTCTGCGGATTTCACTGGACGAACTGGCGACCGCGGCAACGCTATCATTCGACATATTCGAAACAGAAGACAACTTTTCTCTGCGCTGCGTACAAGGCGCACGCGGCGCGATGTACTTTGCCAGCCACAACACGAACTCGCAGATCCGCGTATTCAGATGGGCCGAGAACGCCTCGGACGTAGATGAATTCGACATCGATGTCACGCCTTGGTCCGCAGGCAATTATTCCGCGCTGACCACCGGTGGCGACTGGATGTCGCGCACTGATCCACGCATTATGGCTGGTTGGCTGGGACGCGGCGTTCTGGGCTTTATGTGGACAGCTAATCGTCAGACCAACAGGCCACTCCCTTTCGTCAGGACCGTCCGCATTGACGAAGCAACCATGTCATTGATTGACGAACCAGATATCTGGAACAGTCAGATCGCGTTCGCCTACCCCTCAACAGCTGTAAACCGGGTTGGTGATGTAGGGCTTTCGGTCTTTGCGGGTGGTGGGAATTTGCATCCGAGCCATGTTGTTGGCTCATACGACGATATCGATCTGACTTGGCGGCTGGCCCTCGCTCGACGTGGCACAGACACTCCGGGTCTGGGAAAATGGGGCGACTACACCAACTGTGCCGAGGTTGCCGATGATGGCTTCACCTGGCTGGCAGCCGGGTACACGCTGCAGGGCGGGAACACCCAAACTGACATCGAACCAACCATGACCTGGTTCGCACAGCAGCGCTATGACGCACCACGTCGCCATCCGCCCGTTATCGTCTAAAACATTATAACCATTTATAATTCAGGAATATACATCATGCACAGAGCGATTAAATCACAAGGCGTAAAGTCATTCTTGCGGCAGGAAGCCCCCTGGCTACTTATCGCCTTTGTTATTGCTGACCTATTCTACAAATGGGGGTCATTCGCCCTGGAATGCGTCGGCTTTCTGCTGACTTGGTACGTCCTGAGCCTTCTAGCCAGCCTGGTGTCACGTATGCTGTGGGGGGAAAACTCAGCTGTCGGAGATTGAACCATCGATCAATCTTTTTAAGCTTGCGGACTATTGGTTTGCCTCCCGCCCTGGTACATTACGAGTTTGTTGCGCGTAGGTCTGAAATCACTTCGGACAACAGCTCAATCCCTTTTCGGATAGAACCGGGTTGGATTGACGAGACGCCAAGACGAAAGTGGTATCTCCCTGCGGTTTTATTTGAAAAACAGGGCCCGATCGGCTCCACAATAACACCGCGTTTTAGGGCGGCTTGACATATCGTCATGGCATCCAACCGGGCCTCGGGATCAGAAAGCACAAAAACCGTTCCGCCAAATTCGCCCGTTTTCAGGAAATGGGGTAGCTTTTCACGGATCGTCGTATCAGCCAGATGCCAGCGCAGCTCATAATTCTGACGAACCCTGCGCAACAAGCCATCATAGTATCCCAAGTTGATAAACGCGGCAGCAGTGTGCTGAAGGATCATCGGCGGATGGCGCATCATCATGCCCCTGCAATCGCGCGCGGCGTCAATAAATTCTGGCGCAGCCGCCAGATACCCCAGGCGCAAACCTGGTGAAAGACCTTTGGAAAGGCTGCCCAAATAGATCAGTCGATCCGTGTCATCCAGACTGCGCAGCGGCAGCAAAGTAGAATGCCGGTAATCCACATCGCATTCGTAATCGTCTTCGACGATGTAAAAATCATACTCTTCAGCGGCCTGCAGCAATGCCTTGCGGCGACGCTCGGACATCGTGACGGTGGTTGGGTGCTGGCGGTTAGGGGTTACGAATACCAGGTCAGCCTCGCGCAGACGTTCATCGACGATCAGACCCTCGCTATCAATGGGTTGAAACCTTACATTCCCAAAATTTGCCTGAAGGATCTTGCGTGCATCCGGATATCCCGGATCCTCCATAACCGCAGTTTTATCGCGCCCACCGAACAACAGGCTGGTGATAAACAACCCGTTCTGCGAACCCAATGTGATCAGGATTGAATCGCTGGGTTCAAAAATACCGCGACGGGGCAGGATGCGCTGCCGGACTTGCTCGATAAGTTCAAAGCAATCCTCGTACAGCCCGTCCGCAGACCAGATTTTCAGGTGCTTTCGATTCATGGCCAACCGAGTGCATTCGCGCCAATCCGCAACCGGGAATGCGCCATCATCGATTTGGTTGCACACAAACGGATAGTCGTACTTATACCAGTCATTCGGGCGCTGGATGGTTTCGATCTCTTCGGTGCGGCGCAGTTTGTTAAGTTTCTGGCCAATCGATGTGCGCTGTCTGGTGCTGGTTCGCCCAATCGCATCACCGTCCGTGCGAATCCCCACGTCAGAGCAGACATAATAACCCGAGCGGGGCCGGGCCTCGATCAGTTGCTCTTCTTCAAGCTTTCGATAAGCCGCGACGACCGTATTGATCGAAACATCGAGATCCCGCGCCAACCCCCGACATGAGGCAAGCTTTAGTCCAGACGGCATCAAACCTTCAAAAATGAGTCGTGAAATCTGCGAGACGATCTGATCTCGCAAACCGCTGGACTGAGATTTGTCGATGCTCAACCGTTGTGTCATGTCCTGTCAGGCTCTAGTCGCAAATTCTGCGACGCGATTTGCAAACTGTATCCATGTTTTCAAGTGCTCCATGCAAAGTGGAAACGACGCCAAATTCCCAAATTCTGTGCTGGCAATGCTGAAAGCAATAGCGCTCTTACTAAAAGCGGGTTGATGATAACTCAAAAAAGAGGCTTCAGCCAACGCTATGTTTTTAAAGTACTTATACCGACCTGAGATGTGCTTAAGCAACCTGCGCTGCCATTGTTGAACTTGTAACATCTTAACGCTCGGGACTGAATCGCGGCATCGAACAGTCACTTGGCGCGATGAAATCTGTACCCATTATTACAAACAACTGTATCTTTCTCAGTCGAACTCCTTCGCGTTTGCTGTAGCGATCCGGGAAGTTCCATGTCGAAATTAGGGATCACCTGGGCCGTTCGATGCGACTAGGGAGGGAGACCATTCGCATGGTTTTGCAGGAGTGGGATATGCGTCGACTCTGTGAACAGCGATTCAGCAGACGTTTCTCTGATGTCCGTCCGAACCCCGACGCGAAGGGTCCGGTACATCAATTCAGCGCACAGATTTTTTGAGGGAGAACCAGATCCATGAAAAACACAACGAGGTTGGCATGCTGATGCGCGGTCTGGAAAAGCTGACAAGCGCAATCTCAGAAGTCATGGGCCGCATCGGCTGGTTTCTCATCTTGTATTGCATGGCGTTTGGCGTGTCGGACGTATTCATGCGCTATGTACTGAACGCGCCCTCCCAGTGGATCGGCACCACATTGCAAGCTGCGATGGTGTTGTTGGCCTGCACCGGCGGCGTCTATGCATTGCAGCATGACAGTTTCGTCAAACTCGACCTGTTTTATGCAAACGCCAGCAAGCGGTCAAAGGCGATTTTGGATGTCCTGACGGCACCGATTGCAATCCTGTTTCTGGTCGCATTGATCTGGAAGGGTTACGAAGCCGCATCGCTGTCTCTGATGCTTAATCAGAAGACTCCGACATCCATTCCGATCCCGATTTATCCGATCAAATTTGCGATCCCACTTAGCGGTGCAATGGTTCTCTTGGTGGTCCTGAAACACTTGCTCCGCGATCTGCAAACGATCTTCGGGCGCAGTTAGACACGCTGTTCTGGGCGCCTGCAAATACAAACGAAAATAGACTGATCCACTAACGAGGAGGAATTAACATGAAACCAAACAGGTTTGTGCACACAACCATTTGGGCAGGCGCCATAGCCGTGACCGCAAGCATTGCCGTCGCACAAGATGGGCCGCCGGATGAAGTAACCGAGTGGACCTTCCAGCCCGCATTTGACCAGACCGATGCCGGCTGGGACAATGGCCTGATCCCTTGGGTTGAAGCAGTTGAAAAAGCGACTGAAGGCACGGTCAAAATCCGTGTTGAGCCCGCAGGGGCGCTGGTCAGTGGTGCAGAGGCCTTTGGCGCAGCGGCTGCTGGTCTGACCGATGGCTACGCGGGCTGGGGTTCAGTCTATGGTGGCGACATGCCCGAAGGCATGCTGGCGTTTGGCATGGCCATGGGCGCCGACAACACCGAAGAAGCGTGGGAAGTGATGTGGGGCAACCCCGACTACCGCGTTGGTGACATCGTGCAAGAGGCCGCCAACGCGCGGAACCTGCAGTGGGCAGGCTGGACCAACCAGGGACCGAACGCAATGTTCACCAAGTTCCGTGTCGAAAAACTGGAAGATCTGGAAGGCCGCAAGATGCGCGCCGGTGGACCCCAGGCCATCTTCCACTCGACCATGGGCGGCGCGCCGGTCTCGATGAACGGTGGTGAGATTTACACCGCAATCAAACTGGGCACCATCGAAGGCACCTACTGGGATACAGGCGGCATCGATGACATGTCGTTCCAGGAAGTTATCGACTATGCGATCATGCCCGGCTGGAACCCTGCTCAGCACCAGGAGATCTTCATCAACCTGCAGAGCTGGAACGCCCTGACCGACTGGCAGCGCGAAAAGATCAACGGAGTTTTTGAAGAAACCTATTTCGAAACCAGCCGCATGCATGCGGAAGGTGTCGAAGAAGCGCTTCAAATCCTGCGCGATGCCGGTGGTGAAGTAATCGAGCTGAGCGATGAAGAAGTTGCTCGTATGCGCGAGAAATCCATTGCCGAAGTTTGGCCGCAGGTTGCAGCCGCATCCGAGGGCAACGCCAAAGGCGTGGAAATCTTCAAGAGGTTCCTGGAAGACAAGGCGAACGCGCAATAATCCCGCGCAATGTCATCTTTCCAACATAGCTAAAACTCTTTCGCTGGCCCGATCGTCGGGCCAGCGCACCAGACGAGCGCATGTCAGTGTTAAAAGCACTGCTGACACGCAACCCGGCAAAGACCGCGCGAACGGCCACTAGGTAGGGAAACTAAAGATCATGAGCCTCGAACTAATTACAGCGCTGTATTTCTTAATACTGTTTGGGATCCTTTTCATGGGGCTGCCGGTTGCGTTCGGCTTGGGCGGAACAGCGGTTCTATTTGCCCTGGTTTTCGAACCTCGCGCGCTGTTGTCCGTGCCCAGTGCATTCTATTCAACGCCTTGGAATTCGGTACTGGTCACAGTGCCATTGTTCTTGTTCATGGGCTCACTCATAAGATTTTCGGGGATAGCCGAAACGGCCTATGACGCCGTTTACAAGCTGATCGGCCACATTCATGGTGGTCTCGCGATGGGTACAGTTCAGGTCTGTACTGTTTTTGCTGCAATCACTGGCATCACACCACCGGCGACCACCACGATGGGTCAGATCGCCTATCCTTCGATGATGCGCTACAAATATGATCGCCGTATCGCGATCGGTTGTATCGCGGCAGGCGGTGCGTTGGGTGCTCTGATCCCACCAAGCGTTCCGTTCATCTTCTATGGATTGCTGGCCAAGGTTTCGATCGGTGACCTGTTCATGGCGGGGTTGCTACCCGGCCTGATGCTGGCCACGTTCTACACGATCTACATCGGCGTACGTTGTAAAATCCAGCCCGAGCTGGGCCCCGCCCTGCCCGCTGATCAGAAATTCACCCGCACCGAAAAACTGACCGCCGTTCTCAGCATCTGGCCGTTTGCCTTACTCATCATCATCGTTCTGGGCGTCATCTGGGGCGGTATCGCAACACCGGCGGAAGCTGCCGCATTTGGTGCCGCAGGCGCCTTTGTCATCAACCTGATCTACGGCAAACTGACCTGGGAGGTGCTGAGGGAATCGTTGGTGTCCACCTTGAAGCTCAGCGGTATGGGGCTTTGGATTCTGATTGGTGCCACCGTCTATCTTAATGTGTTCAACACGCTTGGCAGCCAGGACCTGCTGACCAATCTGGTTCTTTCCATGCCCGGCGGTGCAACCGGCATCCTGCTGATGATGATGCTGATCATCCTCGTCCTGGGTATGGTGATGGATGATTGGGCCATCATCATGCTTTGCACACCACTGTTCATCCCGATTATCGACGAATTGGGGATCGACAAGCTGTGGTTTGGCGCGCTGTTCATCGTGAACATCCAAATCGCTTACCTGACACCTCCGTTCGGTTTTGTGCTGTTCTGGATCAAAGGGGTTCTGCCCAAGGATGTCAGCATGGGGGATGTCTACAATTCGGTTGGCCCGTTTGTGGCACTCCAATTCGTTGGCCTGACACTGATCTTCATCTTCCCGCAGATCGCCACCTGGTTGCCCAACATCCTGAAATAATCCGGAGGTACAGATGTATAACCATATCCTCGTTCCAGTCGCCCCTGATCACATCAACGACTGTGCCAAATCTCTGGATGCAGCAAGCCGCTTGCTGTCGGATGGCGGGACAGTATCAGTGCTGTCCGTTCTCGAAGAACTACCTTCGTATATCGGGTCGTACTTTCCACCCGAGCAGGTTCAGAAAAGCGTTTCTGATTTTGAGGACAAACTGAACGCATCGATGGAGTCTCCGAAGATCGGCACTCATGTTGTTACAGGTCATCCAACAAATTCCATTCTGGATTGGGCCGAAGAACACAAAGTGGACTGCATAGTGGTGGCGTCACACCAACCGGGCCTTTCGGACTATCTGATCGGTTCAACGGCTGCACGTGTGGTCCGTCATGCACATTGCAGTGTCGTGGTACTGCGCGACAAGTAGAGCAGAAGCATAACACCTGACAGGTGTTATGCGCGCAAAGTGGCTGGCCAATGAGGCCAGCTATTGTCGTTCAGAACCCTTGCATCAGCATGTCTACAGCCACGGTGATCTGCTCGAAATCATCTTTCAGATGACCCACTGGTGATTTGAGGAGTCCCACAGGAACAGCAGCCATGAACTGGGTCATCATTACAACCAGCACACCATCTATCAGGAACTCAGGGTTGAGGCGGGTCGCTGGTTTCGGCGCATGTGCTTTTGGTAAAAGCGGCACCACCATGCGGGTATTCAGATCGCTCAAAAGATCGGTTTGCACATCCAGAAGATAGCCATCGCCGGATGGGTTGGGGAATACATCGTATTTCGGCATCAGAACTGACGAAAGCGGTCCAAGGGCAACCCGTGCCGTTCAACATACGAGTTTGAGCTTTGCAGTGCCTCCGCGTTTTCGGCCCTCCACTGTGCTGCCTTCGCAGCGGCAACGGCGGCACGCACTCCTTCTTCGGCGGCACGCGACAGGTTCACGTTCAGCGCTCTGGCCTCGGTGAGCAAAGCGCTATCAAGTGATAGATTGGTCGGTTTGCGTGGTTGAGCGTTCATTCTGTCTTGGCCTCCATGTGCCTGAGAATACCAATATACTATATGCGCGTCAAATATGCGCATATCTCCTAAAGGACTTCTCTGGCTTCTTGGCTCGTTCTTATTGTATTTCACTCAATGCTTATTGAACGAGAACCTAACGATTTCGGTTGAAATCGTCCTCTCATCCCCCTAATCACGACCCTACCTCGGGGTGCGCTAAAGACCGCGCTGAGATGCCAATTGGCAAACCCGTTGAACCTGAACCGGCTAGAACCGGCGGAGGGAAAGGTACAGGTTTCATCCATCCTTACCCTCTCGCCGCATTGGAGGATGATATGAAACATCTGGCAATTGCTGCGGGAATACTGACTGCGACTTCGGCTGTGGCAGCCGATAAGCCCACGTTGACCGTATATACTTACGACAGCTTCGTTTCGGACTGGGGGCCCGGCCCGAAGGTCGAAGAGGCGTTTGAAGCGCAATGCGAATGCGACCTGAACCTTGTCGGCGTCGAAGATGGCGCGGCACTGCTGTCACGCATTCGGCTGGAAGGCGAAAACAGCGACGCCGATATTGTATTGGGTTTGGATACCAACTTGATATCGGCAGCTAAAGAAACCGGCCTGTTTGCACCTCATTCAGTCACTGCCGAGTATGCTCTGCCCATCGAGTGGACCGACACAGTTTTTGCACCCTACGACTGGGGTTACTTTGCATTTGTTCACAATGCAGATTTTGCCGCTCCTAACAGCTTCCGCGAGTTGGCAGATAGTGACATCAAGATCATCATTCAGGATCCGCGTTCATCGACGCCGGGGCTGGGTCTTCTGCTGTGGGTCAAGGCCGCGTATGGCGATGAAGCCCAAGAAATCTGGGCTGACCTTGCTGACAATATCGTGACGGTTACCAAGGGCTGGTCCGAGTCATATGGCTTGTTCCTTGAAGGTGAGGCCGACATGGTTCTAAGCTATACGACCTCGCCAGCCTATCACCTGATTGCCGAGGAAGATGCCAGCAAAGCAGCAGCAGCCTTTGACGAAGGCCATTATATGCAAGTCGAGGTTGCGGCCAAGCTAGCCAATTCCGATCAGCCCGAGCTGGCAGATCAGTTTCTGAACTTCATGGTGTCTGACGCGTTTCAGACGATCATTCCAACGACCAACTGGATGTACCCGGCCGTAACCCCATCTTCCGGTCTGCCCGAAGGTTTTGAAACTCTAACGATCCCTCAGAAGTCCTTGCTGTTTGATCAGGACCAAGCCGCCATCGCGCGGGAACAGGCGCTTTCGGAATGGTTGGGCGCACTCAGCCAGTAAACCCGCTTCCTGGTGTCAGTGCTGCAGCGATCGTTGCTGCGCTGATATTGGGCACACTGTTCATGGTGGCGGTGCGCGCTGATTCTGGCGGTGGGTTTGGTCCAGCCGACTGGGCAGCCTTACGCTTCACCCTGTTGCAAGCAACACTCTCTGCAGTGTTCAGCGCTGGTCTGGCTATTCCGGTCGCCCGCGCGCTGGCGCGCCGCCGGTTTACTGGTAGGCGCGTCCTGATCACGCTGTTGGGTGCACCTTTCATCCTGCCGGTCATCGTCGCCATCTTGGGATTGCTTCAGGTCTTTGGCCGGGCAGGATGGATCTCGGACGCGTTGGGCTATTTCGGTCTACCGCCCATTCGAATCTATGGGCTGCACGGTGTCGTTCTGGCCCACGTATTTTTTAATCTACCTCTGGCAACACGCCTGATCTTGCAGGGTTGGCAGGAGATCCCTGCCGAGCGTTTCCGGCTAGCGGCCCAACTTGGGTGCGAAGGAATGGCAATGTTCCGTTTGATCGAATTGCCAATGCTTCGCCGCATTCTGCCCGGAGTGCTGGCCGTGATCTTCGCCATTTGCCTGACCAGTTTTGCGGTTGCCCTGACGCTGGGTGGAGGGCCGCGCGCCACCACGATTGAACTCGCGATCTATCAGGCCTTTACATATGATTTTGACTTAGGGCGCGCCGCCTTATTATCCGCTTTGCAACTTGTCCTGACTGCAGCGGCTGCGTTGGCAGCCTTAAAGTTCTCGCGCGGCGACGGGTTCGGTACCGGCCTGAATCGTGAGATCCGGCGCTGGGATGGCCGAGGACCGCTGCTGGATGCGTTTTGGATTATCACCGCCGCCGCGTTCCTGCTGCTACCTCTGGCATCCGTCACGATTTCGGGTATCGCTGGGCTGTTTGAGATGCCGGTTTTGGTGTTCCGTGCCGCTATAATTTCAATCTGTGTTGCCGCCGCCAGTACCATGCTCCTATTACTGCTGGCACTGCCCATGGCGACAGCCGTCGCGACAGGCCGGTTCGGCATCGTCGAACTTGGCGGACTTCTTGGCCTCGCCGCCTCGCCCTTGGTCATTGGTACGGGTCTCTTTATTCTGATCCGCCCGCTGGCCAATCCTACAACTCTTGCGTTGCCGGTAACCGCGCTTGTGAACGCGGTCATGGCCTTGCCCTTCGCCCTTCGAATTTTGGTTCCCGCAGCGCGCGATGTGTTGGAACGGCACGGGCGGTTGGCACTGGCCCTGAACATGAACAACTGGTCCTTTTTCTTGCGTGTCATGCTTCCACGCCTGCGCCCCCAGATCGGTTTTGCCGCGGGCCTGACGGCGGCACTTTCCATGGGTGATCTGGGTGTGATCGCCCTGTTTGCAGATGCGCAGATCGCAACGCTGCCCCTGCAAATCTACCGCCTGATGGGCGCCTACCAGATGCAGGCCGCAGCAGGAGGCGCGCTGCTGCTGCTTATACTATCGATGGGTGTTTTCTGGGTTCTGGATCGAGGGGGTCGCTGGCATGCTGAAGCTTGACAATTGCATCATTGCAACTGGCAATTTCCAATTAAGCGCTGACTTTGAGGTCAAGGCCGGATCCAGCGTTGCGATCATCGGTCCGTCGGGGGCAGGAAAATCAACTCTTCTTGAAACAATCGCGGGTTTTCGAGACCTGAGAAGTGGGCACATCCAATGGAAGGATCATGACCTATCGACATTACCACCAGGCAGTCGACCGATCGCAATGCTGTTTCAAGACGGAAACCTGTTTCCTCACCTGAGCGCCGAACAGAATGTCGCCCTGGGCCTAAGGCCCAATGGAGGTTTGACCGCAGACGACCAACACCACATTCAATCGGCCCTCGGCCGCGTTGGCCTGCAGGGAATGGCGGCCAGAAAGCCCGCCGAATTGTCAGGTGGTCAGCAAAGCCGCGTGGCGCTGGCGAGGATACTTGTGCAAAAGCGTCAGGTGTTATTGCTCGACGAACCTTTTGCAGCGCTCGGGCCTGCCCTGAAAACTGAGATGCTCGATCTGGTCGCTGAATTAGTCGCCGAGACCAAAACCACACTGCTTATGGTCAGCCACGACCCACGGGATGCGCTTCGGATAACCGACCAAACCGTATTGGTTGCGGATCAAATCGCACATCCACCTGCTGAGACCGAGACACTCTTCAACAATCCTCCGCCAGCGCTGCGCGATTACTTGGGCTGAATGAACTGATCCAGACAAGCGTCTAGCACCTCGTGCACACGCGGACCAATCTCGGGGGCCTCCGAAGCGCGCGGGCCTGCAATGTTCAGAACAGTTACAGGGATGGCGCTCAGCCAAGTCCGCATCTGTTGCGCGCAATCGGCCTTTCCTTTTCTTATATCCACCACCAGATGCGGTTTTTCAGCATCAACTGCAAACTCAACCGTTTTCCGCGTGCCGGGACTGTCTGATCCGTCGATAAAAACAAGCGTGGCGTCACTGGCAAAGACGTTGAGCCTTGTCCGTTCAGCGACATCTTCAGACTTCGTTTCAACAAGCCCGCTGAGATGCGCCGGAATCAACCCATCCTCATTCGTTCGACCCTTCGGCACCCAGCCGCCATAGGGGATGCCATTTGCACGGGCAAACTCCAATGCGGCAGTGTCTACGCCGGTTTGTCCACCTGATACGATTTTCTGAACACGACGCCCGAATGGGATTCCGTCTTGCTCGTCTCCCTGCGTCAACGCGCAATACCAAATTGAAACGGATCATTCTGCGCAAAGAAAAGCTTACCCTCTGCCATCACATGCGCCTGGCCAGTTAGCTGAGGGACAATGCCCCCGCCATGCCCCGGCTGATAGGACAGCCTGTACGAACTTCCGATGATGCTTTCCTGAACGATTTCTTCTCCAGCGGACAAGCGCCGACTAGCGGCGAGGCAGGCCAGCCGGGCCGAGCTGCCGGTGCCGCAAGGCGAACGGTCATAGTCATCGTCGGGGCACAGAACAAAGTTTCTGCTATGAATACCTGCATTCGGTGAGGTGCCCTGAAAGATCACATGATCAACCGGCTCGCCATTTTCGCCACCAACTTCTTGCGCAATGCAGGCTTCGCGAATTGCGATAGCCATATCGGTCAGCGGGCGAATGTTCTCAGGCGTAACCGGGATCGGGCCTGGCTCGACAATGAAGAACCAATTGCCGCCATAAGCGACATCGCCGGTGACGGGGCCATACCCTGCAGTCTCGACCGTCACGGACTGATGTACGCGGCGGCTTTCAATGTTGGTGACCTGCACGGTGTTGGCGTCCAGCAGATCAATCTTAACCTCACCTACCGGAGTTTCGATTCGGTGCGCGCCAACCTCGATCTGTCCAAGATGCGCCAATGTTACGCCCAACCCGATCGTCCCATGGCCGCACATGCCCAGTACCGCATCCGCGTCAAAGTAGATCACGCCCGCTTTGCATTCAGCACTGACCGGTTCGACAAGGAGCGCCCCGACCATGCCGGGCTGGCCGCGTGGCTCCAGTAGAACAGACTTGTAGAACCGCTCATGTTCCGTTGCCAGTCGCTTGGCGCGTTCAGCCAGTGATCCTGAACCCAGATCAGGCCCCCCGTCCAGAATGACCCGTGTGGGCATTCCACCGGTATGGCTGTCAATCACATGCATTCCACAATGACCCCACCCTGACGAACCCAATCGGTAAACCACGACTTAAACAAATTGTACTGTTGCTCGCAGTAATTTCTCTGGGCGTCGGATAACACGTCGGTTTCATTGAAATGCAGGCGGTATTCCTCTTCGCCGTTCAGCACCAGCAAATGCTTGTAATAAAGAACAAGGTCTGTGCCCTCGTCAAAACTTGCCAGAACGCCAAATGCCTCGTCCAGTTCGCGCGCACGCAACCGTGCTTCTGCATGTCCCTCTGCTGCCTTTTTCGAAAGCGCCGCAAGCAACAATGCCTCTTTGGGCAGTGCCGTTCCTATCCCGGTGATCGATCCGGTGGCGCCGCAATTCACAAACCCATGGTAGACTTCAGTATCGACGCCTACCATCAAGGTAACCTGACCGTCTTGCGATGTAATATGTTCGGCGGCATAGCGCAGGTCGCTCTTGCCCCCGAACTCCTTAAAGCCAACCAAATTCGGATGCTCGGCCCGCAGTGCAAAAAACAAATCCGCACGGGTGGCAAACCCATAGACAGGGCTGTTGTAGATGATCGCAGGCACGTCCGGTGCCGCAGAAAGAATAGCCTTGAAGTGGTTCTTTTGCGCGGCAACCGATGAGCCTCGTGACAGAACCCGAGGGATAACCATCAACCCTGCCGCGCCGACCTTCTGCGCATGTGCTGCGTGCGCCACAGCGGAATTCGAGTTGATGGCACCCGTCCCCACGACAACCGGCAAGCCAGCGTCGACCAGTCGTTCCACGCCCTCCATCCGTTGGGCATCCGTCAGAAGCGGCCAATCCCCCATCGAGCCACAATAGACGACAGCGGACATGCCGGCCGCGATCATCTCTTTGCCCTTTTTGACCAGCGCGTCAAAGTCAGGTGTCCTGTCGGCCTTACACGGCGTCATAAGGGCAGGCATAGTTCCAGTGAAAATAGTCCGGTCCATGAGATATCCGTTTGCTCAGGTTGGTATTGGTATTCTGCGCGAAAGCGCCGTGGCCTAACGTGTCATTCCAGCGAAACCCACAGGACCCTGGCGTCTTCCTTACTCGTAGAAATACAGCCATGCCCCATACCGCTATCGTAGTACAGAGAATCTCCGGGTTTCATCGGTAAGGGGCGGTAATGCTCGGATACGAATATCAACTCGCCACTGATAACGTACATGAATTCTTCGCCTGTGTGCCTGATCCAATTCTCATATTCTGATATGTCACGCGCTTTTATCGTCGCGATATAAGGAAGCATTCGCTTACTGGTCAGGTCCGAGCACAGCAATTCGTGCATGTAGGTCGGCGTATTTCTTATCTCGCCTTGCCCTTTCGGCGTAAAATCACGTCGCCCCGAAATTCCCGATTGAGCGGACTGCAAGAACAGCTGTGGCGTGTTCATGTCCAAGGCCTGTGTCAGCCGCCGCACGATCTCGAAACTTGGACGTGTCTGGTTGTTTTCGATCTTTGAAAGTGTTGATCGACCGATTCCCGCTTCGCGCCCGGCCTCCTCCAATGTCCAGCCTTTTGCACGGCGTGCATCCCGGATCGACCGACCCAAAGCCGCCCCCTCGTCCTGTTCTTCCGGTCCGGCACCATCTTTCAGGTTGTCCTCAGACATGGGAATCTCCTTGTTTTATCAAAGCTTACTCATTTCCCCCGAGCCAAACAACTTTACTGTGATGAAATTTTTGTTGCCTTGCGTACACTAATTCCACTATAGGAAACAAAATTTCGTACACTGGAAACGAGATTACAGGAGGAGATCATGTTCACAAAACCGCTCACCGAGGCTGATCCCGTCATCGCAGCATCGATCGCACGCGAGGGCACACGCCAGGCTGAACAGATCGAACTGATCGCTTCCGAGAACATCGTCTCTCAGGCAGTGATCGATGCGCAGGGTTCCGTACTTACAAACAAATACGCCGAGGGCTATCCGGGTCGCCGCTATTATGGCGGGTGTGAATATGTGGATGAGGTTGAGGCCGAAGCCATTGACCGATTGAAGAAGCTGTTTGGCTGCGAATATGCAAACGTGCAGCCGCACTCGGGCGCGCAAGCCAACGGGGCGGTTAAGCTGGCACTACTCAGCCCGGGTGACACGATTCTTGGTATGTCGTTGGATGCTGGGGGTCACCTGACCCATGGCGCAAAACCTGCCCAGTCTGGCAAGTGGTTCCGTCCGGTTCAATATGGCCTGACCCAGGCCGGGCTGATTGACTATGATCAGGTTGAAGAATTGGCGAAAGCCGAAAAGCCCAAACTGATCATTGCAGGCGCATCGGCCTATTCGCAAAAGATCGATTTCGCACGCTTCCGCGCCATTGCCGATGAAGTTGGCGCATGGCTTCTGGCAGACATGGCCCACATCGCCGGCTTGGTTGCGACTGGCCTGCATCCCTCGCCCATCGGGCACGCACACATTGTTACGTCGACTACGCACAAGACGCTGCGCGGTCCGCGTGGTGGGATTATTCTTACAAACGATGAAGCGCTGGCAAAAAAAATCAACTCGGCTGTTTTCCCGGGTCTGCAGGGCGGCCCCCTGATGCATGTGATCGCAGGCAAGGCAGTCGCCTTTGGTGAAGCGCTGCAGCCTGAATTCAAAGAATATATGCAGCGCGTTGTCGACAGTGCCTCGGCCCTGGCCAACGTGATGATGGCGCGCGGGTGTGACATCGTTTCGGGTGGCACTGAAAACCACCTTATGCTGGTTGATCTGCGCCCAGTCGGCGTAACCGGCAAAGACGCCGAAGCGGCGCTAGAGCGTGCAGGATTCACCTGCAACAAAAACAGCGTTCCGGGTGATCCCGAAAAGCCCACTGTCACCAGCGGCATCCGTCTTGGTACGGCCGCAGGCTGCAGCCGTGGGTTTGGACCAGAAGAGTTCAAACAGATTGGCCACATGATCGGTGATGTGTTGGACGCGCTGGCACAATCGTCTGACGGTGACGAGACCGTCGAAAAGGAAACCCGTGAAAAGGTCCGCGCGCACTGCGCAAGCCACCCGATCTACTGAAAGAATACCAAATGACTTACGATCTTATTGTCATCGGGGGCGGTCCGGGCGGCTATGTCGCCGCGATCCGCGCGGCACAGCTGGGCCTGAATGTCGCTTGCGTTGAAGGCCACAGTGCGCTTGGCGGGACCTGTTTGAATGTGGGGTGCATACCCTCCAAAGCGTTGCTGACCTCCTCGGCCAAATATGCCGAACTTGCACATCTCTCCTCCCACGGTATTGCGGTCGAGGGGGCCAGCATCGATGTGCCCGCAATAATGGGACGCAAGGACAAGATCGTAGGCGACCTGACCAAGGGCATTGCGTTTTTGTTCAAGAAAAACGGCGTTGATCTGATCGAAGGGTGGGCCAGTATTCCGGCCGCTGGTCAGGTCAAGGTGGGTAACGAAGTCCATGAGGCCAAGAACATCCTCATTGCCACTGGTTCCGAACCTACTCCGTTGCCAGGAATTGAGATTGACGAGCAAGATATCCTCAGTTCGACGGGCGCGATTGCGCTGGAGAGTGTGCCCGAGCATCTGGTGGTGATCGGTGCCGGTGTCATCGGACTGGAACTTGGGCAAGTTTGGGCGCGTCTCGGAGCCAAAGTTACGGTCGTCGAATATCTAGACCGCGTTCTGCCCGGCATGGATGGTGAAATTGCCAAACTGGCGCAACGCGCGCTGTCAAAACGTGGCCTGAAATTCCAGCTGGGCCGGGCACTGAAATCCGTCGACAAAACGGATACTGGCCTGACACTAACTGTGGACCGCGTCGGCAAGGACGAAGAAGATGTAATCGAGGCCGACAAGGTGTTGATCGCCGTGGGTCGCCGCCCAGTCACACGTGGCCTTGGTTTGGAAGAGCTGGGCGTGGCCGTGAACCAACGCGGTTTCATTGAAGTTGATGGCGCATTTCAGACATCTGTCCCGGGCATCTACGCCATCGGTGATTGCGTTCCCGGGCCTATGCTGGCGCACAAGGCCGAAGAAGATGGTGTCGCCTGTGTAGAAATGCTGGCAGGCGAAGCTGGCCACGTCGATTACAACACTGTTCCCGGCGTGGTGTACACCGACCCCGAAGTCGCCTCGGTTGGTTTGACCGAAGAAGCACTGAAAGAATCCGGTGCCGAGTATTCGGTCGGCAAATTCGCCTTCATGGCGAACTCGCGCGCGCGTTCGACCGGTGAAACAGACGGTGCAGTGAAGGTTCTGGCAGACCCGAACGGCCAGATCCTGGGTGCGCATATATGCGGAGCCCATGGCGGCGATCTAATCGCTGAACTGGTTCTGGCGATGACAAAGGGCGCAACGGTGTCCGAAGTCGCTGCAACCTGCCATGCGCACCCGGCCATGGGCGAGGCCGTCAAAGAAGCCTGCCTCGACGCCTTGGGCCGCGCGATCCACGCATAAGGGAGACCAGCCAGATGACCATCCAGCTTCGCCCTCGCCACCCGGAAAAAGCCAAAAAGGCCGACAGTGTCATCCCGCGCAAGCCCAAGTGGATTCGCAAGAAAAAGGGCGACAGCGCTGAATACTATGAAACACGACGCCTCATGCGCGAGCATGATCTGGCGACGGTCTGCGAAGAAGCCGCCTGCCCCAATATCGGCGAATGCTGGTCCAAGCGCCACGCCACCATGATGATCATGGGTGAGGTTTGCACGCGGGGTTGTTCGTTCTGCAATGTCTCAACGGGTCGCCCGGATGCTCTGGATGTGTTTGAACCCGGGCGAGTCGCCGCCGCCGTCAAGAAACTGGGCCTGCTTCATGTGGTGATCACCTCGGTCGATCGCGATGATCTAGCAGATGGTGGGGCCGAGCATATCGCTCAGACCATCCGTGCCGTGCGCCATCAGAACCCCGGTACGACTGTCGAGGTTCTGACACCCGATTTTCTTGGAAAAGGCACTGCGTCAGAGATCGTATTTGAAGCGGCGCCGGACGTTTTCAACCACAATCTGGAAACTGTGCCGCACCTTTATCCAACTGTGCGACCGGGTGCACGCTATTACACCTCGCTGCGTCTGCTGGATGATGCCAAACGCGCGAACCCGGAGCTTTTTACCAAATCTGGCCTGATGGTCGGGCTTGGCGAAAGTCTGGACGATGTCCGTCAGGTCATGGACGACCTGCGCGCGGCCAATGTCGATTTCCTAACCGTCGGCCAATATCTGCAACCGACCCCTAAACACCATCCGATTGACCGGTTCTGGACACCGGAAGAATTTGCCCAACTGGAACAGATCGCGCGTTCCAAGGGCTTTTTGCACGTGTCGGCAACGCCGCTGACCCGATCATCGTTCCACGCGGACGAAGACTTTGCCGCCCTTAAGCGGGCCCGCCAGCGGGCTTTGGCGAACAGGGCATAAACCTAACGCAAATGGGAGGGAAACCATGGAAGCGTTAAATTCAATCGTAGGGGCCATCAATGGCGTCGTGTGGGGGCCGCTGATGCTGGTTCTCATTCTCGGCGTTGGCTTCTTCCTGCAGGTCGGCCTGAAGTTCATGCCGATCCTGCGCATTGGCACAGGCTTCAGCCTGCTGTTCAAAGGCCGCGAAGGTCAGGGCGAGGGCCAGATCAGCCCGTTCAACGCGCTGATGACCTCGCTATCTGCGACTATCGGTACGGGCAACATCGCTGGTGTGGCCACTGCTGTCTTCCTGGGCGGTCCGGGCGCCTTGTTCTGGATGTGGATGACCGCCCTGGTGGGCATGGCCACCAAATATGCCGAAGCTGTCTGCGCGGTGAAATACCGCGAAAAAGACGAGCTTGGTAACTATGTCGGCGGCCCGATGTACTACATCAAAAACGGCCTCGGCGCGAAATGGGCCTGGCTGGGTGTTGCATTTGCTCTGTTCGGCGCAATCGCGGCGTTCGGCATCGGCAACGGTGTACAGGCCAATGGTGTTGCACAGGTTCTGGAGTCGAACTTCGGCCTGAACACTTCGGTTACCGGCGTTGTCCTGATGGTTCTGACCGCGGCCGTGATCCTGGGCGGCATCACCCGCATCGGTGCGGTTGCAGGTAAACTGGTTCCGTTCATGGCGATTGCCTACATCGTCGCAGGCCTGCTGGTTCTACTGATCAACATCGGTAACATCGGCTCCGCTCTGTCGCTTGTTTTCACCTACGCCTTCACCCCGTCGGCCGCCGAAGGTGGTTTCGCGGGTGCCGCCGTTTGGGCCGCGATCCGCTTTGGTGTGGCACGTGGTGTCTTCTCGAACGAAGCCGGTCTGGGTTCCGCTCCGATCGCACACGCCGCAGCCGAGACCAAAGGTCCAGTTAATCAGGGCCTGATCGCGATGTTGGGTACGTTCATCGACACAATCATCGTCTGCACCATCACCGGTCTTGCTATCATCTCATCGGGTGCCTGGACATCGGGTGAATCCGGTGCAGCACTAACCAGTCACGCGTTCGAACTGTCGCTGCCGGGTATCGGTGGGTATCTGATCGCCATCGCTCTGTCGATCTTTGCCTTTACCACCATTCTAGGCTGGTCCTTCTATGGCGAGAAATGTGTTGAGTTCCTGCTAGGCGTGAAATCCCTGATTCCCTACCGCGTCCTGTGGATCGTCATGATCTATTTTGGCGCAACAGCGGATCTGGGCTTCATCTGGCTGCTGGCCGATACGCTAAACGCGATGATGGCCATTCCGAACCTGATCGCCCTGGCGCTGCTGAGCCCGATCGTCTTCAAACTGACGAAAGAGTTCTTTGCCTCAGGTGGAAAGTCCGAAGAGCCAGGCGGCACACCCGCCGAATAATCTCGGATGAAAATACGGGGGGCCATCCCGGCCCCCCGGCTTCAAACAGAATTCCATTTCTCGAGGAGAGACGTGATGGCCACGAAAATCCTGCTGCCGATTGATCACACCGACGACCGTTCGTGGAAGAACGCCCTGCCGCTCGCACAGGAACAAGCAAAGTTCTACGGCGCTGAATTGCACGCGATTGCCGTCATTCCTGAGATCATCCAGTTGCCGAATCTGCCCGCCAATTATGGCGCAGGCGCAAAAGACCACGTGCGCAATGCGGTGCAGGCCATACTGGATCACAACGGTGCATCTGATGTGGCGATCCATATCGAAGAAGGCAGCGTCTATCGTGAGATTCTGAAGCTCGCCTACAAAGAGGGCTTTGATCTGATCGTCATGGCTTCGACCAAAGGCGATTTCCCGAACTATGAGATTGGCCCGAACCTGGCCCGTGTCGTGCGCAACGCGCATTGCACCGTCACGGTTGTTCGCGACCAGTCCCGCTGATTGAAAGGTTAAGTTGATGACCGAATTAAAACGCACGCCTCTTTACGCTTTGCATGTTGAGTTGGGGGGTAAGTTGGTTGATTTTGCGGGTTGGGAGATGCCTGTTCAGTATCCTTTGGGGATTATGGGGGAGCATAAGCAGTGCCGTGAGAAGGCGGCGGTGTTTGATGTGAGCCAT